>CAZMRW010000005.1:0-90312 GCA_964568805.1 uncultured Methylococcaceae bacterium | reverse complement strand
CTTCGTCTTTCTTCGCAATGATAGGTTTTATTCGTGCTTCTTCGATTTGAAAAACGCCGAAGTGCTTTCCGTCGATTGTGAATGCCGCTTGATCCCATCGGATGTCAGCGGAGAATATTTCCAGCAAATATCCTGTTATTTTTTCGGGGTCAATTTTATTGAACTGCTGAAAAGACTGAGCGCTAAGCCCAGTAGGCAACCTAGGAGCATCCTTTACTCCAAACACCAGCAAACCGCCGCGATTGTTAGAGAATGCAGCAAAGTCCCTGAAGTAATCAGCAAGGCCAGCAAGGCTGAATTGCTCTTTAAATTCCAACTCTTGTCCCTCACGACGAAAGAGATGGCCGTCTTTGACTTTGAGTAGCTCCTGCAAATGCTCTTCGTCAATCATTTAAGCAGCTCACTGTGCGGTAGTGGAGGAAACATAACGTGAAGATAAGGGGCGAGCGCGATAGCGACCGTCCCGCTTGAGCGCAGGGTTATGTGTCATTTATCGGCATTCTCTCCATACCAGATGATGCCTTGCTCAAGGTTCTCAATGCCATCGAAGCTGTCAATTTCCTCAATTTCTTCTGCGAATAGCATTGGCGGCGCATCTGGTGAGTTACATAGCATAGGCATTATTTCTTCGCGCTTTCGAACAGATGCTACGGCTTTGAGTTCCGCATCATTTAGCGTATTAGACTCAACAAATCGCGTGGTAAAAAAGCCATGCGGTGCGAGACCCTCACCAAGGTCTAGAACAAAATTGCGGCCATTGAGTAATACGCGGTACTTATTCATGACATATAACGTAGAGCTAACCGGGCGCGGCCCGGAAGGCTGAAAAAATAAAACCGCATTGTAACCGCGCTCCGGTTGAGCGCAATGTTAGGCTTACTTATTTCAAGTTCCACTGGTACATTTCCTTGAAATTCTCAAAACACGACTTGCAAACCCAATAAGTTTCTTCGTCATCAGTCCAGCCCTCGGGTTGAATGTCCGAGCTGTCCATGTCAGAAATTTTCTGCCAACAGAACTCGCAATGATCATGATCCCAGTGCGGACGAGTTATTGTCCATTTCTTCAGAGACCACTTGCATTGGCTATAGAAGGAGGGTTCCTTGCCAAAACTCAATCGCCAGTCATCTTTATCAATCGTCATCAGTCTGGTCTAGATATGCCTAACGTAAAGCTAACCGGGCGCGGCCCGGAAAGCTGAATAAACAAAACCGCATTATAACCGCGCTCCGGTTGAGCGCCATGTTAGGCCAAATGCATGACAGCAAGACCTAACACCATGCTCTAGGAGTGCGTTCCTTATTTGCGATAACTTTGCCATTTTTCAAGCCTGTTGATTTCTTGTAGTGAGCCGGACCACATGCCCATATGTCCTTTCTCTTTAGAACTGAACATGCCTTCGACAATTACATAACTATTGCTCAGTTTTTTCGCATTAATCTTTTGCTGATCAGTAAGAGAAACCCAAACACCATTTGGAATAATGGTACGTTCGTAGTCTTCTTTATGAGGGTATAGGACGTTACCTTCAAATTCGAGATACAAAAACGCAATGACTCGAACAAACTGTCCATCGTATCGTTGCGGATCAGCCACGAGAGAAACCATAGAAATAAATTGCGGTTCTGCTGTATAAGCCACACAAGAAAAACAATTCAAAAAGAAAAACAAAGCGAAAAATGCGGTTCTCATTTTGAAGCCTAACTACAATTAGCCATCCTAAATGACGCAAAATATTGCGTCAAAGGGTTGCTTAAATAATTCAATAAAACTAGAATTCTATAAAATTCATTCATATGGTGAAATTTATCATATCCTAAAAATTATGCAAGACCCGTCAAATAGTATTTCTGGGCAGCCGCCTAAGTTGCTCGATCAGGTAAGAGACAAAATCCGCCTGAAACACTACAGCATCCGCACCGAACAGGCCTATACGGACTGGATTAAACGCTATATTTTGCATTTCGGCAAGCGCCATCCGCGAGAGATGGGGGCGCAGGAAGTGGAGCAGTTTTTGACTCATTTGGCCGTCAACGGCCGGGTCTCGGCTTCCACTCAGAATCAGGCGCGTTGCGCCCTTTTATTTTTATATAAGGAAGTGCTCGCTGTCGAATTGCCGTGGCTGGATAATGTCGAACAGGCTAAGGCCCCCAAGCGTTTGCCGGTGGTGTTGAATCGCGAAGAAATCCAGGCGATTTTGTCTCGCTTGAACGGTACGAACTGGCTGATTGCCAGTCTCTTGTACGGTACCGGCATGCGGATCATGGAGTGTTTGCGGCTCAGGGTTCAGGATGTCGACATGAAACGCAAGGAAATTTTGATCCGCGACGGCAAGGGCTTTAAGGACCGGGTGACGATGTTGCCGGTTTCTCTGGTTCAGCCGCTGCAGGCTCACTTGCAGAAAGTGCGGGAAGTGCATCAGAGCGATTTGGTGCAGGGGTTTGGTTCGGTGTATATGCCGCATGCGCTGGAGCGGAAGTATCCCAATGCGGCCAAAGAATGGGGCTGGCAGTATGTGTTTCCGGCCGCAAAACTGTCGACCGATCCCAGGAGCGGCGAAGTTCGCCGTCATCATGTGCAGGAGCAGGCGATACAGCGGGCGGTGAAGCAGGCGGCGCGCGATGCGGACTTGACCAAAGCGGCGACGCCGCATACCTTCCGGCATTCGTTTGCAACCCATTTGTTGGAAGGCGGTTACGACATTCGCACGGTTCAGGAATTGCTCGGACACTCGGATGTGAGCACCACAATGATTTACACGCATGTAATCAACAAGGGCGGCAAGGGTGTGACGAGCCCCTTGGATAATTTGTAATTAAACGGGATAACCAACATTTTATGCATGATAGACAGATAGGGATAACTCCAAATGCTCATCCTTCCAGCCCAATCTACAAGAGTAGATAATCCTTTTTTTAATGCAATGGGTTTATGTTTTCCGACCCAACCGCACAAAGCTGTAGCTGAAACCAACTTCGGCGTCATCATCGATATCTTCGCGTTCCACCTCTGACCATTCGTTCGTGTCCAGCTCCGGGAAAAAAGTGTCGCCCGGGAATTCCTGTCTTATTTCGGTCAGATAAATCGCGGTCGCTCTCGGCAGCAGCAATTGGTAAAGGTCCGAGCCGCCGATGACAAAGATTTCACCGGCAATACGGCAGCCTGTCCATATCGCGGTATCAAGATCATTGACGACCACGCAGCCCTCCTGGCTGTAGGCCGGATTTCTGCTGAGGATGATATTGGTGCGGCCGGGCAGCGGCCGGCCGATCGATTCGAAGGTTTTTCGGCCCATCAGGATCGGCGAGCCCATCGTGATTTTTCTGAATCGTTTAAGGTCGGCCGGCAGATGCCACGGCATTTTGTTATCGAGACCGATAACCCGGTTGCTTGACATCGCGACGATGATTGAGATTTTCATAAAGAGGCTGGTTTTGGGGCGTTGATTACTTTATATTCGTTAAAATCTGCAAAAATTGTACAGTATTCTATGAAAAATATTCTGGTTGTATTTACCGGCGGCACGATCGGTTCAATTGCTGCTGACGGAACGATAAAACCGTCGGGTGCGGCTCCGTTCAGGTTGATCGGCGAATTTGAGCGGCGATATCCTGATCGTCGGCATATCAGGTTCAAGACCATAGAGCCGGTCCGTATCCTAAGCGAAAATCTGGCTCCCGCCGCCTGGAAAATGATCATCGATGCCATCGAATCGGAACAGCCGGAACAGTATGACGGCGTTATCGTGACGCACGGCACCGATACCCTGGCGTATACCGCGGCGGCGCTCGGTTTTTATTTTAGCGCGATAACGCAGCCGATACTTCTGGTTTCCAGCGATTATCCGTTGGATCATCCGAAAGCCAACGGACCGGATAATTTCATCTGCGCAGTCGAGTTTATCCTGTCTATCAAAGAGCCCGGCGTATTCGTGCCTTACCGCAATCAGCAGCAAATCACCCAGGTGCACCGGGGCGTGAGACTGGCTTCGTCCTTGCAGTTAAGCGGCGATTTTTTCAGCGTGCGGGGGCAAAGCTACATGCAGTATGGCGACGGCCATTTTTCCCCGCCGTGCCTGCCGCCGGTAAAAAACAGGGCAGGGCTGCCCAGGCTGAGGGCCGATTTCTCCGGTCGCATCCTGATGATCAAGCCCTATCCGGGACTGGACTATGCCCATTTTAATCTCGACGGCGTCGATGCCGTTTTGCATGATTTGTATCATTCCGGCACGGCCTGTACGACGGCTGAATGGGGTATAAACCATTCGCTGCTTGAATTTATCCGCCGATGCCGGGGGTTGGGCGTCAAGGTCTATCTGGCACCGGCGATCCAATCGCCCGATGCTTATGAAAGCACGCGGTTCCTGCTCGATGAGGGCGCCGAAATGATCTGGAATATGTCGATAGAAGCCGCCTATGTCAAACTGATGCTGGCTTACGGCAATTTTCAGGACCAGCGGGACATCAGCGGCTTCATCAACGCCGATATTGCCGGAGAGCATGTTTAGGACGCTTCAACTAATGCTCTTCGCCCAGCCTTCTCCTTTATGCCCGTTGGGTATGACCGCCCTTGGCACTAAGGGAGACGGGGATTTTTGAGTGTTCAGAGGGTTTGTAGTTTCGAAGTTTTACATTTAAGATCAGTCATTAAGCCTTGGGAGATGCCGTGGTCTGGATCATTACGAAATATTGCCTGACGGCTGCGGTTGTCGTGCTCGTATCCGAGATCGCCAAACGCAGCGATAGACTTGGCGGATTTATTGCGGCGCTCCCCCTTATTTCAGTGTTGACACTTATTTGGCTGTACGTTGAGGGCCAGCCACAGGCCAAGATAGCAAGCCATGCGTGGTACACTTTCTGGTATGTCATTCCAACATTGCCTATGTTTATTGCATTTCCAGCGCTATTGCCGCGGATCGGATTCTGGCCGGATTTGTTGGCGTGCATCGTAATCACAATGGTCTGTTTCGGATTGTTCGCTTTAGCCCTTCGCCGCTTCGGCATCGAATTGCTCTGATGACCTCTTCAACAGTCGGCTTTTGATCTCGATATTGAAAAGCATTTCCCGGCTCCCCATATCGACAGCAACTTAGAAATTCCTAATATAGAGGTAAACACCATGCGTATGGACAAATTAACCGGCAAATTTCAAGAGGCGTTGGCTGATGCCCAGAGCCTAGCCCTGGGTAAGGATCATCAATTCATCGAGCCGGTGCATCTGATGATCGCCTTGCTGGATCAGGAAGGCGGCAGCATCAAACCCTTGCTCGCGCAGATCAATGTGAATACCGGGGCGCTGCGGGCGGAGCTCGGCAAGGAACTTAACCGGATTGCAACCGTGTCGGGCTCCGGCGGCGATGTTCAGATTTCGAACGAATTGTTAAGGCTGCTGAATTTGACCGATAAGCTGGCGCAAAAACGGCACGACAAATTTATCGCCAGCGAGCTGTTTTTACTGGCGGCTTTCGACGAAAGAGGCCTGCTGCAGGACCTGCTCAAGAAAGCCGGCGTCAGCAAACAGTCGGTCGAAAAGGCGATAGACGCCATGCGTGGCGGGCAAAGCGTGAACGAAGCCGGCGCCGAAGACCAGCGCCAGGCCCTGAAAAAATATACGATCAATCTGACCGAACGCGCCGAAGCGGGCAAGCTCGATCCGGTCATCGGCCGCGATGATGAAATCCGCCGCACGATCCAGGTTTTGCAGCGCCGGACCAAAAATAATCCGGTGCTGATCGGCGAGCCCGGCGTCGGCAAAACGGCCATCGTCGAAGGCCTGGCGCAGCGTATCGTCAATGGCGAGGTGCCCGAAGGCATCAAGGGCAAGCAAGTGCTGGCTCTGGATATGGCGGCCCTGATTGCCGGCGCCAAGTTTCGCGGCGAATTCGAGGAGCGCCTGAAAGCCGTATTGAATGACCTTGCCAAACAGGAAGGGCAGGTGATCCTGTTTATCGACGAGCTGCATACGATGGTCGGCGCGGGCAAGGCCGAAGGTGCGATGGATGCCGGCAATATGCTGAAACCGGCTTTGGCGCGCGGCGAATTGCATTGCGTAGGCGCGACCACACTCGATGAATACCGCAAATATGTCGAAAAAGACGCGGCGCTGGAACGGCGCTTCCAGAAGGTGCTGGTCGACGAGCCGTCAGTTGAAGATACCATCGCCATTTTGCGCGGTTTGAAAGAAAAATACGAGGTGCATCACGGCGTCGATATAACCGATCCTGCAATTGTCGCCGCGGCGACCCTGTCGTACCGCTACATTGCCGACCGTCAGTTGCCGGACAAGGCGATCGATCTGATCGACGAAGCGGCCAGCCGCATCCGCATGGAACAGGATTCCAAGCCCGAGGCGATGGACAGGCTGGACCGGCGATTGATTCAATTAAAAATCGAACAGGTGGCGCTGAAAAAAGAAGAGGATGCGGCTTCGAAAAAACGTCTGGAAATTCTGGAAGAAGAAATCGCCGTTCTGGAAAAGGAATACTCCGATCTGGAGGAAATCTGGAAAGCCGAGAAGGCTTCGCTGCAGGGTTCGGCGTCAGTCAAGGAAAAACTGGAACAGGCCAGGCTGGATATGGATTCGGCAAAACGCGCCGGCGATCTGACCCGTATGGCGGAATTGCAATACGGCATTATCCCCGCGCTGGAGAAGCAGTTGAATCAGACTGCGGTTTCCGGAACACAGAAAATGACTTTGCTGCGCAACAAGGTTACCGAGGAGGAGATCGCCGAAGTCGTCTCAAAATGGACCGGCATTCCGGTCTCCAAAATGATGGAAGGCGAGCGCGACAAGTTGCTGCGCATGGAAGAAGCGCTGGGCAAACGCGTCGTCGGCCAGGAAGAGGCGCTGAAAGCGGTCAGCAACGCGATACGCCGCTCGCGGGCCGGCTTGTCCGATCCGAACCGGCCGAATGGCTCATTTTTATTTCTGGGCCCGACCGGCGTCGGTAAAACCGAACTATGCAAGGCGCTGGCCGAGTTTCTGTTCGATACCGTCGACGCGATGATACGCATAGACATGTCCGAATTTATGGAAAAGCATTCGGTCGCCCGCCTGATCGGCGCGCCTCCGGGCTATGTCGGCTATGAGGAAGGCGGCTATCTGACCGAAGCGGTCAGACGCAAACCCTATTCGGTCATCTTGATGGATGAAGTGGAAAAGGCGCATCCGGAGGTGTTTAACGTCCTGCTGCAGGTGCTGGACGACGGACGCTTGACCGACGGCCATGGCCGGACCGTGGATTTCAGGAATACCGTGATCGTGATGACCTCCAACCTGGGTTCCAACCGCATTCAGGAGCTGGCGAGCGAAGCACAGGAGCGTGCGAGAGCCGCGGGAGGCATGACGCCGGGAGCGGCCGAAGCCAATTATCAGGAAATGAAGGCCGAGGTCATGGAAATTGTCGGCATGCAGTTCAGGCCCGAGTTTATCAATCGTATCGACGAAGTCGTGGTGTTTCATCCGCTGGAACGCGACCAAATCAGGGCGATTTCGAAGATTCAAATCAGGTATCTGCAAAAACGCCTGGAAGATCGCGAGATCGGTTTCGAAATTACCGAAGCGGCGCTGGACCGCCTGGGCGAAGCCGGTTTCGATCCGGTTTATGGCGCCAGACCGTTAAAGCGGGCGATTCAGCAACAGCTTGAGAATCCTCTGGCGCAGGAAATTCTGGCCGGGCGCTTCGAAGCGGGCGACACGATAAAAGTAGATATCCAGGATGGCGTTTTGCAATTTGTAAAAGCCCGATATCCGGGCTGAGGCTCGGCTTGTATTCGTTCATAAGGCAATACGGCCTGCGCCATTGACGATAAACTAAAGCAAGGCTACGCCATCTCGGCAGGGATTGCCGGAATGGCGGTTTAACTCATTGGCGTGGAAGGGAATTCTATTCGTTCCAGCCGGCTGAAGATTTGCTATGCTTTAGGAGCGGGAAAGCCGCATCTGCTGCGGCTATCCCGCTCCGGCCCTATAGACAAGCATTCGCATGTGAAATACTTCGTAATCCAGCTGATCGTTTTGTATCAAAAATTCATTTCACCACACAAAGGATTTCGATGTGCCTTTGCAACCCTTTATGGCGGTGACTCCTGTTCCGAATCCATCAAGAAAATCGTGCGGAACAAAGGCCCCATCGGCGGCTACGCAGATATCCGCACCCGCTTTAAAGCTTGCAAGGAAGCCAACGAAACGCTGATAAGAAACGGCCAACGGCGGCGAGGTAAAAATGATTGCGACGAATGTTCAGATTGCGACTGCGATTGTACTGATGCGTGCCGTTCCAGGAAATTGGACGCATGCGATGGAATCGGCTGCTCGTTACCGGATTTACCCTGCGATGCGCCTTGCGATTGTTCGTTTTAATTCAGATTACGCCAGACATTACATGGTTGCAGAATCTAGCGTGTAAAAAGGATAGTGCCTTTTTGAAAAGGCGGTTATCTGGAATTTTTTTCCAATTCAGTCTGGCACGCCAGACAATATTTACATGGGATCGCTTTTCTGCGGCTTTCGGGAATCGGTTCGCCGCATTCTTCACAATGGGTTGCCGATTCGCCCATGTACATCGATTTGCGTGTTTCTTCGATAAACAGAGTTGTCATTTGCTCCATTCTCTCAATGATGGCATCCGTGCCGCCGGCCCATGCTGATGACATAGTTGATTCGCTTATATTAAAAGTTGAGAAATATTATTTTCGTTCGTTGGAACGATTGGTCATTTACAGCTATTAGGTTCTATATTCGGCAAAAAGTTTCGGCTTTACTTTAAGGCTTGTTGATTTTTGCTGTCAAATGCTTTGAATCATTTAACTATTGACTTATAAAAAATGTTAGGTTAACTTCCAAAAAGAGAAGCCGGATGAATTATTTAGGAAGAATAAGCAAACAGGGATTTAGCATTTTAGTTTGGCTTCTGATTAAAAATAGCTGATGGGTTTAGGGCATTAAATTTTTAACAACTAAAAGCCGCCTTTGATACGCTATTTATGGGGGAATCGAAAAAAATAATAGTAGGTATGGGCAGTATTCGCGGCCATCTACCGGTGCGAGTGCAAGGTCATAATGTTATGTAAAAGGCAGAGCCCATCTATTGGGTTTACGCTTTTTTACACAATGAATAAAGGTTCCCTTCGTTTTGTCATTACCTTGGACAGGCTGTGTCTGCCGGTTCGACTATTTCATGAGGGATTTAGCCATGCGTGTACAAACCATTACCTCCTTGCTGGGCAAGCTGAAAAAGTGCCTGATTCCAACGGGTGATAATCCATTTCCATTTGTGGATTGTTTTGGCGATGTTCTCTCTGACGCGTCCAAGTGGTGGCAGCAATATGTTTTTATCCCCAATTTATTGAAATGCAGCCGCGTTACAATCGCTATATTGATTTTCGCTACGGTATTTTTATTGCTTCCTGATAGTCAGGGACAGGAACTGACGATCCGGCTTAGCGATAACCTGACGCACTCGATCGTATTTTTACTCGGTGTCGTGATCTGGGCATTTCAATCATGGATAGGAACTCGCAAAATCCTGGATGAAATCGAGGGCCCGTCAGATCGATGCCATAAACCGCAAGTGAGTGATGGCTCAACTTCTAATCCCAAACTGCAAAATAAAGGTCATGCCGGATTGGCAGGCTGGAAAACCTGTTTTATCGGCTGTCTGAAGAGCGAAGGAGCGTGGATTGAACATCTGCCGCGCGTACTTGGATTATTTGTCTTTATCATTTCGACGGTTGCCTTGCTGTATCCGGTCATTGAAGGCCGCATTGCTTTATTTTCGATGCATGGCGTTCTGATTTTAGCGAATTTGGCCCTGGCCTTGGTGTTTTATAAACTCCTGATGAATCGGCGTCATTGGATTTGCCGGCAAATGGCCGATATTAAAATCACTGATGTTGAACAGTCATCGCATTGGGCGGCGTTGGACACCATGCACAGCATATCGGGGAAAATAACAATTATCTATGTAACCGCGCTGTTGCTGCTGGCGACGTTTCTTCCCGTTTGGCTTGGATTTACGTTCGGTTCGGCGGGAATTACCGTGCTGGGTTTCAGTTCGCTTACTGCTGTCGGCAACTTCATCATTCGCAGTATCGTAACGCGAAATCACAAACCGGATTACGGCACGGCCACCCAATTTCCCGTTCTGACGTTTCTATTTTTGATTGCCGTCGTGTTCAGCTTCATTAACGACAATCATGGTATCCGTTTGGTTTCCGGAGAACCCGTCGTGCGTCCGAAACTGGCGGACTTTGCAAAGCAATGGGTTGACCTGAACAGCGCCGCCGGCGCTCAAGCAAATCCGGTGACGCCTCGGCCCATGATTTTCGTGGCGACTGCCGGTGGAGGAATCCGTGCGTCACACTGGACGGTGGCGGTGCTGACGCACTTGACGGACAACAGTCCCCGGTTTGCCGATTCGGTCTTTGCCATCAGCGGCGTTTCCGGAGGAAGCGTCGGCGCTTCGATTTACGATGCCATACTAAAGGAAAATGCAGCCTGCCAGACCGAATCCGGAAAAGATTGCCTGCAGATCGCGGCAAAAAAGCTGTTGTCGCGAGATTTCCTGGGGCCCGTCGTTTCCGCGCTGTTATTTAATGATTTATTGCAACGTTTTCTGCCTGTCGGTATTTTACCCGATCGGCAAAAAGCCCTGGAAAAGGGCTGGGAAAAAGCCTTTGCAACGGAAGTTGGCAGCAGCAATGGCGGCCTGGCCGCGCCCTATTCAACTCTGTGGAATAAAACGGGCGGCACGGGCAAATGGTTGCCATTATTATTGCTTAACAATACCCATATGGAAACCGGAAAAAAAATTGTCGCGAGCCCTTTTCCTCTCGATCCTGCCGGATTTCTGGATGATGTCGATCTGTTTCAATTGCTTAATGGAAGAGATATCCCTTTGTCATCGGCCGCCGGCAACAGCGCCCGTTTTACCTATGTCAGCCCGCCGGGAACATTGCCGTACGACGGCAGTTTTTTAAAATTTTGGGAAGACAACGGTCATATACTTGATGGCGGCTATTTTGAAAACAACGGCGCAGGCACCCTGCAAGCATTGATTCAAACGCTGCAGGCCCTGAAGAACGACGCCCAACAACAATCATTTTTCGAGCGCTATGCGATCAAACCGATCGTTATACTCATTACCAATGACAGCGATCTGGTTTGTGAAAAAAGCGAAAATGAATCGGTGGAGTGTAATAACAACGTTGTAATCAAACCTGAACGGCAATTAGCGGATAATGCCCCGGCAATCACCGACTTTAACGGAGAATATACTCGATTGACCGATAACAGTGGTGCGAACGAAGTCACGGGACCTTTGCAAGGGATTTTTAATACACGGGCCGGCCATGGCATATCGGCTGTTAAAAATCTGATAGCTTGGGTCAACCGATGCCAACTTTCGCCTGCAAGCTGCAATTTATCAGGAAATACGAAACCCGAGTTATTCCATTTTCGCATCGATTTGAATGACGGCGAGTATGCGCCGGCTTTAGGCTGGGTGTTGTCAAAAGACAGCGAAGAATTGATCTGGGATAAGCTCCAAACATCCGATCATAACAAAAAGGAAAAAGACAGGCTGCTTGGCATGCTGGAAGGCGGAGCAAAATGAACCTTGTCGTCAGCAAAGGTTCATTGGCTTTTTGATTTACTCTAGCCCGCCAATGAAATTATATGGAAAGCGTGATGGTGCAGGTGCGGATTTATCAGCACCTGCATCTCGAACGTCATTTCATGCTTGGCGGATTACTGCGTTAGAGCAGCGCTGAACAAAATTGCTTTTTTTCATGAGCGGCGCAAATGTATTCAATCGCAATAAATCCCTATGCAGAATGCAGCGATGCTATTTTCTTGCTTTCAGCAAATCGCGGATTTCTGTCAGCAAGAGTTCTTCTTTGGACGGTTCCGGCGCAGGGGCAGGGGCCGTTGCTTCCGTTCTTTTCAACTTGTTAATCAGCTTGATCACGATAAAAATGGCAAACGCAATAATGGTGAAATCCACGACAGTCTGAATGAAGCTGCCGTATTTTAGGGTGACTGCAGGGATATCGCCCGATGCTTCCTTGATCGTGATGGCAAGCTTGGTGAAATCAACCCCGCCGATCAGAACGCCGATAGGCGGCATGATGACATCGGCCACAAAAGATGAGACTATTTTGCCGAAAGACGCCCCAACAATAAGGCCGACCGCCATGTCGACTACATTGCCCTTGATTGCAAACTCTTTAAATTCTTGTAGCATACCCATAATTAGTTTCCTGAATTTTTGTTGTTAGAAAAATTGGCGCTAATCGCTAATAAAGAATTGATGATGTTCAATCTCCTGGTAAGGTATCTCTCCTGATATTAGGAATACAAAAGAAGTCAGAATCGGTTTTAACTTAACATTCAACTCAACGAATTACAAGAACCATGACATTTTTTAATAAGAATCATGAAGATTTTATGCGCAGGGCGATTGCCCTGGCTTTACAAGTCCCCAAATTCCCGTTTGGAGCGGTCATAGTCCGGCGCTCCGACGGCTTATGTGTCGGGGAGGGATTTAATCAGTCCGCCCTTAATCCGGTTTTGCATGGCGAAATGGTTGCGATTAACCACTGTGCCGGATTGCATAATCCGGAAGATTGGTCCGGCTTTGATTTATATACGACTGCCGAGCCCTGTCCGATGTGCCAAAGCGCGATTGAATGGGCCGGCATAGGCACGGTGTATTATGGGACATCGATTCCGTATTTGCAGCAGCGCCAGTGGTGGCAGATCGACATCCGCGCCGCTGACATCAGTTCGAGAGCATCGTTTCGCAATACCCGGGTCGTCGGTGGTTTACTGGAAGCGGAATGTAATGCCTTGTTTGATAAGGCGCCTAAAGGCGTATTTCATGAGGTCCCTGCCGGGAATAAGGTAAAATAATCTTCGATGCCTATTTTTCCCCGCCTTGCCGTTATGGCCTTTGTCATCAAAGCGTCATATACACTTTGTTACAATCCGGATTTTACTGTCCCGACCCATTATGAAAAATATTGTTCTCGTTGTTGAAGATGAAGATGCTATCAGAGGTATGCTTATTCTGGTTCTGGAACAAGCCGGTTTCGAGACTTTTGCGGTTGCCAATGCGGCGGATGCCCAGAAAATTCTGGATCAGTCTACGGTGGATTTGATACTGCTGGACTGGATGCTGCCGGGAATCAGCGGAGCCGAATGGGCCAGGCGATTGAAAAAAGATTCCGTGTATAAAGACCTTCCCATCATTTTGTTGACGGCGCGGGGCGAGGAAGAAGACAAGGTCAAAGGGCTGGAATTCGGCGCGGACGATTACATCACCAAGCCCTTTTCACCTAAAGAGCTGGTCGCCAGGATACGCGCCGTGTTACGCCGTAGCGGCAAAATACAGGGGCAAGCGCAAATCAGTCTGGGGGACCTAGTGCTCGATACCGAACAGCACCGACTCGCGATCGGCGATAGGCAACTGGATGTCAGCCCTACCGAATTCCGGTTAATGCATTTTTTTATGACCCATCCTGATAAGGTATATAGTCGAACCCAATTGCTGGATCAGGTTTGGGGGCGCAGCGTTTATATCGAGGAACGCACGGTGGATGTCCATATTCGCCGCCTAAGAAAAATTCTCGGCGAATACGGAAGAGAAGAACTGGTGCAAACCGTGCGCGGTTTTGGTTATCGATTTTCATTGATAGATTAGGTCATGGACGTCTGGCGTAAAGAGATAGGCACGGTCTCACTCTTGCTGGTCATCACGTCTATCATCGGCGGAGTGACGGGATTATTTTTCCCATTGATTTTCTTGCTGACCCTGGCAGTCCTGTTCCGTCAGATTTATCAGATCAACCGCTTTGAAAAGTGGATCAGCATGGGAGGTCGAGGGGCTTATCCTAAAACCACCGGAATTTGGGAAGAAATCTATTACAGCGTTTATCGTATCAAGAAGAAAGAAAAAAGCCGTAAAAAGAAGCTGGGTAAAATGGTCGACCAGTTTCGCCAATCCACTGAAGCATTGCCCGATGCGGCTGTTGTTCTTGGCGCCCATGATGAGATTGAGTGGTCAAATAAAGCGGCCAGAGAAGTATTGGGCTTGCAGCAGTCGGATAAGGGCCAGCGCATTCCCAATTTAATCAGGTTTCCGGAATTTATCCGATATCTTAAATCCGGTGAATATAAAAAAGCGATCATTTTGCCTTCACCCGTCGATAACCGGATTACCCTCGAAGTCAGGATAATCAGTTACGGCGCGGGATTGAGATTGTTATTGGCTCAAGACGTCACCCAATTGAAGCAAATGGAACGGATGCGCAAGGATTTTGTCGCCAATGTATCTCATGAACTCAGAACACCTTTGACGGTTTTGAAAGGTTATCTCGAAACCCTGCAGGATATGGATGATGGCATTTCGCCGCTGTTGACCAATTCGCTTGAGCAAATGCGCGGACAAACCGAAAGAATGCAGCATCTGGTCGATGATTTGCTGCTGTTGACGCGTCTGGAAACCCAGCAGAAAAAATCGCAGTGTGTTGACGTGCCGGCGCTACTTAGCCAGATATGTCAAGAAGGCGGCGACATCGGCTATGCGCCAGGACGGATCGAGCTATCCTTGGCGGCCGATGCGCATATCTATGGCGATGAGCAGGAATTGCGCAGCGCCTTCACTAATTTGTTGAGCAATGCAATCAAGTATTCGCCTGAAGATGAGTTGGTAAAAGTTCGCTGGTATCAAAACGGAGAGTCCATCGTACTGGATGTTGAAGACCGTGGCGAAGGCATCTCGGCCTTGGATATTCCACGCGTTACCGAACGGTTTTATCGATGCGATGTTAAACGATATCGAAAAGTGAACGGCACCGGATTGGGGCTGGCGATCGTAAAGCACGTATTAATGCGGCATGACGCCAGATTGGCCATCGTCAGTGAACTGGGTAAGGGCAGTTGTTTCAGTTGCCATTTTCCTGTTAACCGGATTTGCAGTTAATTTAGCTTGGGAGGAGAGGATTATTATCCTGCAGCGGTTGTTTGTGTCTATAATTAATCGTCGGCTTTTTTGGAGATTATTCCGGATTTTTGGCAGACGGGTGCAGGCGAAGGACATCCGGCACAACCGAATATAATAATAACAATAGCAAAATCGCTTTGGGTATGACGACTTTGCTAATCATCAGAGACCATGAGCTAAAGGATAAAAAATGAAAAATTTGTTAAATTACTTCCTGATCGGCGTTCTCGCGGTAATTCCTATCGTTATCATTTTGCAGATTATGATTTTTGTAAAAGACCGGGTTTCCGACTTGATCGGAATGGTTTACGCGGTGGCCGATAATTATCTCTATACGACCATCGTGTTCGGCGTCAGTATCGCCTTGCTGGTGTGGATAGGTCATAAGCTTGCGAAAGAGGGCCGGTACTGGGTGATTGCCTGGTTTGATCGTATCATCGACAGGATTCCCTTACTGAATACAATTTATAGAGTCCTTAAAAAAGTCATCAATATGTTTTCCGGACATGACAAGACCATCGCCAAGGAAGTGGTTTACGTCGAATATCCGAAAGAAGGCGTCTGGATGGCGGCTTACGTGACAAACCGCTATGATGATATGTATGTGTTGTTTATTCCGACCTCGCCCAATCCGACGTCGGGTTTTACCGTGATGGTCAATAAATCCAAAGTCGTCCGGTCGGCGATGAATATTGAAGAAGCCAGCAGCTTGATCATCAGTGTTGGTGTGGATTATGGTAAAGTTGCAGAAATTGCAGCTTTACCCAAATGAGTACGGATACGGACAGAGAGTAGAGAGGGGCTCTATGAAATCAATCATCAGCGTAATGCCCTTGTTCGGGTTTATTGTCATTGCCGGATGCGGCGATGGCGGCAAGGACAAAACGGCAGAAACCGTATTTAAAACGCAAAGGGATACGCTGATGCAGGCCAAAAAAATCGATCAGATGATGCTGGATGCCGCAGCACAACAACGGGAAAACATCGATAAAGAGACTGAATGAGCACCGTTTGCCATTGATTGCCGAAGCGTCCGCCCGGAACATATTTAAGCCTGCGGGGGCTTTGCAGGCAACAGGCCGATACTCTTACGGACCTTATTGACCTTTTTAATTCAACTCAGCTGCCGGGCAACTATGATAAAAATTTTGGCGTTTTCCGGCAGTACCCGGAAAGATTCTTATAATCAAAAACTGGTGAAGATTGCGGCATCGGGAGCGATAGAGGCGGGAGCGGAAGTTAACATCATCAATCTGGCTGATTTCCCGATGCCTCTGTTCAATCAGGACGCCGAGGCCGAATTCGGAATGCCTGAGGCGGCACGGGAGTTCAAAGAACTATTGATCGCCCATGACGGTTTTTTGATTGCTTCTCCGGAATACAATAGCGCTTTCAGTCCCTTGCTAAAAAATGCGATTGACTGGGCTTCCCGCAGGAAGGGCGATGAAGCGCCCTTGCTCGCCTATCGAGGTAAAGTAGCGTCGATAATGTCCGCTTCACCCGGTGTTTTGGGGGGCTTAAGGGGATTGGTTTTTTTAAGGCTGGTATTGAGCAATATAGGCGTTAATGTATTGGCTAACCAGCAGGCAGTCGCTCAGGCGGATAAGGCGTTCCATGCCGATGGCGGACTGATCGACGAAACAAGGCAGGCTGCCGTTGCCGGTTTGGGGCAGGAACTGGCCGGAATGCTCAACAAGTTGAAGCATACGCAATAGACCGTCTCCCCGCTATGCGCGACCGTTAAAACTTTTCAATGAATCATCCGTGATGACGATTTTCGAGTCTTATTTCATAAGTGGACGGATGTTCAACCGGTTTGTCTGATGAACCCAAGGCCAAACGCTCCTTTAAAAACTCCGGGATGCGTTGATCCAGCCAGTAACGCGGCTTAAACGGTATGTTTCCGCCGATAAATCCGACATGGCCTCCGCCTTGAGTAATTTCCAGAAAAACGCTGGGCGATAGTTCGTCAGCGCCGGGCAGAATGGCTTCGGTCATGAAGGGATCATCAATGGCCTGTATCACTAGTGTCGGCACAGCGATTTGTTTAAGAAATTGCCGTGAGCTGGAACGGAGATAGTAGTCATGGACATCCTTAAAACCATGCAATTTGGCCACGACCCGGTCATCGTATTGCCAAAATGATTTAATCGTAGACAAATCGCCTAACTGCTCGATCTTATTAGCTTCGTGCAGATTGCCGATCCGTTCCAAATGCCGTAATTTCTTGGCAACATAAGTTTTTAATTCCCGCAACAGACTGGCACGATAGATTTTTGAGAAACCGTAGTCGAGTTTGGTAGCGCAGGTGCTTAACACCAGCGGCACCGACACCGCGACGGCGGCAAATAGCGTCAGCTTGTCGCCCTGTTCGCCCAGCCATTTCAACAGGACGTTACCCCCCAAGGAAAAGCCTACGACGGCTATCGGTATATGCGGCTCCCGTTGGCGCAGTGTCTGATAAAGAAAATGAATATCCTCCGTTTCACCGGAATGATAGCATCGGGCCAAATTGTTGGACTCCCCGCTGCAACCGCGGAAATTTAACGCAACGCTGCGGAATCCCTGTTTCAGTAACGTGCGCTGCAACGTTTGGATGTACCCGGATTGTGAGCTTCCGGTCAGGCCATGCAATAACACGACCAAGGGCAATTCGCCTTCGCCGCAGCAATCGATATCGAGATAATCATCGTCAGGCGTCGTTAATCTTTCCCGTCTGATCGATCCGTGGGGCGGCGTTTTTCTCAGTAAAGCCGGATACAAGGTTTGCAGGTGGCCATTTTTTAACCACCATGCCGATTTGAATGAGGTTTGGATTATCATAGATGGCTAACGGTATTATTGCGCCAGGATTTGGGTGTAAACAATTGAATTTACAGTCAACTGATTCATTGCTGAAAAATTAACTGTCTATTATTGAGACAATTTAAACTTTCATCAAGCGAAATCAGCATTTAGGGTGTTTATGAAGCCGTTGCTAACAGTTTTATCCACAGAGTTTGTGGATAAGCCGGGTGGCATTAACATTATCCAGGGGAAATGATTTTTATGGAGCCATCGTTAAACCGTATTTGCGATGACGGCCGCTGAATAGTCGGGATGGATTTATTCGGCGTTTCCCCGATAATGTGAGTTGACGAACCGTTGCTTCGCTTTTAATAAACCGATAGGAAATTAAGAACATGGCCGAACTGGAAAATTTCAAACTTCTGGGTATCGCACTGGCGATAGGTTTGCTGATCGGCTTGGAGCGTGGCTGGCGTTCACGCGACCTTGGTGAAGGCATGCGTGTCGCCGGCCTGCGCACTTACGGGTTGATCGGCCTGTTCGGCGGTATCAGCGCCATGCTGGCTCAGCATATCGGGGCAATATTGCTGGGATTCATCTTTTTGGCATTGACCCTGGTATTGCTGGTCGCCTATAGCCGCAGTCTGGACAAATTCGAAGATGTCGGGATTACCAGCATTGTCGCTTCGCTGACCACCCTCGCTTTGGGCGCTTTAGCGGTCTACGATCATATTATTTTGGCTTCCGCCAGCGCTGTGGTCATTACCTTATTGCTGGGTTTTAAACCCTTGCTGCACGGCTGGATCGGTAAACTGGAACAAAAGGAACTGGAAGCCACCCTGAAACTGCTATTGATTTCTGTCGTCATGTTGCCGGTATTGCCCGATCAAGGTTACGGTCCCTGGGCGTTTTTCAATCCCTATCAGGTCTGGTGGCTGGTGGTGCTGATCGCCGGGCTTTCCTATCTCGGCTATTTCGCGGTCAAGATAATGGGCGATCGGCATGGACCGGTCTTGACCGGTGCCTTTGGCGGTCTGGTTTCTTCTACTGCCGTGAGTCTCAGTCTGTCCCGGATTTCAAAGCAGTTTTCCGGCAGGGAAAATGCGTTATCGGCCGGAATATTGACGGCCTGCGCCACCATGTTTATGCGGACGCTGTTGCTGGTGTCGATTCTCAACCAAATGCTGTTTCGAATACTATTGCCTTCATTGTTGGTGATGAGTCTTTTCACGTATATGGTCGCCCTAGTGTTCTGGAAAAATGCCGGTGATAAGACCGGCACCGGCGAGGAAGTAAGGCTTGAAAACCCGTTTCAATTAGGGATGGCATTAAAGTTCGCCGCGTTTTTAACCGTAATCCTGTTGCTGTCCAAACTGCTGAATCTCTATTTTGGCGATACAGGCGCCTATTTTCTTGCTGCTGCATCCGGAATCGCCGATGTCGATCCGATAACCCTGTCCATGGCAAAAATGAGCGCTGAAGATATGGAACTTACCGTCGCGGCCCGTGCGATTCTGATTGCGGTAGCGGTCAATACCTGCTTTAAAGGCATCGTGTCATGGGCCGTCGGCGGCCGCACCATGGGGCTGAGAGTCGGAGGAACATTGGCGCTGGCAGTGGTTGCGGGCCTGCTGATTGGGTAGAACACCTTTTTCTTCAGAGCCAAAAATATCCGGGATCCGATGGATTTCAGGATTACGGCTTAAATCAAAAGGAAAGCCGGCATAATCCCTTCGTTAATTTTTACCGAGAAAGTCGTTAAGAATTTTTCAGGAGCCATGCTTCGGTGCGGGGGGGGGGGCGTGACAAGGTTTTACTCCTCGAAGGTAGCTTCGGACTCACGATGATCGCTGGTTTTTTCACTATGATGCCAATCGCCAGGCCAGTTCTTCACCGGCTTTTAGCGGCGTGATGGCGATGCCGTTATCGCCATAAACAGCAGGAACCCGCCAGCCTTGTTTTTCCAACGTGACCGTGCCGGAGTTTCTGGGCAGGCGATAAAAATCGGCCCCGTAAAAACTGGCGAAGGCTTCCAGTTTATCCAGCGCGTCGGCTTGTTCGAACACACCGGCATACAGTTCCAGGGCCGCGTGCGCACTGAAACAGCCGGCGCAGCCGCAGGCATTTTCTTTTAATGAGGTCAGATGCGGAGCGCTGTCGGTACCGAGAAAGAATTTCGGGTTGCCGCTGGTGGCGGCTGCAACCAGCGCCTGGCGATGATGCTCCCGCTTGAGAACCGGCAGACAGTAATGATGCGGTCTGATGCCGCCGGCCAGCAGGGCATTGCGGTTAAACATCAGGTGCTGAGGGGTAATGGTTGCGGCGATGCGGTCGCCGGTCGATAGCACGAATTCAACCGCCTCCTGGGTGGTGACATGTTCGACGACAATGCGCAAGGCCGGAAAATGATTGGCGATAGAGGACAGACTGGTATCGATAAAAACACGCTCCCGGTCGAAAATATCACATTGATCGTCGACCACTTCGCCATGGATCAGTAACGGCATGTCGTATTTTTCCATGGCCGCCAGGAGCGGGAAAATGGCGTTGATATCGGCGACGCCGGCCTCCGAGTGGGTGGTGGCGCCTGCCGGATAGAGTTTGAAGGCATGAACATGTTCGCATTCGGCGGCTTTTTTGATTTCATCCAACGGCGTCGAGGCGGTCAGATAAAGCGTCATCAGCGGGGTGAAATCGTAACCTTGATGAACCGCCTGTAAAATTTCCTGGCGATAGGATAAGGCCTCTGCAACCGTTGTGACGGGCGGCTTCAGGTTGGGCATGATGATCGCTCTGGCAAATTGCCTGGCGGTATGCGGCAGCACAACTTTTAAAAGAGCGCCGTTTCTGACATGTAAATGCCAGTCATCGGGTCGTGTGATAGTTAATGTCTTCATTATAGGGGGAAAATTCTGTAAAATGATCTGTTATTTTATAGTAAGAGACTTGAAAAACCAGTACAGTCCCTTATTGTAGTTATTATTTGTTTTGTTATCGGAGTTGTAAATGCCAATTTATGAATATCAATGTCAATCATGCGGTCATCTGCACGAAGCGTTGCAAAAACTCAGCGATCCTCCGTTAATTCATTGTCCCGCTTGCAGCCGGCCGGAATTGATGAAAAAAATATCCGCTGCGGGATTCAGACTAAAAGGCGGCGGCTGGTATGAAACCGATTTTAAAAGCGGCGCCAAGAAAAACGTGGCTGGCGAGAATACCAGTACCAGTACCAGCACCAGTACCAGTCCGGCAAAACCCCACAGCTGCGGCGGTGGCGGTTGCAGCCATTAGGACTGACTTGAATAAACCGGATTAAACGGCTAACATCGATAATTTTTTTGGGATTAACAGGGAAAACGACAATGCGTACCCACAAGTGCGGAGATTTGACTAAACAACATATGGCCGAGGCCGTTGAATTATACGGCTGGGTACATCGGCGCAGGGATCATGGCGGAGTCATTTTTATCGATCTGCGAGACCGGGCGGGTCTGGTTCAGGTGGTTTTCGATCCGGTTGACGCCAAGACTTTTGCATTGGCTGAAAGCGTACGCAGTGAATATGTGTTAAAAGTCGCGGGGACTGTTCGGGAACGTCCCGAGGGCACCGTTAATGCCAATATGAAAACCGGAGAAATTGAAGTGCTGGCCAGTCACATGGAAGTCTTAAATGAATCCGAAACGCCGCCGTTCCCGGTCGAAAGCGAGATAGAAGTCAACGAAGAACTGCGCCTGCGCTATCGCTATATCGACCTGCGCCGTTTTGCGATGCAGGAAAAAATGAAAGTGCGGCGCGACGTGGCAAGAGTGCTTAGAAACTTTCTCGACGACCATGATTTTTTCGAGATAGAAACGCCGTATTTGACCAAAGCCACGCCGGAAGGCGCGCGCGACTATATCGTTCCCAGCCGCACCCATGAGAACGCATTTTTCGCATTGCCGCAATCTCCCCAGCTTTACAAGCAAATCCTGATGATTGCCGGCATGGACCGTTATTACCAGATCGTGCGCTGTTTCCGCGATGAGGATTTACGCGCCGACCGGCAGCCTGAATTCACCCAGCTTGATATCGAGACCTCGTTCATGGATGAAAACGAGATCATGCATATCATGGAGGAAATGATCCGTCAGTTATTCGCCAAGGTCATCGGCGTTAATCTGGGCGCGAAATTTCCGCGCATGACCTATCAGGAAGCCGTTTCCAGATATGGCGTCGATCGTCCTGATCTCAGGATTCCGCTGGAACTGGTCGACATTGCCGAAGACATGAAGGATGTCGATTTCAAGGTCTTCTCCGCGCCGGCCAACGATCCGAATGGACGCGTGGTGGCCATGCGTTTGCCCAAGGGCGGCGATTTAAGCAGAAGAGAGATTGATGATCTGACCAAGTTTGTCGGCATTTATGGCGCCAGAGGCTTGGCTTATATCAAGGTTAACGATCTGGCTGCCGGTATCGACGGTTTACAGTCGCCTATCGTTAAATTTGCCCCGGCCGAAGTTTGGGACAGCGTTTTGGCAAAAACCGGCGCGCAAACCGGCGATCTGATATTTTTCGGCGCGGACAAGGCGACTATCGTGAATGAAGCGATGGGCGCTCTTCGGGTTAAACTGGGTCACGACCTCGATTTGCTCGAAGGCGAATGGAAACCGGTGTGGGTGGTCGATTTCCCGATGTTCGACTGGGACGAGAAAAGCCAGCGCTGGAATGCGATTCATCATCCATTCACGGCACCGAGCTGCTCGGCCGAAGAGCTGGTGGCGAATCCCGGTAAGGCTTTATCGCGCGCTTACGATCTGGTATTAAACGGCACCGAAGTCGGCGGCGGGTCCATTCGTATCAACCGGCCGGCGATGCAACAGACTGTCTTCAAAATCCTGGGTATCGAAGAGGATGAAGCCAGGGAAAAATTCGGATTTCTGCTGGATGCGCTGAAATACGGTGCGCCTCCTCATGGCGGACTGGCGTTCGGATTGGACCGTCTGGTCATGCTGATGACCGGATCGCATTCCATCCGCGATGTCATTGCTTTCCCGAAAACCCAATCGGCCGCCTGTCCTCTGGTCAGCGCGCCGGCGCCCGTAGCTGAAGAGCAATTGCGGGAGCTGGGGATTCGGCTGCTTAAACCGGCGGGTAAAGATAAGGTTTAAAATAATCCGAGCGTAAACCGGGGAATCAAAAGCTCCCCCGGTTCTCCCGTCTATTTCGGTCTATGGCAACAAAATTTTCCAGGATAAAGCCGCAGTGATCCGGATTGATTCATTTAAATTAAATATTTGCCGTTCCAAAAAAACATGTACCGTTTAATCCAGACGGCAGTAGAGCGCCCATTTTTTCAGGCTTATTCTAAAACTCCTGCACAGCTTCGATAATGGCCGATTTGAGTAACTGTTCTTTAAATTGATAGTTTTTATTTAAACAATGGTCCAGCCATTTTTGTAGAAAATAATTCAACCGCCATTTGTAATTCATGATTTCAAGGCTTAGGCCCGGGTCTTTAAAAACAAGCGGAACGGCTGACCTGGCGTGATCGCTAATAACCTCGGCAAGTTTTGCGTCCAGGTAAAGTCTGATCCTGACAGCGGGTTCCATGAGTTCCTCAAGGTTTTTTTTGAAGCGGTAGGTGAGCTGTACCGTCAAGGTGTAAGGGGAGCGGTCGATGACTTCGAGATGCAATGCCGAATGATTGGCGGCTTGTCCGATCGCATGATCGTGATAGGCCAACAGATCCGGAATTAAACTGAACAGTTTTCGATAGTTGGAAGCGCAGAGCTGTTCCAGGCAGTAGGATTTGTTAACCGGGTTGATTAATGCCATGGCTGCCGTCAGTCTTCACTATAGCAGGCATGGGCGCTGGCGGTTTCCCACAAGACGACCTGGGCGACATTGAATCCGGCCTGCCGCAGATGTTGATAAATCATTTTACTGAGCACTTCCGCGGTGGGATGTTCGTCCAGAGCGAGAAACCGTTCGTTGTTCTGGGTCAGCACCGGTATCAGCGGGTCGTCTTTATGCAATAAAAAATTATGATCGAGGTGCTGGTCGATATAGGCTTCAACGCAGTCCCTGATCTCGGAAAAATCACAGACCATACCCTGGTCATTAAGGTGCCGCTGCCGAATCGAGATTGACGCTTTAACACTGTGACCGTGTAAATTCCTGCATTTGCCTGGGTGATTCATGAGCCGGTGTCCGTAACAAAAATACACCTCTTTAGTAATCGTAAACATATGCCTTTTTCGTAGTGGGGAGGTTAACTCCCTTTGATGCTTTTGATGGTCGCTGCAATTTCGTAAGCGTTATTTCTTTGCGGGGTAATTCTAATGACCTCGATAAATGCAACCATCGATGGAGTGATCGAATTGTTCGGAACTACGGTAATTTCAAGGGCCTTGCCTTGACCGATAGCCCGGTCGGTAATAAACGATACGCCGGCGCCGCTGATTGACGTACAGCGTCCACGATAAACTTCAGCAGAGTCGGCAAGCTTAAAGGTAATATCGCAGTCTATATGCATTCGAATATAACTTCGTTTTTCATGGTAGGTGAACATGTGGATTTCCGCTATGTTGTCAAATGACGCTAGCTTCTTTCGCCGGATTAGTTTCAAGTTTACTATAAAAAGCCCTATGGCGGTTCAAGATTTAATTTGCTGTTCAATCCAATGCTTTACCCGGATTTACGAATGCTTTTTTATCAATGGTTTGCAGCATTGATCCTTGGCATAACTTCCAGATACAGCGCTTAACCGGATTATTTCGACACTCTGCCGGGTAAATGCACTGGAAATTAACCTGAATCTAGGTAATATGTAGCGCTAACGGTATTTGCGCATACTGATTTTAATCAACCAAACAACTGAGTGTTATAACAGAATGAATAAAGCAACGGTTTTAACGGGAATCACAACAACGGGCACTCCGCATTTAGGCAATTATGTCGGGGCGATCCGGCCGGCGATTGCTGCCAGTAAAGACGAGAATGTCAGACCTTTCTATTTTCTTGCCGATTATCATGCCCTGATTAAATGTCAGGAGCCCGAACGGGTCAGGCAGTCCAGTCTGGAGATTGCCGCAACCTGGCTGGCTTTAGGATTGGATACCTCCAATGCGGTTTTTTACCGGCAGTCGGATGTGCCGGAAATTATGGAACTGACCTGGATGTTGACCTGCGTCACCGCCAAGGGTTTGATGAACAGGGCGCACGCCTATAAAGCCGCGGTTGCCGACAACGAACAGGGCGGTGAGAACGATCCGGATAAAGGCATCACCATGGGCTTGTTCAGTTACCCGATATTAATGGCGGCCGATATTTTGATGTTCAACGCCAATAAGGTGCCGGTCGGCAAGGACCAGGTTCAGCATATCGAAATGGCCCGGGATATTGCCGGGCGTTTTAATCATATCTATGGCGAACATTTTACCTTGCCGGAAGCCGTTATCGAGGAAAACGGCGCTACGTTGTCAGGGCTGGATGGCCGCAAAATGAGCAAAAGCTATAACAACACCATTCCCTTGTTTGAGCCAGAGAAAAAATTAAAAAAATTGATTAACAAGATTAAAACCAATTCGCTTGAACCCGGGGAGCCCAAAGATCCTGAAGGATGCACCTTATTCGGCATTTATCAGGCATTTGCCACCCCATCAGAGGTTGCCGACATAAGGCGGCGTTATGCCGAAGGCATCGGTTGGGGTGAAATGAAACAGGTTTTGTTTGAGTATATTAACGAGCACATTGCACCTGCGAGAGAACTTTACGAAGCGTTGCTGCAGGCGCCTGATCATATCGAACAGCAATTGCAGGAAGGCGCGGAAAAAGCACGCGCAATCAGTGTTCCTTTTATTAGGGAGTTGCGTAATGCCGTGGGCATTTCCAGAATTTCGTTGTGAAAAAGACAAAGTTTAGTGACTGGCTCAGGCAGTCCTTGTTATTTGTAGGACGGGGGCCTGTAGTGTGGGTCGGATACACGTTGTTGGTCGGTATTCTTTTATTGGCCGGACGTGTTTCTCTGGCTTTAGGTATTTTTTTCTCGGTAACGTCCTTGTTTGTCGGTGTCGGCATTACCAAGTATATTGATCTCAAATATACTGGCGAAAGCCCGGTTGGCTTGTTTTGGGCAATACGGAAAAGTTTACCCCTGGCTATACTGGCGGCAGTCACCACGGTCGTTGTTTGGTTCTGCTTTAATGTAACGGCCAATCTGTTATCGGGAGAAATTGAAGAAATTGGCCGGTTTTTCTTTTACTGGGAATTGACTCCGGAAAATCTGAAACATAAATCCATGCGCGAGATTGCAAGCTGGCTTTATACCTATGCCAATGTGGCATTGATTTTTGTTTTGTTAATGCTGACCACCTTTGTCAGTTGGTTTAGTTACCCGTTGATGTTGTTTAGAAACTATAGCTTTAGTCAGGCGAAAGAGCGGGGCAAGATTGAGGTTTCCAAGAACCAGGGCGCATTTTACAAATTATTGGGATTTATCTTTTTGGAGGCCTTGCTGTGTTCATCGGTGACTCCTTTGCTGACGCCGGTCTTATATATGCTGGTTTCAACCTTGATGTATGTGTCATATCAAAGCATTTTTTCAGTGAATCGCAGTTAATTAATTCCTTGCCCTCCACATGCTGATCTTTACCGTGTCTTCTATTGGCCGTTTGTTTTTGACACAATACATGCTTCCTTCCCTATTGGAAATTGGCTTATGAAAACGGTCAGGCCGCATTCTTCGGAGAGAATTCATCATTGGATTGCGCGTAGCCTTTTGATCGACGAGTTCAAATCATTTTTACCGGCAACTTCGATAATTTCGGAAGCCGAGGCGTTAAAGCCCTACGAGTGTGATGGCTTATCGGTTTATCAATGTTTACCCTGGCTGGTGCTTTTGCCGGACCAGGTCGAGCAGGTGCAGCGCATCATCCGGATTTGTTATCGATACGGTGTGCCGGTGGTTGCAAGGGGCGCCGGCACGGGCTTGTCCGGCGGAGCGTTGCCGCTGGATAATGGTGTGTTGGTGAGCCTGGCCAAGCTCAATAAAATCCTTGAAATCGATTGCGGCAACCGGCTGGCTAGAGTCCAGCCTGGCGTTCGCAATATCGCCATTTCACAGGCTGTCGCTGAGCACGGCTTATATTATGCGCCTGACCCTTCTTCGCAAATTGCCTGCACGATTGGCGGCAATGTCGCTGAAAATTCAGGCGGTGTGCATTGCCTTAAATACGGCCTGACGACGCATAATATCTTGCAAGTCAGGATGATTACCATGGATGGGGAACTGGTTACCCTAGGCAGTCATGGCCTGGATAGCCCAGGACTGGATTTGCTGGCTTTAATCGCGGGTTCCGAGGGACTGCTCGGCATCGTGGTTGAAGTCACGGTCCGATTATTGCCAATACCGGAAGCTACCGAAGTCATCCTGGCGGCTTATGATGATATTGAAAAAGCGGGGAGGGCGGTGGCTTCGTTAATTGCTTCGGGATTGATTCCTGCCGGTCTGGAAATGATGGATAACGCCGCCATCAAAGCCGCTGAAGATTTTATTCATGCGGGCTATCCTGAAAATGCCGAGGCAATCCTGTTATGCGAACTGGATGGAACCCGGGAGCAAGTCGATGATGAGCTAAATCGCGCCTATGATTTGTTGATATCGGGGGGGGCCAGTGAGATCAGGATTGCCGCAGGCGCAGACGAGAGAAAGGCTTTTTGGGCCGGACGTAAAGCGGCTTTTCCGGCCGTCGGACGAATCTCTCCCGATTATTATTGCATGGATGGCACTATTCCGAGGAGGTTTCTGGCAACAGTGCTTAAATCCATCGCTGAATTATCGGAAAAATATGGGCTGGCGGTGGCCAACGTGTTTCATGCCGGCGACGGTAATTTGCATCCGCTCATTTTATATAATGCCGATCATCCCGGAGAGTTGGAAAATGCGGAACGTTTTGGCGGCGATATTCTCGAACTATGCGTCGCTGTGGGTGGCACTATTACCGGCGAGCATGGTGTCGGAATCGAAAAGATAAATCACATGTGTTACCAGTTTAGCGAAAATGAACTGGCACAGTTTCATGCCGTAAAATTGGCGTTCGATGATAAAGGCCTCTTGAATCCCGGCAAGGGGGTACCGACTTTACATCGCTGCGCGGAATTCGGGGCGATGCATGTGCATCAGGGAAAGTTGCCGCATCCCGGGTTGGAGCGGTTTTAGAATAATATTTGTCCCAGGCCAAATGCGCCCAAATAGGTCGAGATGAAATAAAGCAAGGAAAGGAGCATGCTGGCCATGATATTGATATCAACAACTTTTTTAATGATGTAGGTAACCAGGGCGGCATCCCACAAAACCAGTAACAATGTAATGTAATAGCTTAAAGGATCATCGCTAACGGTTAACCAGATGATGACAGGCACGATGAATAATGATACTACATTGGCGCATAGTGTCAGTGAGGTAGTGACCTGGACATAAGCATACAGGGTTTTATTGAAAAACATCATGATGCCGATAAACAAGAGTGTTAACAGAATTTGAATACCGACTTCATAAAATGATTCGATCGGGTCGTCGGTCATGTTGGCCTGCATAAAATACTCAACTAGAAAATAGAAAATCAGATTTTGTCTGAAAAAACCGGTTGATCTTGTCAGCTCCAGCGGATTATGTTGAAACCAGCATAGAGGTAAATATTGTCTTATAAGATCGACGTAGGTTGTCATGATCAAGTGAGTAAGCTATACAGTGGGGTATCTGCTACTACGTTTATTTCCTTCTCTGGTCGGGCGCTAAGGGAAATCTTTCGGTCCTTGGGTATCAGAAAACCCGGGCATAAGATTCTCGTGATAAGTACTGAAGCTGTCGTTCAATGATTGCACCAACTCCTGAGTTTTAACGGATAACTGGGATAAACGCCCTTTTGTTTTCTTATTCCAGTCGGCCGGCTCCGAGAACGGCAACATGATTCGGGAGAATGTCAGATTTTTTTCAAATAAATTGGCGATTTTTTCCAGCAAATGAAGTTCTTTCTGCCTCGCATTGAGCTGATTGATGATGACTTTTGAGTGGAGTTTGCTGATCGCCAAATGAACCGGTATCATGAAAGCGATCAGCACAAGGATTGATATCGGGCCAAGAATCGGATCGACCAGCGTTGACAGAACGATTCCCGAGTTGATTTCGGCAAATAGGCTTAATACGATAATAAAACTCAAAATCAGCAGAGTCGACATATTGGACCTGTCTTTCCACGTGGCAATGCCTTTTTTTACTTCGGGTATCACCACGTCTTCTATTTGGCGTATGTTACGCTCAAGCGATTGCAATACACGATAGCTGCGGTCATTCCCGACGTTGGCAAGGTACTGATCTATAATTGAAAAATCTGTTTTGCTTGCCTGTGGTATAAAACTGGTTTCCTGGCTGGGGAGAATAAGAAATTGTCCCGATGTGAGGCCTCGTTCGGCCAGTTTTCGTTGCCAGGAAGCAATGATTTCGTTGTTCCGGGAGGGAATCATCGCCGACGCAGGCGCGTCGATGAGATAGACAAATTTGTTGGAATCCTGGTTGCTTGCGATCGCCTCGATTAATTCATCCAGCAGCGGCGAGGCCGATTCAAATGCATCGGTAAATATTAAAACCAGATCGGAATGCTCGACAATGTATTTAGTCAGAAATAACGTGACCGGACTGGACGGGGTGCTGATAATATTCGGCGCGTCGATAAAGAGCTTGCCTTTTAGGCGATCGCTGTGGATCGTTTTTAATTCAAGATAAGAATTGATACGGTTACCTTCGCCTTGCTGTTGCTGCTCAAATTTCCGGCTGATCTGGTAAAACGGAAAGCGATGATCGACATCGAGCGCCGTGCCGGGTAAGGTTGCAGGGGTAGGTTGATTGTTATGCAGCAGGACCGTAAATTTCTGGCTGGATGTCTGAATTCCTGACAGTTGCACTTCCGAGCCGAAATAACCGTTCATAAACCTGGGCTTGGCTGTTGAATTGCCGCCTATCATACTGATGATGGGCCACCATGAATTTTTACTGGCCGTTGTCTCGTCCATTTCCAGCAGGCCCAGGTCGAATTCAAGTTGATCCAATTCGTGAAAAACCTTTGAAGCTTTTTGCAATATCGGATTGTCACTGGCAAAGTATTTTTCAAGGTTGAGTAGGTATTTGCTCACTGTCTTTTCAGTCATTATCTTCACACCCTGTTTATCGTATTATTATTGTGGTATAGAAAGCTAAGAAAGATTACATTTTAGTAAGGCCAGATAATCCAAAAAACTCCTTTGAACCAAAATTAACCGCTCAACATCTCATCTATCGGTAAACAACCTAAACGGACATTTTACCTGTTTGGAGCATCCTCATCTCTAAACTGACGTACTTGCCGCACACCGCCAGGATTCCCTTTTATTGGCGCCGTACCGGCGACGCGCTTTCTTCAGCATTCAGCGAACAGGTTTAACAGACGAAATATCCATTTAACTATATTATTAGGATGATACAAAAAACAGGGAAAATAGCAAAGGTATTTTATTTTTGACCAAATCGATTGCCGCTGGTTGGGCATCGTTGCCGCATCTCGCTTGATCCGAGTTCGTGCAATATCGGACTCATCCGATCTTCCGGAAAAAGCGACCTGAATTCCGGCTACAGGGCGGATAAGGTGTCGTCTGGAGATATGATTGAACAGGTTGAATGGGGCAGGCAAGCGATTTTTTTCCGGTTGGAATTTATCGAAAATAGAGTATATTGATAATTTTAAGCAGATTGACTGGCGTAGTTAAGCAAATGGCAATGCGGAATAAAGAGTGGGGGTATTTGGCAATAGTGGTGCTTAGTGTTAGCGCCATGTCCTTGTCTGGTTGCGGCACCCCCTTTTTTGGTGGTTATGGGCCGGTCGGCCATTCAAGGGAAGAATTCGAACATTATGTTGAGGAAGTGTTTCGATTTCAGAATGGTATAACCAGCGAAGTGATGATGTCGCTGGAAGCCGGCGAGGTTGACAACCAGGACGTGTTGCTGCGGTCTGAGCAGCATATGCATCAAATCTGCGAGCCGCTCAACGAATATGTTTCCCGGGACATCGATGGGTTAAGCACCGGATTCCTTTTACGCCGCCAGGTGTTGAAATCAACGATGGATTGCGATCATGCCGCACATGAGGTCAAAGCGCTGCTGGATGAAAACTAACGCCGGTTTTTATCCGTTTATAGCAATCTTCTTAGGGATGGCGTAGCCGGTTTAACCATAACTATCGCTCTTTGCATTTTGCAGCTTGCTAACCCTCTTTATTCGAAGAGTTAGCAATATGCACGAAAGATCAGGGATCAGTACTGATCGGCCTGTCCTGAATCAACGAGTCGGTGTCAGGACCGTATTTTGCGGCGGCCGGCTGTCATCGGTATTCGGATAGTCCAGCGTGTAATGCAAGCCGCGGCTTTCTTTACGCCGTTGCGCGCAGCGGATGATGAGTTCGGCGACTATCACCAGATTGCGTAATTCGAGCAAATCGCTGGTGACCCGGAAATGCCCGTAATATTCGGCGATCTCCTGCTTTAGCAATTCCACGCGATGCATCGCCCTGTCCAGGCGCTTATCCGTTCTTACGATACCGACATAATCCCACATAAAATTACGCAATTCATTCCAGTTATGGGATACGACGACCTCTTCATCGGAATCGCTGACCTGCGATTCATCCCAGTCAGGCAGTTCGGGTACGGGTTCAATTGATGGGAGTTTGACTTGAATATCTTCATAAGCTCGATCTGCGAACACCAGGCATTCCAGTAACGAATTGCTGGCCATACGGTTGGCGCCGTGCAGGCCGGTGCAGGCCACCTCGCCAATGGCGTATAGATTGGCAATGTCTGTGCGGGCATAACTGTCGGTCAATACGCCGCCGCAGGTGTAATGGGCGGCGGGCACGACCGGAATCGGTTGCTTGGTAATGTCGATATCAAATTCAAGACATTGACGGTAAATTGTTGGAAAATGTTCGCGTATGAACTGATCGGATTTGTGGCTGATATCAAGAAAAACACAGTCGATCCCGCGTTTTTTAATTTCATGGTCGATGGCCCTGGCGACAATATCGCGGGGGGCTAATTCCCCTCTTGGGTCGAAACGATGCATGAAAGGCAATCCGTCCGGCAAAATCAGCTTGCCGCCTTCTCCCCTGACCGCCTCGCTAATCAGAAAAGAACGGGCATCCGGATGGTATAGGCAGGTCGGGTGAAATTGCATGAATTCCATGTTGCTGACACGGCAACCCGCCCGCCATGCCAGGGCGATGCCGTCACCGGTAGCGCTTTGCGGATTCGTGCTGTAAAGATAAACCTTGCTGGCGCCGCCGGTAGCCAGCACCACGACTCGCGCAGCCATGGTCTTAACCTGCTGATTTTTACTGTCCAGAACATAGGCGCCGACAATGCGTTTTCGTGATATCGAAGTGTTATGCGCCGAGCTGGATCGGGTGATCAGTTCGATGACGTTATGATGTTCAAATAATTCGATATTTTCATGTTCCTGGGCGCGCTCGATCAATGACAGTGATACCGCTTTACCGGTAGCATCGGCGGTATGTACAATACGCCGGTGAGAATGCCCGCCCTCCCGGTTTAGATGGAGCTTGAGCTCGCCGGATTTAGTCTGCTCCTCGGTAAATATGACGCCTTGCTGGCGTAGCCAGTCGATAGAGCTTTTGCCATGGGTGACGGTTAGTCTGACGATATCCGGATTACATAGGCCTGCGCCGGCATCCAGTGTGTCTTCTATGTGCGATTCTATCGAATCCTCGGCATCGAAAACGGCGGAGATCCCGCCTTGAGCATAGTATGTGCTGCCGGCTGTTAACGCAAATTTGGATAGTACGGCAATACGCAATGAATGTTCGGCCAGTTTAAGTGCTAAACTTAAACCGGCGCCGCCGCTGCCGATGATAAGTACATCGTAATGTTGGAAGTTGTGCATAAAAAATGGCGTCAGCTAGTTTGATATCCGCTGGGACAAAAGTGAAATTGGAAAGGAATCATGGATACTATTTTCAATTGTGGCTTAGTTAACTTAGATTATGGATAATAACGTTTTTTAAAGTGATAGCAATTTTTTTTGTAACTAGAGAACTTATGCGGTTTAATTCTGTCCATTCAAGCAAGGAAAAGAACTAGTGAATAGTCATATCCGGGCAAGCGAACAGCTGGATGAAGAGTTGGTATTACGAGTGCAACAGGGAGATAAGGCAGCTTATGACCTATTGGTGATCAAATATCAGCATAAAATTATTCAATTGGTCAATCGATATGTCAAAGATTCGAGCGAAGCCCAGGATGTAGCTCAGGAAGCATTCATCAAAGCTTACCGGGCACTGGGTAATTTCCGCGGAGAAAGCGCTTTTTATACCTGGCTGTACCGGATTGCGATCAATACGGCAAAAAACTACCTGATGTCCAGGTCAAGAAGGAGCGCAGATAACCAGGTGGATGTTCAGGATGCAGAACAAATCGAAAAAGCGCCTCAACTACAGGGAATGGAAACACCCGAGAGACAGTTATTAAACCAAGAAATTGTCGAAACGATCAAAACAGCAATTGCCAAATTGCCGGATGAAATGCGCATAGCAATCATGTTGCGGGAATTTGAAGGAATGAGCTATGAAGAAATAGCCCAGGCAATGGATTGCCCAGTTGGAACGGTCCGTTCACGTATTTTTAGAGCGCGTGAAGCGATCGATAGTAAATTAACCCCCCTGCTCGATTAACGGTGATATTCGATGCAAGACGATTTGAAACAAAAAATTTCTCAACTAATGGATAATGATCTTGATCGGCATGAGGCTTTAAACCTCTTGAAGAAAATCCGATCAAATCCGGATTTGAAAGAAAAACTGATTCGGTACGAGTCGATCAGTCATGCCCTGAAAACGGAGCGTTTTTTATTACCCGATCCCGAGTTTTCTGCAAAAATCAGTCAACAGATCCAGCAGGAACCCAGCTATTTGTTACCAGGAACCAGGGCGTTCATGCGTAATCGAAAAATGCTTGCGACGGCCGCATCTGTAGCCGTTGTCGCTGTTATTGCGGGATTGAATGCGAATCGTCCTGTCGATGAAGTCAAGACGGTGTCGGCTTTTGCTTCGCCCCTCATGGCTACGGCAAATCCCGGTGCAACCAATCATCCATCTGAGCGTTATCCAGTCAATAAGCAAATCAACGATTATCTCCAGGCCCACAATAGTAGTGTTTATACCAATGGTCAGGCTAATTTTCAGCCTTATACCAGAGTAACTGCTTATAGCCAGAAATGACAAAATTAAACCGTTTTTTTCTTGCAATGGTTTTGTCGGCAGGGAGTGTATCGGCAGAAGAAGGTTCTTTAACACCTCGTCAGACATTAAAAAACATGAACTCGGCGATGAAAATCCTGAATTATCAGGGGACTGTCGCTTTTTTTAGAAACGGAAAGCTGGAAACCATGAAGTATTTTCATGCAGCAAAAAACGGCCAGGAGCAGGAGCGTCTGTTATCGTTAAATTCCCCATTGCGTGAAGTTGTCAGGGATGCCGACAGGGTTAGCTGTCGATTCAAAAATACCCAACAAATTGTTATTGACCACCGGCCCTATGAGCGTTCCTTTCTGGTCGATATGCCGAAGAATCTCGATGAATTGGAAGACATCTATCAATTCGAACTGGATGGCGAAGAAGATGTCGCGATGTTGCCCAGTTATGTCATCGGCATAAAGCCAAAAGACGAATACCGATATGACAGGAAAGTTTGGATAGAGAAACAGAAATTTCTTCCTCTCAAAGTGGCTGTTTATGATCTTGACGGCGCGACCCTGGAACAGATTGTTTTTACTGAACAGCAGGTAAAAGAACAGCTCACTTTTGTCGATGTGAAACTGCCTGAAGTTGCAGGCTCGGCGCAACATAGGCTTCAGTCCGTGGAGCTGTCGCCGGAACAGGCCGCTTTTGATGTGGTTCGTATGCCTGCGGGCTTTAGGAAAGTTTTTTTTACCCGCAGACCCCTCCACAATTCCGATCAACTGGTTGAACATATGGTGCTGAGCGACGGATTTGCGCTGGTTTCGGTCTATATGGAAAATAAAAACTCCTCCATGCAGGAAGGCCTGCAATCGGCTGGCGCCGTTAATTCGTTTACCCGTATTCTGGATGATAACCTGGTTACGGTGATGGGTGAGGTGCCTGCAACTACGGTCAAGCTAATTGCTGAAGGCATCAAACTGAAGAGCCGGGACGGCTAGTTGAATGCATTTCATCGGTGGGCTATATCAGTCCTTTTTTTCGATGCTATTCTTGATGACTCATAATGGGCCGTCGGGAATAAAAAAAAACGGCTGTCAGGTTCCTCTTTGATTTTGCATCGAATTTTTTAAAGGGTTGAAATACCGGCAGTCAGTGCCTAAGTCAAGACGTATTATTAACCGAATTGATCTGCAACGTTGATGGCAGAGAAAACTTACCTGCTTCAGGCAGGATTAAAAACAGATATTATGCGTTTATATTATTTATTAAATGTTGGAAATGGTGTGTGTATGCTGAAAAAGCTAAGTTGGTGCCTTTTTTTAGTGGTTCTGGTTAATCAAAATGTGTTGGCGCAAGTGCCTAATTTACCGGAGATGGTAAAAACCAAAGGTGCCGCGGTTGTTAACGTCAGTACAACCCAAAAAGCACCGGCTGAACCGGAAAACTTACCGAAAGACCAGCAATTACCCGAAGGCCTGCCACCCGAGATGGAAGAGTTATTCAAACACTTTTTCGATGGTCAGGGCGGCGACATGATCCCCAGGGATACCCAGTCTTTAGGTTCGGGATTTATTATCTCTGAGGACGGCTATGTCCTGACTAATCATCACGTCGTAAAAGATGCCGATGAGATAGTCGTCAAATTGTCGGACCGGCGCGAATTACTGGCCAAGGTCATTGGCTCAGACGCGCGCACCGATGTGGCGTTGTTAAAGGTTGCAGCTACAAATTTACCGGCTGTTACGATCGGATCCGCCGAAAAGCTGGAAGCTGGAGAATCGGTTTTCGCGATTGGTTCGCCTTTCGGATTTGAACAATCGGTGACGGACGGCATCGTCAGCGCCAAGGGCCGCAGCTTGCCGGGAGGCAATTACGTGCCGTTCATTCAAACTAATGTTGCGATCAATCCGGGAAATTCGGGCGGGCCCTTATTTAACAAGGATGGCGAGGTTGTCGGCATCAACTCCCAGATTTACAGCCGTACCGGCGGATTTATGGGGCTTTCATTCGCCATTCCGATAGATGTCGTGATGAATGTCGTATCCCAGTTAAAAACCAGCGGAAAGGTTTCCAGAGGTTGGCTGGGCGTTCAGATTCAGGATGTTACCCGGGAATTGGCGGAATCTTTCGGGATGAAACGGCCTCATGGGGCGCTGGTTGCCAAAGTAATTCCCAATAGTCCGGCCGAAAAAGCCGGATTGCATATTGGCGACATTATTGTCGATTTCAACGGCAAGGAGATCGAAACTTCCGGTGAGTTACCGCCCATGGTCGGCATGACGCCCATCGATGAAAAAGCGACGATCAAAATAATCAGACAAGGCGATATACAAACCCTGCCTATCAGTATCGGATTATTACCCGAACAGGAAGAGAAATTGGCCGAAACCAAAACACAATCGATGCCGACCAACAAACTGGGTATTTCCGTAGCCGATTTGACAAGCGAGCAAAGAAGCGCGTTGGAGGTTTCTCAAGGTGGTGTATTGGTAAAGAATGTGGGCAAAGGCGCTGCCAAGAATGCAGGAATCCAGTCCGGCGACGTGATTCTCCGAATTCAGGGTGTGGTTATCCGAAATGTGACCGATTTCGACAAAGCCATCAAAGATATTGATGTCGGCAAATCCGTAGCTGTTTTGGTTCAACGCCGGGGTAATCCGATGTTCCTGGCGCTTAAAATTGATAAAAACTGATCATGCTTGATTCCGGCGGCAACTGGCTGTCGGATTATTGATCGCATTACGGTCGGGTTTGGTGTTTGTAACGCCCATCCCGACCCTATTGAGCGTTTGCAAACTTGACGATATAACGCGTCATATCTTCTCCAGCTGATAAGCGCGGCTGCTTCAATCGTGAACAAAGCTGTCATGCACTTGTAGTTCGCCAATGCAATTTTGACGGGAAGCGTAATAGTGCAGGTGCGGATTTATCCGCGCTGTGCGAATGAATTCGCACCTACATCTGACCGCCATTACATGCTTGGCGGACTACTAGAATTCATTATATGAGTAAACAGCGCATCCGAATTCAAGATAGCTCCTGGCGGCTACCCGAATAGTTCATCCCAAACGATCTTTTAACTGATTTTTAACGCGGATGATATGGTCGTCGATTTGATCCTGTGTATAGGGAACCCGGTCAAATTTCCCCCAGACGGGAGCCGGCCAGGCTCTGTCGTTCCTGTATCGGACGATGTGATGGATATGGAGTTGTGGCACCAGGTTGCCGATGGCTGCAATATTCATTTTGTCGGCTTGATATAACACAGCCAGATTTTCTGCAAGAAAACAGGACTCTTCGGTCAACTGGAGTTGCTCCGGTTTACTTAATTGATAAATTTCAGTAATACCGGCTTTTTCCGGAACCAGGATAAACCAGGGGTAAAGGTTGTCGTTCATCATCAGCAATCGGCATAAACCCAGCCGGCCCAGACCGATACAATCGCGTTCAAGTTGGGGGTGCAGCTTAAACTGTTCAGTCATTTGAAAAAGACAACTGAAAATGAGTTGTGCCGGTAATGTGGATTCTTTCCATTAAATAACAGAGACAATCCTGCCTGATAATCCGCTCATCAAGGGTCAGCATCGACGGCATGGCCGACCGGATGATTTTCAGATCACTGTTTTGCAGGCTGAAAAAATCATCAGTCACATTATTGCCATATTCGTCTTGAACAATAAGGGGAATGTCGGCGTTATGTTTAATGGTTCCCAACACAGTACCCGGGGTGACCTCGGTAAAATTCATACGTTCAATATCTTCGTTAAGCAACAGGTCGGCATCGACCTGATGAAAGCTGAATCTGACGTCATCCGCTATTTTTACCTGGGCTACCGTATGAAAAAGATCGATGTCCCGGGGATTAACCTGCTGTTCCGGGAACTCGCTCAAATGCAGGCAAGCATCCAGAAATTCCAGAGCATGCTCTACGCCATGTTGTTGACCCGGACGGCCACATTCAAGCGTGACTGACGGACATAATTCCGCAAAGGCGGCCGATTGAACCCCTTTGGGACGGATGAAATAGACGATCAATCGGCCAAACAGGGATGCCAATTGTAAAAACCGGTTATCAAGCCGGTTTATACAGGCGTAATGGGGATTTAAACCGGTATTGTTGTGTATATCAACGCTGGCGAAAACCTTGCGCCGGCTCATAATGGAGACGACTTCCGCCGCCAGTTCTGTCTCCGCGCAGGGCGGCAGTTCGGTGCCTGGCCAAATGCGATTATAATCTGGTTGATCATCCAGTCTTCTCATATTTTGACCGGCAGCTGTAATATTGCCAATGAATAGGGATATCGAACGGGGCAGTTCCATTGCCTGGTATTTTTTTAGCAGCGACTGGACGGCTTTAATTCCCGTCGGTTCATTACCGTGCAGCAGGACAGAGATAAACAGGGGGGCTTCATGCTTGCCGGGTAAATGAATCAAGGAAGGGCCTGGCAAAATCGTATGTAGCATATTGACGTCGGCATCGAGCAGGCCATCGGGCAGATAATCCAATTGAATCAGACTGGGTTTGTTCACTTGACTATCCATTCGCTGACCGGGTTGCCGGCATTTTGATTTTTTAGATAAAGTCGGGTCATTTCGGTGAAATCAGGGTTATTTTCACTTATATAGCGGCGTTGCCAGCAACAGCCGTTTTGTTTGGAGGCAATGCGATGCCGGATGATGCCAAGATAGGCATCAATTCCGGATGGAGCGACGCCAAAGGATTGCAGGCCGGAAACCGCTCTGGGCAACAGTTCGGCATGTAATAGTTGGTCCAGCCGATGTTTGGAACCGTCAAACCAGACAATGACGCCGTCCAGACCATGACGGGCCGCCTGATAAAAGTTATCCTTGGCTTGGGCGAAAGTGAGCGGTAAACCCTTATTGATGATTTCCTCGCAAATATTTTGGGCCAGGCCGTAATAAAAAGCGGCATTGGCGATTGCGTCGATCACCGTCGGTCCCGCCGCAGGCGTACGATGTTCCACCCGAATATGAGGGGTGCCGTCTTCGTCAAAACCCACCAGCGGCCGGTTCCATCGCCAGATGGTGCCGTTATGGAGGCGTAAATGCGCAAAGGTTTCGGCTGCAGTGTTCTGGTTGACCGGCAATAAAATCGGGAAATGCAGCAAATTCTCCTGAAAACATTCGATGATCGAATGCCTTGCGAAACCGGAACCGAAACTGACGCGTCTTAGGGGGCCATGCGAGGCGCCGTCGTAACCGCCGGTTTCAATGGCTTGTTCGAACAGGGGGATTCGGGTTTCGTGCCAGAGTTCCTTGCCGAACAGGAACGGAGAGTTGGCGCATAAAGCCACCATGGCGGCCGAGGCGATGATCGAGGCATTATAATAATGATGGGCAATCGCTATCGGCAGTTGAATATGCGTTTGAAACGATGTGGTGGCCGACTCGAGCATTACATCGTGATGCTCGAATTTCAGATGTTCAATACCGCCGATGTCGATATGAATAGGCTTGCCGCGCGCTTGCAGAATTTGTTCGTTCAGCGCCCGGTATCGGTGCATGTCCGACATATTGCCCAGAGTTAAATCGGTCTGAGCCAGGGTGGGGAGAATGCCGATCATGACAATATGGTGATCCAGCGTTTCCGCATGTTGGCGCGCTTTTGTCCAGGTCGATTGCAACTGACTGTGCAGGCGGTCAAAAACATCGTCGGTTAACGGAATCGGATCGCTGTTGAGTTCGATATTGAATTTGGCTAATTCGACCGACGCCAGCGGATCATTCAAACTTTCCAGGTATTGTTTATTGATCGGCGAAGGCCGCATCGCATTATCAACCAGCCAGGCTTCGATTTCAAAACCGGCCACGGGTTTGCGTAAGGAGCAGGCTTTTTGCTCAAGCAGGCGATTAAGCAGCAGGGTTTCTTGCTCCAGTTTATGATGAAAAGATCGAAAATCGTCTTCATCAAAGTGTGTTAAAGAAATTTCTTGGCCCATGATTGCACGCATGTTACCCCTGATGGCTCATCATACGGCGTTTAGGAAGCAAGCGTCAATCAGGCCGTGCCAATAAAGCCGACGCTCGGATGCAGCTTAAACTCAAAAAGTCGGGCGATGCAGTAAAGCAATGTTAAGACAGGCGGGTTCCCCGGCTTGCTTTGAAGTCTGATCAATGGCTTATGCCAAGCAAACGCCTTTCTAGCGCTCGCCGGATGTTGACAAAAGCTCATTCCCTGGCCTGGACTCTGTTAAGTCTTCTAGTCGTTTCCATCTGTTAACGATCAGGCAAAATAATTCAGCGGTCATTTCCGCATCATAAAGTGCCGAGTGAGCTTTTTCATTATTCCATTCAAGGCCGGCCGCCCGGGCAATTTTGGCGAGCACGGTCTCCTGATAAACCAGTCCGCCCAACGTGGCGGTATCGAAGGTGCTGAACGGATGAAAGGGGCTGCGTTTGTTTTGGGTTCGCTGGATGGCGGCATTCAGGAAGTTGATGTCAAAAGCAGGATTATGGCCTACCAGTATCGCCCGGGTGCAATGATTTCGCTTGATGGCATGACGGATTGGCTTAAAAATCATATGCAAGGCATCCGTCTCTTCGACCGCCATGCGAAAAGGATGGAAAGGGTCGATGCCGTTAAACTTGAGCGCAGACTCATCCAGTTCCGCATTTTTGAACGGCATAATATGGGTTGAATAGCGTTCGGTGATTTCCAGTTCCCGCTTGCAATTAAACTCGACTATAACCGCGGCGATTTCCAGTAATGCATTCTTTTTTGGATTAAAACCTGAGGTTTCAATGTCTATGATCACAGGCAGGTAGCCTCTGAACCGTTTGTCTAATGGGATTATGGGTGTATCCATCTAAGGAAGTTATGAGGCCTTGAATAATAGAAGAATATAAACAAGCGAGTACTCGATGACCAGGCTTATTTGTGATATGTTACGCGTACTTAAGCGGGAATGAAAATATTACCGGAATTTAGAGTGGATATAATGAAAAATAATAAATTGATCACGCAAATTACAGGACTACTGTTGGCCGCGCTTTTAGGCGGCTGCTCAACAACTGCGGTTAAGGACCCGAAAGATCCGTGGGAAGGCTGGAATAGGGGAGCACAAACTTTTAATGATAACCTGGATGATTATGTGATGAAACCTGTCGCCAAGGGTTATCAATGGATCACGCCGTCTTTTGTCGATCGCGGCGTGAGCAATTTTTTCAGTAATATTAATGACATCGGCGTTACTATCAATGATTTGCTGCAATTTAAGGTTGCTCAGAGCGGTCAGGACGGCGCGCGTTTTCTGGTCAATACGGTTGCCGGGGTTGCCGGTTTTATCGATGTTGCCGAAATGATCGATTTGCCCAAGCATAATGAAGACTTCGATCAGACCCTGGGAGTTTGGGGATTGTCGACCGGGCCCTATCTGGTCTTGCCGTTTTTGGGACCTAGTTCTCCCCGAGGCGTAGGCGGCCTCGTCGGTGATGCGGCGATGAATCCTATCAGTTATGTGGACTTAGGAGTATCTAGCGGTATCGCTACCGCAATTTCTGGCGGGCTCTTCGCGACGAATGCGGTCGATATGCGGGCCGACAACCTGAGTTCCGAAAAAATCGCAACCGAGGCGGCGATAGACCGTTATGATTTCTTCAAGAACGCTTATCTCCAGCAGCGCGAATACCTGGTCCATGACGGCAATATCCCTGTAGATGAAGATCACGAAGAATTTCATTTCGACGAGGATATTGAGAACGAAAATCTGGGGCCGGTGAGTCCATATTAAAAAGAGGTTTCCATGTTTCCCATACGCGATGAAAATCCAACGATACGCACGCCGGTGGCCACAATGGCAATTATCGGTCTTAATATTATCGTCTGGATTTTTATCCAGGGAGGCGGAGGCGTATTGCCCCTGGTTAAGTCGCTCTGTCTTTATAGTCTGATTCCAGGTGATTTATTCAACACGGCGCCCCCGGGTACGACCTTGACCATGACCGATGATATCAGCTGTGTACTGGACAACAGAGCTGGTATTTCAACCCTGATAACCCACGCGTTTCTGCATGGCGGCTGGTTTCATATCATCACTAATCTCTGGTTTTTGTGGATATTCGGCGATAATGTCGAAGATTCCATGGGCGTGGCGCGATTTGTATTTTTTTATTTTCTATGCATTTTGGCGGCCGCATTCACTCAAATCATGGCCGATCCTTCTGCAATGACGCCGATGGTGGGCGCATCGGGGGCCATCGGCGGTGTTATGGGGGCGTATGCCCGGTTATACCCAAAAGCCTATGTCCACACCCTGGTGCCGATAGGCTTTTTTGTGACCACGGTCGCCATTCCCGCCGTGTACATGCTGGGCTACTGGTTTCTAATCCAGTTCATCAGCGCCATTCCAGCCTTAGGCGGTCCGGCCCAGATCGCCTTTTGGGCGCATGCCGGCGGATTTGTCGCCGGTTTGCTCTTGATCGGACCTATGCATCGTCAGGATTACCTTGATGAGCACAGTCGTCTGGATCCGTTTAGAACGGCAAAATACCGGCTTTGATAGAGGCGATAGCTGTCTTCGTCCTGGCATCACAATCAACATGCATCGGCGAGCCGGGCTTTTGACAATTAGGTGGTTTAAAACGCGGAAACTCAGCGCTGAAGCACCATGGCGACCGCTGCGGCCCGCGTTGAAACCCCGAGCTTTTCGAAAATATGTTCCAGATGCTTATTGATGGTTCTTGGGCTGCTTCCCAGGATGAGGCCGACTTCCTTATTGGTTTTGCCTCGTGCAATCCACATCAGAATTTCAGCTTCGCGGAAGGTCAGTTTCATCGTTTCCCTAAGCGATTCAAGATTCCATTGGCTAGAGGCCTGCTGCAGCAGCAGGAGATATTCATCCGGATGATAGCAATGGGTCATTGTGGCTGAAAAACCGCAGCTGGAACGGTATTGCTCGTAGGACTCGTTTTCCGATTGGTTATAGCCATGCAGACGTTGTCTGACCCATTCGAATAGCGGCGACGGCAGAAAACTGCCGATGTGTACGTGTTGCTGTGACGCGTAATGACGCATAAAATCATCCAGCCATTTTCGGGCCGCCGGCGTCAGCCATGCGATGCGGCCGGAACGATCGATGGCCAGTGCCGAGAAGGCGCCATGATTCAACGCCTCCTCCGCTCTCCGTATCGTCCGCGATTGGCTCAGATGAACTTCTATTCTTGCCAGCACTTCCGGCGGGCGAATTGGCTTGATAATATAATCCTGGCCGCCTTCGCCGAATCCTCGTAATAAATCGTCGAGTTCGCTCAGTCCGGTCATAAATAACACCGGAATGCCTGCCATGGATGGGTCGGCTTTTATTTGCCGGCAGGTTTCAAAGCCGTCTATGCCGGGCATGACCACATCCAGTAAGATAATGTCAGGTTTCAGGTATTGAATCTGCTCCAGTGCGGAGACGCCATCGGTAGCAACCAGCACCCTGTAGTTGGCATCGGATAAAGTGTCAGACAATAGCGCCAGATTGCCCGGCGTATCGTCTACAATCATTACTATACCGTTCGTAGAAGGATTAACATCAATCATCGGACGGCCTCGCGTGGTTAGACACCATATTCAGAATGTAAAATTGGAACAGTTCTAGTTTTCGTGATTAATTTTGCTATCAAGATTAAGCAGTTTCTTAATCTCGGCGATACGGAATTCACTGGCCAGTTTTCTGACTCTCAAGGTAAATGGCTGACAGTCAGGATAGTTTAAACCGATCTCGTCAAGTTGTTTGGTCAGTCCCATCAGATCGCCAATGCGGATGCAATCGACGAGTTTGTCAATGACCTGTTGCGGCGGTTGCTGTATGGCCGTTTGGTTTGTCATTGCAGTTACCTGGGCATCATTATTTTGATAAATCCAGTCAAGATCCAGATTCAGTTTCAATTTATAGTATAGTTCGTGAGCCTGTATGGGCTTGGCCAGAAAATCGTTGCAGCCGGCATTGATGGCGGCAAGTCGATCAGAAGGATAGGCATTGGCGCTCAGAACGATAATGGGATTGGCATAGCCTCGTTGGCGAAGCTGAACGGCCGTTTCAGCACCGTTGATGCCGTTCATGGATAAATCCAGCAAGATAATATCCGGTATGGCTTCAGCAACCTTTATCAGGCAGTCTTCACCCGAACCGGCCTCGGTGAGATAAAATCCCAGGGGTTCCAAAAGAGATAACAGCAAGTGCCGATGGTCAGCTTGATCATCAACAATCAATATCTTTTGTCTCAGGCCTCGATAGCCGGCGATGTTTTTTTCCGGAGCCATATCGGATTCCGCGCTCAGGCTGGGCAGGAACAGACGAACCGTAAAGGTTGAACCCTGTCCCGGCTCACTTTTTACGGTAAGTTCGCCGCCCATGATTTCGGATAGAATTTTACTGATGGTTAAACCCAGGCCGCTGCCCGATATGGCGTTTCCCGAGGCGAAGCTCACTTGGGTAAAGGGCTGAAAAATAGTTTGCAAATGTTCTTCAGCGATACCGGTTCCGGTATCGCTGATCTGAAAATTGGCGACGCCGCCGCTGTAGCCGATGCGGAAAATGATTTCTCCTGCAGGCGTAAATTTGACGGCATTGCCCAGCAGGTTGATTAAAATTTGGCCGACCCGCTTTTCGTCGCCGCGGACGCGCTGTGGCAGGGCGCTGGTGAAATGGCAATGAAAAACCAGTCCTTTGTCTTCCGCCTGGGCTCTAAAAATATGCACAAGATGGTCGATGAAAACCATAAAATTGATTGGCATGGACTTGAGCTCGAATTTACGGGCTTCTATCCGGGCAATATCGAGGATGTCCTCGATCAGCGCCGACAAATGTTCACTGCTGCGTTTCAGCGTTTTGACCGCCTGCAGGCGGTGTTCGGGAATCGTCGGATCATTATCCAGAATATGCGCATAGCCGATGATACTGTTTAACGGGGAACGGATTTCATGGCTCATGTTGCTCAGGAAGCGGCTTTTTGCGCTGTTGGCGGTATCGGCCAGGGTTATGGCCTGCTGCAGCTTGGCGTCGGTGCGCTTGTGCTCCGCTATTTCGGTGAGCAGACTCTGCGTTTGTTTGGCGGTTTCCTGGTGAGCAATGCGGCGGCACTCGTCATTCAAAATCAGCCACCAGGTGCATAAACCGATGAAGACCAGCAACGAGGTATAGGTTTTTATGAAATTTTTCAGCAACAGGTGATAAACGGAATTATCCCTTGCAACCGTCAATAAATCCTCGTAATAGATAATGCCGACGAAGATGCCGGTCAGAATCGACAGAAATGAAAACAGCATCGTAAAGCGAAGCAGACGCAGTTTCAGCGATAACGGAAGTCCTGAAGGCAGAAAGCGCCGGACAAATGTTTCCAGATGATAATCCAGCGTTGAGCCCGGTTTGCAGGCATCGAAACACCGGACATCCAACGTGCAGCAGAGAGAACAGATACTGCCGGCATAAGCAGGACAGTGGGCGATGTCTTCATGCTCGAAATCGTTTTCGCAAATACAACATGTGTTATGCAATTTGCGGTTATTTTTAGTGCGGTCGCGTGCGAGGTAATCTTTGTGCTCCATACAAAAAGCAATTCCCGGCACCATAATGAATGCCAATCCCAGCGCGATAAAGGCCGAAAAAGCCTGGGCATAACTGCCGAAGAGGCCGATATAGGCCAAAATGGACACGGCCGACGAGGTCAGCGTTGAAATGATGCCCACCGGGTTGAGATCAGGCAGGTAAGCGCGCTTGAATTCGACGATGTTGGGACTCAGGCCCAGCGGCTTGTTGATCATCAGTTCGGCGGCGACCGCGCTGATCCAGGCGATGGACATATGGGAAAATAAGCCCAGCACTTTTTCCAGCGCGCCGAATACACCGAATTCCATTAGCAACAGAGCGATCATGACATTGAACAGCAGCCAGATTACCCGGCCTGGATGGCTATGGGTCAGGCGCGAAAAAAAATTGGACCAGGCCAGGGAACCGGCGTAGGCATTGGTTACGTTGATCTTGATCTGGCTGAGTATGACAAACAACGTCGTGGCCGCCAGTGCCATGTCCTGATCATCGAAGAATTCGTTGTAAGCGATGAGATACATTTGCGTCGGTTCATGGGCATGCGCCTCCGGGATGCCATGCCGTATGGCAAGATGGGCGAGGAGTGCTCCGGCTATTTGCCTGGCCATGCCGAACACGACCCAGCCGGGACCGGCAGAAAGAGTTGCCAGCCACCAGCGCCACCGGTTTGATTTTTTCTTTTGAGGCATGAATCTCAGAAAATCGACCTGTTCCCCGATCTGGGCCATCATAGAAAAAGCAATGGTCGTAGCGCTGCCAAACAGCAGCCAGTCAAATCCCTGGCCGCTGCCGGCAATCCAGAAATAGGTCTTCAGCGTCAACAAGGCGTCAGGCTCATGCCGGATCACGGCGATGTAGGGGACGATCAGCAATAACAGCCAAACAGGCTGGGTCCATAATTGCAGGCGGCTGATGGTGGTGATGCCGAAGGTGACCAGCGGGATGACTATGACGGCGCTGATAATATGCGCGATGGCGATTGGAATCTGGAAATACAGCTCAATAGCCAGCGACATGATAGAAGCTTCGAGTGCAAACAAAATGAAGGTGAACGAGGCGTAGATCAGTGAGGTGACGGTCGAGCCGATATAGCCGAAACCGGCGCTGCGGGTCAACAGATCGATATCGATATTATAGCGAGCGGCGTAGTAGCTGATTGGCAGGCTGGTGATAAAGATAATCGCGGCCACGGCGACGATGGCCCAGCACGCGTTGGTAAAGCCGTAATTGATCGATAAAAAACCGCCAATGGCTTCCAGTACCAGGAAGGACGTCGAGCCGAATGCCGTATTGGCTACCTGAAATTCCGACCATTTGCGAAAACTGCGGGGAGCGAAGCGCAGCGCATAATCTTCCATCGTTTCATTGGCAACCCAGGCATTATAGTCTCGGCGGATTTTAGATATATTTTGATAGATACCAAGCTCCATAAATCAGGAATAGCGGCAAAGGGAGTAGTAAGGGTTCATCTCGCAGCGCGCAGAGGGACGCTACCGAGGTATTTGTTTCGGCAATCAGTCCGCTAACGATTGAAAATACAGGGACAGTAATGCCACCGTGCTCCCGGCAATCAATCGATAGGATGGCTTAATTTCGCTAGTCTCACGCTGTAGCCAATAAACCTAAAAAGAGCGATTGAGCATCCCAAAATCCCGTTCGCCCTGAGCCCCGTCGAAGGGTGGACGGGATTTTGGGATTCACCGATAAGGTGAATGCGTTGCAGAGTGTTCATGCTTCGACTTAGCTCAGCACGAACGCTCTGCAACACATGCCAACTGCTCTTTTCAGGATAAAAGAATAACGCTTTCTCATTGTCAGATAAAGATTTATGTCTCCGCAGCAGGCAACCGGCTATAGCCTGTCGTGGCCTAATTTCAGAATGACCGGTGTTCCCTGGTTATGAATAGTGATCTGTTTCCGGCCTTCGCTGTCCTTGGCGGGCTCCTTTTCAGTATCGGGGCGGTCTGTTTCTTTAGCGGGCGGTTCCTCGATTTCGATCCGTATTTCCGGCATCCAGCCGGGTTTCGAAACAGGCTTGCCGGCCGGATTGCTTGAAACCTCCAGATCCAGATCATCCAACAGATTAAAACATACCGTACTCATGTGCTCGATTAACAGGTTTATGGTTTTTGCCTGATCCGAGCTATTTTTAGCGGCGTCCATCATGGGGCCGGCGCTGAAATCCATGATCTGCGTCACGGATTGTTGCGAGTTGTTATTGGCTGTCAGGCTACAGGTAATGGAGATGACGTCGGCCTTTTGAAATTCAGGGGAGCGCGGATCGGAATTGCCCGAACTGAATGAGAATCCGACCGGCGTTTCCTGATGGGTTTGTTGACCGATATGCGCTTGCAACGTATGCGAAGTGGGTTTGGCCGAGGCGGTCCTGACCGGATAATGCCATCCCGCCAGATTGTCAATAACCCGGGTCGTCATCGTTGCAATGGGCAGGGTAAAACCGAATTGATCGAGATTGTCATCGGCAATCCTGAATTCGATACCGGTAACCGCGGTCTTGCCGAAACCGATGGAGGGTTGTTGCGCAAGCGCCCGCGAGCACGGGAGCATGGCGAACAAGCCAATTAAAATCGTTAACACACGAGTCGGAGAGCGGGTTGGCGACAGCTTATTCATAAAAACGGTATCCGGTTGTTGTTGCGCTCCACTTTAAGAAAGTTCCTTCCTTCTGGATATACGTCATTTGACTGATCAGTCAGATGACGGATTGTGCGAATTTTCTTACATCTGAATAATCAGCCCCAGCCAAGACACAATGGCCGCATCTGCTTTCAGCCGATGTTTAATCCACATTCAAGCTAATGATCTAGGGGGCTTAACATGAATGATTCAAACCAGCAATCCGCCGGCAGGCGGCATACCGGGCTGTTGCCGGCCATTGCACTGGCGGCGGTAACAGCCGGGCATGCGCCAATATCTCACGCCGGTGCGACTTTTAAAATAGATGATACGAAATGGGTCAGCATTGGCGCCGGTCTGCGCACCAGCTTCAAGGCAACCGAAGAAGCCGCCGGAATCAGCGGCGACAAATGGAGCAACGACTTCAATCTGGACAATATTCGTCTGTACTTGAACGGGCAGATCCATAAATATCTTAAAGTTGAATTCAATACCGATTGCCAGACGTGCAGCAATGGCGGCGAGGTCAGGGTGCTGGATGCGATCGGCAAAATTGAAGTCGATCCCATGTACAATTTGTGGGTGGGCCGCATGCTGGTGCCGGCAGAACGGCGGGAAATGAACGGACCGTTTTACAGCGCCATTTACAACATTTTTTCCTCCGGCACGCCGTTCGAGCCTGCCGACTTTAACCTGACCATCAAATCCGACGGCACCTCCGCCGGTTCGTTCGGCCGTGACGACGGCGCCACGGTTTGGGGCGCCTTTTTCGACGGGCGTTTCCAGTATGCCGTCGGCTTTTTCCGGGGGCTTCGAGGCGGCGCCAATATCGACGACAATGTCCTGTATGCCCAGCGCTTTGCTTACAACTTTTGGGAAGTTGAGAAGAACCCCGGTTATTACACCTCGGGCACCTATTACGGCAAAGGCGGAGATATCCTGACCTTGGCCGTTTCCAACCAGTATCAGGAAGACGGAGCCGGTACCGAAGCCGATCCCGGCACCTTCCGCGGCACCGCAGTCGATGTGCTGATGGAAAAAGTACTAGGCAATAACGGCGTGGTGACTTTAAACGGCGAATACAAGAATTACGGCATTTCCGATGGTTTTGGCATCGCCGAGCGCGATGCGGCCAAGGCTAGCGGCGCCCCATCATTTTCCATGTTCGAGGGCAATGCTTACGATGTCAGCGCCATGTATCTGTTTCCCGACAAGTTTTGGATAGGCCAGGTGCAGCCCTTTGTCCGCTATGTCAATGTCGATCCTAACGACAGTTCGACTCGTGACGTTTATGAAGGCGGAGTCAATTATGTCATCGACGGCCATAACGCCAGAGTCTCTTTGAGCTGGCAATACGGCGACCTGTTGACCAAAGGCCTGGATTACTCTACGACCGCGAGCGGCGACCAGGTGAATGCAGTGAACCTCAATTTCCAATGGCAGATTTAACATCGACATATTATCAGGAGTATCACTATGATTAAATTATCAATCCCGCTACGCAAACTGGCTATATCCGGGGCACTATCGGTTCTGTTGTTGACGACAGGCATGTCAGCGCTGAGAGCCGAAGACGCTCCGAAAGCAGAAGAAACCATCAAAGTAGGTGTTCTGCACTCCTTGTCAGGCACGATGGCGATCAGCGAAACTACCTTGAAAGACACCATGTTGATGCTGATCGAAGAACAGAACAAAAAAGGCGGTTTGCTCGGCAAAAAACTGGAAGCGGTCGTGGTCGATCCGGCCTCGAACTGGCCGCTGTTCGCCGAAAAGGCGCGTGAACTCTTGACCAAGGATAAAGTGGCGTCGATCTTCGGTTGCTGGACGTCGGTATCGCGCAAGTCGGTGCTGCCGGTTATCGAAGAACTGAACGGCTTGCTGTTCTATCCGGTACAGTATGAGGGCGAAGAATCATCGAAGAACGTGTTCTATACCGGCGCGGCGCCGAATCAGCAGGCGATTCCGGCGGTCGATTATCTGATGAACGATCTGAAAGTGAAACGCTGGGTTCTGGCCGGCACCGATTATGTTTATCCGAGAACCACCAACAAAATTCTTGAGGCCTACCTGAAAGCGAAGGGCGTCGCCAAGAAGGACATCATGATCAATTATACGCCGTTCGGTCATTCGGATTGGCAAAGCATCGTTGCCGATATCAAGAAATTCGGCTCGGCCGGCAAGAAAACCGCGGTCGTGTCGACGATCAACGGCGACGCCAACATTCCATTCTACAAGGAACTGGGCAATCAGGGCATATCGGCGGAAGATATTCCGGTCGTTGCTTTTTCTGTTGGCGAGGAAGAATTGTCGGGCATCGATACCAAACCCCTGGTTGGCCATCTGGCCGCGTGGAACTATTTCATGAGCGTCGACACCACCAAAAATGCCGCCTTTATCGAGCAATGGCATAACTTCATCAAGAATCCCAAACGGGTGACCAACGATCCGATGGAAGCGCATTACATCGGCTTCAACATGTGGGTGAAGGCGGTCGAAAAAGCGGGCACCACCGATCCGGATGCGGTGCAGAAAGCGATCATCGGCGTGGAATTTCCTAACTTGACCGGCGGCACATCGAAAATGCTGCCCAATCATCACATCAGCAAGCCGGTGCTCATCGGTGAAATTCAGGACAACGGTCAATTCCTGACCGTATGGCAGACCAATAAAGTAGTTGATGGCGATGCCTGGTCGGATTTTCTGCCGGAAAGCAAACCGATCATCGCCGACTGGACGGCGCCGATCAGTTGCGGCAATTACAACACCAAAACCAAAAAGTGCTCAGGACAGAATTATTAAGGGTCGACGGGTATTCGGAATCGCCGAATAATCCGGCGATTCCAGCCGGAAATCGCTGAAAAATTCAGGAAGGATTGATTTGGCGGTTCATTTGAATGGCGGGGCCGTCCGTACGGACGGCCCACAAAGATTTCTTTAAGATTTGAAACAGATGCGGAGCAGGACGATCCTGACCGGTCAGATAGTGGGAGATGACATGAAGGCAATTGCACGCAAGCGCTACGGGCAGCTTTTCGCCATGCTGATGCTGATCGTTTCAATTCCCGTTTTCGGGGAAGGGATATCGGCTCAGGATGCTTTTACCGGGGTGTTAATCGGATTAAAACAGGGGGCCATGCAGGAGCGTGAACAGGCAATCGCGCAGCTTGCGAGCATCAACAATCCTCGCAATCTGCTTGTCCTGCAAGCCTTGCTGGACGGTAAGCTGTTTGCGCTAAAGCCTGACGGCAAAGTCGTCATCGGGAAGGAGGAGGAACAAGACTATCAGATAACGGACGCGGCAAGCGGCGACCCGCTGGGGAAGGCAGAACGGTCGGCCGTCGATAAGATTAATCTGACCAACAAGCTCAGAGTGGCATTGAGAAAGATCATTGGGCAATTGCAGTTGAGTTCGGAAGACCCGGATCTGCGTCTGGCAGCGATCAAGGCGATGACGAAAGATCCGGATGCAAAATCACTGGCATTATTGCAAAGCCATAGCGCAACCGAGCAGGACGAGGACGTGCAACAGGCGATACATGTGGTTTTTCTATTGCGGGACATGAACAGTGCGGACAGGGCGGTACGCATTAAAGCGATCGATGCACTAAAGGATCTTGACAGCCTGGACGTTGTCAACCGTCTCAAGGCAATCGTGGAAAAGGATGCCGACGGCGAATATCTTGAATCCGATGCCGAGATCAGAAACATGGCGGCATTGGCATTAAACAACATCAATGCTCGGCTGAACCTGTATAGCACGATCGAAACCATATTCTTCGGATTAAGCCTCGGCGCAGTGCTGGTGCTGGCGGCAATCGGCTTGGCAATCACGTTCGGGGTGATGGGCGTTATCAACATGGCACATGGCGAACTGATGATGCTGGGTGCCTATACGACGTATGTCATGCAGCAACTCATGCCGAATTATCTTGGAATTTCGGTGATCCTGTCGATACCGGCAGCGTTTCTGATTGCTGCCTTGGCGGGCATTGCGATCGAACGCGGCATTATCCGATTTCTTTACGGCCGACCGCTGGAGACGCTGCTGGCGACTTTCGGCGTCAGCCTGATACTGCAACAGGGGGTTCGCTCGATATTTTCGCCATTGAACCGTAGTGTATCAACGCCCGAATGGATGAGCGGCTCCTGGCAATTCAATGATTTCCTGTCGCTGACCTGGAACCGATTTTATATCCTGATTTTTTGCCTGCTGGTGTTCGTAGTATTGCTGCAGATTCTCAAACATACGCGGCTCGGGCTCGAAGTCAGGGCGGTGGCGCAGAACCGCAATATGGCCAGGGCCATGGGCATACCCACCGGTAGAGTCGACGCCATGACGTTCGGACTGGGTTCCGGTATCGCTGGCGTCGCCGGCGTGGCGTTAAGCCAGATTACCAATGTTGGCCCCAATCTGGGTCAGGCCTATATCGTCGATTCATTCATGGTGGTGGTATTTGGCGGAGTCGGAAACCTGTTCGGGACATTGGTCGCCGGATTTTCCCTGGGCATTGCCAACAAATTTCTCGAACCTTATGCCGGTGCGGTATTGGCGAAAATCCTGGTGCTGGTATTTATCATTTTGTTCATTCAAAAACGCCCGCGCGGATTGTTTCCGCAAAAAGGCCGAGCTGCGGAGGCCTAGACTATGAAATTGTTTCGTTTGGGTGGCGATAGGGTCGCCACCGCCGTATTGTTGATTCTGATCGCAGTCGCCGTGATCATACCGGTGTGCAATCTGCTGTTTCCTCCAGGATCGCCGCTGCATTTTTCAACCTATACCGTATCGTTGCTCGGAAAATATATGACCTTTGCCTTACTGGGCCTGTCCCTCGATCTGGTCTGGGGCTACACCGGCATTCTGGCGCTGGGACACGGCGCTTTTTTCGCGCTGGGCGGCTATGCAATGGGCATGTATTTGATGCGCCAGATCGGCAGCCGTGGCGTTTACGGCGATCCGCTGCTGCCCGATTTTATGGTATTCCTCAACTGGAAGGAATTGCCCTGGTACTGGCTGGGCTTCGATCACTTCGGCTTCGCGATGCTGATGATTTTGCTCGTTCCTGGACTCTTGGCCTTTGTTTTCGGCTGGCTTGCGTTCAGATCGCGGGTGACCGGCGTCTATTTGTCGATCATGACTCAGGCCTTGACCTATGCGCTGATGCTGGCGTTTTTCCGGAACGAAATGGGCTTTGGCGGTAATAATGGTTTAACCGATTTCAAGGATATATTAGGCTTCAATATCCAGTCGGAATCGGTTCGTGCGATGCTGTTGATGATGTCTGGCCTTAGTCTTATCGCTGCTTTTTTAGCCTGCCGCTGGCTGGTCAACACCAAGTTGGGACGAGTGGTAACCGCAATCCGGGACCAGGAGCCGCGGGTGCGGTTTCTGGGCTACCGCGTCGAAATGTTCAAATTATGGATGTTTGTTTTTTCCGCGATGCTCGCAGGAATCGCCGGAGCGCTTTATGTGCCGCAGGTGGGTATTATCAATCCCGGAGAATTTTCGCCGCTGAACTCGTTGGAGATCGTGGTCTGGGTCGCTATGGGCGGCAGGGCAACGCTCTATGGCGCGATCATCGGCGCGGTCGTCGTCAACTATGCGAAAACGGTCCTGACCGGCCTGATGCCCGAAATCTGGCTGTTTACCCTGGGCGGCGTATTCATTGTGGTCACCTTGCTTTTACCGGATGGCATCGCCGGTATCTTGCGCAAAGCGGATGGGCAAAAATCATGAATCATTATGTAATGAATGGCCCCGGCGACGCCGAACACAACAAACCGGGAATGCTGTCGACGGACGGTGTGGTTGTTGACGCTAGGCATGGTACGATTCTCTATCTTGAAGACGTCAGCGTCAGTTTCGACGGCTTTAAGGCGCTCAATAAGCTGTCGCTGTATATCGATGCCGGCGAGTTGCGATGTTTGATTGGTCCTAACGGCGCCGGTAAAACGACGCTGATGGATGTCATTACCGGCAAAACCCGCCCGGACTCAGGCAGCGTATTCTTTGGACAGACCATCGATTTACTGAAAATGGACGAGGCGGCTATTGCCCAAGCCGGCATTTGCCGCAAATTCCAGAAGCCCAGCATTTTCGATGCATTAACGGTATTTGAAAACCTGGAACTGGCGTTGAAGGCGGAAAAAGGCGCCTGGACGACCCTGTTGTCACAATTGAATGGAGAACAGCGCGACAGCATCCGGCAAACGATGGAAACGATAGGGCTCAGCCCGTTCAGCGAGCGCCGCGCCGGCGTCCTGTCGCATGGGCAGAAGCAATGGCTGGAAATCGGCATGCTGCTGATGCAGGAACCGCTGGTGATGCTGGTGGACGAGCCGGTTGCCGGCATGACTCATCAGGAAGTGGAACGTACCGCGGAATTACTGCTGTCGTTGCAGGGAAAGCATTCGATCATCGTGGTCGAGCATGATATGGAGTTTGTTCGGTCGATCGCCAGAAAGATTACTGTGCTGCACGAAGGCTCGGTGTTGACCGAGGGCAGCATGGACGATGTGCAGAATGATCCCCGGGTCATTCAGGTCTATCTGGGGGGATGATGTTAACCATAAAATCACTGGATCAATATTACGGCGAAAGCCACACGTTATGGGATATCAATCTGGAGGTGCCGGACGGTTCCTGCCTGTGTCTGCTGGGCCGTAACGGTGTCGGCAAAACCACCTTGCTGAAAAGCATCATGGGCCTGGTTCCGGTCAGAAGCGGCGCCATTTTACTCGAAGGCAATGATATTGCTTCCATCGGGGCAGAAAAGCGTGCGGAACTCGGTGTCGGTTATGTGCCGCAGGGGCGGGAAATTTTTCCGTTGATGACGGTGGAGGAAAATCTCAAAACCGGCCTGCGCGCGGCGCATAAACAGGGCGTCAATAAAATTCCGGAACAGGTATTTGCGATCTTTCCTGTTCTGAAACAGATGCTCAAGCGGCGCGGCGGCGATTTGTCCGGCGGCCAGCAGCAGCAATTGGCGATAGCCCGTGCGCTGGTGCTGAAGCCCAGGCTGCTGATACTGGACGAACCGACCGAAGGGATACAACCCAATATCGTTAGCGAAATCGGCGATGTGATTTACCGATTGAACCGCGGCCGCGGTAAACCGGCGCCCAGGCCGGGTGAGGATGCCGAACTGCGCAACGAAGTGCATGAAGCGATTGCAGCCATCAACCATGAACTGGGGGTAACCGTATTGCTGGTAGAACAAAAACTTCCGTTTGCGTACAAAGTGGCCGATCGTTTCTTTATAATGGATAGGGGACGCAGCATTGCGTCCGGCGTCATGAGCGAACTGACTGAAGGCTTGGTCAAGCGTTATTTAACGGTTTAAATTTATGAGGTGAGGATTATGAAAAGCAGGTTTTTAATGATTTCAACAGGCTTGCTGCTATTGTCGGTGCTGATGCCGGCCCATGCTCACACCGGAGCCGGTATCGCCCACGGCTATTTGACGGGGCTGCTGCATCCCTTGTCCGGTATCGACCATGTGCTGGTGATGCTCGGTATCGGACTTTGGGGCGGGACTTTACGCGGCAGTTCCTGCTGGCTGTTGCCGGCCGTCTTTCTGGCCTCGATGGCCGTGGGAGCGGGACTTGATTTTGCCGGATTTTCCTTGCCGGAGGCTGAAGCCTGGATTGCCGTGTCGGTTTTGGCGATGGGATTGATCCTGTGCGGCGACCGGCAGGCGCAAATGAGCCGGGCCGTTCCGCTGGCGACGGCATTTGCGTTAGGGCATGGTTATGTTCATGCCTCGGAAATAGGCGACGGCATGGTGGCATCATCCTATTTTGCTGGCTTTCTCGCCGGCACCTCGCTGCTTCTGGGCCTGGGGACTTTAATCAGTTTAATGTCGCCGCAAGCTTTCAAAGTCATAAAAACCGGATGGGGGCTGGTCAGCGCGCTGGTAGGCGCGGTCTTGCTGATAGGAGCGTGATTTGATGTATGCGGAAAATGCCATCGGCGACACCGTGCAGAGCAGTCCGCCGCAGGGCTCCATCCGCCCGGGCTGGGAAGCCCATCTGCAACTGGGCTTTGTTTGCAATAATGGTAAAACCGTGCTGAAACATCGCAGCCACCGTGGGCCATTGGTTGTGCAGCGGCCGTTTTATCCTGAAGATGGAGTCTGCCATGTTTACCTGTTGCATCCCCCCGGCGGCGTGGTCGCCGGGGACAGGTTGGCTATTGATATTGCCGTGGCGAAGGACAGTGCGGCGTTGCTGACGACACCGGCGGCCGGAAAATTTTACCGCAGTTCCGGCGAACTGGCCCGCCAGTCGGTATCATTGTCGGTCGCAGAAGGCGCGTCGCTGGAATGGCTGCCGCAGGAAACCATAGTCTATGAGGGTGCCCGCATGAAGTCCGATATGCAAATCGTACTCGATTCTTGCGCCCGTTTTATCGGCTGGGAAATGCTCGCTTTGGGAAGACCCGCTGCGCTGGAAGGATTCAGTGACGGCACAGCCGGTTTGAGCTGGCGGATACACCGGGACGGCAAACCGTTTTATATCGAACGCTTGCAGCTTGATGCCGAAGCATACGCCGCGCGCTGGGGCCTAAACGGCCACTCGGCCTGCGGAACCTTGTTCGCCTGCCCCGCATCTTTGGAGGTACTGGAGACTGTCAGGCGATTGATTGGTGACCAGAAGGGTCTCGGCGTCACGCTCATCGACGATATGCTGGTCTGTCGGGGCCTCGATGCCGGAGCGGACCGCTTGCGCTGCTTTTTTCAGCAGGTCTGGGCGGTTATCCGCGAAGGCATTGTCGGTCGCAGCGCGCAGCCTCCGCGTATTTGGGCAACCTGAACTAAAAGGAGACATGATGCAATTGACACCACGCGAAAAAGACAAATTGCTGATCTTTACCGCCGGCCTGCTGGCTGAGCGTCGTAAAGCCAGAGGACTTAAACTGAATTATCCGGAGGCGGTTGCCTTTATTTGCGCCGCTATCATGGAAGGCGCCAGAGACGGACTCAGCGTTGCGGAACTGATGGCCTTCGGCCGCACCCTCTTGGAGAGGGATGATGTGATGGAGGGCGTCGCAGAGATGTTGCCGGATGTGCAGGTAGAGGCCACCTTTCCGGACGGCACCAAGCTGGTCACGGTCCATAATCCGATCGAATAGGAGAGACGGCATGATTCCCGGAGAAATCATTACGGTAGATGGCGATCTTGAACTGAATACGGGGCGGGAGACCCTAACGCTGATCGTCGCCAATAGCGGCGACCGGCCGATACAGGTCGGCTCTCATTATCATTTTTTCGAAACCAATCCGGCCTTACAATTCGACAGGAAAAAAGCCCTTGGTTTTCGCCTCGATATACCTGCCGGAACGGCGGTGCGTTTCGAACCCGGACAGGAGCGTGAAGTCAGGCTGGTGCCATTTTCCGGTTTGCGCCGGATTATCGGCTTTCGTCAGGAGATCATGGGGACACTGGAGGGCAATAATGGGTAAACTCAGTCGTAGAGCCTATGCCGATATGTTCGGTCCGACTACGGGAGACCGCGTGCGGCTTGCCGACAGCGAATTGTTTCTTGAAGTGGAGAAAGACTTGACCGTGTACGGGGACGAAGTGAAATTCGGCGGCGGCAAGGTGATACGCGACGGCATGGGCCAGGGACAGGCCGATTCGCTGTCGGCAATGGATCTGGTGATTACCAACGCCTTGATCGTCGATCACTGGGGCATCATCAAGGCCGATATCGGCATCAAGAACGGCCGTATCTCAAGGGTAGGCAAGGCCGGCAATCCCGATGTTCAAAGCGATGTCGATATTGTCATCGGACCCGGCACCGAAGTGATTGCCGGGGAAGGGCAAATTGTTACCGCCGGAGGTATCGACGCCCATATCCATTTTATTTGCCCCCAGCAGATAGAGGAAGCGCTGGCATCCGGCATCACGACGATGATTGGTGGCGGAACCGGACCTGCCACCGGCACCAATGCCACGACCTGTACGCCGGGACCCTGGAATATTCGGCATATGCTTCAGTCACTGGACGGTTTCGCGATGAATTTCGGCTTGCTGGGCAAGGGCAACGCCAGTTTGCCTGCTCCGCTGGAAGAGCAGATACGCGCCGGTGCGATGGGTTTAAAACTGCATGAAGACTGGGGCACAACGCCGGCGGCCATCGACTGCTGTCTTGGGGTTGCCGATAAGTTCGATGTGCAGGTGGCTATCCATACCGATACCCTCAATGAATCGGGTTTTGTCGAAGATACCATTGCGGCTTTTAAAGGCCGCACTATTCACACGTATCATACCGAAGGCGCCGGCGGGGGGCATGCCCCGGATATCATCAAAGCCTGCGGACTGGCCAATGTATTGCCGTCCTCGACCAATCCGACGCGTCCTTATACCATCAATACCGTCGATGAGCATCTGGATATGCTCATGGTCTGCCATCATCTCGATCCGGGCATTCCTGAAGATGTTGCTTTTGCCGAGTCCCGGATACGCCGCGAAACGATCGCCGCCGAAGATATTCTGCACGATCTGGGCGCATTTTCGATGATTTCGTCCGACTCCCAGGCGATGGGGCGGGTCGGTGAAGTCATCATCCGCACCTGGCAGACCGCGCATAAAATGAAGGTCCAGCGTGGAAAACTTCCGGAAGACGAGTCCGGCAACGACAATTTTCGAATTAAACGTTATATCGCCAAATACACGATCAATCCTGCCATCAGCCACGGCATCGCTCACGAGGTCGGCTCGATCGAAGCCGGCAAACTGGCCGATCTGGTGCTGTGGCAGCCGGCATTTTTCGGCGTCAAGCCCAGCCTGGTTATCAAGGGCGGATTTATCGCCGCCGCTCCGATGGGAGACCCCAATGCCTCCATTCCGACGCCGCAGCCGGTGCATTACCGGCCGATGTTCGGAGGTTTCGGGAGAGCGGCGGCATCCACATCGATGATGTTTTTGCCAGAGGTCGCCGTCGACAGCGATATCGCTTCAATTCTGGGCTTGCGCAAGCAGATCGGTGCCGTCGGCGGCACCCGACATATTGGCAAGAAGGATTTAATCCACAACCATTACCAGCCGGTCATCGAAGTGGACCCCCAGACCTACGAGGTTCGTGCCGACGGCAGACTGCTGACCTGCGAGCCTGCCGATGTTCTGCCTTTCGCCCAACGTTATTTTTTGTTTTGATTATGCTGAAACTGACTGAATGTGTGACGCAAGACGTTATAGACGATACCCTGACCCTGCCTTTTGACGTCAGGCAAAAAAGCCGGGTATCCGCCCGAACCGATGGCGGCATCGACGTCGGCCTGTTTTTGCCGCGCGGATTCCTGCTGAGATCGGGCATGACGCTGACCGGGGCCGACGGTCTTAAAGTGCGGATAAAAGCCGCGCCGGAGGCAGTGTCGGTGGTGCGTAGCAGTGACCCGCTGCTGTTCGCCCGGGCCTGCTATCATCTGGGCAACCGGCATGTCTCGCTGCAGATACTTGACGGCGAACTCCGCTATCTGGCCGACCATGTGCTCGATCATATGCTCGAAGGTATCGGCCTGGCGGTAAGTCATGAAACCCTGCCCTTCGAGCCCGAGGCCGGAGCCTATCATGGCCATGATCACTGATCTGGCGTTGCTGCGCTTGCTGCAGCTGGCCAGCCCCGGCTTGCCGATCGGCATGTACAGCTATTCCCAGGGTCTGGAACGGACGGTCGATGACGGCTGGATAACGAATGCCGATGAGGTCAGGTCATGGCTTGCGGCCATCATGTCAAGATGCCAGGCTCGGGTCGATTTGCCCGTTCTGGACAGACTTTACGATGCCTGGCTTAACAACGATATCGTATCGGCCGGATACTGGAACGACGTTTTACTGGCCTGCCGGGAGACAGCCGAGTTGAGAGCAGAGGATATACAAACCGGTCAGGCCCTGGCCCGACTTTTGGTTAAACTGGAACTGGATGGGGCCGATGCGTTGCCGGCGAAAGGGCAGACGACGCTGGCCGCTGCATTCAGTTTGGCTGCCGTGCGCATGGATATTCCCAAACGCGCGGCGATGACTGCCTATTTATGGAGCTGGCTGGAAAATCAGGTATTATGCGCGGTCAAGCTGGTGCCGCTGGGGCAGGTTGCCGGCCAGCGATTGTTAAGGGATCTGGCGGCAGGCATACCGGAGCAGGTGGCTATCGCCCTGACACTGAGCGATGACGATATCGGCGGCAGCGTGTTCGGCCTGCCGCTGGCCAGCAGCCGTCATGAAATGCAGTATTCCAGGTTATTCCGTTCTTGAGAGGAAATCCAAATGGTTGAAAAAGAGGTGTTAAGAATAGGCGTCGGCGGTCCGGTCGGTTCCGGAAAAACGGCATTGGTGGATGCCCTCTGTAAAAGCATGCGCGACCGCTTTGAAATCGGCGTGGTGACCAATGATATTTACACTCGGGAGGACCAACAGTTTCTGATCCGCAGCCAGGCGCTGCCGGAGGAGCGCATACTCGGCGTCGAAACCGGCGGCTGCCCTCATACCGCGATCCGCGAAGATGCCTCGATGAATCTTGCCGCGGTCGATGAACTGTGCGGACGCTTCGATAATCTGGATTTTGTTATTGTCGAAAGCGGCGGGGACAATCTGAGTGCAACCTTCAGCCCTGAATTGGCCGACCTGACCATTTATGTCATCGACGTGTCGGCGGGCGATAAAATCCCGCGCAAGGGCGGCCCCGGCATTACCCGGTCCGATTTGCTGGTTATCAACAAGATCGATCTGGCGCCATATGTCGGCGCCTCGCTGGAGGTCATGGACAGGGACGCCAAAAAAATGCGCGGCGTAAGGCCGTTTGTTTTTACCAATTTGAAAACATGCGAAGGCCTTCAAACGGTAGAAGAGTTTATTATCGGCGCCGGCATGCTGTAAGCCGAGTTTCGAGTCACGATCGGTTGCTCGGCATGCAGCCTTGATAAAGCTTATGTGTAAAAATCCGGACCTAATCTGACAGGTTTCAACATAAGACTCAATGAATCTGACATTGAGTATCTAACTTCGACCTAGCCTGATGATATGGACTCCTCTTCCTCCTACGGTGTCTAATGCACCCAGTAATTTAAACGGAGCAAAGAGGCGTTTGAAATGAAAGATAACGTCGTGGGTTTGGATATAGCAAAAAACACTTTTCATGTGTTCTCTCTTTCTGTAGATGGCAAACCCGTGAAAAAGAAACTTAAACGGTGCGAATTATTAAGGCATATCACCAACATGCCGACAAGTCTGATTGGTATGAAAGCCTGTGGTGGAGCACATCACTGGGCGCGCGAATTCAAGAAATTGGGCCACGAGGTCGTGTTGCTGAATGCCCGGTTCGTGAAAGCGTTTGTCGTCGGCAACAAGAATGATTTTAATGATGCCGAGGCGATCTTCAGCGCCGCGAGCCAGCCTAACAAGCGTACCGTTGAGGTAAAAAATCTGGAGCAGCAGGAAATGCAGATGCTGCATCGATTGCGCCAGGATTTGATCTATCAGCGAACCGCGCTGACGAATCGAATTCGAGGCTTTTTATCTGAGCTTGGCATGGTAATACCGCAGGGCATTAACCAAGTGAGAAAGCAATTGCCTCTGATTTTGGAAGATGCCGAAAATGCGTTGCCTTCGTTGAGCCGCGAACTGTTTGCTGAAATGTACGAAAGTCTTTGTACGCTGGATGACAACATCAAGGTACACGAGAGGCGAATCAATCGACTTTGTCAGCAAAACGCTCTTAGTCGCCGTTTTCTGGATGTCCCCGGCATCGGCCCCATTACGGCGACGATCATGGCATCCGACATCGGTGATGGCAAAGGCTACGCGAAAAGCCGCGATTATGCCGTCAGCCTCGGCGTGGTGCCGCGACAGCACAGCAGTGGTGATAAGCAAGTGTTGCTGGGTATCAGTAAACGCGGCAATCGGTATCTACGCACCTTGCTGATCCACGGCGCTCGGTCAGTGGTTAAATATTGTAGTGGTAAGACCGATCCCTTAAACCGATGGCTACAAGCCGTGGTTGAACGGCGTGGCTTTAACAAAGCGGCTGTAGCGCTGGCCAACAAAAATGCCCGCGTGTTATGGGCGATGGTCAGGCAGGATAGAGCCTACGAGGCCGCTGTGGCTTAGTCGCGCGAAGCCGGGTTATCCACCCTTTGTTCAACACCTCCACACAAGAGAAGGGGTCCGGTATTGACCAAAGCATGGATAACCCTCATACCGCTGAACAGAGTTTAATCAGATTGCGGAGGCAAGAAAACCACTATTGATGACGACAACAGGTCAGACGGATGCTTTTAAAATCCGATTGACACAGAGGTTCATAGAAACCGACAGGCTGTTTTGGAAAAAAGCGCGCGGATAGGTTCATCAGGGTCCAGAGGTTTATCCCTCTATTAAGAGACCGGATATATGTTTGCAATCTCGATCTCTGTTGAAAGTATCAATTAAGGGAAATCTTGGCTTGCAATAAACGAGGAGTCCATATATGTGTCCAGTTTATCTTTAGGGCCTCTTCAATTTTGTGACAAGGAAGTCTACTCATTCAAATCGCAATCTCCCCGGCTGCTAACATGAAAATGGCCATCATATAAAGCGCATATCGAAAACCATAGGAGGCATAGCGGCTAAACAGCGTGAAAATTTTGTCATTTTTTCTTAATGTTCATCCCGAATGTAAAATCTTATACCGTTGAGATAATCAGGATAAATTCATGGAAACAAAATAAAACAGATATAATTACATTATTTTGTACATTCCAGGATGCATTATGAAACAGGCTACTTTTACCGAAGTTCGAAACCATGCCAAGCAATACTTCGATCTTGTTGAGAGAGGTGAATCCGTGCGTGTACTACGCAACGGAAAACCCATTGCGGACATAGTGCCGGTAAATCCTGATTTACCTTCATGGAAACGGCGGACAGCACAGCCATTGGCGTTAGTTGGCGTTTCCGCCAGTCGCTTAATCCTTGAAGAACGCGAAACGGCTGGCTGATGCGAGTCTTTTTCGATTCTTCTGCATTTTTAACGCGTTAGTTTCAGGAAGCCAATACCGCTGTTGTGTTGGCCTGGTGCGATCAAGCTACAGAAATAGGATTATCCGGTATCGCATTAGCAGAAATAATATCTGCATTTTGCCGCTTACGTCGGGAAGGACGCATGGATGATCAACAGTATCGACAGCTAAAATCCTCTTTGCTTTTTGATATTGAAGACATTGTGGTTTGTGATTTAAATCCGGAGGTGTTGCATCGAACCATTTTCAGCCTGGAAAAAAATGTCTTGCGAGGGATAGATGCGCTGCACATTGGAAGCGCCATAGCACTAAAAGCCGATATCTTTATTTCTGCCGATAAACGTCAATGTGATGCGGCTGCTAACTCCGGTTTACGGGTAGAACAACTTTGATAGCAAGCAAAGCAATCTATCAAGCTTTGGATCGGAATGATGCTCTGCGCAACTAATCCGGCCTTATTGCCCTAAAACTAAGAACTATAAGAAAACGACCGCTTGATAGCAGACTGTCGCCGCTTTCATCACGGAAGCCATTTTATCTATTCATTATTAGCGTCATTGTCAATCAGTTTGCAGCAGGCGGGCCAGATGCGCCTATCCCTTTCGCCAACCGGTTTGCACCGGCCATCCTGGGCGTTGTAACAATCGGCGGATTGCAACAATCGCCTGTTCTCTGTATCCTGAACGTATGCAAATACATCTGATTTCAATCGGCAACCGGATGCCTGCTTGGGTGGAGCAGGGTTACCAGGAATATGCCAAGCGCTTACCCAGAGAATGCGAATTGATCCTCAAGGAAATTGTTCCGGGAAGCCGCGGTAAAAACAGCGATATTGCCAGGATAGTCAGGGAGGAGGGCGACAGGATGCTGGCCGCCGTTCCGCAAGGTGTCCATAGCGTGGCGCTGGATCTCGCCGGCAAATCCTGGTCGACGCCCGAATTGGCATCAGCGTTGAAACGCTGGCTGGAAAGCGGACAACATATTGCGCTGTTGGTGGGCGGACCGGAAGGATTGTCCGATGCAGCCAAGCTTAGCGCGCGTGAATCATGGAGCCTGTCAAGGCTGACTTTCCCGCATCCTTTGGTGCGTATCGTCGTGGCCGAACAGATTTATCGCGCCTGGAGTATTCTCCACAACCATCCTTACCACCGTTAATGACAGACCGGATAATTCTTGCTTCCGCTTCTCCCCGAAGACAGGAACTGTTGGATCAGATCAAGGTCAGTTATACGGTCATTCCTGTAGCTATCGATGAAACGCCGCTGCCGAATGAAGAGCCCGGGGATTATGTTTTTCGAATAGCATCCGAAAAATCGGCGGCCTGTCTGTTACGAAGCAGCGAATCCGGAATGCCGGTATTGGCGGCGGATACCGCGGTGGTATTGGGCAAGCGGATTATGGGCAAGCCCAGGGATAAGGACGATGCCATCGACATGTTGAGGCAGTTGTCGGGTCTTACCCATCAGGTTTATAGTGCGGTTTCGTTCAGGGGGCGTCAGCATTGGCAGGCGCTCAGTATCACGGACGTCGCCTTCAGAACCCTGACCGATCGGGAAATGCTGGCTTATTGGCACTGTGGCGAACCGGCCGATAAAGCGGGCGGCTATGCGATTCAAGGATTGGGCAGCCTTTTTGTGGAGTCGATTAACGGCAGTTATTCCGGCGTGATGGGCCTGCCTTTATTTGAAACTGCCCAGATTTTAGCAAAACAAGGAATAAATCTTTTCAAATGAGTGAAGAAATTTTAATCAATGTTACTCCCCCTGAAACACGGGTTGCCGTCATAGAGAACGGCATACTGCAGGAACTCATCATCGAACGTAGCCGGCAACGAGGATTGGTCGGCAATATCTATAAAGGCGAAGTATGTCGGGTCTTGCCGGGGATGCAGGCGGCATTTGTCGATATCGGCCTGTCCAGGGCGGCATTTCTCCATCTGTCCGATTTGTGCAGCAAGGAATTGGAAAAAAAAGGCTCGGAAAATATTGAACATTATCTGTATGAAGGTCAGCACATCGTCGTGCAGGTCGTCAAGGACCCGATAGGCAGTAAAGGCGCACGATTGACCACGGAAATATCGATTCCGTCGCGGTATCAGGTTTATATGCCTTATGCGAGCAATTCCGGCGTGTCGCACCGGATTGAATGCGAAGAGGAACGAACACGTTTGAAAGCCTGTCTAGAGGAGTTCAGGCAGGAGTATAAATGCGGCGGTTTTATCGCGAGAACAGCGGCTGAATGCGTCGATGAATCGGTACTGATCGCCGATATGACCTTCTTGTTAAAATTATGGGGGTCCATATCGGCTAAAATTTCCAGCGCCAAGGTAAAACAGTTTATTCACAAGGACTTGCCGCTGAGCATCCGGACCTTGAGGGATTTGTATAAAGAAGGGATAGAACGGGTGCGGGTGGATTCCACGGAAACTTTTCATCGCCTGGTTGAGTTTGCCGAGGTGTTTGTGCCCGAAATCGTGCCGGTCATCGAACATTACTCAGGAGAATGTCCGGTATTCGATATTTATAATGTCGAAAATGAAATTCAAAAAGCGTTGGAACGAAAGGTCAAACTCAAATCAGGCGGGCATCTGGTATTCGACCAGACCGAGGCGATGACGACGGTCGATGTCAATACCGGCGGTTATGTCAGTGGCCGCAATCTGGAAGAAACCATCTTCAAAACCAATCTGGAAGCGGCTCAGACCATTGCCAGACAGCTCAGGCTGAGAAATCTGGGCGGCATCATTATTATCGATTTTATCGACATGCAAAGCGAAGAGCACAAAAAACAAGTGTTGCAGGCGCTGGAGCGTAACCTCGAAAAAGATCATGCGAAGACCAAAATCACCGAGGTTTCTGTGCTGGGACTGGTCGAAATGACTCGGAAACGCACCCGGGAAAGCCTGGAGCATATTCTGTGCGAACCCTGTAAGGCCTGCGGCGGACGGGGTGTATTGAAAACGGCGGAAACCATGTGTCTGGAAATATTCCGGGAGATCATTAGGGAAGTCCGTTTATATAAGGTGAAAAAATTACTGGTGCTGGCTTCCAATGAAGTGGTGGAAATGCTTTTGGATGAAGAGGCCGATATGCTGGCGGAACTGGAAGCCTTTCTAAGTGTGCAAATCAAGTTCAGGGCGGAGACAGAATATAATCAGGAACAGTACGATGTGGTTTTGTTGTAAGGTGCAATTTACAAGGTACAAGGCAAAAGAGAGCTGCTTGCGGTCTGGTTATCATAAAGTTTAATGTCAACGGTTCTAATGCTGAGTTCTAAATTTTATCTCTTACACCTTATGCATCGCGCCTTTTACCTTACGCCTTGCGCCTTTAGCCTGCTTGCATGATCCATCATTTTACCCGTGCGACACGCCATCTCATTTTCTGGGGATTGATTGCTACGGCAATTGGGATGACCGGTATCCGCCTGGCGTTAATCGGCATTGAAGGATACAAGTCCAGATTGGCCGTTCGTATCGGAGAGGTTCTCGATGCGCCTGTCACCATAGGCCGCTTAAGGGCGACCATGCGCGGATTTAGCCCGGAACTGGTGCTTACCGACATCGATATTGCTTCCGACAATGTATCGCAAAATAATACGGCCATTTCGCTGAAAGAGATAAGGGTGGGCATAGATTTGCTTACCATGCTGGTCAACAGGCAGTTGCTGGCGTCTTCCTGGGTTACCCTGGTAGGCGCCAAGTTGTCCATTCACCGTAAACCCGACGGCAGTTTTGCCATTGTCGGTTTGAAAGCCGGCGACAGCAAACCGCTATGGTTGCTGCAGGGCGGAAAATACGAAGTGCTGGATAGCGACATTACTTGGCAGGATGAACAAAAAAACGGCCGTTCGCTGATGTTCAAATCGGTGGATATGGCTGTTATCAACGAAAACGGGCGGCATCGCATTAATATTCTGATGCCGCTACCGAAAAAATATGGCGACACCCTCAGGGTTTCAATGGACGTTAACGGCAATGTTTTTGAGCCTGCGGACACTCACGGCAATATCTATCTTGAAGGCGAGAATATCCAGTTGCCCGAGTGGGTGACGGTCGATTTGCCCCTTGCGGTCAATGTTAAATCGGGTAGCGGGGATTTCAGTATCTGGGGCGAATGGCGACATTCAAAATTAGCCTCGCTCAATGGGCTGGTGCAAATAAACAATTTGAAACTCGAAAGACCGGATACAGGAGCATTTCCGGTTGAGCATCTGAACGGCCGATTTCAGTTAAGATTGACCGACCGGCGTTGGCAGCTTGATGTCAAGCAGCTGTTGATGGAAACGCCAGGCGTTTCCAGCGGTAAAACCAGAAAATGGCCGAACGCCATTTTCAGTGTCGCCGGATGGCGGTCGGATACTGACCCGATAAAGCAAATTGCGCTTTATGCCGATACTCTCGATTTGCAGGAAACATCCCTTGTTACGCAGTTTTTTATTCCGTCATCCGAAGAAAATGGGAAATTATTGAGACAAATTCAGCCAAACGGTGTGCTTAGCGATTTTTCGTTGTTTGCCGTGCCTGATGATAAAGCGATTGCCGTCAACGGACAGTTTTCCAACCTAAGCGCGGCCTCGATGTTCTCTTTTCCAGGGATGGAAAATTTAAGCGGCCAAATCCATGGCAACGAGAAACAGGGCATGGTCCGTCTGGCGAGCAGGGGTGCGGTTTTGACATCCGATCTTTTTCGGACGCCGCTGGCCATCGACAGATTGGATGGGGCGTTAAGCTGGATTCAGAGAGAAGATGAATGGGCGGTCTACAGTTCGCTGATTGAACTGGATGCCATGAGTTTTAAGAGCAAAAACCGATTGCGCCTCAACATTGGAAAGGCTGACGGACAAACATTTATGGACTTGCAAAGCGCGTTCGCCATGGATAACGCCAGTCAGATCCCGCATTTTCTGCCGGCAAAGATAATGAATCCGGATGTGGTCAATTGGCTTGATCATGCCTTTGTTAACGGGCATGTAGCCAATGGCGGCCTGTTGTTCTACGGAAAACTGAAAGATTATCCTTTTAACGATGGCTCCGGCGTTTTTGAGAGCCGGTTCGATCTGGACCGGCTTGAGCTTGAATATCATCCCTCATGGCCGCATGTTAGCGATGTCGCTGGCGAAATTTTATTTAGCCAGGGCAGTTTAACCGGCGCTCTGACGCAGGGATCAAGCCATAACGTTAATATCAGGCAGGCGAAAATTGCCATTCCGTCTCTGGGTAATAGCGATCAGTTGCTGATTCAGGGCGAATTGGAAGGAGAAATCGGTCATGCTTTAGGCTTTTTGCAGCAAACCCCGTTGAGAGCGCAGGTTGACAAGCTGCTGGATGCGACCTTTCCGGCGGGGATAACCCAGGTCAAACTGGATATGAAAATTCCATTAGGTACCGATGCGATCACTAAAGTCGATGGTTCGGCGCAGTTGAATAAAGCACGATTAAAGATAAATTCGCTGGATTTGCCGGTCAGCCAAGTGACCGGACTGATCAGATTCAACGAACAGGGAGTCTATAGCGACACCATTGATGCACACGCTTTGGGGCATCCGATTCAGGTCAATGTCAAAAGCGTCGATGGAAAAACGCTGGTCAACGTAGCCGGACGCGCCGGAATCGAGGATCTCCAGACGCAGTTCAAAATGCCCTGGTGGCAATACGCCGAGGGCGCGACGGATTATCAATTGCAGTTAAGCCTGCCTTATGACGAGGGAGTGCCGGAACTCTATGCCCAGTCAAATTTAACCGGTATCGCCCTGAATTTGCCAGACATATTGGCCAAGAGTAAAGAACAGCAAAAATCTATGGCGCTGACGTTTAATCTGGCCGATAAATTTATGTTGCCGGTTGAATTGAATTACGACGGCAATCTTAAGGCAGCCGTCAACATCGATGTCAAGCAACAGAAGATTTATTCCGGCCATATTCTGCTGGGTACAGGCACTGTTGCCCAAAGACAGGAAGCGGGCATCAAGTTTGAGATTAACCGGGATCAACTGGCATTGCAAGACTGGATCGGGATGTCATTGACCGATGAAAAGATGGACGGCAATAGCGCCGATATCAGGGAGATAGCCGTTCGCAGCAAACAGGCTCTTTGGCACAATTCGGAAATAGGTCGTCTGGATCTGGCGCTGCATCGTGATGGCGATGCGTGGAGCGGAACGATAAACAGCAAGATTGCAACAGGGAAACTCAAGCTTCCGGTTAATCCGAAAGGAAACGGCAGAATCCTACTAAACCTCGATACTCTGAACATTTCCGCGTTAACCATGTTAAAGGAAAAAGACGGCAGGACAGAAACAGAGTCAGCGCCGGAATTTTTTCCATTATTGACCGTGAGCAGCGAAAGGACCCTTTGGGAATCTGCCTCGTTGGGAAAGTTTATGATGGAAACCGAACGCAGTCCGGAGGGTTTGCACTTAAAACGGCTGGAGTTGACCGGTAACGATCAAAAACTGTCGATGACCGGCGACTGGAACGTAACCGGGAAAGCGTCACTGACGCAATTGAATGGTCGTTTGGATATACTGAAACCGGGACGATTGTTCTCCTCCCTGGGGATCAGCAGTAATCTGACCGAAACCAGCGGTGTGATTGACTTTGCCTTAAAATGGCAGGCGCCGCCCTATCAATTTGCATTGAATGATTTGCAGGGTCAACTGGATGTCAATTTAGCTAGCGGCCGTATCCTGAGTATTGAGCCCGGATTCGGCAGAATTCTGGGCATCCTGGCCATGGCTCAGTGGATAAAACGGTTGCAACTCGATTTTAGTGACATATTTGAAGAAGGTCTGACATTTAACAGTATCAAGGGCCGATTCGATTTGGCAAAAGGCAAGGCCGTCACCCATAATCTTGTGGTTGACTCGGTTCCGGCGAAAATCTCTATTTCCGGAGATACAGACCTGGTTAACCGCACCGTCGATCATGTGGTCAACGTTGCGCCAAAAAGTGCGGATGCCGTGCCTATTGCTGGTACAATTATGGGTAAAGTCGCAGCGTTGGTTGCCAAATCCTTGACCGGTGCCGAGCATGAAGGGTTCTTTTTTGGTTCCCAGTATCTGGTAAAAGGCAGTTGGGATAACGCGCAAATCAGTTCACTGCATGAAAACGACGGATTGCTGCAAAAAACCTGGTATGGCATTACCGATTTTTCCTGGCTTAAACAAAGTGATTCACAATAAAAGAGAGATAAGATGAGTAAATGCGTTGCCATTCAAATGGCATCAAGTCCAAATATCAGTTCGAATTTGCTAGAGGCCGAGAAACTGATTGCCGAAGCCGCTAAAACGGGCGCTAAATTGGTGGCCTTACCGGAAAACTTTGCCCTGATGGGACATCATGAACTGGATAAGATCAAGATCAAGGAAGTCGACGGTTCAGGACCCATACAAGCTTTTTTGTCCACAACCGCTAAAAAATACGCGGTGTGGATCGTTGGCGGAACTATTCCGATCAGTGCGACTGACGACAATAAAGTCAGGGCTGCATGTCTGGTATACAACGACCAGGGCGAGAGAGTGGCGCGTTACGACAAAATGCACCTGTTCGATGTCAATGTTCCCGGAACCAATGAAGTTTACCGTGAATCGGATTCAATAGAAGCGGGCAATGAACCCGTGGTTGTGCAAACGCCGTTCGGCAAAATGGGAATTGCCGTTTGCTATGATTTACGATTCCCTGAGTTTTTCCGGAAAATGGCCAGGATGGGGATGGACTTGCTGGTGATACCATCGGCGTTCACCGCAGAAACCGGGGCGGCGCACTGGGAATTGCTGCTTCGCGCACGCGCTGTTGAAAATCTTTGTTATGTCATTGCCCCGAATCAGGGCGGTTTCCATATCAATGGCCGGAAGACTTTCGGTCACAGCATGATTATCGATCCCTGGGGCGTCGTGCTGGATTGCTATAAAACCGGCAGCGGTTTTGTTTCTGCCGATATAGACCTTGAACGTCTCGAAAAAGTACGCGCGGCGTTTCCGGTTCTGAATCATCGCCTTTTATTCTGTGAATAATCGATGCGTCTGATCATTACAAGTCTATTAGTTTTCCTGGTTTTAGTATCCTGCGGCGCGACCGAGCCAGCGCCTTACCGTGATACCACCTATCTGGAACTGCCTCCGGGCTTGCAGGAAAGTTATGCGGCGCCGAAACAGAGTGAAAGCGACGACAGCGCGATTCCCGATAAAAGCAAGATCAAGAAAGGGTTGGGCGATACAGTATATTTGACGACTTCGAAGCCTCCGCAGATTAAAATCAAACAGATTTTCGATCTTGCATGGAACACCCTGGATGCGGCGCTGAAACAAAGCGACATTGAAATTACCGATAGAGAACTCGATAAAGGGCTTTATTACGTCACTTACGATGCCGATAGCCATGTTTCCGAAGACGCGTCTTTTGCCGATAGTTTTACAGCGCTGTTGACGAACGACTACAGCAAGTCCAGCTATGTGTTGACGGTAACGGCTGATGGCGACGAGACGATAATCAGCGCCGCGTTGGCTGATCAGGACGAGCACTCTGAAAAGCCGGAAACCAGCGACAAGACCGACGGTGCGGAAAAGCTGTTGCAATTTATTTTTGAAACAATGCGCGATGATTTGGTCGAAGAATAGATTATTTCAATGGCCCCACCTTATCTGATACGGATATTGAAAAGGATCGTTCTTATGTATACAGCCTAACCCTTATGGCTCCCGATGAATTTTTATTAATGAAGTGATGGAATTATTAAATCTTGCAAGACAAGCGATACTGATGCCTTCGGGCATTCAGGACAGCGATATTGAAACCCTTATGGGCCGATTGCTCAGTTCACGCCTGGATGCGGCGGACATTTATTTTCAATCCAGCCATGCCGAGTCATGGGTGCTGGAAGGCGGCATCATTAAGGAAGGCAGTCATAATATCGCCCAGGGCGCCGGGGTACGCGCCGTGTCCGGCGAAAAAACCGGTTTTGCCTATAGCGATATGATTGAAATGCCAACGCTGCTGGAAGCCGCCAATAATGTCAAGGCTATCGTCAGGCAAAGTCAGGATGCCAGGATTGGTCTGATGAAACCGGCTAACAGGCCCCAGTATTATGCGGCAATCAATCCGTTACATTCGCTGGCGGATCAGCAGAAAATCGACCTGCTACGCAAGGTTGACAGTGAAACCCGCAAGCTGGATAACCGCATTGAAGAAGTGATCGTCAGTCTGGTGGGAGTGCATGACACCATCTTGGTGGTTAATCAGGATGGTTCATTGGCGGCGGATGTCCGCCCGCTGGTGCGCATGAATGTCACGGTCATTGTTGCGGATAAGGGAAAACGGGAACAGGGCAGCATGGGCGGCGGCGCCCGCAGCGATTACAGCTGTTTCATCGACCAGGATAAAGCCCTCGAATATGGGCGCGAAGCGGTCAGACAGGCGCTGGTCAATCTGGACGCAGTGGCGGCGCCGGCCGGTAATATGACGGTTGTGCTGGGTCCAGGGTGGCCGGGAATATTGTTGCATGAAGCCATCGGCCATGGCCTGGAGGGCGATTTTAACCGGAAAGGCACCTCAGCTTTCAGCGGCCGGGTCGGCGAACGGGTTGCATCAGATTTATGCACGGTGGTCGATGACGGCACGTTGCCGGGGCGCCGAGGTTCTCTCAGCGTCGACGATGAAGGCACCCCCACCGAAAAAACCGTCCTGATTGAAAACGGCATCCTGAAGGGCTATATGCAGGATAAGCTCAATGCTCGTCTGATGGGCGTCAAGGCCACCGGCAATGGCCGCCGCGAGTCTTATGCGCACGCGCCGATGCCGCGTATGACCAACACCTATATGTTGCCCGGTGAGCAATGTCCGGAAGAAATCATCAAATCGGTCAGCAAGGGTTTGTACGCCAAAAACTTCGGCGGCGGACAGGTTGACATTACCTCGGGTAAATTCGTGTTTTCCGCCAGCGAAGCCTATCTGATCGAAAACGGCAGGATAACGCGTCCGGTCAAGGGCGCCACCCTGATTGGCAACGGCCCCGATGTGTTGACCCGGGTTTCCATGGTGGGCAATGATCTGGAACTGGACAGCGGCGTCGGCACCTGCGGCAAGGACGGGCAGAGCGTGCCGGTCGGTGTCGGCCAGCCGACTTTGAAAATCGACGGCCTGACGGTGGGCGGGACGAACGTTTAGGTTGTGAGTGATGAAGTTTACCCAATATTTTCTTCATACTAGGAATAGGACGGATAGGGCTTCTATAAAAATTGAATGGATTGAGAATGTTGTTGCCTGCCCGATTAAAACCCAAAGACAAGCAGATGGACGGTTTAAAAAATGGGGTTTTATTCAGGAAGAAGGAAAATATTTAAGGATTATTATGTTGGAAGATGAAGAGACGGTTCATAACGCTTTCTTTGATAGAGGATTTAAAGAGGTAGATAATGAAAATTAAATATTTTGAAGATACCGATACCGCATTGCTGGAGTTTTCAGAGCGCCCGATTTTCGAGACTAAAGAAATTAATGAAAATATTTATCTGGACTTGGATGAAGATGGAAATTTAATTGGAATGACGATTGAACACGCATTGTCGCAAGCAAATATTAATGAAGTTTCATTTCAGCAAATAAATCGTCAAATAGCCTAAAAAGCGGATTAAGAGAACACTGTGCAAAACCGGGAACAAATAAACCATCTAAAAACCATCGTCCAAACCTTACTGGACGAAGCCAGGGAACAGGGCGCCAGCGCCGCCGAAGCGGGACTTAGCCAGGAGAACGGATTATCCGTGACCGCGCGTTTGGGTGAAGTCGAGACCATTGAACATCATTGTGATCAGGGATTGGGCGTGACCGTGTATTTCGGTCAGCGCAAAGGGTCGGCCAGCACCACCGATTTGTCGCCGTATTCAATCAAGGAAACGGTCGCGGCGGCATGCAGCATCGCTCGTTATACCAGCGCCGACGAGTATGCCGGTTTGCCGGAGCAAGAACTGCTGGCAACCCGGTTTCCTGATCTTGACCTTAATCATCCCTGGGCGATCAGCGCCGATGAAGCGATTGCCCTTGCCATCGAATGTGAAGACGCCGCCCGGAGCTATCATTCGGACATCAGTAATTCCGAAGGCGCCACGGTCAATACGCATCAGGGCATCCGTGTCTTGGGCAATTCCCTGGGTTTTTTGCAAGGAACACTTTCCACCCGGCATTCGTTAAGCTGTTCGGTGTTGGCGGAACGGGGCGGCAGTATGCAACGCGATTACTGGTACAGCGTGGCCAGAAACGCTGCTGATCTGGAAAGGCCGGCCGATGTCGGCAAAAAAGCCGCAGAACGAACGGTCAGGCGGTTGGATGCACGAAGCTTAAGTACACGGCAAAGCCCTGTGCTTTACTCGGCAGAGGTTGCAGGTGGTTTGCTAGGTTCGTTCATAGGCGCAATCAGCGGCGGCGCCTTATATCGGAAATCCTCCTTCTTGCTGGATGCCCTGGATAAACAGATTTTCCCCGAATTTATTCGTATCCACGAGCTGCCGTTCCTGAAAGGCGCCCTGGGCAGCGCCGCCTTTGACGGGGAAGGCGTCGCCACGCAAGAACGCGATATTGTCAGCGGCGGCGTGTTGCGCGGTTATGTCCTGAATACCTATTCCGCCCGAAAATTGGGGCTCGCCAGCACAGGCAATGCCGGCGGCGTGCATAATCTGACGATTGATCCCGGCCTTCTTGATTTTGAGGGAATGTTAAAGGCGCTGGGTACCGGCTTGCTGGTAACCGAATTAATGGGGCAGGGCGTCAATATGGTGAACGGTGATTACTCCCGCGGCGCCGCGGGTTTTTGGGTGGAGAATGGTCAGATTGCGTATCCGGTTGAAGAAATCACCATCGCCGGAAACTTGGAAGACATGTATCGAAACATCATTGCCGTGGGTACCGACGTCGATTTTCGAAGCAATATTCGTACAGGTTCGATTCTGCTGGAAAGCATGGCTATTGCCGGTCAATAAAAAAACTGCAGACTTAGTGATCATGGGCGTTGATATGCCGAATAATATCGGCAATCAATTGCGGCCCTTTATAAATGAGGCCGGTATAGATTTGCACCAGGCTGGCTCCCGCCGCCAGTTTATCTTCAGCATCCCGGCCCGATAAAATTCCGCCGGCGGCAATGATAGGACAGCGGCCCTGCAATTCGGCGGCGAGGCTGCGCACGACGGCCGTTGATTTTTCCTTGACCGGTGCGCCGCTCAAGCCGCCGGCTTCATTGGCCAGAGGATGGCCTGCGATGGCGTCGCGGGCAATCGTGGTGTTGGTCGCAATGACGGCATCGACGGCAAATTCCAGCAGCAGTTTGGCAATATGGCTGATTTCATCGTCACTGAGATCGGGCGCTATTTTTAACGCTAAAGGCACATACTTTCCATGTTCCTGATGCAATTTAAGCTGTTCCTCTTTGAGCGCTGAAATGAGCGTTTTAATGTCGTCACCCTGTTGCAATTGGCGCAGGTTTTTGGTGTTTGGCGAGGAAATATTGATGGTAATGTAGCTGGCGAAAGGATAGGCTTTTCGTAAACCGATCAGATAATCGCCCACCGCATGCTCGATCGGTGTATCGAAATTTTTGCCGATATTGATGCCGAGGATACCAGTATAGGCGCTTTGCGTTACCTGCGACAACAGATGGTCGATGCCCAGATTGTTAAAACCCATCCGATTTATGATCGCCTGATGCTCGGGCAATCTGAATAAGCGTGGTTTCGGATTGCCCGGCTGCGGCCTGGGCGTTACCGTGCCGATTTCAATGAAGCCGAAACCCAAAGCGGCCATGGCATCGATAGCGTCGCCGTTTTTATCCAGTCCGGCCGCAAGGCCGACGGGGTTTTTAAAGTCCAGACCCATGACGTGCACAGGTTTCGCCTGAATCGACGGGTAAATTACTTTCGACATGCCGAAGCCATGTGCCGCCTTCAGCAGTTTAAGGGTGATTTCATGAGCGGTTTCGGGATCGAGAGAGAATAACAGCGGGCGCAATATGGGGTATGGATTCATGGATGATATGCCTGTTGTCTTTCTTTATTTAAGGGATGGTTGTTGATGGACGATTAAGTGAGATGGATTTTCGAAGCCGGCATCACGGCATTCTCCGATACCGTGCTGAGATCCAGATCGGAACAAAATTGTGCCGGTATAGCATTGAGCCCCGCTTCGCCACACTGAGGCCGTCCTCGCTAGTGCGGACTGGACAGCTTATAAGGATCGGGTGCTACCTTGGTCGGGCGTTCCAAAATCAAATCCGCCATCAATTGTGCCGACGCCGGCGCCATCGCCAGTCCGTTTCTAAAGTGTCCGGCGTTTATGCTTAAATTGATGATGCCGGGATGCCTGTCGATATAGGGCACGCCGTGTTCGGTGCCCGGCCGTAGCCCTGCCCAGTGCCGGATAATTGGGGCATTTTTCAGCAAAGGCATCAGGTTTATGGCGAAAGTCGCCAGACGCTCACGGGCATCCGTGGAAGTGGTTTTATCAAAGTTATCGTGTTCCACCGTGCTGCCCGCCAGGATTTTACCGTCACGTCGGGGAATCAGGTATTGATCGTCATCGAGTACGATATAGGGCAAGGTATCCGGCTTGGTCTCAAACAACAGCATTTGCCCTTTAACCGGGGCGATTTCCGGCGCGGGGCCGCTCAGTTCCGGGAAGAGTTGCCTGAATAGTTGGCCTGTCCAGGCCCCGGCCGAGAGTATGAGCTGGTTGACCGGGATATGCCCGGTGGTGGTGTCTATGCCGATAATCCGGTCATTGCTGCGTGTAAGCGCTTTGACTTCGCAATGCTCCCTGATTTGCGCTTTTTTACTAATCAGATCCTGTTTTAATGATTTAACCAGTCTGGGATTGCGTGCCTGGGCAATGTCGGGCAACCACATCGGGTGGTCAGGCAGGGTATTGAATTGATCAAAAAAACCGGGTCCGGGCAGTTCATAGCGAACTTCGTTAGTTTTACACCAGTTTTCGGCTGCGGCAAAATCGGGAGCTTTAGTCATCAGCAGTCCGCAGGGAGTCCATTCCGGGTCGATGCCCGTCTCGACTATCAGTTGCGAAGCCAAATCCGGATATAATTTCAGGCTTTGCATGACCAGGCGAGTGATCGCATCGGGTTGCCGCCAGGGATAAAGCGGCAGCAATATACCGCCTCCGGCCCACGAAGATTCCTGCCCAAGCCCGTTTTTTTCAATAACGGTAACAGAAGTTCCTGCCAAAAGCAGTTCCCGCGCGGTCAAAAGTCCGATGATACCGCCGCCGATAATAGTGATATCCGTGATTGATGTCATGAATGAGTGGATCTGGATCAATTAAATGCTATATATGGAAATTGATGCTACGTTGTCAGATTATATGCTCGCTCGTCAAACTTACCGGGAAGGGACTATGCAAATTCATAACCACTTACCTTCCTTAGGATACGACGGTATGGCGATCTTGGAAAAGTAAAACGAGTAATTTTACAAACTAGAATCAATCAGGTCTTTTAAATGATTCATAATTTAACATGTTTACGATAAATTTTCCGTTCGTTATCCGCAAAATGACCGTTTGCGATGATTGTTGAACAATAACGCATCAATGAATTAAGCGATTGCCGGTTTTTCGGTACAATCGAGATAAAAAGCAAAAATATATATTTTCAATGCCGTTTTTTTTAAGGTTTAATAAGCCCGTTTTAGAGTAAGTCCGATGAGAAGTTTTCGAATAGATGACGAAAAACAACAGCAACATAACTGACCTGGATTTAGTCAGATATTTGCGAATAACATGTTGTTAATTTCATACAATCAAATAATTAATATTAATGATATATAATAATGTATTGATTTTAAATGGTTTTTTCAATTTTAAAAATTACAATAAAAACTTGAAGTCAATGACTTTTGCTGCTATTATTAATTCCGTCAAATAGGCTTTGTTGTTTTAAAGCTAACTTTTTGTAAAATAACAACCTCATGAGGGGGAATCAATGACATTTAAAAAAACATACACAAGCTGTGCGATAGCCGCAGCGACTCTATCAATAGCGGGTGCTTTGGTTTCTCCACAAGCTTTTGCGGGCTCCAAAGCGGATCGCGTTGCCGAAGCGGCAATCAACAAAGTTGACGCCCTGGAAGCCCAACTGCAGGCCATGCAAGCCGAAATTAACAGTCTGAGAGCGGCGGCTGTGGCGCCACAGACAGATGCAAAGGTTCAGGAACTGGACCAATGGATGCAGCAAGTCAAATCTGCGCCCGTACAAGAAGAGTTCCATCATGATAACACCTTGTCTTTCCGCGGTGGTTTTGCGCAAATGGATCAAGCTAGAAACGGTGTTTCAATTCAAAGCAATGCGATTCCTTTGGGAGCCCAGGATCAGTCTGACACCGACGGTTGGTATATCGGCGCCGGATTTGATTTTAACCTGACTCATGATGTCTGGGGCTTGATGGACAGTACCGAAGTGCTGGCTGAATTGATGGTTGAATATAAAGAATTTGCCAGCGCTGTGGCAGGCAACTGCTTGGCGCAGGATCCAACCTGTCTGGCAGCTCTGATAGGAGCTACGCCCGGCCAGCCAAGAGAAGTTACGGTTAATCAATTAACCCTTAGCGCGGCACCAAAAATAAAATTTTTGGAAGGCAGCGCACTTAGACCTTGGATTATCCCATTCGGTTTAGGTCTGCACGTGATCAGCCCGCCTTCCGAGTCCATTACCGTGTTAAACCCCGGCATGATGTTTGGCGCCGGTGCTGATTACAGATTGTGGAAAGACATTTTCGTTGGTGTTGACGGACGTTATCATTTAACAGGCGGTGCGGCTGACGGCGTCAATACCGATGGTTTTACCGCCGGCGGATATATTGGTATCGGTTTCTAAGTTAAACCTGAACCAGTCGTCAGCGTTATCTGATTGGCAAGTACTTCTCCCTAACCAGGGACTTCAAGTACTAAAAGGAGGGCTTCTGAAGCCCTCCTTTTTTTATACCCTAAGAAAATGGGTGGATAGTTTGACAGGGCAGGCCTCTTCATGATTTGGGATGAAATCTATCCGTTATCAATTTGATATGCAATGCATATTCCGCTCAGTAACGTATCTTGCCCGGCATATTGAACGGAATTAATAATCTGACAGTGACTTGGGCGGAATGGCGGCCCTTAGTGCATTCAATACGGCAAGCACATCGATAATTTCCTGGGTCACTGCTCCCGCAACCGGAGTCAGATAACCGTAACCGGCGGCGACCATGCCTATTACACTCAAGGCCATGCCGCCAACTGCGCTTTGCAGCGCAATTAGCCGCATTCTCTCGCCGATGTGAAACAGTTCGTCGACTTTTAACAGCGAGCTGTCCATGATCACCGCATCGGCCGATTCTCCGGTGATATCGCTGTTTTGGCCGAAAGCGATGCCGATCGTCGCCGCCGTCAATGCTGGCGCGTCATTAATGCCGTCGCCAAGAAACACGGTTTTTGCCGCTAGAGTTTCCTTGCGTACTAATTCCAGTTTTTGCTCCGGAGTTTGACTAAAGAACACGTGTTCAATGCCGACCTGTTTAGCCAGGTAGCAGACTTCCGATTCCCGGTCGCCGGACACCAGCATCACCCGATCGAACAGGTGGCTGGGTTGCAGATGGTTAATAAAGGAAGAACTGTCGGAGCGGACTTCATCCCTGAATTGCACCGTAGCGGCATACCGGTCGTTGATCACCACCACACATTCCAGGCCGCCCGATACAGGCGGCAGGTCAATGCTCCCCTCCGGATGTTGCTCGGCATATTGTTTGCGGCTGGTGACCTGAATCTGCTTGCCGTGGACTTCGCCCTGAAGGCCTTGTCCCGGCAATTCAGTAATATTGCTTACAGGTAAGAGAGGAAGGGCGGCTTTTTCGGCCGCCTTGAGGATGGCGCTCGATAAGGGGTGTTTGGAATAGCGCTCCAGGCTGGCGATCAATGTCAGAACATCCCTTTCGTTATGGTCACGGGCTGTGATCAGCGCTGTCAATGACGGGCGCCCATAGGTCAGCGTGCCGGTTTTGTCGAAGATGGCGGTGCGGCATAAGCCAATGGTCTCCAGAATGGCCGGATTTTTGATAATGATTTCCCGCCGCGCCGCCAGCGAAATCGAGCTGATGATGGTGACCGGTATGCCGATAAGCAACGGACAAGGGGTGGCTATGACCAGGACCGCCAGAAACCGGATGATGTCGCCGCTCATTCCCCAGGCGGTCAGCGCGATGACGATGGCCAGCGGCGTATAAAGTGCGCCCAGTTGATCGCCCAATCGCCTGAGTTTGGGCCGGTGCTGTTCGGATGACTTCATGACGTCCATGATTTTGGAGTAGCGGGAATCGACGGCCAGTTTATCGGCGCAGATGGTTAATGCCGAATCGCCGTTGATGGCGCCGGAGAGAACCGTGGAGCCGCTGATTTTCGACATCAGATACGGCTCGCCCGTTAAATAGGATTCATCCATCATGCCGGCGCCTTCCATGACGGTGCCGTCCACGGGACAAATTTCGTGAGGCAGGACCAGTAACCTGTCGCCAATTCTGATTTGTTCGGTGGTGATGTCGATTAACACATCGCCCGATTTCCTGTGCGCTACCGACGGCATGCGCTTAGCCAAGGCTTCAAGCACCGAAGATGCCTTCCGTATCGCATAGGATTCCAGGACCGCGCCCCCGGAAAGCATTAGCACGACCAGGCTCCCCGCCAGAAATTCATTGAGCATTACGGCAGTCACTATGGACAGACCTGCCAGCAGGTCAGCGCCGAAATCACCGATGAGCATTTTCACGATAAGCTGATAAATCAGAGGAATTCCGCCCAGGACCAAGACAGCAATCAGTGGCAGTTGCGCCAGCGGCAACGCCAAACTGAATTGCCCGGAAAAAAGCTGCGTCGCTGTTCTGCTTATTGATGCGCTGAATGACAGCGTGTAGACATCCAGTCCATAGCCGGCGGCATAGTGAAGGACTAGATAAGCCGCGATGCCGACGATGCTCATTATCGCTATGCGAAGGTCTGTATTGGATGTTGCCATACTGGCGGATGCTGTTTTTGGCATAATGATTTATGCAAATGGGTATGAGTTTTATCTATCGGAGTCTCATTCCGGTTTCTTCTTGCCATTCCACATGGCTTTAATCAGATTTTCACGGTGGATAACGCTTTCAACCAATACGCCAAAAACATGGAGAAAAACCAGGAACAGAGTGAAATTGGCGAAGAATTCATGAACTTCTTCCCACAGTTTTTCATGACGGCTCCCTATCGCGGATAAGGGACCGGCCGCCTGTTCCGCGCCGTAGACGGCAAGGCCGGTGATCGAGGTCAATGCCAAACTGATCAGCAAGAGCACGATCATGGCCGCGCCGGCAGGATTATGCCCGATATATCGTTTGGCCTTTAAGGCAAGCATATCCTTGATATAGGCAAGTGATGCTGCCGGGCTGCAAATAAAATTAGAGAATCGTGCATAACGGGTGCCGCTAATCCCCCAGACCAATCTGAAAAACAAAAGGCCGGTGACCAGATAACCGGCCCATACATGAACGGTTAAAAGCTCGTCTTCGGTCAGATAAGCAATCAGAAATCCGGCGACCAAAAGCCAGTGAAAGATCCGGAGGGGAAGATCCCATACTTTAACATAAGTTTGTGCTTGCATTTTAAGCTCCTTAATTGACTAAGGCCTCTATAATAGAAACTCATTCTGAAATGATGCTGAAAAAACCGAATAAGGCTTATCATATTCTCTGTGGAGTTATTTTTTAAAACCTTAAATCAATAATCCTGTTTCCATGATCGTTAGCCAATGAGTGTTCTGTTTCATTAGACAGCGATGGAAAATGATCAGCATGGAAACCTGAATGGAAAAGTTTCTGTTCTCAAATCCCTGTCCATTTGTCTGGTAAGTTTATGCGGCTACTCATCATTGAAGATAATAAGGACTTATCCATCGAACTTGCCGATTTTTTTGAGGAGCAGGGCGATATTGTCGATACCGCCGCCGATGGTATTACCGGTTTGCATTTGGCGGTTGTCAATCATTACGACGCGATCGTTCTGGATTTAATGTTGCCCGGCATCAGCGGATTGGAGCTATGTAAAAGATTGCGCCAGGATGCCGGCAATTGGGTTCCTATCTTAATGCTGACGGCCAGGGATACATTGGAGGACCGGATCAGCGGGTTCGAACAGGGAGCGGATGATTATTTGATCAAGCCGTTTTCGTTAAAAGAACTCAAGCTGCGGCTCAACGCCTTGGCTCGCAGGCAGAACGGAAGCCGTCAGCAAACAGTATTGCGTGTCGCCGATCTGGAACTCAAGCCTGAAACCCGCGAAGTCAGCAGAGCAGGTGTCGCGATCGAATTAACGGCTATCGAATTTCAAATTCTGGAGCTGCTGATGCGGCAATCGCCGCGTGTGGTATCCAGGCGGAATTTGGAATATAACATTTGGGGCGATACTCCGCCTGACGGCGAAGCCCTGCGCGTTCATATACATCATTTGCGCAATGCCGTTGATAAATCCTTTTCCACGCCGCTATTGCATACCATCCGCGGAGTCGGTTACCAACTAAAAGCTGGCAATGCCTTACCGTCATAAAATCCGGTTCAGGATATTTCTGACCTACCCGATTTTAGGCCTTCTAATCGGCATCTTCATGCTGGTATTTCTGAAAATTTCCTTTCAATCGTTGGAAAGGCAATTTATGGATTCTTATTTAACCGAAGAACTGGAACACTTCATCAAACTTTCGGAGTCAGACCCGAATTTGACGATTCTGAGCTCAAAAAACTGGGTTGTTTATAAAGGTGATGCCAACAATCCCAATCCCGACTTGTTATTTCTGTCCCGTTATCCCGAAGGGATCCATGATGTGGAGTATAACCAGCATGGTTATGACGTCGCCATTAAAAAGCACAATGAGGTGCGCTATACCCTGATTTATGATGATACTGATTTCGAAACGGTAGAACGTACATTGATGGTCTATCTGGTTGCAACGGTCATCATCATTCTTTGTCTGGCGACCTGGTACGGCCTGTGGTTTTCCAAAAAGGTTATTGAACCGGTCGCCTCGTTGGCTTCCCGGATAAAGAAACTGAATCCTGAAAAGGCAAGCGGCTATCTTTCTGATGATTACACCGATGATGAGGTGGGCATGCTGGCATTGGAATTCGATGCCTACAGCCGCCGTTTGCAGGCGCTGATTCAGCGTGAAAGAGAATTTACCGGCAACGCCAGCCATGAGTTAAGGACGCCGCTGGCGGTGATTATGGCGACGAGCGAAGGCCTGTTGTCGAAGCAGGAAATTCCTAATGATGTTGCACAACGGGTAGAGCGTATTAACCGATCGGCAAAAGAGATGGCGGAACGCCTGGACACCTTATTAACACTGGCTCGAAACCCGGTTTCTGCGGGCGAATCCACCGACAAAACCGAGCTCGTTACCATTGTCGAGAAACTGATCGATGAGTACAGAGGATTGCTGGCCAGGAAGGTCACCGTGGCCATAAAAATGCAAGGACATCCCGGCATCAATGCGCCCGGCCCGATGGTCTCGATGCTGATGGGTAATTTGATCAAAAACGCCTTCTCTTATACCGATAAGGGAACGGTGACCATTTTTCTGAGCGATCATGAGATTTCGGTAGCGGATACCGGTCCCGGCATGGATAAATTTGAACTTGAGCAGGCTTTTGAACGTGGCTATCGGGGCGTATCCAGCCAGGGCAGCGGTCTGGGTCTGGCCATCTCAAAACGAATTTGCGAATACTATGGTTGGCGGTTAACGATTGAGAGCGAAAAAAACAAAGGGACAACAGTTTATTGGCGGTTTTGAGATTTGCAACGGGAAAATAACCTAACCATTAACCAGCCAGCCCGGCAGAAGCATCACAGCTTCACGCCGGCGCATCGGCCGATAAATGCCTTGGTTCAACGATACTTATCAATGGTATCGGCGACGGTTTAGCAGAACCTATAGGCATTCGGTTCGGCAAGCATCAATATCAAACTCGAGCATTGCTTTAAGCAGAAAGATTTAGATATCCATAAACAACATCGGAATGCCGTAGGTTAAAACGAAATAGCTGAATGCCATCATAAGGCTGTTACTCATTTTAAATTCTAACAATTGCCGAAAAATATAGCTGATAATCACGATATACCAGAGAACCAAAAACACTCCCAAGCCAATTGAAATTTCCTCCGCTTTTTCGATGTGCTCCATAATCATCAAGTGATATAGGCCTTCGGTTGCCGTCGCCAGGGTCATGATAAAATTTTCGCAGACGAAGATTGCTGTATACAGTTGATTGTAATAATGCCATTTTTTCTGGATGATCAATATTACGCCAACAGTCGAAAATGCCATAATGGTACGTAAGATGACCTCCAGGGCACCATCAGCAGGATCAGAGATTAAACCCTCAACGATCATCCCGGAGACCAGATAAAAGATGACGTTTTTCCACATGAAAGATTTTGGCGGAATCAAATCAGAGGGGTTATTGAAAAAAAAACAAAGAGCGAGGTATTTGAGTAATAAATCCATGAAAAAGAAGCTTCGGGTGTTGCTTTAATGCAAAAAATAATCCAATTATGTAAGCCGGCTTAACTAATTTGCCGGTACGAAAGCTATTATCGTATTGATTTTTATAATAAAATAGTCATTGGCTTGATACATGTTGTCCCTGAAGAAAGGACAGCGTCAGGTCTTGCAATCACGCATGCAACCTGCCATGGCACTTAACCGGAGGGGGATTATAATACAGTAACAATTATCAGATTTAAGTTATTCTAATCAAAAAGAATATTCGTTCGACCGCTTGTGGTCGAACCCGTGTAAAAACGCACTACTAAAATCGTGATTTAAAAAATATTCCACTGTTCATAGCTTTTTTATGTTTTTACACAGACTCGATCGAGAGCCGCCAGTATCCGATTTTTTTCGGCCCAATCCTGTTCTCTGATAAATTTCTTAACGTTAAATTAACAAGATATTAAGCAGGATTTAATCCGGCATTAATTAAACTGCCCCATGTTCAATTCATTTGAGGAACAGTTATTGCCTTCCGAAATTAAATTGGCTATCGATAATTTTAACGTTATCCAATTTGTCCCGCCATGTCTATCGTTTTTAGCTCTGTTTTCCGGGCCTTATTTCAGCCGGATTAGCCTATGGGTCGCCCGGCATTGTTACGATGCAAGGCTGAAGCAATGGCCTGATAAGGTACACTGGCTTGTGGTAACGATCCTGCACAATGGCGAACGTTATTTTAATCCTCGACCTTTTCTTCCTGGTCGTGCGCTGATTTTCTTCGTTAGTGTTTTTTAATTTATACTTCAAGGGTAACTGCAATGGGCGTCATGAAAATAGTTGAAAAAACTCGGTTTTCTATCGTTTTGCTATTTTTATGGATTAATCTGGCAGCTTTCGCCTTACTCAGAGTGACGTTGCTGATCAAGCAACTGTCTGACATCGATTCGCCTGTTTACCTGATTGTTCTGGCGTTTTTTCTCGGCATCATCAATGATCTGGCTTTTTTCAGTTATCTGTTAATCCCTTTCGCGCTGTATTTGTTGTTTCTTCCCAATTCAATTTACCAAAGCAAAATCAATAGAATAATTGTATCGATCGGTTTCTTTGTCAATTTATACCTATTGTTTTTTATCGAAGCCTCCGAATGGACTTTTTGGGATGAGTTTGGCGTCCGCTTTAATTTTATTGCGGTTGATTATCTGATTTATACTCATGAAGTGATCAACAATATCATCGAGTCTTATCCGATGGGATGGATTCTTTCGGGTATCCTGACGTTCACCGTACTGTGTTTTTATCTGGTCAGAAACAGGCTGTCGAAAAGTTTTGATGCCAGCGGATCATTTTTTTCGCGGCTTAAAATCACCGCTGTATTGCTTCTTTTACCTGTGATCAGTTATGCAGCAGTCGGGCCGTCATGGCATCAGTTTTCCGCCAATACCTATCTTAATGAGATTTCCGCCAACGGTCCTTATCAGTTTTTTGCCGCATTCAGAAATAATGAACTGGATTACCGGCATTTTTACAAACTCGGAGATGACCGGCAATTATCAGGCGTCATCAGGTCGGAACTAGCCGCAAAGCCTGCGCCAACGAAAAAGAGGGATTTATATAACATCAAACGGATGATTCGACAGCCCGGAGCTGAAAAACATCTGAATGTGATCCTGATTACGGTTGAAAGCCTAAGCGCAGAATTCTTGGCAACTTTCGGCAGCACGGAGCACATTACTCCATTTATGGATCAATGGTTTAAACAGGGCTTATTGTTCACCAATTTCTATGCAACCGGGACCCGCACCATCAGAGGGCTTGAAGCCATAACGCTTTCGATTCCGCCAACGCCCGGACAATCCATCGTCAAACGGCCGGGCAACGACAAGCTATTCAGTCTGGGCAGGGTATTTCAGCAGCGTGGTTACGATACCGCCTTTCTCTATGGGGGACGCGGCTACTTTGACAATATGAATGCCTTTTATTCGGGCAACGGTTATCGGATCGTCGATGAAACCGATTTAACTGAAGAAGAGATCACATTTGCCAATGCCTGGGGCGTATCGGATGACATCATTTTTAATCGAACGATCAGGGAAGCAGACATCGATTACCAGCACAAAAAGCCGTTTTTCTTTCAGATCATGACCACCAGTAATCACCGTCCCTTTACTTATCCTGACAGGAAGATCGATATCCCTCCCGGAACAGGCCGCGCGGGAGGAGTTAAATACACCGATTATGCGCTGCAGGAGTTTATCAAAGAGGCTAAAACCAAACCCTGGTTTGCAGACACCCTGTTTGTTGTGGTCGCCGACCATTGCGCCGGCAGTGCGCATAAATTTGACCTCCCCGTCGATCGATACCATATCCCGTTGTTTATCTATGCGCCCAGACATGTGAGTCCGGCCAGAAATGACCGGCTATCCAGTCAGATCGATGTCGCTCCGACTATTCTGGGACTCCTGAACTTTAGCTACGAAAGCCAGTTTTATGGCCAAAATATCCTGAAAATGCGTCAGGACGAAGGCAGGGCGCTGATCAGCAATTATCAGAAGCTCGGACTATTCAAGGACAATAAGCTGGCGATATTGTCGCCCCAGAAGCAGGTAGACTTGATTGCCGACCCTTTGGGTAAACATAAACCTCTGGATAGTGATGCCGAGCCGCAGATGGTTCTGGAAGAAATGGCTTATTATCAGTCAGCGGATTATATCTGGACGCACCGCCTGAGCCGCTATCAGTAGCCGGGGTGTTGAACGGCAAGAACTGCACCGAGGGACTCTCCGGATATTAACTGCCATAGGTTTGCTTCAATTTAGGAATGCGGTACAGTGAGTGCATGAATAGATTTGTTATCGGACTCTGATGTACCCAATGAATAACTCCCTCCCGGACGAACAGTCAATTCCGATCAAGCAAAAACAAGACAGCATCGCCAAAGTCAATCTGCCTTATTTCGATTTATTATTGGGATTGATCAAGGACGGCGATGATGACGTCGCGCAAAGTTTTGGCAGGCACGTGCATTGGGGTTATTGGTATCAGCCGGGGCTTGCGGCTATGACGGCTTCGGACTTTGCCGACGCGGCGGAAAATTTGACCGGACAGCTTTGTCTGGCAGGTCGGATCAAAAACGGTCTTCAGGTGCTTGATGCCGGATGCGGATTCGGCGGCACCGTGGCCCATATCAACGAACATTATACCGGCATGGAACTGGTCGGTTTAAACCTTGACGAGCGACAATTGTTTCGGGCGCAGGCGACAGTCAAGCCTCTGGCGGATAATCGCATTCAATTTCTACAAGGCAATGCCTGTGCGTTGCCATTTCAAGACCATTCTTTCGATGCCGTGCTGGCGGTCGAATGCATCTTTCATTTCCCTGACCGCAAGATGTTTTTTGAAGAAGCCTACCGGGTTTTGAGGCCCGGAGGTTTTTTGGCGTTATCCGATTTTATACCGGGAGCTGCCTTACTGCCTCTGGTAATGATGAAGATGAGTCTGCCCGAACGGTTAAGTACCGGTTTTTACGGGAAATGCAATGTGCAGTGTACAAGCAAGCATTATCGAAAACTCGCTGCACAGACCCAATTCAAGCTACGGGTCGAGCTCGATATTACCGATCATACACTGCCGACCTACGCCTATATCAGAAATCTTGCCAGGAAATGCCGTGTTTCCAATAAGACTGCCATGATTGAAACGGCTGCAATAGAATGGGCGAGCCGTCTCAGACTGATGAAGTATTATATTTACGCCTTTCAAAAACCAAAACAAGCGACCGTGGATAGAACGCCTGAAATGAATTGAAAAGACGTAGCCTTTGTGCAAGATCAGACTATAATTATTTCGATTGCCCCTTTAGATTTTGTAGTTAAATTTTTTTTAAAATTCAGTTGGTTCACGGCAGGATAAAATCAAGGATAAAAATCTGACTGCGGATAAACGCAGTTGCGGTTACAAAGGTGTAATCGATGCATGAAAAAATGACAGGAACACTTACTGTAGAGGGGCATAACGCCTCAGTTTTGCAGGCGATAAATTATGAGCGATTTACTTACACAAGATGAAATAGACGCCCTGCTTAGCGGTCTGGATGAGAGCCATCTTGTTGAAGAATTGGAGGAAGAGGCCGCTTTCGTTGATCTCCAGCAACATGATCAAATCAGAAAGTATGATTTTTCCAGCCGGGATAGGATAATTTGCACACGAATGCCGGTCCTGGATACGGTTAATGAACGATTCTCCCGGCTGCTTCGAACGTCCTTGTCGAGTTTTTTAGGCTTTTCGGTTGACACTGAAAGTTCAGGTATACAAGTTCAGCAGTTTTCCGAATATATACAAGGCTTGCAAAATCAGACCAGCCTTACGATAGCCAAATTTTCTCCGTTGCGCGGACGTGCATTGATTACAATGGATCCGAATCTGGTGTTTGCAGTCGTTGATCACTATTTCGGGGGCGCCGGGCAATTGAAAAATCCGGTTGAAAATAAGCAGCCTTCACCGATTGTATCGCGGGTCATCCGGTTAGTTCTTGATATGGTTTTCAATGATCTGAAAGAAGCCTGGAAACCGGTCATGGAACTTGATTTTGACAATTTGGGGACGGAAGTCAGCCCAAAGTTTGCCAATATCGCAGACCCTGCTGAAATCGTGGTGATATCAACGATTCATGTTCAAATGAAAGGGGGAAAAAGCGATTTGAATATCACCATGCCCTATTCGATGATAGAAGCGAACAAGGCTTTGTTTGATATCGCTGGCAGCGAAAGCCCTGAAGAGGATTGTGAGTGGCAGACGGCTTTTCGCCAACAAATCCTCCGTGCCAAATTGCATGTTGCCAGCCTGCTGACGGAAAAAAAGTTAACCATAAGCGATGTCATGCGCTTGAAAAAAGGGGATGTGATTTTAATTGATACCCCGGAAGCCGTCGTTCTTAGCGTTCATGGCATACCCTTATTTAAAGGTAAATCCGGCGTATCCGGCGGTCATTACGCAGTGCAGGTAACTAACAAGATAAGCTCGTGACAAGAGCTTCATGCGTTACAATCAGTTAAGTTGGAAAACGTGATGGATAAAGAACAAAATCGATTGACCGATGTAGATGTTAACGACGATTTCAAAAAGATCGAATTTGAAGAGTTTGCCAATCCGGTTACAGATAATCATTCACTGGATACCGCATCGGATGAAATCAACCTTGATGTCATTCTCGATGTCCCCGTCACCCTGTCAATCGAAATTGGCAGGACTCAGGTCGATATCAAACATCTTCTGCAATTAAAGCATGGCTCTGTCGTTGAGTTGGACCGTTTCGCCGGAGAACCCCTGGACGTGCTGGTGAATGGCACCTTGATAGCCCGTGGCGAAGTCGTGGTGGTCAATGATAAATTCGGTATTCGTTTGACCGATGTCGTCAGTCCATCGGAACGGGTCAAAAAACTGGCCTGACGTTATGGATTGAACTGTATTTACTGCTGTCATTAGCAGGACAATCAAAATACCCTGCCGGTGAAGTCAATCGATGGCATTTCAATATCTCGTTAG
>CAZMRW010000004.1:0-110521 GCA_964568805.1 uncultured Methylococcaceae bacterium | reverse complement strand
TTGACCTCTATAGCTCTAATTCCGCTCGCTTTATTTAGTTTTGCAAGTTCCTCAATTAACTTCGCATTTGCTCATTCGGGCGTCCGCAAGTCGGACAGTTAGGGTTTTTTCTTAACCTCATGACGTGCCATTCCATCGCCAAGCCGTCCAAAATTAATAAGCGCCCATTTAATGTTTCGCCGATAGACATAATCAATTTCATTGCCTCCAACGCTTGAATACTGCCGACTATGCCTGTTATTGGAGCTATTACGCCGTTGCTTGTGCAGTTAAGAGGTTCTTCCCCGCCGGAAGCATATAAACAGTTATAACAGGGACTATCGTTAACGCCCGGCGTAAACACGGATACCTGGCCCTCAAAACGAATTGCCGCACCCGAAACCAAAGGGGTGCCAGAACTGACACAGGCTTTGTTGATTGCAAAGCGTGTAGCGAAATTATCGCTGCAATCGAGAACCACATCAGCATTCATAACCTCTTGTTCAAGCGCTGTCCCCATCAGTCTTTGCTTAACCGCCCTAACCTTAACTTCCGGATTCAACCGGTTTAATGTTTGCCGGGTTGAAATTACTTTATCCATCCCTATATCATCTGTGTAATGTGCAATCTGTCTTTGTAGATTGGATAGTTCCACTTCGTCCCCATCAAAAATGCTGATAGCACCAACACCAGCAACGGCAAGATAGATAGCGGAGGGCGATCCCAAACCGCCTGCGCCAATGATCAAAACCTTGGCGGCAAGCAGTTTCTGCTGTCCTTCAATATCAATTTGGGGCAGCATGATTTGGCGGCTGTAACGTAGGAGCTGGTTGTCATTCATAAGTCATTTTGTTGAGGTAAAGTTGATAGGAATGATGCCAAAGAACTTGACAGACTGCAAAAGCTGATTATTATTAGCACTCATTACTAGCGAGTGCTAATAAAATTTACCTTTAATTTTTAATGTTAGGAGATATTGATGAAAATACGTCCGTTACACGACAGAGTGATAGTCAAACGTGTTGAAGAAGAACTGACCTCGGCCGGCGGCATCGTACTGCCTGGTTCAGCAGCCGAAAAACCTAGCCAAGGCGTTGTATTGGCGGTTGGTACCGGCAAACTGCTGGATAATGGCGAAATCCGCGCCTTACAAGTTAAGGTTGGCGATAAAGTTCTTTTCGGTAAGTACTCTGGTAACGAAGTAAAGATTGACGGTGAAGAACTCATCGTTATGAGAGAAGATGACATCATGGGTGTTTTGGGCTAAACCAAACGTTTTCATTATCACAATCACTTAAACAAAATTAGTTAGGAATAAAAATGGCAGCAAAAGACGTATATTTTGGTGATGACGCTCGTACCCGTATGGCCCGAGGCGTTAATATTTTAGCAAATGCGGTAAAAGTAACTTTAGGCCCTAAAGGCCGTAATGCAATTCTGGACAAAAGCTTTGGCGCACCCACCATTACCAAAGATGGTGTGTCCGTTGCCAAAGAAATCGAATTAAAGGACAAATTCGAAAACATGGGCGCGCAAATGGTTAAGGAAGTCGCTTCGCATACTTCTGACGTTGCCGGCGATGGCACTACCACTGCGACTGTATTGGCCCAATCAATCGTTAACGAAGGCTTGAAAGCCGTTGCAGCCGGCATGAATCCAATGGATTTGAAACGCGGCATCGATCTGGCTGTTACCAAGGCAGTCGAAGCGATCGTTGCTTCTGCAACCCCTTGCACGGACAACAAAGCCATCGCTCAAGTAGGCACCATCTCTGCCAATTCAGATGAATCTGTCGGTAAAATCATTGCCGAAGCGATGGAAAAAGTCGGCAAGGAAGGCGTAATTACCGTCGAAGAAGGTTCAGGTTTGGATAATCAACTGGACGTCGTTGAAGGCATGCAGTTTGACCGCGGTTATCTGTCACCTTATTTCATTAACAAACAAGACAGCATGAGCGTTGAACTGGATGATCCTCTCATTCTGATTTACGAGAAAAAAATCTCCAATATTCGTGAAATGCTGCCCGTTCTGGAAGCTGTTGCCAAATCGGGACGTCCCTTGCTAATCGTCGCCGAAGACGTTGAAGGCGAAGCCTTGGCAACACTGGTTGTCAACACGATTCGCGGTATCGTTAAAGTGGCCGCTGTTAAAGCACCAGGTTTTGGCGACCGCCGTAAAGCCATGCTGGAAGATATCGCTGTGCTGACCGGCGGCACCGTAATTTCTGAAGAAGTGGGTTTGACTTTGGAAAAAGCCGAACTTTCTCAATTGGGCACCGCTAAACGGGTTCAAATCACTAAAGATAATACCACTATTATCGACGGCGCTGGCTCCGAAGATAAAATCAAAGGCCGTGTTGCTCAGATTCGCGCTCAAGCCGAAGAAGCGACTTCCGATTACGACAAAGAAAAACTGCAAGAACGTCTGGCTAAATTAGCTGGCGGCGTGGCGGTCATCAAAGTCGGCGCGGCAACTGAAATCGAGATGAAAGAAAAGAAAGCACGCGTCGAAGATGCCTTGCATTCAACCCGCGCTGCAGTTGAGGAAGGCGTCGTTGCTGGTGGCGGCACCGCGCTGGTACGTGCACTTTCCGCCCTGGAGAATCTTGAAGGCGCTAATCACGATCAATCAGTCGGCATTAACATTTTACGCCGCGCCATTGAAGAGCCTTTGCGCCAAATCGTTGCCAATGCCGGCGATGAACCTTCCGTTGTTTTTAACGAAGTTAAAAAAGGTACAGGCAGCTTCGGCTATAATGCGGCAACCGGAGAATACGGCGATATGATCGAAATGGGTATTCTGGACCCGGCCAAGGTAACTCGTACCGCGCTGCAAAATGCGGCTTCGGTTGCAGCTCTTATGCTGACGACTGAAGTCATGGTAGCCGACGCACCCGCCGATACCAAAGGCGCTGGCATGCCTGACATGGGCGGCATGGGCGGCATGGGTGGTATGGGCGGCATGATGTAATTGCACGGTCTTAATAAAGCTCGGCTGCTTTAACCATAAGCCCCGGTTGGTTTTTACGACAACCGGGGCTTTTGCTTTTAGAAAGCAGTAATTATTTTCAAAAATCGATATTGCGCCGCTTGGCGCTTTTCTTTTTGGAGTCATTCTTACGTTTAGGAGGTAAGGAGCAAAGCCGGCAAAATGGCCGCGGATTTCCCCATTCTTTACAGCTTCCGTCGCTGCCCTTATGCAATTAGAGACCGTCTGGCGATTTATTATTCAGGCATCCAGGTAGAAAGTAGTGACTTCCAGGGGTATCATCTGGTTATTATAAACATGCTTTGAACCATCTCTTATATTGAACACACTTCCTTTTCAATATCAAATACGTCGTAGTGAGCGCGCTACTAAGGCGCGTATCGTGGTATCGCTCGATAAAATCGAAGTCGTAGCACCTGCTGGAATCTCCGAACACAGGCTCCATGATTTTGTTTTAGCCCAGCAACATTGGATAATCAACGCTATAGCGAAAATACAAAATCAATCATTGCGTCAGCACGGGTATGCTCCAATTTCATGTCATCAGGGCGCGGAAATTCCTTTCTTAGGTGCGAGTTATCCCTTGACGATCCGCACATCAAAACTCAAAAAAGTTAAAATCGATTTTATTGATGAATTTATTGCTCATGTTCCTGAGACAATATTACGCGGAGCTTGTAGTGATATGATTAAAATTGCTTTAATCAACTGGATGAAAAAACAGCTTAAACAACAAGTCGAGCAGTTAGTACAACGCCACGGTCCCACCAGTCGGCTCTACCCTCGTTCAATTTCCATCAAAACTCAAAAATCCCGTTGGGGGAGCTGCGGCATCTGCAACGACATCAACATTAATTGGCTGCTGATTCTTGCTCCGATTGCGGTACTTGAATATGTAGTAGTTCATGAACTTTGCCACATTCAAATTAAAAACCATTCGTCTCAATTCTGGGCTTTAGTCGCTGTCCATTTGCCTGATTATCAGAAGCAAAGGCGCTGGCTTAAACAAAATGGTTCCGCCTTAATGCGGGGCATATAAGGATTCATTCTTGAGGATTTTCACCCTGGCCATCCTCTGTCAAGGCTGATTTATTCCCGTTCCTGCTCTATCATCATTTCAAACAAAACCAGCTGAATACAAGGGCTGGCTTTCTGATACGCATAAAAAACCCCCGCTACCTTTCGATAGCGGGGGCCTCATACCCTCGTTAACTCAATAACAGCGTTATCGGTTAACTAATTCATTAAATGAATGTTGGGATTAATGGTGCATCAATCGTTACAACTTGCTTGTTGCCATTTTCGTCATGGAAGAACAGCAAACCAGCAAAACGGCTGTCTGGATCGTAGATCAAGTCAGCTAAACGATAAACTTCCCATGCTGCATCAGATGCAGTTACTTGGATAGTTCTTGATTGACCTGGAGCCAGCGGGCTGTTATCGCTAACAGTCAGACCTTCTGGAGCCAACAAGTCATCAGGATAGTTGGTTGTATCTTCAGTAACTGCTGCGTCCAAGAAACGTACACCAGCTGTGTTGAATTCACCCAAACGTACAGATGAATCGCCATTGTTGGTGACAGTCAGTGTCATATTCATGGCACGGCCTGGTACACGGTAGGTAGCATCATCAACTTTAACGCTAACAGTTGGAGTTGGCATTTCAATTGGTTTCATGCCACGCAACAAACCTGCTTGCAAAGGAGTTGTGATCGGGTACTGAGAGTTGGTGCTTTGCATGGTGAAGGCAACGATAGCAATCGAACCTGCAGCAAATGCCAGAGCAACTTTCTTGTCAGTAGCTGTGATCAGTGAATCAGCTTTACCTGCATCAACCGCAATAAGTCTTGGTACGAATACTGGTTTACGCAACCAATAAACCATCCAAGCGATACCCAAAGCGTACCAGAAGGTATGCCAGAAGTATGTATTGCTCAGGTTGTATGTTTCCAGATCAATCGTTTGACCAGTCAAAGTCGTGATAGGGTTGGTGAATGATTTCATAGAACCAGTAATAGTTACCCATTTACCTGGACCGATGATAGGACCACCGCCTTCAACGTTCATCATAGTATGAACGTGCCAGTCACCTGGACGACGAGCTTTCAACAATACTTTAAACTCATAAGTTTCGCCCAATTCCAAAGATACTGAACGAGGAACTAATTGACCACCGATCCATGAACCAGCACGAATAAAGACTGGACCTGGGATACCGATGTTCAAGAATGCACTTTCTGGTTTATCAACAGTTTCAGGCCATCCTGCGAAAACCAGGAATTTACCGGAAATTGTCATTGTATCGTTTACAGCCAGTACTTCTTTTGACCAGTTAAGATCGTACCAGTGAATTGTACGCATACGCATGAAAGCAGCCTGCGACTTTTCACCATGAGCAGATGCAGTTGGTGTGTAAAACATCGCTGCCGTAACAGTCAACAGCAGTGCGACAAAGGATAATTTAGCTACCTTGTCTTTTATTATTTTCATATATCCTCCTCTATAATAGAGAATCTATAGTTTTTAGAGTATCTAGCAGTTTCTTATATCTACTAGTCATTATTTTTTTCTTCAGAAACAAACAAATACTAGGTTTGTTGTGTGAATGTGGTTTGTCCGAACCATCTGCCGAAGAAGTGCCACAAGAAGTATATAATGATACTCACGAAACCAGAGAAGAACGCTGATACTGGAGCAACGTCTTTACCGAATGTTCTCAGTGTACCTTTTTCAACCATACGGATGTACTCAGGAGTACCTGTTCTTACGTAGTGGTAACCTTGCAAGTCAGCCAGAGTCATTACCATACCGTTGTATTCAACAGGCACGTGTAATGGAGCGATGACTGGCCAGTTACCTGGGTAGAACAGCAAGCCATAAGCCAAGCCGCCCAGAACCGCTGTCAACTGCATGCTGTTAGACAACATCAGGATAACGTCCAGAACGATAGCGCCAGGCATAAAGTTTGATGGGAACACGAAGTTTACTGGGAAATAAGTCCATCCCCAGAAGTTGAAGTATCTGTTGACCCACTCACCGAAGAGCAGACCCAGTACAGAAAGAACCGCGCCGAATGGCAAACGGTAACGCCACCACAGAACCGCTTGAACAGCTGCTGGGAAAGTAATACCAACGATCGGCAGTACAGTTACCCAAAGACGTCTGTCTTTCCAGTCGGTCCAGAAATCCCAGTCACCACCAGTCAACATGAAGTGAACGTGATAGCCACCGAGAATTACGAAAAACAATGTGAAACATATTAACCAATCGAACGTGCGTGAAACTTTTACCGCTTCAGCGCGTGAACGTACAGCTGATTGAGATGCGCTCATTAGCTTACCTCCTAAAGGATTTAAAATTATTTTTATTAATGACTATCTTCCATTTCACTGCTTCGTCGTGAAAAAAGACGAAGCAGTTAAGGAGATAGTTATTTCAGTTTTTTACGCCAAGTCTTTTTTCAGAAGCTTAGCTATTGCCTGGCATTCTGTATTCACAACACCGAGTAGACCCAAAGCCGCCCATCCGAAGAATACGAAACCATAGTGTAATGGAGCAACAAACAACTCTTCCATAAACCAGAAAGTATGACCCCACTCATTCAAACCAACATTTGGCAGAATCATGAAAGGACCTACTATTGCTACCATATACTGTAAGGACAAGCCTTTTTGATAGGTAGGCAATCTTGTTTTAGCATATAAGAGAGACGCACCACCAGTAATGATATAGATTGGATAGCTCAAATAGAATTCAATGATGTGACTTGGTGTAAAGTCAGTATCACGAACAATAGTTTGATGCCATGTACCATCTTGCTCTGTAAAGTAGCTAGCGCCATAATAGATAGCCCAAGCATAACATACCAACCAAGTCCAATGAGTAAAGTGTCTTCTCAACTCTTCTCTTGGAGTGATTGACATCACTTTACGGTCACGAGATTTCCAGATGTAACCCCACAGGATACCTGCAGTTGATACTTCTAATACGAACTCGATATAGAGAAAGTTCATCCAGTATGTTTCGAATTCTGGAGCAAAAGAGTCCAAGCCAGCTGACCAGCCATAGACGCCTTCGTACCAGCGAACCCAAGCATAAAATACGCAGTACAGCGCAACGCCCAGGAACAGATTTCTTTTATTTAACAGCGGTGCTTCCGCAGCATCAGCTTTCACTGATTCAGTTGTAGCTGCCATTTCTACCTCCTAAAAATTGACAAATCCCCGATTTATTTTACCGGGAGTATTTAGTTAAAAGTCCATTTCCTCATTCCTTGCCTCGATTAAAAGCGCAGAATGCCACCGGATCAATTTGGTGAGCTGTCAGTGTACCAGTTCATTTAGCCTTGTCAAGTCCGAAAACGTTGTTGATTTCACATTAACAGACTGCAGCCCTCAAGCAAGAAATTCTCATGCATTTAAAACTATGATTTCTGTTACAATTATTTCAACCACTTCTTCTAAACAAACCTATTTCCATGAAAAATTTTTTAAGAAAATACAGCATTTTTGTACTGATTATCGGCCTTGGTTTATTAGTATTTTTCCAAAATAAAGTTGTCATGCCATTGGTCAATGATGTCATCAAATCCGATGCATTTCTTGTTGATAGCAAAGACCAGGGCAGCCAGCTACCCATCTCGAACGAATTAACCAATATTGCCTTTATGCATTGCAATAATTACATTAAATCCGAACTAGACTCTGATATACCGGTTACCTTTTCCGATAAGCCCATAAATGTGTGGAGCCTGGGTAACTATCAGTTTATGGTTAATGCCGAGATTAATATCGGCGACAAGGACGGCGGCGCCGCGGTTAAAAAATACGTGTGCCGGATTACTTATGATAAAGGCGACGATCAGGAAGGAACGCTCGATTTTGCCAACTGGTCAATCATTGGCGTCTCCGGAATTGATGGCGTTTAGCATGTCAACATGACATCATTCTCGATATCTGCCCGTTTAACTTAATTCGGACCAATACCTCGCCATTCCAAGCCGTGCCAATTGATGTGAACGCATGACTGCATTCGCATCAATTCAATTGCACGGCTTAATTAACTCGCCACCCACCCTGATGTTCACTTTTTATTTTGGTTTTGACTGACTGGTTCGATAAGCCTGCATAAGCATCACAAATGCCAGAAAGTCGTACAACCCGTGAATAATGATGGGAATCAGCAGATTTCGTTCTCCGCCATAATCCAGACACAAGCCCAAATAAATCCCCACTAATGACGCTAAAACTGCATAAAGCGGGGTCACCGCGTGTACCAACCCAAATATTACGTTACTGAAGATCAGGCCCGCTTTGAATCCCCACAGAGCCTCAAACCAGGGCTGTATAACGCCTCGAAACAAAATCTCCTCCGATACTCCGGCAATAGCGGCCAGAATAAACCAATCTGTCCAGTGGTAACGATGCAAACCCGGACCTAACGTATCAAGTAACAATCGCCTGATTTTTTTCAACGATTCTACTTCGATATGCTCTAATGCAATAAACAGTAATAAAAGCGGAATGGTCCCAATGATTCCGAAGGCGACTGCCGATTCGGAAAAATTCAGGTGCTCAAATGGATCTATGCCCGCAAGCCATCCCATTATAGCGGCAACCAAGATCAGCGATGCTTCAAAGATACAGGCCTTTAAAAAAAAATCGCCCGTGTTTAATTGGGTTTTATCCATTTTTTAACTGAATAATTTGCTATATCGCATTCTATTCAACAATGGTTAAAATAGTTGCGGACTTAATGGAACTCGATTTATGCAATGTTTTATCTATAAAAGCCTAAAGAAACAGCAACTTTATTTGTATATTGAAAATAAAGACGATTTTTCACGCGTTCCGGAGGACCTCTTAAATAGCCTGGGAAGCCTGAAACTGGTTATCAATCTGGAGTTAACTCCGGACCGCCGCTTGGCCAAGGAAGATGCATCAAAAGTCATGTCCAGTCTTAGAAGAAAAGGGTACTTCATCCAATTGCCTCCAACCAGCATTCCCGCCCCATCAAAAATGCAATAGCCATCACTTGCGCATCCGGAAACATTAACAATGCCCTTGCAGCCATCATCCGGCAACCTGAACCCTCATGCTTTCGGCAGGGTAACGCCAATCTGCCCCTGATATTTGCCCCCTCTGTCCTTGTAGGAGGTTTCACAAACTTCATCGCTACCGAAAAAAAGCATTTGCGCGACCCCTTCATTGGCATAAATTTTTGCAGGCAGCGTTGTGGTATTGGAGAACTCCAGCGTAACGTGGCCTTCCCATTCCGGTTCCAATGGTGTGACGTTGACTATGATTCCGCATCTTGCATAAGTCGATTTACCTAAACAGATGGTCAACACATCTCTAGGAATCCTGAAGTACTCGACGGTACGGGCCAGTGCAAAAGAGTTCGGCGGAATAATACACACATCCGACTTGACATCAATGAAGCTGTTTGAATCGAAGTCCTTCGGATCAACAATCGCGGAATTGATATTGGTAAATATCTTGAATTCATCCGAACACCGGACATCGTAGCCATAGCTGGAGGTGCCGAATGAGATCACACGACCCCGATCGGAATCCCTGACTTGTACGCTTTCGAATGGCTCGATCATGCCATGCTGTTCCGCCATGCGGCGTATCCATTTGTCCGATTTAATGCTCATGAAATATTAAAAATACCTTGTAAAAAATTAGAGATTAATGCAGATTTCATCGAAACTGTGAACCTGCCTATGTTCGGCTTGCGGATCGGGAATGCTGTCCCTGGTTAACCAAATCGTATTCATTCCGGCCGCTCTGGCAGCGTCAAGCTCCTCTTTCATATCGGATAAAAATAAAATCTGGTCTTCCGGATAGCCCACCTGCTTGGCAATTTTGCGATAGGATGCCTGTTCTTTCTTGCCGCCGATATGGGTATCAAAGAAACCTGAAAATAATGACGTCAGATCACCATAATCCGTATGGGCAAACAATAATTTTTGAGCATGGACCGAGCCGGATGAATAAATATATAAATCCAGACCGCGGGCTTTCCAATCTTTCAAATTTTCCGCAGCGTCCTGATACAGGTGCCCGTGAAAAGCCCCTTGCTCATAACCTTCTTCCCAGATCAGCCCCTGTAATGTTTTTAGCGGCGTCACTTTTTTATCCCGGTCTATCCATCGAAGCAACTGTTCAATCAGTTGTCCCACATCCTTTGAAGGACGAACGCAAGAGGCCGTCTCGTTCGTTAAGTGCAAACAGGGGTCTTTGTTGATTTCCTGCTCAACGTCATCCAGCAATTTTCTGACTTGTGGATCATCTTCATGTCGGCGAATATATTCGCCCAGTTTGGCGCGCGCATAAGGAAACAGCGTGTCTTTAACAAAAGATAATGACGTGGTCGTTCCTTCAATATCGGTAATGATTGCCTTAATCATGACAGACTGTTGACATACTGATCGAACGTCGGGAAGGATTTGGCAATGTCATTGCCGGTAAATGAAGCCACCCATCCTTCCGGCGTGGTAAACAGGCGAATGCATTTGAAACTGGGATGCTCGCCCATATCGAACCAGTGCGTCGTATTGGCCGGCACACTGATTAAATCGCCTTTTTCACACAATACGGCATAGACCCTACCGTCCACATGCAGGTAAAACAAGCCCCTGCCGTCAATGAAAAAACGCACTTCAAAATCGTCATGAATGTGTTCAGCCAGAAATTTTTGCCGGAATGCCGCTTTGTCAGGATGATCCGGATGCAGACTGACGACATCAACCGACTTAAAACCATATTGCTGTTTCAATCTGTCTATCGAGTCGCCGTAAGCCGAAATAATTGCATCCTGATCAGCATCAACAGCCAGTTCCCAATTGGCGGTCCAGCGCTCAAACTGTACGCCAATCCCGTTAAGCCGATTTTGAATCTCCGAAAAATCGGTGACCGTTTCACCCGATTCAGGCCGATTGTCAGCATAGACAGTCAATGCACTCATACCCTTTTGACTCCATTAAGTCGTAGTTCACAATCAAATAAATAATCCAGCGCCTCCAGATGGCGCAATGTCTCCTCGATCGACCTTCCCCACGTATAAAGTCCATGCCCTGCAATCACATAGGCATAACAGCCTGAATGCTGGCACAGGTAATGTTCGATGTGCTCAGCCAGTCGGGGAATATTCTGGTCATTGGCAAAAATAGGCACGACCACCCGGCTTTCATGGGTCGTAATGCTGTTTAATGCTTTTAACAACTCGTAATTTTCCAGCACCAGTTCATTCGTAAAAACGCGGGATACCAGCGTGGCATTAATGGAATGAGGATGCAAAACACAGGTTATATCCGGGAACATCTTATACAGCGACGTATGCAACAGGGTTTCTGCTGAAGGTTTTTTGCCATCCAGAACGCCGGCATCGGCATCGATCAGCATGATATCCTCTAACTGTAAACGCCCCTTATGCTTGCCTGAAACCGTTATCGCAATCGTGCCGTCAGGCAGACGTACGGAAAAATTACCGCTGGTGGCAGGAACCCAGCCCTTGCTGTCAATAAAACGCCCTGCGTCGCAGATGGCTAACGCAGCGTCCATAAAAGCTTTACTATAATTCATATCTGTTTAAAAGAGCCAATCCCAGCGGTATCATCTATATTTGCATGAATAGACTATAAAATAATTACAATTATATTTGATTGGACTGAAGAAAGTAGTTCAATAGAAAAAATTGTTTGCAAAATTATCCCTTTAAATGACTCAATGAGCAAAAAAAAACTTTTTGTTATCATCGCCATTGCGGCCCTGCCTGCGATTTATTTTTTAACTAAAAGACCCGATTTTATCGAAGTAGACGTCGTCAGCGTAGAACCGGGCGAGGTCAGCGCCACGGTATCCAATACCCGCGTCGGTACCGTCAAGGCCTGCAGGCGCGCCTTGCTGGCGCCAGGGACTGGCGGTCAGGTCGCCAAAATTCATGTTAAGGAAGGCGATACCGTTAAACAAAATCAATTGCTCATGGAAATCTGGAATAAAGATTTAAGAGCCCAGGTCGAATTACAGGAAGCCCAGATCAGAGCCAATCAGGCAACCGCGGAGCAGACCTGCCAACTCAAGGCTGGCGCTGAACGCGAGGCTGAGCGCATTTCGCGCCTGCAACGATACAATCAAATCGTTTCTGAAGAGCAGGTCGACACCAAAGTTACCGGCGCCAAAGCGCAACGAGCGTCCTGCATCGCAGCCCGTGAAACAATCGCAGTCAGCCAGGCTAACCGGGATATGGTTCAGGCAGCCATCGAACGGACCCTGCTATTTGCGCCTTTTGATGGAACGGTTGCCGAGATCAATGTCGAACTGGGAGAATTTGTCACGCCGTCGCCTACCGGCATTCAAACCTTGCCCGCCATCGATTTGCTGGATGTCAGTTGCCTGTACGTGTCCGCACCGATCGATGAAGTCGATGCGCCTCAGATCAAAACCGGGATGTCCGCCTGTGTCTCACTGGATGCGTTTTCCGACAAACGCTGTTCAGGTACGGTTAGCCGTATCGCGCCTTATGTTCTGGAAAAAGAAAAGCAGGCGCGCACCGTCGAGGTTGAGGTAAAACTGACCGATCCTAAGGACCTCAAGGATTTACTGCCGGGTTACAGCGCCGACATTGAAGTCCTGTTATCCAGCAAACCGCAAGCGTTGCGAGTGCCGGCCGAGGCAGTACTGGAAAACAACAAGGTCCTGGTGCTGCAGGATGATGGACTGCTGGTAGAACGTAAATTTAAACCAGGCCTGTCCAACTGGAACACTGTCGAAGTTGTCTCGGGCCTGAACTCAGGCGATAAAGTGGTCTTGTCAATTGGTCAGGAAGGCGTCGTCGCGGGCGCTCATGCGCGGCTAAAAAAATGATACAGCTGGAAAATATACACCGCTATTTTCAGGTAGGCGACCAAACTGTCCATGCCTTGAACGGTATTAACCTCAGCATCACTAAAGGCCAATATGTATCGGTGATGGGGCCGTCAGGCTCGGGCAAATCGACTTTATTAAATGTCATCGCGCTGCTTGACCAGCCCTCCTCAGGCCGTTATCTGCTCAACAACAGGCCTGTCACCCAGCTAAGCGATGATCAACTCGCCAAAGTTCGCCGCGAAAACATTGGCTTTGTATTTCAATTTTTTCATTTAATCCCGAGGCTTTCCGCTGCTGAAAACATAGAAATGCCGATGATCCTGGCCGGCATCTCCGTAAAAGAAAGAAAGCAGCGAGTTGCCAGGGCGCTTCAGGAAGTCAACCTTGAAAATCGCGCCAGTCACCGTCCCGACCAGCTTTCCGGGGGGCAACTCCAGCGGGTCGCCATCGCCCGCGCCATGATCATGAAGCCTGAGATTTTATTGGCGGACGAACCTACCGGAAATCTTGACAGCCAGTCCGGCCATGAAATCATCGAGTTGCTGGAAAACCTTAACCGGCAAGGCGTCACCCTGATGATCATTACCCATGACCAAACGATCGGCGATAGAGCTAAACGGCAGATTCAAATTATTGACGGGCAGATCATCCATGACTGAGAAAAACCATGGATTTCGAGTTGCACCCTGTCATGCCGGTTAACGCTCGACAATGGGTATTTTAGTAACCGCTTAACTTGATTATTCCAGACAATGGCTCGAAAAGCATACCATGAACCCAAACGACAGTTTGCCCCATCCTTGAGCAGTAAACCGGCCTGAGCTTTCTTTAAAATTACGATAACCTGACCCTGGGATCAACCAGCGTATAGGAAATATCGGTCAACAACAGGCCGATGATATAGAGCACCGACCCCAGGAAAACCATCGCTCGTACGATCGCGAAATCCTGCATGTTAATGGCGTCTATCGTGTAACTGCCAAGCCCCGGAATGCTGAAGAAGGATTCCATAATCAGACTGCCCATAAAAAGCAGCGGCAATATCACCACCACGCCGGTCAGTATGGGAATCATCGCGTTCTGCAAAACATGCCGGAATAAGGTCTGGGTTTCGCTCAGACCTTTGGCGCGGGCGGTACGCACATAATCCTTTTCGACTTCCTCCAGAAACAACGTCCGATACCATCTGATTCCTGAGCCCATACCTGCAAAAACGCCGATTACCACAGGCAATATCAAAAACTTGATGGCCGCAAAGCCGCTGTCATAGCCCGAAATAGGGACCAGCCTCAGCATTTTCCCGATAAAAAACTGCCCCCCGATAATATAAAACAACGAAGAAACCGACATTAAGATCACGCACAGGACGATACCGCCAAATTCCAGAAACGTCCCTCGAAACAGCACCATCAGTAAGGCAAAACTGATATTGACCAGCAAACCTATCATTAGCGTAGGTAACGCCACTGCGATACTCGGCCACATCCTCTGCTTGATGTCGGCCCCGATATTTCTGCCGCTATCGGACACGCCGAAACGGAACAAAAACAGGCCGGCTGATTTTTGATAGAAAATGGTATTCGTCAATTTTTCAACGCCCTGGGCCTGTTCATTCCATAGCAACGGAGAATCATAGCCGTGCAGTCGTTTCCAGTTTTCGGTCGCTGCCTGAGTGACATGCTTCTGGCCCAATTGCATACGCGCCATATCATCAGGACTGTTGACGACAAAAAACAAGATGAAAGTCAGGATATTAACCCCCATCAGCAAAGGTATGGCATAGAGCATCCGCCTGATAATATAGTGCATCATAACAGCATCTCTCGATTGCTCTTAAGGCCTGAGGGATAAAACGAGAGCAGGTTACGCCTGACCCGACGGCGATAACTTTTAATGGCCGGAATCAGCAGCAGGCCGAACAACACACCGATTGACGCCATCGGCCAGATCACAGGCTTATTCCATTCCTGTCTTTTCTGCGCTCTCAACACCGGGTCGATACGGATGTATTTTAGCCGGTTATTGGCCATTAAATTGGGTTTCAGATTGCTGCACCAGCCATGAAACAGCGAAAAATTCTTGGGGTGATAACCAAATACCCACGGCGCGTCGTGACGAACGATGGCCTGCATTTGCTGAATGATCAAATTGCGCTGCTCGTTATTATCCATATTGCGCATCTGTTCGAATAAACGATCCAGTTCGGGTTTATGATAATTTACGGCATTCTCGCTGCCGTACTTGACTTTCGCATTGGGCCCATAGAGGAGAGAAAAAAAGTTTTCCGGATCAGGATAATCGGCATTCCAGCCCCAGCCGAAAATCTGGGCATTGCCCACGCGCATTTTCTCCTGGAAACGGTTGTAATCGGTCGCCCGGATCACCAGTTTAATACCGAGTTTCTCAAACTGCTTGCGATACCAGTTCAAATTAGGCCGGTCGTCGACACTGACTGCCGTCGTGTCAAAATAAAGGATCAGAGGTTCCCTGGTTTTGGGATCGATACCGCCGGCATAACCCGCCTCCGCAAGCAACTGCCGCGCAATACCGATGTCCTTGCGCCGGGGCTTGCCGTTCACCCAGTCGTAAACGACCGGATTGATACCGGCTCGCCCCTGCTCATGACCGAAGATGCCGGGAGGCACTACCCCTTGCGCCGGAACGCCGCGCTCGTTCCTGAAGATAGCAATAAATTCCTCATAGTCGATGGCGATGGAAATGGCCTGCCGCAGCTTACGAGCCTTGTCACTGTCGCCGCCGACGGTAGCGTCGAGCATGTTAAAACCCAGGTAAAAGATCGAGGTTTCCACCGAGGTATGCAGCTGAATACCTTTCTCGCGCATGCTTTCGGTCAAGGCTACCCCGCCGCTGCCGGTGAACTGGATCGCCTGATCGAAACTATCGGAAGCGATACCCGAGGAATCATAATAGCCCTGCAAAAATTTATTCCAATAAGGTATGGTCTCCTTTTCCAGTATATACACGACTTTATCGATAAAGGGCAGGGGCTTGCCGGCATCCTTGAGCAGGCCCTTTTGGCTGTCTTCGGGTTCACCTTCGCCGGGATAAGTTTCAAGATGAAACAACGGATTTTTCATCATAATCATGCGCCGATTCGGATTATTCTCGGCCAGCCAGTAGGGGCCTGTGCCGATTGGAAACCAATCCAGCGTGATGTTTTTTTCGGACAACCCGGATTGATCGTAAAAAACATCGGCTTCCCATGGCATCGGCGCGAAAAAGGGCATGGCCAGCCAATATAAAAATTGCGGATATTTGCCTTTGATCCGGATACGGTATTGATAACGGCCGATGCTTTCGACACCTGCCATGGGCATATCCTTTATCTCGGTCTTTCGTTTATCGGCGGACTGTTCGGCAAACTCGGCGAAGCCCACGATATAATTTTTCATGATTTCCGCGATCGGCGATTGCGTTTTCGGATGAGCCAGCCGCTTGATTTGATAGACATAATCGTCAGCGGTCAGTTCACGAGAGCCGGTTGCATCAAAATCGGCCAGTGTACTGACGGATACGACCGCACTTTTGCTTAACCGATGGTTGATGTACTCGCCCTGGGCGTTTTTTGCCAAAGCCGGATGCGGCTGAAACTGGATTGCCGGCTGGATTTCAATCAGGTAGTCGGTAAAGGCGATCTCATTGGCCGGTGCGTTCTGCGCTAATTTTTTGCCCTGCTGATCATAATAAATGATGTCCGGCATCTTGGTTGCGGTTAACGGCACTAACTGATAAGGCCTTTTCAGATAATGATACTGAAACGGCGGCTCGTAAATCTGGGCGATAAAAGCATATTCATTTTCACTGTAAGCGACCGCGGGATCCAGATGCTTTGGCCGTTCAGAAAAAGACTGGTATAAAACCGCTTTATTTTCTTCATCGGCACTGTAAGGATTATTCAGCACGGAATTTTCGCAAGCGCTCAATAATCCAGCCAGCATGACGACAGGAACCAGAATACGCAGTTTGCAAAACGGCAACTTCATAGACAAAAAACTGGACATCAATAAAAGGGTCGTGGATACTTTGAATTCTATTGTATCGTGTTTGCACTCTATATTCGGCTTTTAGTTCTCCCAGCCAAAACTTCTCTCGATGGCAGCAGGAAAATTATAAGCTCGATTGTTCATGTGCATTGAGTATAACAACAAAAGTACCAGGAGATCATAATGGGTTTTATGCAGGGCAAACGGGTCTTGATTGTAGGCCTGGCCAGTAATCGTTCTATTGCATGGGGTATCGCACAGGCTATGCACCGGGAAGGCGCTGAACTGGCTTTTACATTCCAAAACGAGAAGCTGCAAAGCCGCGTCGAAGAAATGGCAACGGAATGTAATTCAAAAATCACTATCGAATGCGATGTCAGTAGCGACGAACACATAGACAATGTATTTAAAGCGCTGGGCCAACAGTGGGACGGTCTGGACTGCATCGTCCATTCGGTCGCCTTCGCCCCCAGGGACGCACTGGATGGCGATTATGTGAATGCGACAACACGGGAAAACTTCCGGGTCGCTCACGACATCAGTTCCTACAGTTTCACAGCTCTGGCTAAAGCGGGACGGAGCATGATGGCAGGCCGTAACGGCTCGCTGTTGACCTTAACCTATTTGGGCGCCGAAAGAGCGATTCCCAACTATAATGTCATGGGTGTCGCCAAGGCCAGCCTGGAAGCCAATGTCCGCTATATGGCCGTGGCTTTGGGACCCGAAGGCACTCGCGTCAATGCCATTTCCGCCGGTCCGATCCGAACCCTGGCCGCATCCGGCATTAACAATTTTAAATCGATGCTGAACAAAGCAGCCGATGCGTCGCCGTTAAAGAAAAATGTCACGATTGAAGAAGTCGGAAACGCCGCGGCATTTTTGTGCTCGGATCTTGCCTCCGGCATTACCGGCGAGATCACCTATGTCGATTGCGGATATAATATTGCCGGCTTAGCGGCTGTCTAATATCCGTTGATCCAATAAAAAAGGGAGCCTTCGCTCCCTTTTTTTATCCTAAAAAGCAGAATTATTCAGTCTTTCTATCGTCTGTTGCCCCACGTACAGTTATATCGGCATCCGCCTCCAGACTGCTCAATAGCGCATTAAATTCAGTCTGCCCGAATGCTCTGGCAATATTCTTTCTCGCCAGTTCCATCTGTTTCTTGTCTTGCTCACTCATGACGCCGGGAGTGACTTTGGAAAGGCTCACAACCACCTGTTCGCCGGTAGGCAATGCCGCCAAAAAGACAGTGGCTTTCCCGCCTACCGGTTTTGCGGCCTTAAAGATGGCATCACTTAATTGCTCGGGAATGTCGGTTTTATTTCGCGTCAAACCCGTTATTTTCTTGACTTCCAATTTGTTTTCCGCAGCGACGGCCGGCAGTGACTCGCCCCCCTGTAAGCGCGCTTTTATCTTTTGGGCTTTTTCCAACGCCAGTTGCTTTGCTTTCGCCGCCAGCAAGGCCGCCGAAACTTCCGGTTTAACGCTGGCCAAGTCGCGGACCGCAGCCGGTTTATGCTCGAGTACTCGCAGCACTACCAATCGCTCGGCAGTGAGTTCTATCGGGGCGCTGTTGTTCCCCTGCAGAACCTCATCAGAGAAAGCCGCCTCGCGTATTTTGGGCTCGCTGGCTATACCTTCGCCTTTGTCTCTGGTAAACAATGTCGATTTATTAATAGCCAGCTTTAAGGCGCCGGCAACCGATTCGAGATTATCAGGGCTCTCGTAGCTCATCTCGGCTAGTTTTTCGCCGGACTCATAAAAAACATTCTCCGCCTGAGCCTTTTGATACGCTTTGGCAACCTCATCTTTAACGGTTTCGAATGACTTGGTTTCGCCAGGTATCAATTCAGTGACTTTAATCAAATGGTAACCAAATGAAGTTTTCACCGGATTTGACACTTCACCCAGCTTCAATGCCGCCACCGCATCTTCAAACGATTTTTCCATCACGCCGGCATTAAACAATCCCAGATCCCCGCCTTGTTTAGCTGTTAATTTATCATCGGAGACATCCTCAGCCAGCTTGGCGAAGTCTTTGCCGTCGAGTTCTTTTTTGGCCTTCTGCGCTTTTTCTAACGCCGTTTTGTCATCCGTCTTGTCATTTATCGCAAACAGGATATGACTGATTTTTCTTCGTTCCGGCGTGCTATATTGCTCTTTTTGCTCTTCATAGTACGCTTTCAGTTTTTCATCCGTTACGTCGATGTTTTTCGCTATGTTGTCCGCAGCTAATTCAACGTAGGCAACCGAAACCCTCTCAGGCGTCCTGTATTGATCCTGATGCTGATCATAATAGGCTTTAATCTCCTGATCAGACGGCTGTTCGGACACAGTCGGTAGGGATACACCGATATAGTCGACATCTCGCTGCTGATTCTGGATCTTAAAAAAGCTTTCGATGTCGTATTGCGTCGCAAAACTGCTATCGATAATGCTGCGCTGAAACTGTTCCATGATCAGCGCATTTTTAATTCTGTTGACAAATTCAACGGATGAGATTCGTTGGGAACTCAGCAATGATTTATACCGATTTTCATCGAATTTGCCGTCAACCTTAAAATATTCCAGGCTTTTTATATAATCACGGGCGATTTGGTCGGTTGCCACCAGCCCCTGGCTATGAACGAATTGCAGCAGCACTTCATCTTTAATGAGCTTGTCGAGTGCCTGTGCTTTCAACGTTTGCTCATCGATACCCATCCCGCGCAAGTTCTGACTGTATTGTTCGTATGCCTTATTGACATCGCGCTGATAAAAATCCTTATCGCCCACCGATGCCACAGCCGGCTCTGTTCCGGTATCCAAATAATTTTGAATGCCCCATAAAGCAAAGGGAACACAAATGATTAACAAGATAGCCCATGCGAAGGCGCCTTGCGCTTTTTCTCGTATTATTGTCAGCATATGGTCAGTCCTAAAGATACAAATTGCATTAAGCAAAAACCCACAAAAAAAAAGCCCCGGACCAGACGGTACGGGGCTTTTTAATTTGGCGGAGCGGACGGGGCTCGAACCCGCGACCCCCGGCGTGACAGGCCGGTATTCTAACCAACTGAACTACCACTCCAATGTCTGGTGGGTGCTGAGGGGTTCGAACCCCCGACCCTCGCCTTGTAAGGGCGATGCTCTCCCAGCTGAGCTAAGCACCCGACTAAAGACAGCTAGTTTACAGCATCTTTTAAAGATTTGCCAACTTTAAATGATGGAATTTGCGCGGCTTTAATAGTAATTTCTTCCCCAGTCTGCGGATTACGGCCTTTGCGCTCAGCTCTACCTTTTACTGAAAAGGTGCCAAACCCCACCAATGTAACAGAATCGCCTTTGCTCAGCGCATCTGTCACCGCTCCGATGAAACCATCCAGAGCACGTCCTGCATCCGCTTTTGATAAGTCAGCCGATGCCGCAATCGCATCAATCAGTTCCGATTTATTCATTATTCCCCCTTAGGAAGTCAATTTTAATTATATTCAGCAATAGCCCGTCTATCCTCATGTCCGAATACAAATAACACAAGAAAGTAGCAAGTTATATCAATAGCGGCAAACCAGTGTCAAGCTTTAACCCGAATATGCCTGAAATTTTACTATCTCAGTCACAAATCGGGGTGTTGCGCACCTAATTTAGTGCGCTGTCAGACCCTGATTTTTCATTTTAGCAGCGTCGACTTCAGCCTTGGACTGCTCGTCGGCAGCGCTTTGATTTGCCGGAGCCGGCAAAAATTGCAAAGCCACTTCCAGAACCTCATCTATCCAATGTACTGGCCTGATATCAAGATGTTGCTTGATATTCTCAGGAATTTCAACGAGGTCCTTTGCATTTTCCGCAGGAATCAACACTGTTTTTATGCCTCCGCGGTGAGCCGCTAGAAGCTTCTCTTTCAGGCCGCCGATAGGGAGTACTTCGCCGCGTAAAGTAATCTCCCCGGTCATGGCGACATTCGCATGCACCGGTATTTTAGTCAGGGCCGAAATAATAGCCGTGCACATGCCGATACCCGCGCTGGGCCCATCTTTAGGGGTGGCGCCTTCCGGAACGTGTATGTGTATATCGTTTTTCTGAAACAGTTCGCTATCTATGCCCAGAATTTCAGCCCGGCTCCTGACCACGGTCATGGCCGCTTCAATCGATTCTTTCATGACATCGCCCAGTTTCCCTGTTGACGAATGCTTTCCTTTACCGGGAATAACCGCTGTCTCGATAGTCAATAATTCCCCGCCCACTTCGGTCCAGGCCAGGCCGGTAACTTGCCCGACCTGATCCTGTTCTTCGGCAAGTCCATAATTATAGCGCCGTATTCCAAGATAGTCGCCGAGATTTTCAGGTGTAATACTGACCCTGGAATCTCGCGGCTGCAGCAACAGCGCCTTGACGACCTTGCGGCAAACCTTCGAAATATCTCTTTCAAGATTTCTGACGCCTGCTTCCCGGGAGTAATAACGGATCATATCTCTGACAGCTGCTTCCGAAATTTCGATTTCATGCGCTTTCAATCCGTTATTTTTGATTTGTTTCGGGATCAAATAACGAAGGGCGATATTGATCTTTTCATCTTCGGTATAACCGGCCAGGCGGATGACCTCCATACGATCCAGCAAGGCCGGAGGAATATTCATGGTATTGGCGGTGGCGACGAACATCACATCGGACAAATCGAAATCAACTTCGAGATAGTGGTCCGAAAAGGTATGATTCTGCTCGGGATCCAGCACCTCCAATAAGGCCGAAGCCGGATCGCCCCGGAAATCGGTCGCCATTTTATCGATTTCATCCAGCAAAAACATCGGATTGCGCGTTTTTATCTTGGCCAGGTTTTGTAAAATTTTTCCCGGCATGGAACCGATATAGGTCCGTCGATGGCCGCGAATTTCCGCCTCGTCGCGAACGCCGCCCAAAGCCATGCGGATATACTTGCGATTGGTCGCCCTTGCGATCGACTCGCCCAGCGAGGTTTTACCGACACCGGGAGGCCCCACCAGGCATAAAATAGGCCCTTTAAGCTGCTGCACCCGCTGTTGCACGGCAAGATATTCAAGAATTCGCTCCTTGACCTTTTCCAAACCATAATGCTCCGATTCCAAAACCTGTTCGGCTATTTTTAAATCATGCCTTACTTTTGTTTTTTTCTTCCATGGTACATTGACCATCCAGTCGATATAGTTTCTAACCACTGTGGCCTCAGCCGACATCGGCGACATCAGCTTGAGCTTGTTCAGTTCGGTGGTCGCCTTGGTTTTGGCCTCCTTCGACATGCCGGCATTTTCGATTTTCTTTTCGAGGTCTTCAATTTCATTGGGTGCATTGTCCATCTCACCCAGTTCTTTTTGAATCGCCTTCATCTGTTCATTCAGATAATATTCCCTTTGGTTTTTCTCCATCTGCTGTTTTACCCGGACACGAATCCGTTTCTCCATCTCTAGAAGATCGACCTCGCCTTCCATGTAGGTCATTAAATTTTCGAGGCGTTTGGCAATATCGGCGGTTTCCAGTATGCCCTGCTTTTCATTGACCTTCAAGGTCATATGGGCTGCTATGGTGTCAGCAAGACGGCTCAGGTCATCTATTCCCGACAACGCATTCAATACTTCGGGGGGAATCTTGTTATTGAGTTTCACATATTGATCAAATGAATTGATAACGGTTCGTTGCAATACTTCCTGCTCTTGATCGGATATCGTCAGGGTATCTTCAATGTTTTCCACCAACCCTGAATAATAGCTCCCTGTTTCCTTATAGCTCAAAACCTTGCTGCGCTGGCTCCCCTCCACCAAAACCTTTACCGTTCCATCCGGAAGTTTCAGCAATTGCAGAATATTGGCCAAGGTGCCGATTAGATAAAGATCCTCAAATTCGGGCTCGTCCACTTCCGCTTCTTTTTGCGCTACTAGCAAAATCTGCTTGTTATCCTTCATCGCAGCTTCCAACGCTTCAATTGATCTCTCCCTGCCGACAAACAATGGGATGACCATATGCGGATACACTACGACATCCCGAAGGGGCAATACGGGGATAAACAAATTTGTCTGATGTAATTCTGTCATTTTCTGCGTTTCCATAAAGGAACCTTTTACACTGTACTTGGAAATATAGATTATGGGGGCGCCGTTATAAATAACAAGGATTCTTTGCAGCATTAACATCCGGTTTTCATGCTGCAATAACCCTGATATACCCATATCGGCTTAAAAAGGAAAATTAAAATCAATCCCTCGTGAAGTTAAGAATAGCAGTGAAAAAACAAGCTGCCGCCATTTTGTATGACTATAGCCGTTTAGAAAAGGTTTAAGTTGAACTAACCGTTGCTGCAAATACGACGAATGATAAAGGAAAAAGATCTTCAAGCCGGGAAAAGGATGCGTGGCTTATCGATCATATCTAAATGAATTTACCCTAATATGGACGGCAGGTACCGGTAATGAACCCATTCCGATCGACTACCCGTAAGCGAATTGGGTTGCAGACATTGCCAGACTAAACTGAAAACTCGACTTCGTAGCCGGCAAACTTTCGAACATTGATGACTCCGGAATCCATGATCAGATACTGCCCTTTAATTCCATGAAGGATACCTGAAATCTCCGGGTTCTTGTCAAAATTGAACGACTTGACCTTGACCGGATTAATGTCCACCGGAAAATGGATAGCCACCGATGTCTCGCCGGACAAGAACTCGATGGCATTGGGACCGAACTGCTTGCGGATGCCGGACAGTTCCGTTTCGCATATGCCGGCCAATTCGTCACGTTTTTTTATCAGATCGATAGGCTCAACCTGATTTTTGAGCATCTGCTGCCAGCTGGTTTTATCGCTGATATGTTTGCCGATCGCAACTTCAATCAATCCGGATAGATAACGTGACGACACTTTAAAAATAGGCAGCGCCTGCACCGCTCCCTGATCGATCCAGCGCGTGGGAATCTGGGATTGCCGGGTGATGCCGACCTTGATTCCACTGGAATTCGCCAGATAAACAATATGCGCCTGCATGCAGAATTGTTCGGCCCACTCCGGCTCCCGGCAAGTACCGGCGGCAAAGTGACAGGTTTCGGGTTTCATGATGCACATGTCGCATTGCGCCAGCTTGATAAAACAGGGGTAACAATAGCCTTGACTAAAACTCTTTTTGGTAGCCCTGTTGCAATGTATGCAAAAAATTCTGCCGGTGTAACTCAGCTTGATCGTTTTGCCGATCAACGGATTTAGAGTGACACTGTCATCGCCTAGCGGCAAGCGGTACTCGACCGGCTTATCCAGCCTGGCCTGCATTTTTTTTAATTGTCCCCGCATCTCAAGCCCCCTGAACCGGCTTGTAACCATCCGTATTGCTGGCAACCCACCGGCTCTGCTCGGATTTTAGCAGCTCTTTTTTCCAGAATGGCGCTTTCGACTTGAGCGCTTCCATGATGTACCGGCTTGCATCAAAGGCATCGCCGCGGTGCGATGCCCAAACCGACACCAGGACAATCGGCTCGCCAGGCAAAATATCGCCTACCCGATGAATTACCAACGTATCGATTATTTGCCAGCGCCGGGACGCTTCAGCGATTATTTTTTCCAGTTCCTGTTCAGTCATGCCCGGATAATGTTCCAGGGCCATGCCTTTGACCTCATCGCCATCGTTGAAATCGCGCATGGTGCCGATAAAAACGCTAGTCGCGCCAAACTTTCCGGCCATAACGCTCGCTGCATTCTGATATTGCCCGACTTCCAGCCAGGGGTCAAATAATCCATCCCGGATTTTCACTGCCATCCTCACCCTCCCGTAACCGGTGGAAAAAAAGCCACCTCATCGCCATCCCTTACGACGCTGTCCCAGTCGACATAGTTCATATTGATCGCCACCAAAACGGATTCAGGCAAGGGTCTGTCGGTCACGCATAGGGACCAAAGCTCTCTGGCCGTCAGATTATCAATCGATTCCAGAACGTCTTCCGAACGTCCAATACTTTCTTTTAAACTGGCGAAATAACGAACTTTAATTGACATAGACATTGACGCAATGATAAAAAATTGGATTATTTCATAAGCAGTTGCTGCCAACACCAATCACTGCTTATTCATTTTTTCCAACATTTTACCGAATTGTGACACACACACCACATTTTAACCAATCCGGCGAAGCCATTATGGTCGATGTCGGCGATAAAGCCATAACCCAGCGCACCGCTATCGCCGAAGGCTATATCGAAATGCAGCGTGATACGCTTCAACTGATCATCGACGGCAGCCACAAAAAAGGCGACGTGCTAGCCGTCGCAAGGATAGCCGGCATTATGGCAAGCAAAAAAACATCGGACTTGATACCGCTCTGCCATCCCCTGCCCATCACTCATGTGGAAATTAATCTGACCGCAGAAACGGACAAAAACCGCGTCCACTGCCGGAGCACCGTAAAAACCAATGGCCAAACCGGCGTGGAAATGGAAGCGCTAAATGCAACACAGATCGCCTTGCTCACCATCTACGACATGTGCAAGGCGGTAGACCGCGGCATGGTGATCGAATCTGTGCGCTTGCTGGAGAAAGATGGCGGCAAATCCGGCCACTGGCAACACCAGTAAGGGCTATTTATCGCTTATCACCGGCATCGCACTCTCTCGATCGAAATGAACTATTTTTCGGATGCTCTTTGGGCAGCCATTCTGCTCATTATTCAAGTTGAACCCACAGTCGTTGAAATCGTTTCAACTTCTTTAAAGATATCATTGATTGCGACGCTTCTTGCCTCGCTGCTTGGTGTCACACTGGGCATATGGGCGGCTGTCAGCGAATTTGCCGGCAAAAAAGCCCTGCAGCAGGTCTTGAATACCCTGATGGCAATGCCGACCGTAATGATAGGCCTGATATTATACGGCCTGCTCAGCCGCCAGGGACCTTTGGGTGAATTCGGCCTGCTCTATACACAATCCGCCGTGATTCTGGGCGAGGGCATTCTCATTTTGCCTATCATCATGAATATGACCATGGTAGCTGTCCAGTCAGCAGACAAACGTCTGATTCTGACATTGACATTACTGGGAGCCAAAACACGCCAACGCCTGCTCATGGTATTAAGCGAATTACGTTTTGCCATATTGGCCGCCGTCATTACCGGGTTCGGCCGCGCTATCGGCGAAGTCGGCGCGGCAATGATGCTTGGCGGCAACATTCAGGGCTCAACCCGGACCATGACAACCGCAATCGCGCTGGAAACCAGTAAAGGTGAATTTGAATTGGGTCTTGCCCTGGGACTGGTGCTGTTACTGATAGCATTTATTTTCAATTTGCTTTTGCAGTCGCTTAAGGGCAGGGACTGATATCGAGCGGAACATCGAAGTAATTTTGGCAGCGCATCCTGATGCCATGCGGCTATTGCGCTCGTGCAAAAGTCGCTATTTACCGGTATATTATTCTGCACCCCGTTCGCCCTACGCGAGCAGGCGCCGCCCCCTCATATATATTAATTAAATTAAGCGACGCGCCGTGCATTCCGGCGCCAGATTAGATCACAGCAGAGATAACCATGCCGATTACCATAAAAGAACTTGCCGATTTATGCGGAGCCAGGATAGAGGGCGGCGATCCCTCAGCAATGATCAACTCCGCCGCCGATATTACATCGGCAGGACCGAACCAGGTCACGCAATTGACCAACAGCCGATATGCTCCGCACATCAAAACGTCAATCGCTTCCGCCTGTTTTATTGCGGAAGGCTTTGCCGTTGCCGGCATACCCGAGAGTCTTTCGTTATTGATTTGCGCAGATCCTGAAATCAGTTTCATCAACGCGGTTAAATTGCTGCATCCTGACAGGACTTATGGACATCGCATCGCACCTCAGGCTGTTCTTGAGGACAATGTCAGCTTGGGCGCCAACCTTTACATCGGTCCTTATGCCGTGATTGGCGAAAACTCAAGCATTGGCGATAGCAGCGAAATACTGGCAGGAGTCTACCTGGGTAAAAACGTAAAAATAGGAAAAAATTGCCGGATTTATCCTTATGCCGTGGTCTACGATAATGTCGAAATTGGCGACGATGTCATAATCCACTCCGGCGCCATTATCGGCGCGGATGGTTTTGGCTACAAATTCAGAAATCACGCCCATATAAAAGTGCCCCAGGTAGGCAATGTCATTATCGAGGACCATGTCGAAATTGGCGCAAACACCTGCATCGATCGAGGGGCGTTAGGCAGTACGACGATCGGTGCCGGCAGCAAAATAGACAATCTGGTTCAAATCGGGCACAACAATAAGGTCGGCAAGAACGTGATCATGTGCGGACAAACCGGCGTTTCAGGTTCCTGCATTATTGAAGATTATGCTATTTTGGCCGGCAGCTCAGGCATAGCCGACCATGTCACCATCGGACAAGGCGCAGTCGTGATGGCGCGCTCGGGAGTGGCAGGAAACATCCCGGCAGGCGCCCAGTTTTTCGGTAGCCCGGCGAAGGATAAGAAGACCGCCTATAAGGAACAAGTGGCCATCGGCAAATTGCCCGAGTTGTTAAAAACAGTAAAATTGCTGGAAGAAAAAATCCGGAAGCTCGAACAACATAAGCAGTAGCGTTAAGGGATTCAATCCCTAAATATCATTATAATGATCAGTCGCCGTGTAGGCAGCACTTGGGAACGATTATTCAACCCGGGTAGAGCCCTTGCGTCTTCAAGGCGGGACGATCGCAATAAAGTAAGCGAGAAAGGGAGCCTGTCTCCTGATAAGCCCGCTACGAGTCGTAAAATCAATCGCTTGATTAACAAAACAACCGATGCAATTCACAGTGAGCTAAACAATCGAAAGAACCAAAACCGGAAGGAAAGCGGGCAAAAATTGAGGAGGGGGTTTTTTTTGATTTAAGTAAAAAAATATACCCCCCGACGGTTTGTTACCGCCGGGGAGCAGTACTTTAGTTGCCTTCTTGACCAGTAACGTTGCTGGTATGTCTTTTTTCTATTTTTGCGAATACTTCAGCATTGCTTGCAGCAACAGCGCCACTTTCCAAATGCTTCATTTCGTCTTTCTTTAACAATACAACTAAAAGAATAATCGCAGCGATACAAACTCCAACGATTACCCATGTGTTATCTTTTTCTTGTGCTTCAGCCATTTTTAAATCCTCTATAGTTATTAATGTTATAAGCCCCTCTCCTCAAAGGAGCAACTCAAAAAACAATCATTTTTGTGAGTTGGTTGTCGATTTCTATTAAACAACGGTGTAATTTTTATCATGAGACAAGGCCTGATGTCAAAGCTATCGCTAAAAAAAATTCAAAATATGCTTATTGTTTTTTTCTGCAATGCTCGATATAAATAAAAAATCCATCCGAATAATTTCTTAAGTTGCTGATAAAACATAATATTATTATTCATCAACTGAGAAGACGGATTCAGTCAATTGCTCTAATCCGGACTGGCCTGAGCGTAATCATTTCCGGACAATATTTACTGGCTTAAATGGACAACCTGCCCTATTCAATGCCATTAACGGTTGAAGGCATTTGCGCTCTCAATGGCCGGACTGCTGTTTCGAACAGTTTGTTGCCGATTTGAGGCTAATGCCGGGAAACGTTTTTTTCAATGCTTGCAAGCTCTCCGACACGCCGCTCCCTCCTTTGATCAGAACCAGCCTGTTTAATCTGTTTTTATATCTGGGCTTTATTTCGACGTTGATCCCTTTTGCCAGCAGTTGGTCCCTCATTGCCTGCGCTCTTTCTTCCTTTTTGAATACGCCTAGCGATATCTGCCCCTTTTCAGTTCCCTCCCTCAACATCCAGGCATCGTTTAATCCCTGGCTTTTCAGCATGTCCAAATTGACTTTAGATAGCTCCAGGGTGGCCGCTGAGGGATAATAAACCTGGTAGTCACTAACAGACTGGGGGGCTTTACTCAGTAGCTTGATTTCGGCATTGACAGCCGTTAACTGTTTATACCACTCGTCAAACAGTTTCTCATCAGCAAAAGGCCCTGCCTCATAACAGATTTGTTGCACTTTCTCCTTTTTTTCCGTTTGACCCTTGCCGCTTTTGTCAAATTGTTCGGCAATATTCATCTCAACCGGTTGTTTTCCCGATTCCTGTATTACCTGCGCAGCATCGACAATTCTCGCGTCGGGTAAAGGTCTGGGACTGGGAGATTCATTGGCTTTATTCAGCACAGCCTTAATCCCGGATGCTTTGACACTGTCAACAGCATCCACAGTCCGGCTGTCTGCCATAGGTTGCCGTTGACAACTATCCACCGAAGCCGATGCGGGTTTGACCAGTATATTGGGGTAGTTTTTTTTCAACTCTTCCAAACTTGCAATGGCTTGATCGCTCCCTTTGATAAAGGCATATTTTTGCGATTTATTTTTATACCGGGCTCTGATAGCGGCATCGATGCCTTTGGCCTGCATCCCAGTTTTGAATTCTATAGCTCTTTTTTCCTTACTAAAAATCCCGAGCAGAATTTGCCCTTTCTCTTCGCCTTTCCTTACCATCCAAAATTCTTTTACTCCTAGGTTCTTCAGCATTTCCAGATTAGCTTCAGACTGCTCCATGGTTTCGGCGCCGGGAAAAAAAACCACGTAATCGTCGACTGCTTGTTCATCCCTGGAAACAGGTTTGACCTCAGCGCCAGCGGACGATAATCGCCTGTCCCAGACGCCATACAACTTCCCGACGGGAAAAGGTCCGGCTTCAAAACACCTGAACGCCGCCCCTTCGCCGGAAGGGACGACAACATCAACTTTTGTCTCATTTTGATTTGCAGCATTACCCTTATTATCTGCAGCCATTTTATCTATCAATGCCGCCTCTGCTTCAGGTTTATCCGTAACCTTGGCAATTTGCATTTCACCTGGCAAAGACTTACTGGGCTCTTTGACCAATACGATCCTTTCCAGCCCGGAAGAAGCGTCCTTATCTGAACTTTCAATGGACTGCTCAAAAGCGCCCGTATTGAATTCCCACATGAACAGCGCGACATTAGCCAATGCCACAAGAAAAAAGATCATTTTCATATATAACCTTCCAAGACAATTGCCAATCCTCGCAACACCAGGTCGGCATCAACTATCGCTTTGTCAACAAGCTGCGATGCGACTAACTGAGCATCGCCGCCAGTCAGAATCAATAAGCTATTTTCCGGCTGTTCGGAAAAAACATGTTCAATTAACCCGATCACCGCCGTCAAAGTGCCGCTATAAATTGCCGCTTCAGTACTGGTGGCCGGCCCTGTATGATGCCTTTCTTGATCAAATATTAACCTCTCGGTGCCTTCTGAAAGCGATTTCTTCATCATCGTCAAGCCGGGGCAAATCATTCCGCCCAGATGCCGACCCTTCTCGTCAATCAAATCGACGGTAATTGCGGTGCCGCAGTCGACTATGCAGGCCGGCTGTTGATAATGATTGCGAACGGCTACCAACGATAACCAACGGTCAACTCCCAGTTTTTCCGGGTTCAGATAGGCGTTGGAAACCCCAAACCCTTGCGCTTGGGAGTTCACCTGGATAATTTCTGCGTCAGGCCAAAATTCCAGGGCAGATGAGCGAATAATCTCGGCGATTGCTGCAGCACTGACACAGGACATCGCGATTCGCTCCGGTCGGGATATGTTTTTCCAGGCATCGGCAAGCCCTTGACGATCGGTTTGGCGAGCCAGAAGGGGTGACCCGGCCAAGATATGCCCGTTGGCGGCGATACCCCACTTTATCCGAGTATTACCGATATCAATCAATAAATTCATGAGGCAGGGCTGCTGAAACTGAGTTCGCAGGACGCAAAAGACTGGATGCTTCCATCCGCGCGCATCATCAATAACAGTCCGTTATCATCGATTCCCTTGACGATGCCTTCAATACCTTGACTCCCGGCAAACACCCATGCGGATCGATCGATCAGGCAATCATAGCTCCGCCATTCGTCAACATAGGCTTTAAAACCGGCGCTTTCATAGCCGTCCAGCACTTCAAACAATTGATTCAACAAATTTCCTGCCAGATTATTTCTGTTGATCACATTTCTGCCATTGATCTTGCTCAAATCCGTCCAGGCCTGATCAATGGTTTCGGCCTCATCGCCGGCTAAAAACAAATTGATTCCTATTCCGATGACGGCTGTACAAGGCCCTTCATTTTCACCTGATACCTCAATCAGAATGCCCCCTAATTTTTTACCCTGACTAACAATGTCATTAGGCCATTTCAAGCCGACATCGTCGATATTATGTTGTTTTAAAGCCCTGATGACCGCAACACCAATAGCCAGACTCAACGCCGAAATGGCCGCCGGGCCCTGTTGAAAGCGCCAGAGTACCGACAGATAAATATTATTGCCGTAAGGCGAAATCCAATGCCGTCCTCGTCTGCCTTTACCCTCTGTTTGATGTTCGGCAAAACAGATAAAGCCGGATGGCGCATTTTTATGGGACAATCCCGCCAGATAACTGTTTGTTGAACCGATCTGGTCATGTATCTCCAGCGATGAAATCAACGCTCTGGTTTTATAGTTAATGGATTCATCGATGAGATCACGCGTCAATAACTCCAGCGGTTTTTCCAGCCGGTAACCTTTACCGCTGACCGCTGCATGGCGAAGACCTAAATCGGCCAAGAAATTCAACTGTTTCCAGACGGCTGAACGACTGATGCCCAGAGTCTGCGCCAATTCGGTTCCGGAATGAAATTTTCCGTCTGCCAATATGGCCAACATTTTTTTTTGTTTATCGGAAATCATCACGACTTTATGCCCTTAATCATTTGACGCATCGGCAATAGGGGGAAACACCCCGGAAAAACAGGATCTCGCCTGAAGATGAATAGAGACACTAGATCAAACTCGCCCGAGTTAGATTTGTATTTATAGTTTTCTGCTTTTTTCCCTGATCTGCTGCATTTGTCTCTTGACCATGTGTTTGATAAGCAATTCCTTATCCTCTTCAGTCATATTGACAAAATTAACACTGATCTGAAACGAGGGTCTGCCATCGACGGATTGATTTTTTTTACACTGAATAACCTGACAGCACGTGATAATCACTGCGCCGATAGATACCAGCAACATCCTGAGTTCGAGAAAAGCGCCTATATCGAGTGCTTTTTCGCAACCAAATGCCAGACCTGACGCACTCAGATTAATTTCGCAGGACTTTTTTTGGTCCGGCTGACCGCCCTGCATCATAATAGCCTGCGTCAACAGGTCGATCTTTTTATCAAGCAATTTGATGCAATGAGCGATGTCTGGCTGGCTTTTATCTATCCTGTGCAACAGCCTCGCTGATTCCTGAGATACGTATTCGAGCGCGGTTGCCAGCGTACATTCACTCAAAATATTATCGGTCATACGACTGCTGGATTCAGTCACTTCCTGTTCATCGATGAGTCTGTAATTCAGATCGACCACATCATCGATCCGGAAATACCGCCGCCTGTTTTCAGTTTTCTCCATGATATGTCGCTCTGAGCTAATAAACTTTAATGACTTGATTTGATTTGTTCCACTTGTTCAATGTCTTCCCAATTATGGATGATTATGCCGCAATTAGATTGAAAATCACTGATTTGCCCGGCAATTTTTACAATGCCTGGCGACAGCTGCAAAACGCAGATCACCCTTGGGCTTGAATGTCATCGGCAAAACCGCGTTGACAGATGTTATCCACTGATAATTCTCACTTGCCTAAGGATTACCGGACATCAATTTTTTTCCATGATGATGGCATTCAGCTCGGCAATCGCCCTGGTATACTCGAAATACATAGCGGCCAAAAGCGCCTCTGAATTTTGCAATCTATTCTGCTGCCCGGCTTGTTCCATGATTTTACAGCGTGAAGAAAGTTCCATGGCGCCCACATTGGCGCTGATCGACTTTAAACCGTGAGCAAGTTTGCGAATTTGTTCGGCATCGTTATTGTCAATGCTCAATTTTAATGATTTAAACGTTTGTTCTGCGTTTTGCTGAAAGACCTGCTTTAGCTTGGCAATGAACTCAAGATCGTTCGGGTCATCAAAATTGAAATTTTGAAGAAGAAAACTAAGATCGATCGCCGACGCTTGACTCAAGGGCTCACTATTCCGCTGAAGAAGTTCTGTCATTGAACTGGACCCGGCTTCCTTTACATGCAAATGTCCGGGCAACCATTTTTGTAAGACTTCGTTTAGATCCTCCCGAGTAAAAGGCTTGGTCACCCATTCATCCATACCTGCTTCCATACATTTTGCCCTGTCTCCCGCCAACGCATGCGCGGTTAATGCAATCACCGGAATATGGGCTCCCGCCGAGGAATCCGACTCATTACGCCGTAACGCCATCGTCGCCTGATAACCGTCCATGATGGGCATTTGACAATCCATAAAAACCAGATCATAGGTATTCCGTTTCAGTTCATCAATCGCTTCCAGGCCGTTACTGACAATCTTAACCTGACAACCGAGATTTTCTAACATTCTTTTAGCCAATAACTGATTAGCGGGAAAATCCTCCGCGACCAATAGACGTGCATTGAATCTGCAATTGGACGCGATTTTAGTTTTTGCCGGCACGGAATCTGTCTTTTTCAGATCAACCCAAAACCAAAACATTGCCCCCTTGCCAAACTGACTGATTACGCCAATCTCTCCCTTCATCAGAATGACGAGCTGTTTGGCAATAGCCAAACCCAGTCCTGTACCTCCGAACATCCGCGTCATAGACTCATCGGCTTGAGAAAAGGCATCAAAAATATGCGCCTGCTTATCCTCTTCAATGCCGATGCCGGTATCGATGACCTGAAATAACAGCCGGACTTTATTCTCCGGCAAATTTTGACTGGTAACCCGTAAAATCACTTCACCCCAAGCGGTAAATTTTATCGCATTACTCAGCAGGTTCATCAATATCTGGCTCAGCCTCATCGAATCACCGTCCAGAACATCAGGCAATTCAGAGACGACCAGGCGATAATCTAATCCTTTATTTTTTGCCTGGCTTTCCAGCAAAGAAAAACTTTCATGAATCAGATCGCTGCAATTAAAAGGACAAGGCTCAAGAACAAATTTGCCGGACTCAATTTTAGAAAAGTCCAATATATCATTGATGATCCTGAGCAATAATCTGGCTGATTGCTGCACTATCTCAATGGAATGGCGCTGCTCGCTCGTCAATTTGCTTTCTGATAAAAAATCCGTCATGCCCAGAACAGAATTCATTGGCGTTCTTATTTCATGGCTCATATTAGCTAAAAATTGAGATTTTGCCCGGCTAGCCAGCTCAGCCTCTTCTTTTGAGGCCAAAGCGTCGGCTACTGTCTGATTCAGAGCCTCGTTTTTTCTCGAAAGTTCGGCAGTTCTGGCTTGCACCTGTAATTCCAATTGGATGCGTTGCTTATCAAGCATTTCATCGCGATGCTGGATTTCAGCCAACATATCATTGTAAACATCGATCAATTGACCGAACTCGTCATTCCTGTTTTTTTCGACTCGGGTTGTGAATTTTTTCTCGGCTGCCACCGATTTCATGGCCTGCATTAATTCCAGCAACGGCACAGAAAATATTCGTTGCAAACGGGTCGAAACCAAAAGGGTAGAAAACAGGGTAAAGAAAACGATGGTCCAGATAATATGATAAAAATTGGATAAAAAGGTATTTAATCGATTGAGGTTATCGACTAAATGAAGAACCCCGATAATTTCGTTTTCGATAAGGATCGGATGCAAAAGATGCAGTTGCCCTTGATCATCATAAAGAATGATTTCTGAAAGACCCTGATTAATCGGTTTCTTTGGAACCAAACCCAATTTGTCCTGGTACCATTCCCGTAATTGATTGGCTAACGATTTTTTTGATGCCTGTCCTTCGCCAGTATCCGACAGTTGCCCTTTCATTCGTTGTACGATATCCTTTCCTGTCAGCGCGTTCTCAACTTGAAAAGTAGTTTTGTATTCGGCGAAAATCTCTCCTTCCGGGGTATACAAAAATGCGGCAACGATTTCCGGCTGCGTTTTCAGGATATGCAGAGTTTGCCCTGCCGATTCGTAATCCATAAAGGCTAAAGCGGCTGTGCTGTTCCAGGAAACCAAATCGGCTAACGAAGACAGGTTCTGTTCAGTTTGATGCTTTCGGGTAATATATTCATTAGCAATGATTGCCGAGGCCACTACCAGTAAAGCAATTAATGAAGCCCCGCCAATAATCAGCATTAACTTGAAACGTATAGAAGCATCACGAAAACTGATTTTCATGATCAATCGTTTCTCGTTTTTTTTACGTTAATAATGGTAGTCAATGCCAATACCCTGGAACTTATTTTAATACCCGAACGGCTAACAGCATCCAGATTAACCTGAATGTTGATTTTGCCTTCTTTCATTTCCAGATTGATCAGGCCGCCCAGTTCCAGAAAATCGTTTCGTTCACCGATACTGAGTATCGGTTCGCCGGCAATATCTGCCAAAAGTTTAATAGTGCCGATTCGATCCAAACCGCTCAGATAAATCATGTTGCATGATCCTAATTTGCTCGACTGAGACACGGCAATAACATGAATTAATCTTTTTCCCGATGCTTTTTTTTCCACTTGCGCAAATGCCTGCTGCACGGCATCATCACCAAGCACGCATAGATTGAGGAACTTGCTGCCCGCCGGCAATACGCTCTCAGGCCACTCGGTAAAACGGGCCAGGTTTAATGAAATAGCCGCCTTGACTACAAATTCCTTTGCAAAATCGGCCGCTACAGTCCGACAAGTTCCCATCACAGTTGCCGTAAAGAGCAGTAAGAATCCAACTCTCGCCAACGGACTATGCCTCATATCGCAACCAGGCGACCCTTACTTTTGAACGCCGCAATTCGAACGCCTCTTAACTCCGCGCACTAATTTAGCCTGCCGTCTATTCAAATAATAAAACGTTCGCCTTGAATACAGCATAAGTTTCCGATGCGCCAATCAACTCGTAATCTACATAAACGAACGAACCACACCCAATGAATGGAATCAAATATCATGGAAGAAGATAGGTTCAATAGTTTGTAATCATTCACGACTGGCCCCGTTCTCCAATAATTTCGTTGTCAAGTAAGTCTTAAGGGCATCGAAGGGCATGGGTTTGGATAAGAGAAAACCCTGAATGGAATGGCAATCACTGATTTGCAGAAACTCTCTCTGTTTTTCGGTTTCGACCCCTTCGGCAATCGTATCTAAATGCAAGGTCTTGGCCAACGTTAAAATGGCCCTGACAATGGCAGCATCATCAGAATTATTGGGCAACTCGTTGACAAACGAACGATCTATTTTCAATGAATCCACTGGAAAGCTTTTGAGGTAACTGAGCGATGAATATCCCGTACCAAAATCATCAATCGATATCTTGATGCCGATTTTTTTAAGCTCCCAGAGGATAGCCAGAGTTTTTTCGTTACCCTTCATTAATATGCCTTCCGTGATCTCAACGACCATAAATCGGGGGTCGACTTCGTATTCGGCTAAAATTGCCTTGATCATGGCAACGAAGCCCTGCTGCTTGAACTGCAAACTGCTCAGATTTATTGCAATCGTCAAAAAACCCATATCCAACCGCTGCACTTCCTTATGCCGAATACAAATCTCGCGCATGGCCCATTCGCCAAACTGCAGGATCATGCCATTGTCTTCAGCCAGGGGAATAAATGCTTCCGGCGTTAAAAATCCTAATTGGGGACTTTCCCAACGCATTAATGCTTCCAAACCCATCAACCGGCCTGAGGTCGCATTGACGATGGGCTGATAATACAAGCGCAATTCCTTATTGATCAGAGCTTGCTGCATATAATTTTCCATTTCCATACGCTTTTTAGCCTTGACATTCATCGAGCCATGGAAAAACTGATAATTGCCCTTGCCCAATTGTTTTGCGTGATACATGGCAACATCGGCATTTTTCAATAAGGTTTCACTATCGCTGCCATCATCAGGAAACACGGCGATACCTATGCTGACACCCGAATACATTTTCTTATTTTCCACTTCAATCGGACCGGTAATCAATTTTTGAATATGTCCGGCGGCAATAGCCGCGTCTTCAGGATGAACCAGATCATTCAGGAGAATAATGAACTCGTCCCCGCCTAACCTCGCGATGTCGGCTCCATAGTCCTGGCAGTTTGAATTTCTGGATGTGACGTCGGATTGCCTCAATCCTTCGGCTAAGCGTCTGGCGATTTCTTTTAGCAACAGATCGCCCACATGATGCCCATATAAGTCGTTTACAATCTTAAAACCATCCAGATCCAGAAACAGGACGGCAAAATGCCCGGCATTACGTTTAGCCAATTCTATTGTTTTGGATAACATATCCAAAAACCAGATACGGTTCGGCAAACCGGTGATTGCATCATGATAAGCCAAATGCCTGACTTGATTTTCATGATCTTTTCTTTCAGTGATATCCTGTATCGTGCCCAGCAAACCCACTAACTGACGATGCTGATTCTCGACGATTTCGATCTGCAGGCCGATATGGCGCTGCCGATCCTTGCCGGTAACAATTTGAAACTCGATGGCAGCGGCTTCCTTGTTCTCGATGACTTTATCGAACGTTTCTTCTACAAACGATCTGTCGGAAGGCTTAATTCTATCGAGAAACGATTGCTGATCCGGAATAAAACTGTCCCTATTCAGTTCAAATATTTCATAGATTTCATCAGACCAATGCATTTTGTCATCGACTACATGCCATTCCCAATGCCCCAATTTGGCCATTTTATGGGCTTTAGACAATCGCGACTCTTTTTTTTCAAGCTGCTGCAGGGTATTACTGGCTTTTAACAGGTGGCTCAGCCTGGGTATCAAAACTTTCCAGTTGACCGGTTTCAAAACGAAATCGGTTGCACCTGCGACAAATGACGAATTAATCCTTTCAGCATCTTCGTTGCCGGTTACCATGAGCAATGGCGTATTCCTTCCTTCAGGCAATCCGCGAATAGCCATACAAACCGAAAAACCATCCATTCCCGGCATATCGATATCGACCAGCACGACATCCGGTAAATGCTGTTTAAATGCCTCGATTCCCTCCCGGCCATCAAAAGCCGATACCAATTTAAAACCGGAGCCGGATAAATGACGCTTAGCCCATAAATGCATGGTCTGATCATCATCGACAACTAATACCTTTGGTAATGTATCTGTAATTTGACTCATTTTTAGCGTTGGCGCGATTAAATTTTTTAGAGGGGATTTTATATTTTTTATAAAGCTTAGCTCAAAATCTCTTGTAATTTAATTATTTAGTTTTATAGCAGACAACGGGCGCAAGAACCAAGGCGTTACTTAGTCATAACAAAATTAGGGGCGAATACCGGATTTCCAAACAGTAAGTCAACTCTGTAAATCCGCAATGAACTTACACTGATTGGAGCAATAAAGACAAAGAAAGCACTTTCCGCAAAACAGTCGAAAAGTAAAACAGACGCCATTTAAATGATCTGAAAATATGCAATGCCGGAGCTGACGACGATTGGAAGATCAGCTTGGTCAGGAAGCCAAATGCCTCGAAAGTTCCGTAGGTCCTTGATAATTTCTGTTGAGTCGATGTAAGTGGATTAAAGTAACCATCCTGGCTAAAACATCCTTTTTGAAAAACAAGGTGACTGGGGTAACGACGTCCTCGATGCGATTAAAATTTCATATCGTGGCGTGTTACCGCACCCAAGATTAACAATCCTGGGCCAATTTAGAGAAAAATTAGCCCGCTTTTGCAGTGTCTGAATATAAATGTCTGTTAGGCATTGCTAACGCGAACTTAATTTAAACCGAGTCATGCTTAAATTAAAAATCAAAATCAACATCTTCAAAATCACCGAGCTGTTCCTTTAAGCGTTTTTTCTCCCAGTACATTTCAATTTTTCGGCGCGCCGCCATTTTTTTTACGGCCTCCTCATTCTCAGTAGGAAAAGCGGTATAATCATCGATCAGATTCAAATCGAAGTCTTCAATATCAATATCACTTTCATGTTTATTTTTGTCGGCTTCGGGTTCGACAACGGATTTATCCGATACAGATGGAGATGCTTCTTTAGTCATAATAAAATCAACCTTAAAAAAAGAGCTTTATAATTACCTGTGACTAACTTGTAAAGAAAATTGTTTAATTATAATCACCGCACTAAAAAATCCGGGATGGATTGATTGGCATTTCCATAATCCTTAGGACCTGAATTTATCAATGGCTCCTGATCTGCCCCGATCGCGATTGGATTCAAGCCAAATCAACGCAAGGTTATAATTGCACATTACAGCAATAATTCAATCCAGTGCACCACTTTTTTTGATCCGGCCGATTGTAAATGACTCAAACAACCGATATTTGCGGTCGCAATGAGTTCTGGCTGATTACTCAGCAAGGCCTGCATTTTTTTGTCCAGCAACTGCCTTGATAAATCCGGCTGCAATAGAGAATACACACCGGCTGAACCGCAACATAAATGCCCATCGGTAACAAGGGTAAGTTGATGGCCGGTTTTTTGCAGGATAGATTCAACCAGTCCGGCCAGTTTCTGTCCATGCTGTAAAGTACAGGGCGACTGAAATGCAATTTTTTTCCCGTCTTTGTGAAATCCGGATAAATCTTCCCCGGTCAAAACTTCGCTGATATCTTTGACTGAAGCCGAAAATCGCGCTGCTCGTTCTGCATAATCCGGATCATGCTTTAACAATCGGCCATAATCTTTTGCCATGACGCCGCAACCCGAAGCGGTCATCACGATCGCTTCGGCCCCCTGTTCCTGATAAGGCAGGCAGGCGTCGATATTTTTTCGCGCCATGGCCAACGCCCGCTCATGTTCCGACAGATGATAGGTTAAAGCGCCGCAGCAACCGGCGCCATTGACTCTCTGCAATGAAATGCCCAATTTATCCAACACCTGTGCGGCTGCATGATCAATCGATGGCGCCAAGGATTGCTGCACACAACCGGGCAGAATCAACATGCTTCTGGAATGGTCGGGTTGAGGCCAGGCAAGAGCCACCGGTTTGAGCGGAATCTTGGTCTTTATCGATTTAGGCAAAAGCGGACGCACCCATCTGGCAACAGTCAGAGCGGCGTTAAATCTATGCCGATAAGGAAATATCCAGATGATCAAGGCGCGCACCAGCAACTCGCTCAGCGGCCGTTTTGCTTCGTTATCGACTATAGCCCGGCCGGCATCCAACAACTGACCGTACTTAACCCCCGATGGGCAACTCGTTTCGCAGGAACGGCACGTCAGGCAACGATCCAGATGCCGCTGGGTCAAACGGGTAACGGGCCCGCCCTCCAGCGCTTGTTTTAACAGATAAATCCGGCCGCGCGGCCCGTCCAGTTCGTCGCCTACCAATTGATACGTCGGACAGTTTGCATTGCAAAAACCGCAATGAACGCAAGAGCGCACTATCGCTTCCAGTTCACCGCGCTCCTGAAGATCTTTGATAGAATCGGCAAATTTTGTGTGCACTACCAGTCCCGGTACATTCTATAGGGATTAAACAGACCGGCGGGGTCGAAAGCCTGCTTGATATTGAAGTTCAATTGCTTCAACTTGCCGGTTAAGGGCTGAAAAACATCACCGTTACGGTTCTTGCCTTTAAACAATACGGCATGCCCCTGAGCCCTTTCGGCTGTTGAAAAAACCTCCGCTACCGCAGCTTCGGTTTTCAACCATCTTAAACCGCCGCCCCAATCATAATGCCAATCACCGTCAATACTCAATGGCTTGGTAGCGGGCGGCAGACAAATCCGCCATAAATTGATCTCTGTCCGAAAAAAAGCATGTTGCTGCTCGTTTAGCTTCCGCCAATAACCGGCGTCAATTGTCCCAATGTCACTGCCGATTTTGCCAGCCGCCGCTTTCACCGTCTTTTCGGCTCCGGATAATCTGACATAAAGCACATCTCCATCATAGCTTAAACCGGAAACAGGTAAAGACTTACCGGCCAGTTCCGCCATCCGGCCGATGGCCTTGTGAAGCGGCAGCTCGAAACAACAGGTTGTCTCAGCCGCAGGCAACGGCAACACTTTTAAAGAAACTTCCAATAGTACGCCCAGCGTCCCCATGGCGCCGGCCATCAAACGAGAAATATCGTAACCTGCGACATTTTTAATCACCTCGCCGCCAAATGACAGAATGTCGGCATTACCGTTGATGATTTTACAACCGAGCACAAAATCCCTGACCGACCCGGTAAAAGGACACCTTGAACCGGAAAATCCGCAGGCCACCGTGCCGCCCAAGGTGGCCGTCCCGGCAAAGCCGGGCGGTTCAAAAGCCAGCATTTGCCCATTCTCCGCCAGGGTATTTTGCAGTTCGGACAACAAGGTCCCCGCTCGCGCCGTCACGACCAATTCGGACGGATGATAATTGACGATGCCGCGGTGTGCAGCGAGACATAACGGCTGACCGGCGGTCTCTCTGCCGTAAAAATCCTTGCTGTTGCCACCGATGATTTTCAATGGCGCCCTGGCCTCTAAAGCTTGAGCGACTGCCTGCTGAAGTTTGCTGGTTTTATCGTTGGTTTCGGTAATCTTCGGCATCCGGAAAAACTCGAGTCAGAAACGTTAAACAGTCAAATCTGAAGTTCGCGGGCATAAAGCCGGCAATAACATGACAACACGCCATATGCTTGCACTGTCGATTTTCCCGGCAGCTTGAAGAGCCATGCCGAGAAACAACGGAACTTGTGTCGAAGAACGATGACCATACTCAAAATTAGGAATATGATCATAGTAACATCGAGCTTTTTAAAATCAATCTGAGAACTCATATAAAAATGTCATGTAATCGAGATAGCGCACTTAATGAAACACATTAAGATCCTCAAATATAGCTGGAAGCTGCCGTGATTAGCTTGCGATGAAAATAGGTAGCGACTATGTTTACTCCGCTCATGATTGAACTTGTCAACCAATATAATATTGTTCAGGAAACAGCAAATGGCGATAGACGTTTATTGGGGCAGCGAAAGTCCGTATGCCTGGCGGGTCTTACTGGCTCTTGAAATCAAGCAAATCCCCTATCAAAGCAACCGCTTAAGCTTTTCTGAAAAAGATCTCAAATCGGCTGAGTTTTTGGCGATAAATCCCAGGGGGCAGGTGCCTGCGTTGCGAGATGGCGCGTTCACCCTTTACGAATCCATTGCCATCTTATGCTATCTCGACGACCAACATCCGATACCCCCTTTGTTTGGCGGGAGCGCAACTGAGCGAGGCCTGATTTGGCGCATCATTATGGAATGTATCTATTATTTAGAGCCGCATATGACTCCTTTCGCCGGAACTATTCTTTCCGGACAGATAGCCGACAGACGCCATGAGGCCATCCAGTCACGGCAGATGGTCGAACAAGAATTGATACGTTTCGATGAAACGTTAACCGAAGGCGATTTCCTGGCTGGCGCTTCATTATCAGCTGCCGATATTGCCGTATATCCGGTTGTCCAATTACTGGTTAGGGCGGCGAAGAGGGAGAATACCGAAGCAGTAAGCGGAAAACTCCGCATCAGTGAAGAACATTTTCCAGCCCTTCATGCATGGTTTAAACGGATTGAGGCGATACCCGGCTACGCGCGCACCCATCCGCCGCGGTGGTAATCTTACGCGTTCACCCAGTAGCGCGAGATCCGCGGAACGGCTAAAGGAGGCGCTTATTTACCGTTAACAAACTCTGGAAAATAATGCCTGTCGGAATTAGTAATATGCGTTTAAATTATTTTCCAGTTTTAGCCGAAGCGTTTCATATTTTTCCCACATCACGGCACTATCACTGCGGGCTTCGGTTTCGGAATACTCTCTCAATATCGATGCCTTAAGGTCATCGGAAAGCCCTTGTTCAGCCATCGGATACAAAATAGTGTCTTCCTTGTAGATGTGCATCTTGAGCAGGCCGGCATAATCCTGCGCATTATCTGCCAGATCATAAAGGTTTTTGTTTTTTAGTGCACTTTCCATGTTAACGACATAGCCTCTTGCCTGTTCATGCTCGAACAACATCTGCGGAACCGGGTTGCAATGCGTTAAAACACCCGGCGTCTCCAAATACCGGAAGAGTATATTTTCTTCTTTGGCATGATGAAAGGTATCGGCGAATTCATGAATAAAATCGATCATGAAACCGGCCTGATCGAATAAAATAGGAAGAATGGGGTTTTGCAAGTTCAACTTGGCGTAACGCTCCATTAAATCAACGTATTTCAAGATCAGTTGATGTTCTTTCATTAAACCTGATATCGCTGACATGGAAGCGGTCTCAATCTGTGATGGGAATGGGAATTATTGTAGCAGGACGCCAGTGAGTATGCGTTTTTGATTGATCTTCACACCGGATTGCTGTTCAAATTGTCCAATGGGTCCGGCTTAAACGCCATATACTGAGACGCTGGCCGGCGCACGTCTGATGCCATTCAAAGCTCATTGACGATTGAACTGTGCTATTTCAGACTGGAATAGCTACAGTTATTGAGGCGTATGGCGAATTATTGTGCAGACTAAACCAGGCAATATCGTCATTGCTCACCATAAAAGCCGAACTCAACCCCCGACAGGACAGTCATTATGGCCGTCCATGCCATCGACGGCATGGAAATGCGGATAAAGCTGACGCAACCCAGCATTAAATGACTATTTTTCGAGATCGATAATGCGGATTAGGATCCCTATGACAGAACAAGAAGGCGTCATCAAATATCATCTGGATTATACGCCCAGCGCGCCGCGTGATTATCCGGAATTTGCCGAACTGGGTGCCTGGCGGAGCATCTTGTTACAGTTGGGCTTAATCGGGCAGGATGCTTCGCGTTATGACGGTTTGGCCTTTGGCAACATCAGTTTTCGCCTGGACAATACGCCGCAATTTGTTATTACCGGATCGCAAACCGGCGGATTGATTCATTTGACGAATGAACATTACAGCACCATTCTATCCGCCGATCCCGGCCGGAATCGTATCGTCGCCGAAGGCGCGATAAAGCCTTCTTCCGAAGCATTAACACATGCGGCCGTTTATGCCGCAAGTCAGACAGTAAAATCCGTCGTTCATGTGCACAGCCCGATGATCTGGCGGCACTATCAAGCACTGGCATTACCTGCGATCGATTCTAATATCCGTTATGGCACACCGGAGATGGCGGAGGAAGTGTTCAAGCTATTTGCCCGGAATCCGCCGAGCGAACAACCGGTTTTCGTCATGTTGGGACATGAAGACGGCGTCGTTTCGTTTGGTGATACAATTACCGAGGCAAGCCAACTGCTGATTCGAATATTAGCGCTCGCACTGCAAATTGCACCTTAGTTTTCGGACTTTTGTTACGTTCGAAGCGCGGTGCGCAATTACTAAGAATCCATTTCCATTTATCCATATCACGCCGAACCTGAAATTCCTTAAATTTAAAAGCTGATGTCCGTGAAAACCGCATGCGGGGTAATCGCTTTCATTTTGGCGATACGGTTCAGTTCAACTCGTTCTTTTTGACCGTTATCGATGACCAGGTATTCCCGCCTGTCGGCAGTAGTCAGCGTGTCCAGCGCCTTGCCTTCGACAGTCTGGCCGTCTCTTAAGGTCAATTTTACCCGATAACCGTGCATGCAGGCAATTTCAATATAATCGTGAAGTTCGCAAGATATGGCCGATTTAACCATGCGTTTGCCCCTTTTATTTCCAGATAGTGACAATATTGGTGAAGTCGTCAGTCCATGGCTTCAGATCGAAATAGAGCGGCAGTTTTTGCCAACTGCCCAGATCACTTGCGCGCAAAGGTTCCAGTGTTTCCGGCTTGCTCGCCATCACCACCCAGTCCGTGGCAACGACCAAAGGAATATCTTCGCCGGGTTTAAACTCCTGGATTAACGCCGCCAGCTTCAGTTGTTTGGCATGATCCGACAATACTTTTTTCAACGCCAAATGACGGTTGGTGATATGCAGCGCCAGGATGCCATTGGGTTTCAGCTTTTTAAAATAAAGCTTGATGGCTTCCTGCGTCAGCAAATGGGTCGGAATGGAATCGGAACTAAATGCGTCGACCACGTATAGATCAAACTTTTGATCGGGCTCTTTTTCCAATGACAAACGCGCATCGCCGACAACCATGTTGACTTTGGGATTACATTGGCTGATGTAAGTAAAATAGGCGGGATTTTCGGCGATCTCGACGACAAGCGGATCGAGCTCGTAAAATGTCCAGTTTTGCCCTTCCTTGGCGTAGCAGGTCAAGGTGCCGGCGCCCAGGCCGATGATGCCGATATCCCAATTCCGGTTGCTGCCGTCAAATACGGTAAACAATTGCCCGATGGGTCCGGGACGGCTGAAATAGGTCAGCGGCGTGCGAGACACATCCGCTCCCAGCCGCTGGGCTCCGTGTTTGGTCGTGCCATGAAAAAATTCATGATATTTTTCAGGCCGGTTTTGCTCGTTGACCAGCACGCTTTCCCTGACGGAAAGCACCCCGAAAAAAGTACGGTCCTGATAAAGCGTATTGGACAGCAGACCGTGCAGCGCCATGGTAAAGAAAAACAGGGTACCGGTCAGCAGAGCGAGGGTTAAGGGTCTGGTCCTGAAGGCATAGGTCAATCCGGCCAATAATATTAAGCCGACGCCAATCGTATCGAGATATTCGGGCAAATCGTCGATGGCGGCATAGACCGCAATTCCCAGCAGTAAAAGAACCGCTGGAAATACCGCTTGTTTTAACATGTCATTACGAGCGCCGATCGATGATTTCAAGCCGGGACGCAACAAGAGGGCGGCGACAATCATGATGGGGTATTCATAAACGCCATTAAAAATAAAAGGTGCGACAAAGGTGTTGAACATTCCGCCTAACATCCCGGCAAACGACATGATGAGATAAAAAGTCGTTAAATGTCGGGTATGGGGCCTGAGTCTCGCCAACTCGCCATGGCAAACCATCACCGCGATGAAAAATGCCGACAGGTGCAAGCCCAGGTCAACCCAGTATGGCAGTACCGCGGGATTGATGAACGAATAGGCGATAAACGGCAGCAGCACCATGGGCTGCAACCTGACCATGACCGGATGGATTTTATCGCTCCATTTTGAAAAAACGATAATAAACGTCAACAGGTACAGGGTTAACGGAATAATCCACAGCAACGGGACGGAAGCGATATCGGTGCTAATGAAATTGGTCAGGCCCAACAGCAGACTCGACGGAACCAAAGCCAGAGCCAGCCAGTGCAGTTTGGTTAACGGGCTGAGCATGATGTCTTCGATGATGCTTTCCTGAGGCATAACCGGTTTTTGTTGTGCTTTCCACAGGCTGAAAGCGCAACCGGCGATCATGATGCCCAGAAAAAAATAACCGCCGCTCCAGAAAGATTTCTGTTCGGCCAGCCCAATATTGGGCTCCAGCACAAAAGGATAACTCAAAAGCGCGATCAAGCTGCCGGTATTGCTGGCGGCATACAGGTAATAAGGGTCATGGCTGGTGTGGTGGCCGACATTGGCGAACCATTTTTGCATCAACGGGGCGGTGGTCGATACCACGAAAAAAGGCAGGCCGATTGCAAGAAACAACGTCCAGAGCAGCCAGAATGTCGGGTTGCTCTCGGTAGGGGGCGAGGCGTTTTCAGGCAACCCGACCGGTAGCGCCAGGAAACTGATTAACAACACGCCGGCATGTATCATGACCTGACGGTGCAGGCTTTGCGTCGTCGACAGCTTGTGGGCATACAAATAACCCAGAAATAATAGGGTTTGGTAAAAAACCATACAGGTATTCCAAACGGCCGGCGAACCGCCCAGCAAGGGCAACAAAATTTTCCCGAACATGGGTTGCAGGACAAACATCAGCGACGCGCTAATAAATAAGGTCGCGGCAAATAAGAATATGAGTGATAGACTGCGGTCGGTTGTAGTTTTTGAATGCTGGCTCATTATTTTAACTGGCTGTCCGTTAGGCTTATTATTTTTAAAGCGATAATGATAAACCATTTGCCCTTGCTTGAGGCACTTGAAAATAACGCCAGAATAAAAAAACCGGATTAAAAAACGTATTGTTTGGACGCAGCGCCGGCCTTTTCCTGTACCAGTTTAGGCACCAAGTAACCGGGCAGTCTGGCCTGGACTTGCCCGATCAGTTCCAGGGCCTCCGTTTCGGATACGTCAAAGTGCCCTGTTCCCGTCGCTTTGTCCAGTAAATGAAGGTAATAGGGAATGACGCCATGTTCGAATAACCGCTCGCTCAAATCGCATAATACTGCAGCATTGTCATTGACGCCTTTTAAAAGCACAGATTGATTGAATAGCGTGATGCCTTTTTCTGTTAGCGCGCGGCAAGCGGCCGAAACGCGGCCGTTGATTTCCCTGGCATGATTGCAGTGAATCACCAGGATAATCCGCCTGGAGCAATGGGACAGCAGGTCGATCAATTCTCCGGTTATGCGCGCAGGCAGTACGATGGGCAATCGACTGTGTATGCGTATGCGTTTAATATGATTGATTGCAGACAAGGCCTCTATGAGCTGACTGAGCCTTGCATCATTCAATAACAGCGGATCGCCGCCGCTTAAGATGACTTCGCTAATACTGGTGTCATCCCGAATAGTTTGAACGGCGGCGGCTTCCTTCTGTTTGCCGAGCTGATTATCGGCATAAGGAAAATTCCTGCGGAAACAATACCGGCAATTTATCGCACAACTGCCGGTATTGATAAACAAAACCCGGCCCTGGTATTTATGTAAAACACCTGCCTGGGTTGCCGACTGCAGATCGCCGACCGGGTCGCTATTAAACCCCGGATAAACCGTCAGTTCATCGTGAACCGGCAATACCTGCCGCAGCAGGGGATCGCCGGGATTCCCTTTTTCGATGCAGTCTGCAAAATTAATAGGCACGCGCAACGGAAAGTTTTTTCCGGCAGTTGCCGATACCGGCAAATCCCCCATCGACAGGTTCAGATAACGGCATAACTCGTCAACGGTAGTGATGGCATCAGCTAGCTGTTGTTGCCAGTTTTTTTGGTAATGCTGCAGTTCGGAGTGGTGTTCTGACATGAAATCGCTTATTTAAAGTTTCTATCGTTACGAGCCTCTATTATAATGTCAGGATTTTACATTGTTTTTTAGTCTCGAGGATAAAATGGCTAGTTTTAGCACCAACGAATTTAGGGCCGGGTTGAAAGTCATGCTGGATAATGATCCCTGCGCCATTATCGAAAATGAATTTGTCAAACCCGGAAAAGGGCAGGCGTTTAATCGGGTTAAAATCAGAAACCTGAAAACCGGCAGGGTCATCGAAAGAACTTTCAAATCGGGAGAATCCCTGGAAGGCGCCGATGTGGTTGACGTTGAAATGCAATACCTTTATAACGACGGCGAATTCAGGCACTTCATGAAACCCGATACATTCGAACAGTATCAGGCCGATGAAAAATCAGTAGGCGAGGCGGCCAAATGGCTAAAAGATCAGGACTCCTGCACCGTCACCTTATGGAATGATGTTCCCTTGGCGGTTTCGCCGGCTAATTTTGTCGAGCTCGCCATAACCGAAACCGACCCCGGCGTGCGCGGCGATACCTCCGGCGGCGGTGGCAAGCCTGCTACGCTGGAAACAGGCGCTGTCGTCAGAGTGCCTTTGTTTGTCCAAACCGGCGAAGTGATCAAGGTCGACACCCGGACCGGCGAGTATGTTTCGCGCGTCAAAGACTAGTGTCTGACGATTGGCAGCCGGCTTGCTCCCTGGAGTTGATCCATCTAAGAGCAGACATGCTCCGGAAAATACGCACTTTTTTTTTGGAACGATCAGTGCTGGAGGTGGAAACGCCTCTGTTGGGCAATGCCATAGGTACGGATCCGCAACTGGAGTTTTTTACTACCGAGTTCAGTTTGCCGTCGCAGCATCACACTCTGTTTTTGCAGACATCGCCTGAATTTGCGATGAAACGACTGCTGGCAGCGGGCATCGGCTCAATCTATCAGATCTGCAAAGCCTTCAGAAACGGCGAAACGGGACGTTTTCACAATCCTGAATTTAACCTGTTGGAGTGGTACCGAGTCGGCTTTGATCTGTCCCGATTAATGGATGACTGCGAAGAGCTGATTCAACGGCTGTTTCAGGATCGACGTCCGTTAAACCCAGCCTTGAGAATCAGTTACCAGGAGGTTTTTCAACGCCATACGGGCTTGAACCCTCTCGAGTATTCATATGAGGCGTACTGTGCTTATGCTAAGGAAAATCATTTTCCCGAAGCGGTGCGTATTTGCGGACATGATCATCCAACCTGGCTGGATTTCATATTCAGTCATCGCGTGCAGCCGTACCTGGGTGAAAATGCGCTTTGCATGGTTTATGGCTATCCGGCCTGCCAGTCGTCTTTGGCGCGAATTAACCCGCGTAATCCATTGATCACCGATCGCGTCGAACTGTTTATCGACGGAGTTGAACTGGGCAACGGTTTTTTTGAGTTAACCGATGCTGAAGAACAAAGCAGGCGTTTTGACGAGGAATTATCTATCAGAAAGCGACGCAACCTTGTTGTGCCGGAAAAAGATGGCCGACTCATTGCCGCCTTGCACGCTGGACTGCCGGAGTGTTCGGGAATGGCCATCGGCCTCGACCGATTATTAATGGTATTATTTCAATTGCCATCGATTGGTGACGTGCTCAGTTTTCCAGTCGAGAGAGCTTAAGTTCTTTAAATATTTACTATGTTATAATCAAATCGTTTTTTTGATAATAACATAGATGTTTCTTTTTTGACGCCGACATGAAATTAAATTCCTTTTATCGCCTTCTTTTTCTCTGCCTGCTAGCATCCCAGGCAGTTAAAGCAGACGAAGAGTTTATCGTCAAGGATATTCAGGTCAAGGGTCTACAGCGTATTTCATTGGGGACGGTATATAACTATCTTCCGGTTAATGTGGGCGAGAAATTTTCCTTGGAGAATGCTGCCCCGGCCATCAAGGCCTTATTCAAAACCGGATTTTTTAAGGATATCACGCTGGAAAGGGAAGGATCGACGCTTATTGTCAATGTTGTGGAACGTCCATCCATCGCAAAAATTATCTTCGAAGGCAACAAGGATCTAAGCAAGGACGACTTAACCAAGGCTTTAGATTCAATCGGCTTGTCTGAAGGCAAGGTGTTCGACCGCAAGGTGCTGGATAAAGTCGAACAGGAATTAAGCAGGCAGTATTTAAGCCATGGTAAATACGCGTTAAAAATTAAAACCGAAGTCACAAATTTAACCCGCAACCGGGTTGGCATCCATATTAAAATATCCGAAGGCCGGGTAACCAAGATTAAACAGATTAATATTGTCGGCAACAAGGTCTTTGACGATAAGACCTTATTGAGCAACCTGCAATTAAGCACGACAAATTTATTATCCTTTTACAGCAAGGATGATCAATATTCCAAACAAAAGTTATCCGGGGACCTTGAAACCCTTCGCTCGTATTATCTTGATCGAGGGTATATCAACTTTTCCATTGAATCCACCCAGGTTGCTATTACTCCGGATAAAAAAGACATTTATGTCACCATCAATGTCAAGGAAGGCAATATTTATACGCTGGAAAAAGTAAAACTGACGGGCAATTTGATCGTAAAACCTGAAGAACTTGTCAAACTGGTCAGCGTCGGTCCTGGCGAGATCTTTTCCAGAAAAAATGCCACGGAAACCTCCAAGGCCATATCAGACCGCCTGGGCGATGAAGGCTACGCTTTTGCCAACGTCAATATGGTGCCGGAGATCAATGACGCGAAAAGAACGGTCGATATGACATTTTTTGTCGATCCCGGTAAGCGCGCCTATGTGCATCGGATCAATATGAAGGGTAATACCAAAACCCGGGATGAAGTCTTGCGCAGGGAAATGCGTCAAATGGAGGCCAGCTGGGCATCCAGTTCAAAGATTGAACGTTCGAAAACGCGGCTTGAACGTTTAGGCTATTTTGAAGAGGTCAATGTCGAAACCCCGCAGGTGGTTGGAACCTCCGATCAGATTGACGTGAATTACAAGGTAGTGGAAAAGCCGTCGGGCAACCTGTCGGCAGGTATTGGCTATTCGCAAGTACAAGGGATCGTGTTAAATGCCAATATCTCCCAGGATAACGTCTTCGGTTCAGGAAAGCGAGTGAATCTTGCCTTTAACAACAGCGATTATCTTACCACCTATCAATTTGGTTTTTATAATCCTTATTTTACGGTCGATGGCGTCAGCCAGGGTTATAATCTTGGTTATTCAAGCCGGAACGCTGGCGCAGTCAACATCGCCAATTATTCTACCGATATCGCCAATGCCGGCATAAATTTCGGCATTCCCTTGAATGAGTTTGACCAATTACGTTTTGATGCCGATATAAAACATACATCATTAACGGATACCGATTTCTCATCTATTGAGATTCAGGACTTCGTTGCTAAAGAGGGCGATTCGTTTTTGACCTTCGCACCCTCATTGGGCTGGACCCACGACACGTTGAACCGTGCAATCTTTCCGACAAAAGGCGGGCAGCAGCGGCTTTCCGCATTAGCAACCCTGCCTGGCAGCGATCTGGAATATTATAAAGTGAGCTACAAACATCAGATCTATTTCCCGCTGGCCAAAGATTTTACCTTCAGGCTGCATGGCGAAGTCGCCTATGGAGACGGTTATGGCAAGACTGACGGACTGCCTTTCTTTGAAAACTATTTTGCAGGGGGAACAGGATCGGTGCGGGGATACAAAAATAATACACTGGGCCCGAGGGATACTCGATGTACGGTGCTTGGTCAAAATCCTTGCAAACCCCAAAATCAGTACCCTGGCTACCCATTCGGCGGCTCTACCAAAGTTATCGGAAACGCAGAAATGTTTTTCCCGGTACCATTTTTTTCGGAAACCAAATCGATACGGCTGGGGACTTTCTTTGATGCGGGCACTGTGAGCGACGGTTTCAGCTTCAATGATCTCAGGTATTCTGCCGGCATCTCGGGCGAATGGTTATCGCCCTTCGGCGCCTTGTCCGTGAGCGCTGCCTACCCATTAAACGCGGCATCGGGAACCGCTACCGAACCGGGTGATCAAGAACAGATATTCCAATTCAACTTCGGCCAGAATTTCTAGCAGAAGTTGTTTTGGATTAAATAGCTTATCCCCTATAATCTTACAGATTATCAGCGTTTATTAATTTTAATTTAACTGGAGACAGATATAACAATGAAAACGAAAATTGCTTTATTTTTAGGATTGTTGCTGATTGCAAATGTTAGCTTTGCTGAATTAAAGGTTGGGGTTGTCAATATGCCCACCATTCTTAAAGATACGCCTCAAACCGAAAAAGCCCTTAAACGTTTGGAACAGGAATTTTCTCCTAGAAAAAAGCAGTTGGATACGCAACTGAATGAAATCAAGAGCCTGGACGAAAAATTAAGTCGAGACGCCGCCATCATGAGCGATTCGGAACGAGGCAATCTGGAAAAAAAGATTCTCAATAAAAAAAGAGATTTTGATAGAACGAAAGAAGAAACCAGTTATGACTTTAATGCCCGCCGTAATGAAGAACTCGGCAAATTACAGCGCCGCATCGTTGAAGCTATCCAGGCTATCGCTAAAGAACAAAGTTTTGATTTAATTCTTATCGATGGCGTTATTTTTGCCAGCGACAAGATTGATATCACCGCCCAAGTACAGAAAAAACTGTCAAGCATGCCTGAATAAGTAGTAAGCCGTTTTGTTGCTGCTTACACATCATTCCTTAGCGAAGCCCTTATAGTCATGTCCGTCAAATTAGATATATTACAAATACAAGAATTCTTGCCGCATCGATATCCTTTTTTATTGGTTGATAAGGTTATCGAATGCGAACCTGGAATCAGGCTGTTAGGTGTTAAAAACGTTACTTATAACGAACCTTTTTTTCAAGGACATTTCCCGCAAAGACCGGTTATGCCGGGCGTCCTCATTCTGGAAGCTCTGGCGCAAACAACCGGTCTGCTGGCCTCGGAAACGGCCCCGGATGTCTTGCGAGGTATGATCTATTATTTGGTCGGTATCGATAAAGCCAAATTCAAAAGGCCCGTTGTACCCGGTGATCAATTGATGCTGGAAGCCAGATTCTTGAAGAGCAAACGCAATATCTGGGCTTTTGAGTGCTGCGCTGAAGTGGATGGCGAATTTGTGGCAAGCGCCGAAATTAGATGCGCCGCAGTGGTAGATTAGCCTTGATTGATTCCACTGCTATCATTGATAAAAGCGCCGAACTGGCCGATGATGTCCGTGTCGGCCCTTTTTCATTTATTGGTCCCGATGTAACAATTGGAGCCGGTACGGTTATTGGCTCCCATGTGGTTATCAAAGGGCCAACATCGATTGGTGAATACAATCGTATTTATCAATTTACGTCTATCGGAGAAGATCCGCAAGATAAAAAATATGCCTCGGAAATAACCCGCCTTGAAATTGGCGACCGAAATACAATTCGGGAATTCGCCACGATGCACAGGGGTACCAAGCAGGATCATAGCGTCACGCAAATAGGCAGCGACAACCTGTTTATGGCTTATACCCATGTCGCTCATGATTGCATTATTGGCGACCATGTGATCATGGCAAATGGCGCTTCTCTTGCCGGGCATGTTTGCTTGAATAGCCATGCGATTCTGGGGGGGTTTACCTTGGTGCATCAATTTACAAAAATCGGCCAATACAGTTTTGCTGCAATGGGCAGCGCCATTACCCAGGACATTCCCCCTTTCATCATGGTGGGAGGCAAACCAACCAAGCCGCACGGCATCAACTCGGTTGGCATGGAACGCAGCGGAATATCTGCGGAAGATATCAGGCTCATCAGAAAAGCGTACAAGCTCATCTATAAGATGAATTTACGACTGGAAGATGCCATCGATCAAATGGAAGAACTGGCTAGTGACAGTAATGAATTGTCACAAATGGTTAACTTTTTACGTAACGTAAGCCGGGGCATACTGCGCTAGGCTAAACCGGTCAATTGTCGATAAAAGCCATGAATCAAAATGACGACAACCCGAACTCTCACCGTTTTTTGATTGCCGGCGTTGATGAAGCGGGCCGCGGTCCATTGGCCGGCCCGGTAGTAGCCGCCGCGGTTATTTTGGATCCTTTAAGACCAATAGACGGCCTGGCTGATTCCAAAACGCTCAGTGAAAAAAAACGGAATTGTCTTTGCAGCATTATCAAGGAACGCGCCATCTGTTGGTCAGTAGCTCAGGCAAGCAGCACAGAAATTGATGAAATCAATATTTTACAGGCTACGTTGCTGGCCATGCGGCGGGCAATTGAAGGATTAGCCATCTCGCCGGATTATGCGTTGATAGACGGCAACCAGCTTCCTGATTTGGCTATGCCGGCTCAGGCAATTGTTAAAGGTGATAGTAAAATTAAAGCTATCAGCGCGGCTTCGATATTGGCAAAAGTGGAAAGAGATAACATCATGCACGGTTACTGCCAACTTTATTCCGGTTTCTCTTTTCATCTCCATAAAGGCTACGGCACAAAACAGCATTTGGACGAGATTGAAAGATTAGGCATTGTGGATATCCATAGAAAAACCTTCAAGGGCGTTAGTCCTGTAGATGATTTTAATTTCAGATGAGTTGGGAGTATCGATACCAATAGGGAGTAATTTTCCCCATAACGCCTACTTATGCACGTTTATGGTTTATTGTTCCAGCACCGCTTCATCTAAAATAACTGCCGGTGTAAATCTGCAGGAGATAGATCAATCATTAATTTTTTGCTTGCTGAAGACAACGGTGAATCGGGAATGCTTTTAGCAGATCGATAGCCCTATTACGATGCATCAATCCGATTGCCCTATCGATTCGGACTAATCGCACTTCATAGATAGCGGCACGACATCAGTGATGCCACTTGGTTGCTGTTTGATTGCGGATGCAGATAGGCAGCATACAACGCAGAAGCAGAATGCTTTTCAACACGTGCCTATAACTCCATTGCAGTCTCGACAGCATTTACCCGATAGCGGCCTGAATCATAAGCCCAATCCAGGTTACCACGCATCCATGAGCGCAAGATCGATACAAAACGTTGCAAATCCGCGTCTATTTCCGGACTGAATAATGGCAACTGATGTTGTAGCGACTCAAATGCCCGGACTTCAGCATTGGTTAGTTCAGCGGCATGATCAATTGCTTTTTGTAACGTCGGATGATGCTTGCGTAAGGTAACTACCAGATTGTGGACATCGTTATACTGGCTTTCTTTAGCAAAGGAAATAATATCATTGGACCAGCAGACCACGTTGTTTGCCATTAACGCCAGTCGTTGAACCGTCTCATGTTTCCGTACATGCAGCGGCAGATGGATACCTTCGGTGATGTCGATCAGCTCAATATCGGTATAGAGCCCACCCGTATAAGGCCGCATCAAAATATAGGTTTCTGTATCGGGGATCAATCCGAGTGCGCGGTTTTGTGCTTCCCAGACAGAGGACTCGAAATATTCGACAACGCTGTGCACAAATCTGCACATCCATTCAGAACTGGCTTTGCCTTGAATGCGTATGTAAATGTCATGCAAAGCATGGGCAAGGACCGGATCACGATTGTCCGGTACGCGCCCTGTTAGAATTTCCAGGAGTTGATCGTGCAAATGAGCAAGTAAAATCGGATCCTTTCCTATCCCCGATTCATCACATTGATCATCGCGGATAAATAACCACGTATTCCAATCCGAAACGATTTCCAGTTCTTGCAAAGGCGCATTGGGATAGGCGCGTGCCGCCAGCCAGCCGAATTTGGATGCAACCAGGCGATTATACTCATCTTCGTTGGACACAAGTTTGAAGCGTTTAACCCATGCCAAGGTATGCCCGTTGACGGATTCAGCATGACGGTTGACGGCAGCAGGGAAAGGGCAGTGCAATTTTGGTAAAATAATCTGGTTCATGGTAGAAAGCTACAAATAGATTGGGTTTAAAAAAAGCATAGCACAGCGTTGAGACTTGAATAGTCTGATAGAGAGGATTTTTTGCGTAAAAAATACTTTCATGACAAGAAATTACTCATGCGATAGCAGTCCAGTTTGAAATAGATTGTGATGCAAGTGATTTTTTTTCATTTGTAATTAAGCTCTTGCCAACAGCTACTTTCATCGATGTCATTAAATGGTATATCTGAAAATATTGGTAAAAATAAACGCAACGCTTAGGAAAATATCCACGCATAAAGTCTTCCTGCCGCCAAAATACGACTATAATCCCCACATCTTAATCGGTTATGCATCATTCTTCTCTACCTCGCAACCGGCATATAACCGCCAACACCCTCTTCCTGCTTTTTTAGCCTGATACATGGCAGCATCGACATTAGCCATTACCTCTTTAACATTATCGCCATGCCACGGCATCAGAGCGATGCCGATACTGGCCGATATGAGGTAATCCCGGTTGCCGAAGTGAAAATGCCGCTCGGAAAGACGCTCGTTTAGAGACTGTGCAAAGGACTCCGCGCCGCCCTGGCCCGTTGCCGGCATCAAGACGGCGAACTCATCGCCTCCCAGTCTGGCGATGAGATCGGATTTACGCGCTCGCGCCCGTAATTCGTCCGCCAAAAATACCAGTAAAGCGTCGCCCGCAGCATGACCGCTGCTGTCATTAACTTGCTTAAAGTAATCGAGGTCCAGTAGTAGCAGTGCGCTGGGTATGCCGTTACGAATCGCTTCGGCAAGGCTGCGCTCCATTTCTTCCTGAAACCGTAACCGATTCGCCAAGCCGGTTAAAGGGTCATGGTGAGCAAGCCAGCGGCTGCGTGTTTCGGCCTGGATGCGGTCAGTAGCATCCATGCCAACCGAAAGGACCGTGACATTATCTTTATGGGCTTGCCCAAGATAAGTATGCACCCAAAGTATATGCCGCTTCTCGCTTCCCACCCCAACCAAAGTAGCTTCATGTTCCAGACGATGAATGGATGAGGAAAAAAGGTTTTCTCTATAACGCTCGAAGTATTCCCTACCCGCATCCGGCTCGATGAGGTCGGTGAATGATACGCCATGCAGATTTTCAAATGAACGCCCCAGTAACTGGGACATGAAGTTGTTGACCGTATGGATTTTGCCGGAATCGGTTTGCGTAAGTATCAAAACCTGCGCACTATCCAGGAGCCCCTGGATGAAATCTCTTTCGGATGCCAATGCGAACTGGCTCTCCTCAATCTGCTGAGCCAAATTAATGGAAGTTTCATACAGAACATCGATTTCATCCCGGGCTCTGTGGGGATGATCTGATCGGCTTAACAGCTCGTAAGCCTCATGATAGCCCCCCTGTGCAACCAGAGGCAGCGTAGCCGCCAAATGCTTAAGGCGCCATAATGGGTGCTGCAAGAGGAGAAACAGGAAGAGTTCCGCAAAAATCAATGACCCCCCCATTAACAGCAAGCTATCTTGCTTGGATCTCTGTAAAGCAGCGGTTGTCGCGCTGACATCAGAAATGAAAAATATATAACCTGATGCCCCATCCATGATGTCGTTCAGTGGCAGACCATGTAAACTGTAGTCTGCTCCTTTCCACGAAAACCATTTATCATCAGGAATATCCGTTGGCGCAGCATAGTATTCAGAGAGATGCTCCATCAATGGTTTGAGCGTCTGGTTATGGGTTAGCGCCGCCGTTTGCAGGTTCCAGCGCGGCAAGGCTTTTTCGGTCGTATCCATCGCCGGCGCCAGAATGGCTATATCAACTCGTGTGGCAGTTGAAAACTCCAGCACGAGATCCGATATCCTCTGACTAAGCAGGATAAATCCTGCGCTTCGGCCATCGGCTAATAAGGGCGTGATGACGTTGAGACTGCACCGGGGTTCGCAGGTGAGAGCGGACGCCGGTTGTTCGGTGTCACGGACGCGATTTAATGTATCAATAATCAATTGAGACGATACCGGGCGGATCAAGTCATGAGACCAGTCCCATCGAGTCATTCCTTCCCGGTCAAAGAGCACGATATGTTCTACATCCAGCTCATAGCGAACACTGGCAAACTGTTGCTTCAATGCATTGAATTGAATTGATTCACCCGTTTCTTCGAGACGCTCGGTCAAATTCCCGAGAGATGCGATCACAACTCCCAGGCGTTGCAGCCGATTAACCGAATGTTCGATGAGACCCTTGAATTCCGCCTGCAATGCGGCTTGAGTGGAGGCCTGCTGGGCCAGGGATTGAACCTTGAGATACCAGTAATTGAGCGCACCGAATGCCGAACTCAAGATTAGTAACAACAAACTTAGAGACAACAGCCCTTTTCGATACAGGCTATTAAATCGAAGTTTTTTATTACTTTTTGAGACAGTATCAACCATCCAAGTTCTCAAAACCGGAATGACAACATCAGGGTCACCAAACTCCAATCTCTTTCGGCTCCGCCCTTATTTAAATCAGGATTGTCTTGCGCAGAAAGCCAGGCTGTGCCATTCACATAATGATAATCCGCGGCGACCATCCAATTGCGATCGAATTTCCAGCGTACGCCAGCCGTTAAATCCCTGGCATAAAAACGGTGTCGAGGCATGCGGGTAACAGAAGACAGATAGGCTCCAGACCAGTCGTCGCGATCTGCATGAAAAACATCGTAACGAAGCACTGCCGACCAATCCTCGGTCATACGGTATTCACCCTGCAGATAAAAATTCTCCGTTGTTGGCAAATTCGGCAAACCGCCGCTGCGTTGGCTTTCAACCCAGCCATATTCGCTGGTCAAGGACCAGCTTTCTTCGTTGTACTGCGCGGAAAACAAAGGATAAAGCACTTTAATATTGCCTGACGGAATCGACATAGAACCAGATTGAAAATCCCGGTCAAGATCGACGACAGAAAACATCAAACGTCCTCGGCCGCCCATCCATTCATAAAAGGTCCGGCCCAGAAAAAGGGGGCGTCCACTTAAACTGCCGCCGGCATTCGAAATGCCGCCTATTAGAAATTCTCTGGCTCCGCCGGTATCATCCTGCGGCTCCGCCACCATAAATTCGAGACCGAAGCGGTGATTGCCGTTAGTATAACGTCCGTAGAACATACCGCCGTCGGCGGAAAGCATCGCTTGACGCAGCGCCAGTGTGTCAAAATAAATCGACTGTGGTAATAGCACCGAAGGGCGCGTCCAGACGACATCGCGAGTGTCGTTATAGAGGCCGAATGGAATTTTCACCCTGCCACCACGCGCACCCAGCACCGCGGCAGAGTCGAACAGAGGCACACTGTAGTCGACCTGAGCGAAATCGAGTCGCGCCCCCTGCGTATCTGATCCGCCGGTGCTGCGATAAAGCCCTTGAGCGGAAATCAGGAGATTAGGCGTCAGTTTAGCCGAACCATTGATCCCCAGTTCGGTAAAGTCAAAACTGCCATCCTTGCTTGTTCCAAATACCTGATTGTCATCAGTATAGTTAAATCCCTGGCTTAAGAAACCATGCAGTTGCCAGTCACCGTTATGCCATTCTAAAGCTGAAGCATTGGACGCCGCCAGTAAGACCGATAAGGCGATCATGGTTTGATGAGCGGCCTTGTGTAGGCTAGGAATATTAAATATTAATCTCACTGCAACTCCTCTTATTGTCCGATATATCCAATACTGCCTTGGGTAGATCGGATGCGCTCTTGCATTTCTTCAGTTGTTTCGACCGTGGTGGGTGCCACGCCAGTCCCTGAGTAAACAAGACGGTCCCAGGCGGAGCGAAGCTGAAACGGGTAAACACCCAACACTTCTTTAGCAAACTGGATGTGAAGGGGATCATTATCAGGGAGTACGAAAACTCGAATAGGAGATCCGTCAGGCCATGAATTAAGTCGCATAAAGAATATTTCCCGCACGGTTTCCCTGGAGAGATGTTTAACTTGGCCGTTTGAGTCCAGTATCCTTGGCTTAAGATCCTCCGCCCTTAGCAAGTCGCCAGTGTGTAAAATGCCTATGATCAGCGACAAAATTCTTAGCAGTTTCAGGGGATCATCCCTGGATACTAAGCTAAGTGCATTCATTGAACGCGTCAAAGAGATTATCAGCGTTAAACAACTATTTCTATACTTCTGCATAGCCATGATACAGCTGAATAATTGACTGAATCGGATCTGTAAAGCTATGCAATCGATCAAAATTGCCGATATTAAGAACCGGCAAATGGTCTTTGTAATGTCCTGAATTATTGATGACACAAAATTTCGCAGTAGGTACGTATTCTTGCTTTTGATTTAGCTGCGTCGAATGATGTGCCAGGCAAACCAGCCTTTGGCGTTTTGCCTGGTTGACAGCGAATGCCGAGCAACGGCTATGGACGAACCCAATCTCATGCGACCGCATGCTGGTTTCGGTATTTTGGCCTGTCCGGAATTGAGGTTTGCATTTCATGAATCAAATATAGCAGAACAATTCCGGAGTGTTATTTTTTAACCTTCCTCCCGGCAAAAATGGAAATTAAACGTATGAATCACCTGATTTGCCCGATGATGCCATCCAGCTCTTCCAAACTGGAATAGGCAATAATGACTTTTCCTGCGCCATTTTCCTTGTGGTCTATCATCACTTTTGCCCCAAGTTTTGCGGTTAAATCTTCCTGCAATCTCAGCGTATCCTTATCAAGGACTCTTGGTTTCGCAATCCTGGGCGCTTCCTGGCTTTCCTTGACTAAGCGCTCAGCCGCTCTTACCGTTAGGCCTTCCTTAACTATTTTGTTTGCTGCAGCAACCTGCTTCTGACCATCCAAACCTAGAAGAGCACGTGCATGGCCCATTTCAAGCTGCCTGCTGATCAATAATTTTTTTACTTCCGGATGCAAATCCATCAGTCTCAATAAATTGGTCACGGTCACTCGTGATTTGCCGACGGCATCCGCAATTTGCTGATGCGTCATGTCGAACTCATCCAACAGCCTTTTTAAAGCTTCCGCTTCTTCTAATGGATTGAGATCCTCGCGCTGAATATTTTCGATCAATGCAACCGCCATTGCGGCACGATCATCTATTTCCTTAATGACCACCGGAATCTGCTGTAAACCGGCAAGTTGCGCAGCCCGCCAGCGGCGTTCTCCGGCGACAATTTCGTATTTATCCGAATCGATTTTTCGCACAACGACAGGCTGTATCACTCCCTGCGCTCTAATGGAATCAGCCAGTTCCTGTAGTTTTTCAGGATTGATGTCTTTGCGCGGCTGATATTTACCGCGTTGCAAATACTCGATAGGCAAGGAATGCAGTTGTTGTTTCTCTTTTTCTTCTTTTGCGGAAAACTCGCCCAGCAAGGCATCCAGTCCGCGATTCAGTCCCCGTTTTTTTTCAGCCATGCCTTTATTTTTTCTCTTTTCTAATCAGTTCACCCGCCAAGGCAAGATAAGCCAAGGCGCCTCGAGAAGTCTTATCATAAATCAGTACCGGCAAGCCATGACTGGGTGCTTCAGCAAGACGAATATTTCTTGGGACACAGGTTCTAAACACCCGATCTCCGAAATACTCGATTAATTGTTCGGACACATCCTTGGTTAAGCGGCTTCGGTCGTCAAACATGGTTCTGAGAATGCCTTCCAGATAAAGCTCAGGGTTGACCGTATCCTGAATGCTTTTAAGGGTACTCATTAACGCCGACAATCCCTCAAGCGCATAGTACTCGCATTGCATCGGAATCAGAACGCTGTTGGCCGCCACCATGGCATTTAATGTCAACATGTTCAAAGACGGCGGACAATCGATTAGAATATAATCGTACTGCGATTTAATTGAAATAAGCGCCTCGGCCAAACGGCGCTCCCTGCGTTCCGCCTGCATCAGTTGTACTTCGGCTGCAGTGAGATCCGAGTTTCCAGCAACGACCGAAAAACCGATTTCCGGCACATTGATAACGGTTTCAGCGGCGGGCGCTTCTTCCAGCAGCAAATCGTAACTGGAATAGCTTACTTTTTGTTTATCGATGCCGCAGCCCATGGCGGCATTACCCTGCGGATCAAGATCAATCAGCAAAACACGCCGCTTGGCGGCAGCCAGTGAAGCCGCAAGATTGACGCTCGTCGTCGTTTTTCCCACGCCTCCTTTTTGATTGGTTACGGCAATTATTTTTCCCACACCATGTCCCCGCTTATTGCTTGCGAATTAATTTTAATCAAACATCTTTCAGCTTCTACACCCGGAATAAAGATCGGTATCAGGGTTGATTTGGTCGAAACCTGCTCCAGTTCCGTATCGGGCTTCTGCCCCTTCATCGCCAGAATGATGCCGTCACTACCAAGCAAATGACGGGTGAGCTTAATAATGTCAGGCAAGCCGGCAAAGGCCCGGGTTATGGCGGTATTGAATAATGCCTCCGGATGATAGTTTTCCACCCGGCCCAACTGGACACCGACATTTTTGAGTTTTAACTCTAAAACGGCCTGTTGCACAAACCGGGTTTTTTTGGCGTTACTGTCCAGCAAGGTAAATTCTATTTCCGGCCTTGAAATCGCCAGGGGAATACCCGGCAAGCCGGCGCCCGTGCCGACATCGATGACACGATTGCCTTCAAGATAAGGAAGAACAGCCAGACTATCCAGTAAATGCAGTCTGACCATGTCTTCCGGGTTACGGATAGCCGTCAGATTATAGGCTTTATTCCATTTTTCAATCAGCTTGATAAAAGCAAGCAACTGATCAATTTTGTCTTCCGCCAAATTAATCTGTAACGTCTCCATCCCGGAAACCAGCAGTTTTCGGCAAGACTCCATCAGGCGCTTTTCTTTTTCAAATAGACCAAGAGCAAGGAAATAGCAGCTGGAGTAATACCGGGTATGCGCGAGGCCTGGCCCAAGGTTTCCGGACGCTGGTTTTTCAGTTTTTCGCTGACTTCATTGGAAAGGCCGGGAACGCCTTTATAATCCAAGGCTTCGGGCAGGCGCAAATGATCGTAGCGCAAAGCCTTGTCGATATCGGTCTGTTGTCTGACGATATAGCCGGCGTATTTTGTCTGAATTTCAACCTGTTCGCCGACCTGTTCCGGAACGGCTTCGCCATCCTCCAGAAAGGACAACAGCCGTTGCACATCCACTTCCGGGCGGCGCAGCAATTCGATCAAACTGGCTTCTTTCAACAACGGTTTACCCCAGTACTCCTCAACAAGACCGGCCTGTTCAGTGTCCGGTCTTATCCATTTCCGTTTTAACTCGAATTGCAAATCGGAAATGGCGTCGCGTTTGAAAGCAAAGGCGCACCAGCGCTCATCGTCGACCAAGCCCAATTGCCGGCCCTTTTCGGTCAGGCGCAAATCGGCATTATCTTCCCTAAGCAGCAATCGGTATTCCGCCCGGCTGGTAAACATGCGGTAAGGCTCTTGAGTCCCTCGCGTGATCAAATCGTCGATCATGACACCCATATAGGCTTCATCGCGTCCCGGACACCAGCTCTCCTGGTCCTGCACCAGGCGCGCCGCATTCAGACCGGCAATCAATCCTTGCGCTGCGGCTTCTTCGTAGCCGGTCGTGCCATTGATTTGTCCGGCAAAAAACAGTCCGTTCATGTGCTTGGTTTCCAGAGACGTTTTTAAATCTCTCGGATCGAAAAAATCATATTCGATGGCGTAACCCGGACGTACAATTTCAGCCTGCTCAAAGCCGAGCATCGAGCGCACAAATTCGTATTGCACATCAAACGGCAAGCTGGTTGAAATGCCGTTCGGATAAATTTCATGGGTATCCAGACCCTCCGGTTCAACAAAAATCTGATGCGTATCCCTGTCGGCAAACCGCACAATCTTGTCTTCAATAGACGGGCAGTAGCGCGGGCCGATGCCTTCTATAACGCCGGAATAGAGCGGAGAACGATCCAGCCCGGCCCGGATGATATCGTGAGTTTTGCTGTTGGTTCGGGTGATGTGGCAAGGGATTTGCCTTGGGTGCTGTTCGCGCTTGCCCATGAACGAAAACACCGGCACCGGATCGTCGCCGTGCTGCTGTTCCAGTCTGCTAAAATCAATCGTTCGGCCGTCGATACGGGGCGGCGTGCCGGTTTTTAAGCGATCGATGCGGAAAGGCAACTCCCGTAAACGTTCCGATAAGGCGATGGAAGCAGCGTCGCCCGCGCGACCGCCACTGTAATTTTCCAGACCGATATGAATTTTGCCGCCTAAAAAGGTACCCGTCGTCAAAACGACGGCCCGAGCCATAAAACTCAGTCCCATCTGGGTTTTTACACCGACCACGTTATCGGCAACAACGATCAGGTCAGCCACCGTTTGCTGGAATAAAGCCAGATTCGGCTGATTTTCCAACATACTTCTTACGGCCTGTTTATATAATTTCCGGTCGGCCTGGGCTCGAGTTGCTCTGACTGCAGGACCCTTGCTGGCGTTCAGGGTTCGAAACTGGATTCCGCCCATATCAATGGCCCTGGCCATGCATCCGCCCAAGGCGTCTATTTCTTTAACCAAATGCCCTTTGCCGATACCGCCGATTGCGGGATTACAACTCATTTGTCCAAGGGTGTCGATATTCTGTGTCAGCAACAGAGTCTTTGCCCCGCACCTGGCCGATGCAAGCGCAGCTTCCGTGCCGGCATGCCCGCCGCCGACCACAATGACATCAAAATCTTTTTTGAATTTCACTACTACTATTTACTCTAAGTGGTTTAAGTTAGGTCAGCGTAACCCAGCAATTGACGTCTTGATACATTGGGTTACGGCTAGCGCCTACCCCATTTAACGTGCTATATTAATCCGATGTCTGCAGTTACACAAACTGAGACTATTATAAGAGGTAATTCATGAAAAAATGTAGACATTTGAAAGAAATAGACATATTTCCGATGCATAACCCGGTTGCCAAGCATGCGCACCGATTTAATAAAGCTAAAATCTTTTCCGATAAAACTCAATATCGCCGCAAAGACAAACATGCCAGGCAAGAGGCATTTCCAATCGTTCTAACCAGAATAATTAGAAATGCCTCCTGCACTGGCTTGTCAGGTTCGATTAATTAACTCAACAACCTGATTGCCCATTTACTTGACATATTTTCACCTGGAAATTATCCGGCAGAATGGCTGAAGGAACGAGTCAGATTCTGGAATGAGCAATATTTATTGGAAGCCTTCCTATCGCACAATAGCAACTGGAAAATCCTGGGCGCACTCAATTTTCTGCATCACAATCATTACCAGCAGCTACGGCGAATCGCCCCTTATTTAACGCCGGACCGGGAACCTGGCTCTTTTTATATGCAGAAAATACGTTGAGTTTAGATGCTTGCTTGATCACTCAATCAGGACTTTTCTGAAATCGGATTATTTTAAAGGACGTCCCTTGGCATCTTTATCAAATTTTCCGGAAGCCAGCAGCAAGGCTTCTATAAATCCCCATTGCGGAACGAAAACAATGAATCCGGCTCGCAATAATAATGCAGTCAAGACTATCTGAATGAAGCCAACGCGGTAATAGCCCAGATAAAAGCGGTGCAAACCGACCCAGCCAAAGAGTAAAGACATCACGGCAGCCAGATACTTAAATTTCACCGGCTTTGGTTTCTCCAGATAAGCGCCAACCAAATCAACATTGCTGACGACACCGTTCTCCAGGTCAAACCTGATATCATCGCCTACGTCCGGGGGCACTTCGGCAATCCAGTCATCGATGTGGAATTCAAAAAACTGGTCCTCGCTTTTGATTACTCCCGTCTGTCTTTCACTATCGTAACTTTCAATGTGTCCAATCATCTTTCATCTGCCTTTTAGTTATTAGAGCCTTAAATCCGGCCGGCTTGTTGTACAAAAAGCCTTATTTCAATCTGTCAATTATCTTGCAATCGAACCGCCAGCACATCGCAGGCAGCATGATGTAATACAGAGTTGGCTGTAGACCCCAGCAGTAAAGCAAGCCCGTGTCGACCGTGTGAACCGATGACGATCAAATCGGCCTTTAATTCTTCGGCAACCCGGATAATTTCATGTTTGGGGCTGCCCGTTTCCAAACATAAATCGCTTTCAGCTACGTTTAGTTTTTTTGCCAGCGCATTTAGCTTGGATTTCGCAGCTGCCAGGAATTCAGCCGTTAAATCCATATCAAAAGGCATTAGCAACTCATACGCCGGATCGGTAATCGGCATGGTATCGACCACATGGACGATGCTCAGTCTGGCCTGATATCGTTCGGCCAAGTCTTTCGCCCTGTCGGCTACCACATCACTTTTATCGAAAAAGTCGACTGCCAATAATACATGTTTATAGCTGTCCATGATTGCTCCTAATTAACTTCGGAAAAACCGGGAAACAAAACGTCCAGTAACAGATAGGATCCCATTAAAAATAAAAACGCCACGCCTATACTCGTGCTTAATCGCCGGTCCAGTGCATGATAAATAATATGCGTCGTGACGGCACAAAACCAGCCTGTTAATACAAGCATCGTCAGAAACACAAGCCATCCGCCCCGGCCAATGACCAGAGAGGCAATTGCCGGCAAGGCAAAGAACCCGAGCATGGCAAAAGTACCGAAAAAAGCACAGGTTACTTGGCAATAGCGCTTCAGTCTTCGATCGAAATACAACATAATCCAGCTAAAACTGCAGACAATAATAATTTCTACGGTAATTTGCAATAAGGCATTGATCCAGCCGACGCTACTATTCAACATTAAAAACCGGATAACCGCATAAATGATTATCAGCAGCTTCTGCAACAGCAAGGAATAGGGCAAATCATGAGGCCCTTTTTTAAAACGACAAATATCAAATAGCAGTTTTATGATTTCGTACATGGACTTTGTCCTGAAATGCAAAATTATCCATGTCTCAACCCTTATCTTTGATTTTTGAACAACGGGTTATCAGGCCGCAATAATATTTAGCCGCTGCGACATAGAAATATCTGATTAAATTTAATCTAGCGGCATTCATAATCAAATTTCGATACGCCTTATATACGTGATGATTTATTTCGCAGCTTCCAGCCTTTCCTCGGCTTCCAGCCAGTCGGCTTCGGCTTCTTCCAGCGCTTTATCGACCTGCGCTTTCCTGGCTAGTACCTGTTTTAACCGCTCTTTTTCAGATTCAGCATAAATGGCGGAGTCAGCCAATTGCGATTCAAGTTGCCTCTGCTCATTATGATATTTTTCAACTGCGATTTCAGATTTTTTCAGCGCATCATAAAGGGGTTTGTATCTTTGTCTGCGTTCTGCATCCAATTTTCGCTGATCTTTGCGTGTTATTCCGGGCGTATTTTCAACAATGGCTTTCTCTTCGCCTTTTTTATGCTCCGTCAACCAACTCCGGTAGTCGTCGAGATCGCCGTCGAAGGTCTGTACTTGACCTCCGGCAACCAATAATAACCGGTCGGTGACCGTGCGCAATAAATGGCGGTCATGCGAGACGACGACCATAGCGCCCTGATAGTCCTGCAAGGCTATGCTCAAGGCCTGGCGCATTTCCAGATCCAGATGATTGGTCGGTTCATCCAGCAATAACAGATTGGGATTTTGATACACCAGCAACGCCAGGACCAGCCGGGCTTTTTCACCTCCTGAAAAAGGTCTGACGGCTTCTAAAACCTTGTCGCCCTGAAAATCAAAGCCTCCGAGAAAATTGCGTAAATCCTTTTCGGTCGCCTGCGGATCGAGTTTTTGCAAATGCCATAAGGGAGACTCGTCGACGCGCAATTGTTCCAGTTGATGCTGGGCAAAATAACCAATTTTTAAATTGGCCGATTCCCGCCGCTGCCCCGATAACGGTTGCATGGTTCCGGCCAGCACTTTAATCAGACTGGATTTGCCGGCGCCATTGGGCCCCAACAACCCGATCCGGTCGCCAGGGGATAAAGACAGATTTGCCTGATTAATGACCGTGGTTTGGCCGTAGCCGATGGCGGCCTTATCCAGTGTCAAAAGTGGATTGGACATACGTCCGGGCTCGGCAAAGCCGAACGTAAAGGGCGAATCGACATGCGCCTGGACTATCACTTCCATCCTTTCCAACGCCTTGATCCGGCTTTGCGCCTGTCGGGCTTTCGTGGCCTGAGCCTTAAACCGGTCGACAAAACTTTGAATGTGTGCGATTTCCCGCTGCTGCTTCTGGAAAGCTGACTGTTGTTGTGCCAGTTTTTCCGCACGCATTTTCTCAAATGCCGAATAATTACCGGTATAGATTTCGGCTTTACTTTGCTCGATATGCACGATATGGTCGGTTATGGTGTCGAGAAAATCCCGGTCATGGGAAATCAGCAGCAAGGTTCCCGGATACTTGCAAAGCCAGTCCTGCAGCCAGATCACCGCATCCAGGTCCAGATGGTTCGTCGGCTCATCGAGCAGCAGAACATCGGAACGGCACATCAAGGCCTGAGCCAGATTCAAACGCATTCGCCAGCCGCCGGAGAACGAGTTGACGGCATTCTTTTCCTGATCGGTGCCGAATCCCAAACCATTCAATAAGCGTGATGCCCTGGCCTCCGCGCTATAGCCGCCGATCGTCTCCAGCGCCGCATGCAATTGCGCCTGCTTTAGCCCGTCATCGGCCTGTTCGGCTTCGAGCAACTGCTGCTGCAGTTGTCTTAATTCACGATCTCCGTCCATGACATAATCGATCGCGGAACAGGGAGCGGCCGGCGTTTCCTGTGCAACATGGGCAATTTCGAGCCCGGGCGGCATCGAAAAATCGCCGCCATCCAGATGCAGTTCATTTCTGATCAGCGCAAACAAGCTGGATTTGCCGGCTCCATTGGCGCCGGTAATCCCAACTTTCTGGCCTTTGTGAATGGTAAATGAGGCTTGCTCGAATAAAACCCGGGCGCCCCGGCGCAAAGCGATATTTTTAAAATTCAACATGAAAGCTTAGCGATCGGAAGGGAAAATATACAATCAACACAGGCTGCTTATTGATTAAGGGGTTAAAAGAGGTTGGAACAAAATGCCATAAATAACCAAACCTGAATAGAAGCGGTATCAGGGATGCTACACCCCCCAATGGGAAATTATAAGAATACAGAAAACATCAAAATTTCAATCTGCTTGAGAACGATGATGGCAGTGTTGACGAAAGCATCAACTGCATTAGCCATATTCAAGACGCGGTCATTCAGCTTCGTCTATTATACCGATTTAGGAGCCGAACCAATGAATAAAATTAATTCCGTCTCGGCACTAACGAGCAGCCATCAGATGGGTGTTAGAATCTGCCCGGCTTGTGCAGCAGATAGCTGAATTGCTTGTTATCATAGGCATTAGTCATTGATAAAAAGCGCTTTCACAAATCCGAGCCTAATCAGGTATGTTATGGGAAGTGAAGGAGACCATCGTTTGAGCTATCCGGCGGCGGGACTCCGTACTGGTTATACGGCTGCCTGCATGCAGTCGCCAGAAAGCAGACCGGCATCAGATTTTTTTCGACATAAATGAAACGGGCGGAAAATCCGCCCGTTTCTTCCTGATTGATCGTTATTGACCGGCTTTAATATGAACTACTGCTGATTCGGCATGCTTGGTCGCATCTTCGGCATGACCCAGATTTCCATGATTAATGGCTTCTTCCAGTTCGTTAGCACCGGCTTCCAAATGACCTTTTGGTCCGCCGTGGGCGACCAAGGCGCCGGCTAACGCATGTTCCAACGCTACAGAAGCGTGTTCGACAAGCCCTTTTGCATTACCGGTTTTGCCTTGTTCTACGGCTGCATTGGCATGCTCCAGCGCAGCTTTTGCATGTTCTTCGGCAAAAACAGCGGAACTTAACATTAACAATAAACCTGCAAATAATGTTATTATTTTTTTCATAATTCTTTCCTCATGGATTTTTAGGATGCCGATCCTTAAATCAGCGCTCAGCGCACACTACATCCGCAATGATGCTGCAAAACGATTTAGATCGACGCTTATTAAAAAATATTGTTATTTTTTGCATAGTGCTGCTAAGTATTAGCAACCAAAATTAGTTTGCTAATTATCGTTTTAGTTCCCTTCTATTAAACATTTTTAGTCCCCGGTTTAATACGATACATTATCTTTTACATTAAAATTGAAGACGCCTTGCTATGCCAAATCATTGTTTATTTTCAGGCGCGATTTACGTTTACCAGACAACACCGGCCTGAACGAAGCATTGCGTCTGTCAGGGCAAGTCATACCCTGCTTTATTTTCGATCAAAGACAGATCCGGCCCCATAGGTACCGAAGCAAACCCGGTTTGCGCTTCATGCTGCAGTCTATCGACGATCTTGAACGGCAACTAAATGCAGCAGGCGGCACACTGGCGCTTTATCATGCTTCCCCGCAAGAGGTGATAAGACTGCTATTCGCACAGCAGCAAATAGAAGCGGTGTTTATTAACCGCGATTATACGCCGTTCAGCCGGCAGCGTGACGCCGAGACGTCTGATGTTTGCAGCCAGTTGGGAATCGCCTTGCACGTTCTGTCCGATGCGTTACTGACTGAGCCTGAGCAGGTGTTGAAAAATGATCGCACGCCGTACAAAGTTTTTACGGCTTTTAATAATCATGCCAGACAATTTCCGGTACCGGCGCCGCAGTTTTTAGCCCCCCCCTGTTTCTTGCATGTGCCGGCTGAGTTCACTTACGATCAGTTCGCTTCTTTTTCAGGCGATAAAACGGGGCCTGTGATACCGGGCGGACGGCATCATGCAATGGCCATACTGGATCAGCTCGGTAACTGTAAAGAGTATGGACATAACCGCGACTACCCTGATCAGGATGCGACCAGCAAACTTTCGGCTCATTTAAAATTTGGCACTTGCTCGGTTCGGGAGGTTTTTTATGCCATCGTCGAAAAGCTGGGTAGCGACCATCCGTTGCTGCGGCAATTATACTGGCGGGATTTTTTTACCCATATCGGATACCATTTTTCAGGCGTTTTCGGTCATGCCTTTATAGAAAAGTTTGACAACCTGCCGTGGGACAACAACCCGACTTATTTTAAGGCGTGGTGCCGGGGCAAAACCGGATTTCCAATCATCGATGCCGGGATGCGCGAACTGAATGCTACCGGCTTCATGCATAATCGGGTCAGGATGATCGCCGCCTCATTTCTGGTTAAAGATCTTCATATCGACTGGCGCTGGGGTGAGCGCTATTTTGCGCAGCATCTGGTCGACTATGACCCCTGCGTAAATAACGGCAACTGGCAATGGGCCGCCTCAACCGGTTGCGATGCCCAGCCTTATTTCAGGATTTTTAATCCCTGGCGGCAGCAGCAAAAGTTTGACCCCGATTGCGGGTATATTTATCGATGGTTGCCGGAACTGAGAAACTTTCCGGCAAAGACAATACATCTCTGGGAGAAAAAATACGTCAACTGCGATTATCCGGCTCCGATCGTTGACCATGTCAGAGAAAGCCGTATCACTAAGGAACGGTTTAAGTCGGCCGTTTAAATTGCCTGCAGAAATAGCAATTGAAACGAATCTCCCAACATATCAGGTTTAATTTTATCGTGGCAGCCAACTATCCGTTACCGAAATACTCCATTTATCTGTAGAAAAAAAGGCCAATATTTATTATAATGCTCTGTTAAATCAATTCTTCAGCCACCCTCATAAGTGCAAATACAGCCAGACTATCCGATAGGCTTGCACTGTCTTGAGCTAATCGAACAAAATACTATGGATCAATACAACTTTACGCTTGGAATTCCCGGCTTTAGCTATCCGGATTTATATGATGCCGCTCGTCTTCAGGACTTACTGGATGTGTTCGACGCGTCAGTGAAAAAGCATGATGTTGAACTTTATGACGCGTTTGCAGCCTATCGCCGGAATCAGGGCGAAGGCATGCAGCCGGAGGCCATATCCGATCTGCTGGTACGGATGGGGCCTTTCGTCGGACAATTTGTCGCCAGACTATTTAATGTTGAAAAGCAGCATCAGGAGCAAGCGGCAAAGATCAGGAAAGAATTCGAAACGGTCTTTGCCTATAAAAATGAAGTCGTCGCCAAACTGAATTTAGCCTTCAAAGACCAGTCCATCGACAATTGGGATATTGACGCCATCCAAAGACGCATGGATCTGCTGATTGCGTCCGGATTTCCGGAAGCGGATCGGGATACCGATCCCGAGCGCCGCGTGGCCCGCGCCGGAGCGGCTATCGGCTTGTTATCGGCGCATTACAAGCTGGTGGCAAAAGGCAAGGACAGCGAGTACCGGGATGCCGATAATGCGGCCGCGACACTGCGCGCGCAACTGTCGGCGCAGCCGGAGGCTGCCGCTGAATTTGCCGACATCATCGCCGCGCCGGACTTGGCCGGATTCATCAGCGACTTGATGGATATCGTGTCACGCTGGAGTTATGTAGCCCAGCACAACCCGGACATCGCCGATAACTGGCTCAGCTTCAAATTTCCGGAAAAACGCGACTTCGACCATCTGGTCGAACATGAGACTGTGGACCGCGGCGAATTTACCGCCTGGATGGGCGATCTGAAACATCGCCGCCGCCGTGACGGCTTCAAGCTGACCGATCCCCGCTTTAATCAAAGACAGGTCTTGTCCGAAGTCGATCATTGCATCTACTGCCACGAACGTGACACCGATTCGTGCTCCAAAGGCATGCGCAACAAAAAGACCAATACCTTCAAGGTCGATCCGCTGGGCGTGACCACCACCGGCTGTCCGCTGGATGAGAAAATTTCGGAAATGCATCTGGTCAAACGAAATGGCGACAATATCGGCGCCCTGGCGATCATCATCGTCGATAACCCGATGTGCCCCGGCACCGGCCATCGTATCTGCAACGACTGCATGAAAGGCTGTATCTATCAAAAGACCGATCCTGTCAACATCCCGCAGATTGAAACCAATGTGCTGACCGATGTCCTGTTCATGCCTTACGGCTTTGAAATCTACAGTCTGCTGACCCGCTGGAACCCGCTGAATGTCATGCGCCCGGTGATGCAACCCTATAACGGCAAGAATGTTCTGGTGGTTGGCCTGGGCCCTGCCGGTTACACTATGAGCCATTATCTGTTAAATGAAGGCTTCGGCGTCGCCGGAATCGACGGTTTAAAACTGGAACCACTACCGGCCACACTGACCGGTGACGGCAACTCCTTGCCGCTGCCGATCATCGATTTCAAGGAACTCTACGAAGACCTTGATCAACGTATTCTGGCCGGTTTCGGGGGCGTCGCCGAATACGGCATCACGGTGCGCTGGGACAAAAACTTTCTTAAGGTGATTTACCTGACACTGCTGCGTAGGGAGGCGTTTCGCGCCTATGGCGGAATTCGTTTTGGCGGCACGATCAACATCGAAGACGCCTGGAAGATGGGCTTCGACCATATCTGTATCGCTTCCGGCGCCGGCAAACCCACCATTATCGACCTGAAGAACAATTTGATGCGCGGCATCCGCAAAGCGTCGGATTTCCTGATGGCGCTGCAACTGACCGGCGCCGCCAAGTCCTCATCGCTAGCTAATTTGCAGGTACGCCTGCCGGCCGGCGTCATCGGGGGCGGTTTGACCGCGATCGATACCGCCACCGAGCTGATGGCTTATTATCCGGTGCAGGTTGAAAAAATACTGGACCGTTATCATACGCTTGTAGGTATATATGACGAAGCATCCGTTCGCAGCCGCTATGATCGGGAAGAACAGATTATTCTGGATGAATTTCTCGTACACGGCAGAGCTATCAAAGCCGAACGCAGCCGTGCGGAAGCCGCTGGCGAACAGCCGAATTTCCAACCCCTGGTGGAATCATGGGGCGGCGTGACCCTGTTTTATCGTAAAGGCATGAAAGATGCGCCGGCTTACCGTCAAAACCATGAAGAAATTGCCGAAGCATTGGAAGAAGGCATTGCATTGGCCGAAGGCATGAGTCCAATCAGCGCTGTGCCCGACGAATACGGACATCTTAGCGCCGTCGAGTTTGACAAGCTGGAGCTTGAAAACGGCCGCTGGAACAGCAAAGGTCATATTGTCAGGGTGACGCTTCGCAATCTCTATATCGCCGCAGGCACGTCGCCGAACACGATTTACCAAAGCGAATATCCCGATACTTTTGTCATGGATAAATACTTTTTCCAGCGCTATCAGCCGGAATGGACCGATGGCGAACTGGAATTGGTGCCGATGCACGATGAAGCCGCGCCCAAACTCGGCAAACCGGCACCGCTGACCTCCTATCAAAAAGACGGAAAATTCATCAGTTTTTACGGCGACAATCATCCGGTTTATGCCGGCAACGTGGTTAAGGCGATGGCCAGCGCCAAGAACGGTTATCCTTACATCGTCAAATTGTTCGAGCGGGAATTGGCGGCTTTAAACCCGGAGACTCAGCCCGAACGGGATGCCGCACTGAAGCGTTTGTTCGCCTCCCTGGATGAAGCCTTCAACGCCACGATTGTGGCGATTAACCGGCTCACGCCGACCATTATTGAAGTCGTCGTCAAAGCACCGATGGCGGCGGAAAAATTTTATCCGGGGCAATTTTACCGGGTACAAAATTTTGAAGCCTACGCCCCGGTCGAGCAAGGAACGGCGCTGACCGCTGAAGGCCTGGCGCTGACCGGCGCCGAAGTCGACAAGGAAAAAGGCACGATTTCCCTGATTGCCCTGGAAATGGGGTCTTCCTCACGCCTTTGCGCAACCTGGAAAGTCGGCGATCCATTAGTGATCATGGGCGTCACCGGAACACCGACCGATATCCCTACCGGTAAAACCGTATTGTTGATCGGCGGAGGACTCGGCAACGCGGTACTGTTCTCGATCGGCAAAGCCTTGAGGGCAGCGGGAAACCGAGTGATTTATTTTGCCGGCTATAAATACGGACAGGATATTTTCAAGGTTGAAGATATTGAAGCGGCATCGGATATTATCATTTGGTCCGTCGATAACACGCCGGGCGCCGAGGCGTTTAAAACCACGCGTCCACAGGATAAAACCTTTATCGGCAACATCCTGGAGTGCATGCTGGCTTACGCGAAGGGAGAGCTTGGCGAACAGCCCATTAAGCTGGCCGATGTCGATCATTTGATCGTGATCGGCTCTGACCGCATGATGGCCGCCGTCAAAGATGCCCGTTTCAATGTCCTGAAACCTTATCTGAGCAAAGTGCAGCATGCTATCGGCTCGATCAACTCGCCGATGCAGTGCATGATGAAAGGCATCTGTGCGCAGTGTTTATGCAAACATGTCGACACCGACACCGGAAAAGAGTATTTTGTTTATTCCTGCTATAACCAGGATCAGGATCTGGATAAGGTTGATTTTCCGCATCTGAATGCCCGATTAAGGCAAAACACGGTTCAGGAAAAGCTGTCGAACCTTTGGCTCGACTACCTGCTTGAACAACAAAAGGCCGCCAAAACTGCCGATTGATGCTTAATTAGTCAAACGCTTGGCGATGCGGCTATAGGCTTCCTTGAGTTCATCGCCAATGATTTTGGCCTTGGCGATGTATTCTTCGGACGTTTCGATTGTCTCATCGGCAATTTCGGCAGCCTTGATTTTTATCTGATTCCACTGATTTTCGGCTTCCTCATATTCTTCCTTGGCTTCCATCGAGGCCAGATGCAGTTTTAAACCGATTTCATCTCGTTCGGCTTTCAACTTTTCCACCAGGTTTTCGAACTCTTTTTGTATTGACATAATTCACCTCATTATTTCCGATTTAAGAGCAAGTGAAGGCAAAGTCTAATATCTTTATTGTTATAATGCCATTATTTTTTAAATGGCCATCACCCGCTTCCAGGTAGCCGATTTATTAACGCCGTAACAGCTGATTTCGTGCCAGATGTATCATTTTCCCAGTCAAGTTTGGAAATTAACGTATTATGAAAATCGCTATCTTATCTCGTAACTCAAAATTATATTCAACCGCCCGCCTGGTTGAAGCGGCCGAAATGCGTGGCCATGAGGTACGGGTGCTGGACGTATTGCGCTGTTATATGAACATTACTTCACACAACCCGTCGATACATTATCGGGGCGAAGATTTAACGGGATTTGACGCAGTCATCCCCCGGATAGGCGCTTCCGTGACCTTTTACGGAACGGCAGTGTTAAGGCAGTTTGAAATGATGAATGTCATGCCGCTGAATGAATCGGTCGCCATCTCCCGTTCGCGCGATAAATTACGCTCCACCCAATTACTGGCCCGAAAAGGCATCGGCCTGCCGGTGACGGGTTTTGCCAATAACCCCGATGATATTGTCGATTTAATTTCACAGGTAGGGAATGCGCCGCTGGTAATCAAATTACTGGAAGGGACGCAAGGCATAGGCGTGGTCTTGGCGGAAACCCATAATGCAGCTGAAAGCGTCATCCAGGCCTTTATGGGCCTTAAGGCCAACATCATGGTGCAGGAATTCATCAAGGAGGCGGGCGGCAGCGATATTCGCTGCTTTGTGGTGGGCGATAAGGTCGTCGCGTCCATGAAACGGCAAAGTGCAGCCGGAGAATTTCGTTCAAATCTGCATCGCGGCGGCACCGCCTCCCTGATACGCTTAACCCCTGAAGAACGTTCGACCGCAGTGCGGGCTGCGAAAATTATGGGCCTGAATGTCTGCGGCGTCGATATGCTGCGATCAAATCACGGCCCGGTCATCATGGAAGTGAACTCATCTCCGGGCTTGAAAGGCATTGAGGAAACCAGCGGCAAAGATATTGCCGGGTTGATTATCGAGTTTATTGAAAATCGGTATAAAGCGCTGGAAACGGCCAAAAAAAAATCGCCGGGGCAAAGCCAGGTACGAACCCGCACTCGTGGAAAAGGCTAATGATAAATTTCCATTCATTCTTGAAATATTATCATCCCGTCTCCATAGTCCTTTATAACGGCAGTTTTATGGGGGCTCAGGATAGCCCGTAAACCCCATCGACCATCTTAAAAACGAAGGTCAAGTTGTTAATCTGTGCGTGGCCATCCTTTTGGTCATTGAACGAAATCACCTGGTTAGGAGATTCCTTCAGGGTGCCGCAGGAGGTTAACGTGTTCGATGTATTGAACTTACTTGAAAAACTGTCTGAACATTTTTTTCTCTTTCTGTGTCTGAAATTCATTCACAGTAATTTTTTATGGTTTTAACAATGACTAGAACATCCCAAAAATCCGTCATCAATAAGGCTGCACAAACTAACCCGGAAGCAGATCATCACGATGACGATGAAATTTTTGATGACACTGAATTTACAGCCCTAACCGTCGGCGCCGAAAAAGAGACGGTCAAACGGGATGCCCGCAGAAAAATAGAGATCTATTGGGAAAAAAAGCGGTTGAAAGAACAATTTGATGACTTCGATGAATCCGAATTTGGATTTTAATGGTTTTCAGCGAATAAACTCGCATCCTGAAGCCGCATGAGTTGCGCTTTTGCTTGAGCGATAGTTTGGCGTGCCCGATAGCTTAAGGCTCGGCCGTGTTGCCAAGACATATCGGGCCATTCGAATTCCGGTGGCCGATTAGCGCAATGCAAACGCCGCTAATCAATCGTTCAAACCCAATAGGGGATCCAGTTTTTTCTGCTGTTCCAAGGCGTATAACTCGTCAAAGCCGCCGACATGAAAATCACCAATATAAATTTGCGGTACGGTCCGGCGCTTTGTCTTGCGGATTAATTCTTCCCTCAGAGTGGGGCTAGACTCGACATTTATTTCAGTATACGTAACTCCTTTTTTATCCAGCAAGCGTTTGGCCATGATGCAATAAGGGCACAGCCTGGAGGTATAAATCAATATCTTGGGTATATTTTTCACGTGTTCCTGGCAGTTGGTGAATGTACGGCGATAATATCTATTCTTACTTGAAGCCGATTCCAGACATAAAGACGCTACGGCCATGTCATCGTTCAGTGGCCGTAACCTCAGGTAAAAAACTTGCTTGCGCTGGTCAACGTCTTATAAACGCCCCACGCCAGCGGCAATAATACCGCTGTCCATGCGATCAGCATGGTTAGCGGATGAGTTCGCTTGTCATTGCCGTCTATTTGCCGATTTTCAATACTATCGATTTTATGATCGGCAAGCCGCTTTTCTTCCGCCAGCTCGGCGCCGGTCATGAACCATTTGTCCTCAACCGGACGTATCAGCAAGTTACAGAACAACCCAAATACTAACATCCCCGCCAGGATGATCATGGTTTGGTTATAGATCTGATCCCGAGGAATACCCTGGGCCAACTGATACTCGCGCATATAGTTGACGATCACGGGCCCAAGAATCCCAGCCGTAGCCCAGGCTGTCAACAAGCGGCCATGGATTGCACCGACCATTTGCGGTCCGAACAGGTCGGCCAGATAGGCGGGCACGGTAGAAAAACCGCCTCCATACATGCTTAATATGATGCAGAATGAAGCGACAAATAAAAGCTTGTTGCCGGCAATCGCGCTGCCGGGGACGCTGATATACAGCAGACAACCCAGCACGAAAAAAACAATGAATGTCAGCTTCCGGCCCATCTTGTCGGACAGGCTGGCCCAGAAAAACCGCCCGCCAATGTTAAATAGACTTAATAATGCGGTAAATCCGGCGGCAACCGCCGCAATGGCTGAGTGTTCGATTTTATCGAGTTCGCCATAGGTTTTATCCAGACCTATCAAACGTCCGCCAAAAACCTCCTGCAACATCGGGGACGACATGCCGATCACGCCGATGCCGGCGCTGACGTTCATGCATAATACCGCCCATAGCAACCAGAATTGTTTGATTTTGAACACGTTTTTAACATGAACATGATGCGGCGTGATCATTGCATTATTTTTCTGCGTTGCCGGCATGATCCAGCGTTCGGGTTTCCAGTCTGATCCCGGCACGCGGTAACTCAAAGCGCCCGCCAACATAAAAACAAAATAAATAATCGCCATCACAATAAATGTCGGCATCACGCCCACATTGGTTGCGGTCGCAAAATGAGTCATCAGTTCCGCCGCCAAGGGCGAGCCGATCATGGCGCCGCCTCCGAAGCCCATAATCGCCATGCCGGTAGCCATGCCGCGCCGATCCGGAAACCATTTGATCAGGGTAGACACCGGCGAAATATAACCCAAGCCCAGACCGATGCCGCCGATCACACCCGAACCTAGAATCATAAGCCAGAACTGGTGTAAATGAATACCTAATGCCGAAATCAGCATGCCGCCGGACCAGCAAAAAGTGCTGACCATACCCGCTTTGCGGGGTCCCACACGCTCAAGCCATCCTCCCAAAATCGCGGCCGATGACCCGAGAAACACAAAAAACAGCGTGTACATCCAACCCAGCGTCGAAATTTTCCAGTCACAGTCGGTAACAAAAAATTCCTGGATAAAACCTACTTCAGGAGCGCATCGGATACTTTCTTTAATACCTATTGCCTTGGACAGCGGCAACCAGAATACGGAAAATCCGTACGCCATACCGATACACAAGTGAATCGCCAGCGCTGCCGGTGGAACCAGCCACCGATTAAATCCCTTACCTGCAATAATTCGTTCTTTAGCTAAAAAGCCTGTTGAACTAGATGCCATGGCATATCCCTTTTTCGTGAAAGTTGACTCTTAAATTTGTGTAAATAATCATGAAAATGTGCACACTTACCGTGAAGCAATAATTGTCAGGGTTGCGGTTGTGCCCGTCAATATTATTTATGCTTTCGATACCGGATGAGGCAAACCATTGCGTCGCTGCATCTATTGCCCACTACCCGGTTTGAAGGTGGCAATTCATCACAAGAAATCCCTCATCTATAATATGAACGATGCAAACTGATGGATTCATCCGGCTTCTTTCAGATACAATCAACAGTTACCAAGAAACCGCGCGCCTATGCTAAATAACCGCTTTTTAAAATACCTGTTCAGCAGCACTCTGGATCTGCTTCCTATATTTGCTGTTGTTCTGATTTTTCAGTTTCTGATCATTAAACAGCCAGTGTCTGATCTGGCCGATTTGATTTCCGGTTCCATCCTGGTCATTGTTGGCCTGACTCTATTTGTCCAGGGCCTTGAGCAAAGCCTGTTCCCTCTGGGCGAAGACATGGCCTACGATTTCGCCCGTAAAGGAAGTTTATTCTGGCTGCTGGTTTTTGCTTTCTGCCTGGGTTTTGGAGCCGCGGTTGCTGAGCCGGCGCTGATCGCCGTTGCCAAAGAAGCTGCCAACATCGCCAGCCAGGGCAACATCATCGACGCTACCGACATTGCAAGAGACAGTTATGCCCTGGGATTACGCATTACCGTCGCGCTGTCGATCGGCTTGGCTATATTAATCGGTGTATTAAGGATTATCCGCGGATGGCCGGTGTATTACCCTGTTTTTTTCGGCTATGCCTGTGTAGCCGCGATGACGCCCTTTGCGCCTGACGAAATTATCGGTATCGCCTATGATTCAGGAGGTATCGCCACATCCAGCATCACCGTTCCTCTCGTAACAGCTTTAGGCGTTGGTCTTGCCACCGCAATCAAAGGCCGGAATCCGGTGACGGATGGCTTCGGATTGGTCGTCTTCGCATCATTGATGCCGATGATTTTTGTCATGGCCTACGGGATGGCGGTATGATCGACTGGCTGATTCATTTTGTTATTAAGTTACTGGAAATCTTCCAAAATATTTTGCCTATTATAGCCACTATCATCGGCTTTCAACTGCTGGTTATACGAAGGCCGATAGCGCACCCTAAAAAAACCATCATCGGCTTCATTTATATTTTGCTGGGTATTGTTTTCTTTTTGGAAGGGCTGGAGATGGCTTTGTTTCCAATCGGAAATTTGATGGCCACGCAATTGACCACGCCGGAGTTTTTGGGTGTTGAATCTCTGGATGAGACTATTTCCTGGCAGGCTTATTTCTGGGTTTATATTTTTGCCGCCAGTATTGGTTTTGCCACCGCGTTGGCCGAACCCGCCCTGCTAGCCGTCGCCCTTAAAGCCGAACAAATCTCAGGCGGGACGATCCGGGCCTGGGGATTGAGAATATCTGTCGCCATCGGCGTCGCTTTCGGCATCGCGCTGGGAACGTTCCGAATCATCACCGGATTGCAACTTTATTATTTTATTATCGCCGGATTTGTCATCGTCATGATGCAAACCCGCTTTGCACCCAAGCAGATTATTGGATTGGCCTACGATTCGGGCGCCGTCACGACATCGATGGTGACCGTGCCCATGATCACGGCGCTGGGCTTGGGTCTGGCTGTCGCTGTGCCCGGCCGCAACCCAGTACTGGACGGCTTTGGCCTGATTGCTTTCGCCAGTATATCCCCAGTCATTGCGGTACTGGGTTACGCACAGATAGCACAATGGCTCAACAAGAGTAGTCTTCCTTCAAATCCGTGAGGTAAACCATGCATTTCAAATTAATTATTGCGTTTGTCGACGATGACAAAACCGATCTGGTGCTCCAAACTGCGCGCGAAAGCGGCGCCAAGGGTGCCACCGTTATCAACAATGCCCGCGGCGAAGGCATGAAGCAATCGAAAACCTTCTTCGGCCTGAACCTGGAAGCACAGCGCGATGTCCTTCTATTGTTGGTCGAAGAACATATCAGCCGGCATATTCTCGAAAAAATTGCCAGCGTCGCCCAATTCGACAACAAACCCGGCACCGGCATCGCTTTTCAAATAGATGTTGAAGATGCGATTGGCGTGCTGCATCAGGTTGAAGCCTTAACCCACGAACTTGAAGGTACGATATGAATGCCCCGAAAATAATCATTAGAGTCAAAGATGTCATGAAAACCGATTTCGGCACGATAGACGGCATTGCCACCGTGGATGAAGCCCTGAAGAAAATGAAAGCGCTGAAGACGGCGGTGCTGATTGTTAACAAACGTCATGACGATGATGAGTACGCGATGATAAATTGCGGTGATATTGCGCGGCATGTCCTGGCTAAAGACCGCGCTCCGGATCGTGTCAATGTCTATGAAATCATGAGCAAACCGGTTATTTCGGTGCATCCCGAGATGGATATCCGCTACTGCTCGCGACTGTTCGCCAATTATAATCTGGTGCGGGCTCCGGTGATCGAAGATAGAGAGGTCATCGGCATCGTCAGCCCCAATTCGTTGGTGCTGGACGGCCTGTACAAATTAACTCAATAAATGGCATCCGGCTGAAAATAGCAGTACAATTTATTTTCAGAGTATTGATGTCGAACGAAGGCGGCCCTTTCTTATCAGGCATTGTCCGGATATCAATGTTAGAGTTCTGTGTTAACCGTTAGTATTTATTTCAGGAGTTTTCAAAATGGCAACAGGTATTGTAAAGTGGTTTAATAACACGAAGGGTTTTGGTTTTATCGAGCCTTCAGAAGGCAAGGAAGATGTGTTTGTCCATCATTCAGTTATTCAGGGAGAGGGCTTTAAAACGCTGGCTCCTGGTCAAGCCGTCACTTTTGATATCGAATCAGGTCCGAAAGGACTAACTGCCGTCAATGTCTGCCCTTCCAAATAAATAAAGTTATTACAGTAATAACTACAGCAGCCTGTAATTATGCGGAAATTTCCTTGGGACCCAACACATCGGCCGGATCGCCTTCATAAGGCGTTGCATATTTACAGTCTTTCTGTGGACATACTTTTTCTACGCCGCGCCGCTTGGTTTCTTTAACGGTCAATATCGGCCACTGGCAAGCCGGGCAGCTCTCTTTGATCGGAGCGTTCCACAGGGCGTAATCGCATTTGGGGTATTCCGAACAGGAATAAAAGTATTTGCCGCTGCGCGATTTGCGTTTCAGAATACTGCCTTTTTTGCATTGGGGGCATTCAACACCCGTATCCAACGGTTTTTCCAAGGGTTCGATATAACGGCACTTCGGATAAGCACTGCAACCGATGAATTTGCCGTAGCGGCCGGCTTTGAGAACTAACGGCGATTCGCAATTTGGGCAAACGCGCCCGTTGACCGTTTCGGGCTCATCGGAGACATTGGCGTCTTCATTGAGATTTCTGGTATAAGAGCAGTCAGGATAGTTGGTGCAGCCGATAAAACGGCCGTTTCGGCCCAGTCGGATAGACAGCGGGCTGCCGCATTCGGGGCACTTTTCATCGATGGCTTCCTGGGTCACATCCTTACGCTGGACGCTTTCCTCCTTTTCATGGATCAGCGTCGTGAACGGCTTCCAGAAGTCGCTCATCAACGGGATCCAGTCCTTTTCACCGCGGGAAACGGCATCCAGTTCGTCTTCCAGATTCGCGGTAAAATCGTAATCGACGTATTTGGTAAAATGTTCGGTCAGGAACTTGTTGACGATTCTGCCGACATCGGTCGGGTAGAAACGCTTGTTCTCCAGGGTGACATACTCACGATTCTGTAACGTGGAAATGATCGATGCATAGGTTGAAGGCCTGCCTATACCGTGCTCTTCCAGCGCCTTGACCAGACTGGCCTCGCCATAGCGCGGCGGCGGTTCGGTGAAATGCTGGCCGGCAATAATGTCGTTGAGCGGCACCGGCCGTCCTTCTTCAAGTGGCGGCAGAAAACTTTCCTTGTCATCGCTTTCGGCGCTGTCATCCTTGCCTTCCAGATAAACGGCCATAAAGCCGGGCTTTGCGATAGAAGAGCCGGTTGCCCTGAAGATGTGCTTGCCATTTCCGCAGGTTAAATCAACAGCAATCATGTTGAGTGTCGCATGGAGCATTTGACAGGCAATCGTACGCTTCCAGATCAGGTCATAGAGCTTGTACTGTTCATCGCTCAGGTACTTCCTGAGCTGACCGGGTAAGTGCCGCGGATAAGTAGGACGTATCGCTTCGTGCGCTTCCTGTGCATTTTTAGATTTGGTTTTAAACAGGCGGGGTTCTTTCGGAATATTGTCGGCGCCGTAGGTTTCCGCAATCAGTTCGCGCATTTCGGCAACGGCTTCCACCGACAGGTTGACCGAATCGGTACGCATGTACGTGATCAAACCAGCGGTTTCACCGCCGATATCGATACCTTCATACAGTTGTTGGGCGACCATCATGGTACGTTTGGTGGTGAAGCCCAGTTTTCGTGAAGCTTCCTGTTGCAGCGTCGAGGTAATAAAGGGCGGCGCCGGATTACGTTTTTGCTGTTTCTTTTCCAGCTTGGCTACCATTAACCGGCCGTCAGCGGCGGCCAGCAAAGCTTGTCTGGTTTGTTCGGCCAGGGCTTCGTCGGTGATGCTGAATTGATTCAGTTTGGCATTGTCAAAATGCGTTAGTCTGGCTTTAAAAGTTTGTTCCTGGGCTGTTAACAGCGCATCAATTGTCCAGTATTCCCGGCTTTTAAAAGCCTCGATTTCCTGCTCACGCTCCACTATCATGCGCAAGGCAGGACTTTGCACGCGACCGGCCGACAGACCCCTGCGTATTTTTTTCCACAATAACGGCGACAGGTTAAATCCGACCAGATAATCCAGGGCTCTTCGAGCCTGCTGGGCATTGATTAAATTGGTCGCCAGGTGCTCGGGATTGGCGATGGCTTCGGTAACCGCTTTTTTGGTAATTTCATGAAAAACGACACGATGTACCGGTTTATCTTTGAGAATTTTTTTTTCTTTCAGCAATTCATACAGATGCCAGGATATAGCTTCGCCTTCCCGGTCAGGGTCGGTTGCGAGATATAATGCATCTGCGGATTTCAAGGCCTTGCTGATCGCTTGCACATGCCGCAGGTTCCGTTCAATAACTTCGTATTTCATGGCAAAGTTATTGTCGGGATCCACAGCCCCCTCCTTGGGAATGAGATCACGCACATGTCCATAAGAGGCCAAAACCTGAAAGTCCTTTCCTAAATACTTTTCTATGGTTTTCGCTTTTGCTGGCGATTCTACAATGACAAGATTCTTGCTCATTTAATAATTAAGGTACAGGGTTCAGGGTACAAAGTTTCAGTTCAAATTGGTTCATTTTTGCCTTGAACCTTGTACCTAAATAATCAATGCAAATAGGCTGGAACCAGGTCGTAGACGATGTCTTCCATTCTGGAAAAAGCAATTTCTTCATCCGGCTGGCTCAGCAGCACCATTAAAACGATCCATTTCAATTTCTCTATCGAGATTTCTTCATTTTCCAAGGCCATGGCCCGGTCGATGACAATTTCCCGGTTCGCTGAATTTAAAATGCCGTTATGCTCCAGGAACATAATAAAGTTAAGGCATTCCTTATCGAGCTTTTCTTTTTCTTCAGGGCAGTAAATACGAAAGGCCGTCGTTATCGTCGGATTTATCGTGCGCTGCATGCTCAGCGATTCCAGCCAGTCAAAAGCTTTGTTCACCTCGATTTGATCGAAACCCGCTTCCATTAATTCGGTTCTGATGACGTCGCTGTCTGGAAGCAATTCAATTTCGCCTTCCATGTAGTTTTCAAATAAGTACATCAGGACGTCAAAAATATTTTCTTTCATAAAGGTATTTGCTGTCTATTTAAGTCGGGTATAGTAACCGCCGGGGGTCGCTTCGATATAACCTTGCAATTCCAGAATCAGTAGCATTGAGGAAATAACTTCAACGGATTCGCCGGTATTTTCAACCAGTGTATCGATGGAAGTGGGGCTGAACATGACAAGATTCAATAATGTTTGTTGCTCCAGGTCAAGCATTGATTGCATGCTTGCCGGTAAAAAATACTCATCCTGTTGATTATATTGATTTAATTCTTCGAGTATATCCTGACAGGTTTCTACAAGCTTGGCCCCTTCACGGATCAGCGCATTGCAACCCCGGGCAAGCGGGTTTTGAATCGAGCCGGGGATGGCAAAAACTTCCCGGTTTTGTTCCAGTGCCATCCTGGCGGTAATTAACGACCCGCTTTCCTTGGCTGCCTCAACTACCAGCAAGCCTTGGCAAAGACCGCTGATGATACGATTGCGTCTGGGAAAATGATTGGCCTTAGCCGCTGTTCCTGGAGGAAATTCGGAAATCATGGCGCCGGAATTGGCTATTCTGATCGCTAAATCCTTGTGCCTGGCGGGATACACGCGATCCAGCCCGGTTCCAGCGACGGCAATGGTATAGCCGTGCGCATTCAGTGCACCTTCATGCCCGGCTGCATCGATACCCAAGGCCAGACCGCTGGTAATGACAAAACCACGCTGGCTTAGCGATTTGGCGAAGTTGAAGGCGGTTTCCAAACCCAGGACTGATGGATTACGGCTACCCACAATGGCAATTTGCGGACGAGATAACAGTTCGGCGTTGCCGCGAACGAACAGGACAGGCGGTGGATCAGAAATTTCCTTTAATTGTACTGGATAACCGGGGTCGTTGAAGGTAATGATACTGTTGTTACTTTGTTGCAACCAGGATAAATCGCGCTCTATCTGCGACCAATCAGGGCTTTTGATGGCATTGATTATACCATCATTTAGTCCCAAAGCAGAAAGAGTTTGATTTGATTCAACAAAAAGCTGGCGGGGTGTATGCGTTTCGAGTAAACCGAGGAATGTCCTGCAACCAATGCCTGGCGTGCGCATCAGCGCAAGCCAGTATTCAATATCGTTTACAATGGATTGTGACTGAGTATTCAGGGTGTCTGGACTTTATCTAAAACATGGATGGCCTGATTCGCATGCATAACCAAGGCATAACTAATCCGTTCAAAGGGTCGAAATACCATCAGTTTACCAGAAATTTCATCAGGCAGTTGGACCATGTCATTCTTAATCCGGCTGTAGGGATCTCTTGCAACCCTGCCGCGCTGAAAAATATCCAGTTCATGGCCGGGCAACAATCCGTCAGTCGTGCCTTTATCTATCACAACGACATTATAGCGGCCAATTTGCGTGACGCCATCAAGTACGCTGATAATATTACCTTTTATGCTTTCTTCGGGCGGTTTGGGAAAATAGTTAAGGACAACCTCCTGCTCGAGATTTTCCATGAGCCGATCGCCAGAGAGAATCTCGCTGTTGGCTTTGGTTATGGACAGAGTCGCGGGGTCACCAGGCTGCAGCAATGTGCTGTCTGCGATATATTTTGCTTCATAGCCAAGAATTTCTTGTGTATCCGGGCTAACATAGGTATCTCCGGCACGATAAACTGTAAATGCCAGACTATTGACCTGATCTATCCCACGCACGTAAAGTTTATCGCCTGTACTCGCAATAAGATGTTCACCGGCAAAATCAAGCACATAAGGAGCATTGTCGAGCTCATTTTTGCTGACGACGCGAGGAGACACCAGGTATTTCGCAATGGCTTCGGCAGGGATCAATCTGACTGCCTCTTTCAGGCTGGTTTCACGGATACAGGGCGTTAGCGTACCGCCTCCGGAAAGGGCAAAATTAGTGCGGCCGCTTTTAATGTCCTCTTCACTGATAACGCAAGGCGTGCTGGATGGAGAAACCGCGAGCGGTTCAGTTTTCGAAAAGCTAAGCTGGGGCTTGCCGTTTACAATGGAAAAATAAACGGTATCGCCCGGATAAATCAAATGGGGATTTTTGATCTGTGAATTATAACTCCACAACTCCGGCCATTGCGAAGGATGCTTTAAAAATTTTCCGGATATATCCCACAAGGTATCGCCTTCAACGACGGTATATTGTTCAGGATGAGACGGATTGATCTGAATTTCATCAGCCCATGAAATGATGCTGAAAAACAAGGGAACTATAAATCCAAAGAGTGTTCGAAAAGCCATATATGAATCCTGCCGGGTCTTTTTAGTCTGTCTGAATTTAAAGTTTAGATGAATTCATATAGAATTCTAGGCAATTCTGAGAACTAGTCCAAACTCTTGATATCCCGCAGGAAAAAATAAAATGCTTTTGGTGTCTTTTTGTAAAAGTGTGACACCTAAATGGTGCCGGTTTGTGTGCTTATTCTTGCATTAAGTTTTTATGGTTACAAGTGCGTAATCAATAACGCGCCATTACTGAATGCCTGAATTGTTGTTGCTTTTCCGATTGTTGGATGTTCAATTAGGTGGGTTAGCATTCCGGCATGGTTTACGGAGCTGATGATAGTTGAAGCTTCCAGGATGTTAGCAAGTTCTTCGAGGTTGATTTTTTGGGTTTGCATTGGATTTATTTTATTTTTATTAAAGGAGCCGGTAGCTTATCAGGTGAAAAGCAAAGTAAGCAAGCGGTTATCTTTAAATAAATCAATTACTTAAGTAAGTAATGACTTACTTTTTTGATGTTTTCTGATGTTCTCAATATAGAATTTTGTCGCCAGCCAGTTCAGTTCTCCCGATATGTAATGGAATTTTTCTTTATCGTTGTTTGGCTGCTTTTTCAGTATTGCGTCAATCTTTCGCTCACGGTTTCGCTCAAGCTCTTTCTTTGTTGCATATCCAGGCCAGTTGAAGACTGCATAAAATTCACCAAGTTTTGCTGTCCATTTTTTTCTACTTGCCATTGTTTTAGCAAAGCTAATGATTGCATAGGGTGGCAAGGGTTTAGCTGTTATCGTGCCGTCAGTGGCTTGTATGCCCTTATTTAGGGCAGTGTTGGGGGCAAATGACCTGAACAGCTTTACAAGCGCCTGTTCGCATTTTTTCAACTCTCCCGGATATAGCAAAATTTCCCCATTAAGGTGTGTGATGGTTTTGCTTAGGCCGCCGTCGTTTTCTCTTGTTGTCCAGAATAAGGGCGGTCTACCTAATTCAGAGCTTAATTTTCGCTGAATTTTTTCGTTGAGTTCTGAACCATTGCTGTTATGTAGTTCCGTTGGCAAGCGAAAGACAAATGGACGTGGTTTTAGGTTGTTGTCGAGTTGGGTATGTAAAACATACTGACAAACTAATAGCTTCGATAGGGGGTTTAATCTACTGTATTCCGGTAGGTGTTTTTCCTTAAAAAAGCCAGTGGTAAAGTTATCTAAATCTATACTTACAGATAGGGGTGATAAACCGCACTTTATCGAAAGGGTTGTATCCCGCGCCAGCTCTGACATTGAGCGTGTTTTTTTTCGTCTGTTTTCTACTCGCTTTTGGTGGGATTTTGGTCTTTTTGCATCAGTTGAGTGTGCAGCACATCTCAACTTTTTTTCTTCACTTTCCATGATATAATTTGTTTTAAGTTTGTATATGATGCCGATTTTGGGTTACAGCCCTGATCGGCTTTTTTATGCTATAAGGTTTTGAAAACTCATTTTTTACCTCAGATATTCAAAGGGCTGCATACGCGTTTTTTTGTCCATATCTAAGGCTTCGTCTTTTTATCAGGTCAATTAACGGTCATTAGCAAGTCAATTAGTGGCAACTGATTTCAATTCATCTTCATCTTTGAAATGACCTTGAATCGCCCTGATTTCCTCGTCGGTAAGCTTTGTTATCGTTAAGGTAGGAATTTGTTCAAGTTGGTTTAATGAGTCGTTATTATCTGCCCCCAAAGATCGTCTAACGACCTCCTGACTAATCTTTAAGGCAGTTGCTATTGAAGCCAATGACCTTGCCTTGATGGTGGCTGGGGTGGTGGTATCCTCTTCGAGCTCTTCGAGGGTCAGAGTAAGCACAGTTCTAATGTGTCGACTCAAACTCAAATCGTCAACCACACTTGCAGCTATTTGATGTTTCAGTTCAGATACAAATCCGGCGTCATTGAGTAGCTGCTGCCGTGCGGATTCGATTGTTTCTAAGGTTAACGCGCCTTTCTCAATATCATATCTTTTGAATGCACGTTGCAATGTAGATGCACTAATACCAGTTTTCTCAACGATAGCACTTAATGTATAACCGGCGCTCCTAAGCGTTATGGCGCGTTTTATGTCTTTTGGTGACTTAGGCCGCATAAGGCAACCTTGCCCCGTCTGCTGCTTTGGCGGCCTTCTCCAATCGTGCTTTTTCCAGCTCTTTACAAATTGGATTTAATCGGGTTTCGCAAAAGTTCCGAATCTCTCCTAAATCGTAATAGATTTTCCCTTTTGCATTCTGATAGTAAGGAATACGTCCATACTTGATGGTGTTGGAGTTCCTGGTTCGACGATTTTCGGCAAGCAATAGTCCAAGATCGTTTTTGAACAGGTGACTGTAGTTGTTCCGGGTCAGCCAAACAGAAATATATTTCACCGCTTCGGATGGTCTTAATTGTGGTTCAGTTGCCATTGTTCGCCTCTTTGATTTTCAATTCTTCAATGTGCTGTTCTTTCCATTTCTGATAGCACAATGCCGCTGTGTATTGAGCCGCACCATGCCATGATGCTTGCGGTAATTCACTATTAATGATTCCATTTTGTTCCAAATGGTCTCGGATCAAATTGAATAAATAAGCACTTAAGTTTGTTGGGTCTGACAGGTCAAATTGACCAATGCCAGATTTCCAACTTAACTTGCTTAATTCCTTAAGATGTTCCGTATGTATAAAAACTTTCATAGGCACATATCCACAATTCGACATTTGTTCATTTAGAAACTTGTCTTTTGCTCGTTGCCGTTGTTTTACTTCGGCAAAAGATAGGTTTCTGCCATCAAGTAACGGCTTAACCCCTCTTTTTTTTAGCTCTTTCATTTTTGAATCCTTATATATCAATAACTTAATAATAGATTAATGCAATAATTAATGGATGTCCAGTTATTTATTTGTCAAATGGGATATGTTTTGCTATCCTATGACTACAAATTAAACGAACGTCTTGTAATGTAGTCACTGGAGCAATCATCATGGCAAACGGTAAATTCATCGCTTACTATCGAGTCAGCACACAAAAACAGGGGCAAAGCGGTTTGGGACTGGACGCTCAAAAACAAGCTGTATTGAATTACCTTAACGGTGGTAATTGGAAATTAGTGCAAGAGGTTGTCGAAGTAGAAACAGGCAAGGGTTCCGATGCTCTTGATAGACGCCCACAATTGAAAGCTGCCATTGATGCCTGCAAGAAACAAAAAGCCACTTTGATTATTGCCAAGCTTGACAGATTAGCCCGTAACGTTCACTTCGTTTCTGGATTGCTGGAAAGCGGCGTTGATTTCGTATGTGCTGATATGCCGCAAGCTAATAAGGTCATGTTGCAAATGTATAGCGTTATGGCTGAGTGGGAGCGTGACCAAATCAGCACCAGGACAAAAGCGGCTTTGCAAGCGGCAAAAGTTCGGGGTGTTGTGTTGGGTGTTGCTGGTGCGGCAAATTTGAAACCGAACATTGAACAAAGACAACAAGCTGCTTCTGAGTTCGCTGGTAAGCTGAAAAATGTAATTGAAGGAATGAAGGCGCGTGGTTTGACTCAACGCGCCATGTGTGAAGAATTGAACAGCTTGGGTGTCAAAACCGCTAAAGGTGGTCAGTGGTCATTAATCCAATTGCAAAGGATCATAGTGCGACTTGCTTAATCATCGATCTTGGGGCAATTTATTTCGCTGCTGATATTAACTCGGACTGCTTTCCATCCTTTTGTTGATTCCATCAAATAGACACTAAAAGGAGTGTATCCTGTATATCCGCCATATGAGTTTTTAGCATTAACAAAAGCACAATAACCTATATCCTCACCATCAATATAAACATTTTTGGACCATTTAAAATGTGCTGAATAAGGATCTTTTAAACTATTCAATATGGCTTTTTTTATCACGATTAACTGGCTCTTAGTTACCGGCATTTTTGGATATTGGGAAAGTTTACTTTTTGGGTATTGGGGAAGTCCACTTTCTAAAGGGAGTGTGCTGCATTGATATTTTTTTTGACACCATTCTTTTTTATTCGTATATCGAACTCGCCCTGTTGAGTCAGTAAAACGATAAAGATCAGCTATTGCATTTGCCGACATAATTGAAGCGAAAATAAACAATATTATCTTAATCATGGTGATTTCTGTTTAAATATTTCATAACGCAAGTGAGACTAATCCGGTTAAATTTGCCGGTTTTAGCCTGCGTCTATCCGGTCAGGGTTTATTAATCCATAATCAATTGAATTGATGGCTTCCGCCAATGGGCCTATGTCAGAGTTACGATAGTCTCCTGATCGGTAAAATTTATTTGCAGTTGTGGGAATGCCATGCCCAGCTATAGCCGATATCTTATCTCTATCAACATGATTATCTCGAAGGTAATCAAGTATGGTTGTTCGGAACGAATGAAATACAAGCCCTTTGTCAGTAATTCCGGCATTGCTGCTATATTCGCCCCACCATTGCGATTCAGCGCCAAATTCCCCCCCTACACGCTTTGCTGCTGGGAATAGCTTTAGTTCGTCAGCTGCCTTAAGTTTTTGGATGTAATTAGGTAAACCAAGATTCAAAAGATTTTTATGAATAGGTATTAATCTTGGCCTATGTTCGTTTTTCGTTCTTTTATCATCTTGATCATTAATATCGATAACCCAATGTTCGGAACCATCAAAGGCTTTATGCCGGTATATATCGCTTAAATGAAGTTGGCATAATTCCGCTAATGTTGCTCCACTGTATAAGGCCAACAATGGCAACCAATACTTGAGATTTGCATCAATTCCGCGATTTGAATTAAACCCCTTTACATAATTTTCCGATGCCGGGTTATTTTGCTCAAACAAAACTTTGAGTTCTTCGACGTTAAATCCTCGTCTATTTTCTGATTTATGGGTGGTGCGGCCAATTTCCTTGTCAAACTCTTCTATAGCATCTTGTAGCCCTTTTATTCGGTCTTCCGTGCGTATCCACTCCAAGAAAGCTCTGACTGTTTTTAGATCATTCCAAATTGCGCTTGGCTTCCTTGTTTTATATTCGGAGGTGTCAATACCCTCATCAAGTAACATCTCCATTGTCAAGCCAACAAACTTTGCTTTGTGCGAAGGATTGGTAAAATATGGAGGTATAGAACGAGCCAGTTTGGTATATTGTTTAGCATCCTGCCAAGTAAAGGCTACTGCTGGTTTGCTTCCATACTGCGATAAAAAAGCGTTTAGCATCCCTTTTTTATTCCTCACCGTGCTTTCAGATTTCCACCCATCTTTGGTGTCCGGTGTTGTCTGATATTTCTCATAATCCTTTAAATATGCGTTTATCGTCTTGCCGGTAGGCTGAACGGGTAATGGAGTCGGGACCGCCACAGTTATTGCCGCAAGCTGAGCCCGATGCAACTCTTCCGCTCGTTTCTCTTTTTGCAGCATATCAGCTGTTTCTTGCTCTCTTTTGGCTTCCTCTCTGAGCTGTTGTGCAAGATATTTACGGTCATCTCTGTTTATGTCCGCTTTATTTTCGCTATCTCTGAGAACTTCAAATTCGTCTTTGGTCAAATTTCGCTCAATTTTGCCCGTGATGAGCTTTTCTTCGCCATTATGTAGTGTTGCTGTAGTTTCGCCCACTATCTTGAGCTGAAACGCTCCAAATTCGCCTTTTAAGACATCTATAACGGATTTTTCTGATCTTTTTAGTGTATCTTCGTATTCGGCCATAAGTCCATCAATGAGGGTTTCAAACTTGACACGATAACCCCTTGCCTTTTTGATAGCAAGTTTGCGGCTATCGGTTTGTAATGATCTACGAATCTCTCTTTTATTGTTAAATTGGTTTTGAAAAGTCTTCGGGATGATTAACCGTGCATAGTAAGTGCCGTGCCGATTCTGGCAAATATACGTAGATGTTGAACTTTTGCCCATCTGTAGCCCTCTTTTGTGTCAGTGGGGCATGTTGCCCCTTAGTGTGACACCAAAGGCAAATTATGCGGTCTCTTCCTTGAAAGCCTTAATTCCTATGGGTGTTTAGATTTTGACCAAATTCATATAGAATTCCAGTATTGCCATTATTTTATCGTGGAGAGTTTTTTGAGTCTTTTAACTATTCTTGAGTTTCCGGATGAGCGCTTGCGTAAAAAAGCTGCCGCCGTGACAGCGGTCGACAACAACATCAGGAAATTGCTCGATGATATGCTTGAAACCATGTACCTATCTCGCGGCATTGGACTCGCTGCGACGCAAGTGAATGTTCACCAGAGAATCATTGTCATTGATGTTAGCGAGGACAAAACCGCGCCGTTATTTTTAATAAATCCTGAAATCATTGAAAAAGACGGGGCTGAAGAGTCTGAAGAAGGCTGCCTGTCCGTGCCCGGTTTTTTTGAAAAGGTCAAACGAGCCGAACACATTAGAGTCAAAGCGCTTGGGCGGGATGGCCGTCCTTTTGAATTTGACGCAAGAGACCTGTTGGCTGTTTGTGTCCAGCATGAGATGGATCATTTGGAAGGGAAATTATTTGTCGACTATCTCTCGCCGTTAAAACGCCAGCGCATCAAGAAAAAATTGGAAAAAATACATAAACTGGAACATAGCTGATAATGAAAATTATTTTTGCCGGTACGCCTGATTTTGCCGTGCCGACGCTGGAGGTGCTGCTAACATCAAAACATGATATTTGCGCTGTTTATACCCAACCCGACCGGCCGGCAGGCCGGGGCCGAAAATTACAGCCCAGCCCCGTCAAAACAGTGGCCTTATCCGCCGGAATTCCGATTTTTCAGCCTGACAGCCTGAAATCGCAGGAAGCTATAAAGCAAATGGCCTCGTTAGCTCCCGATCTGATTGTGGTCGTGGCCTATGGCCTGATTTTGCCGCAAGCTGTGCTGGACATTCCAAGACTGGGCTGTATCAATGTGCATGCGTCGTTGTTGCCTCGCTGGCGAGGCGCAGCGCCTATCCAGCGCGCCATCATGGCGGGAGATGCAACGACCGGCATTACCATCATGCGCGTGGAACTGAAACTGGATGCCGGTGATATGCTGCATAAGGAAGAAACCGTTATCGGACATAGGGAGACCGCCGACGATTTACATGATAGGCTGGCCGTATTGGGGGCAAGTGGGCTGGCAAAAGTATTGCCGGCCATTGAATCGGGAACGATCCGTGCGGAAAGGCAGGATGACAGCCTGGTGACTTATGCCGCAAAGCTGGAAAAAAGCGAATCAGTCCTGGACTGGGCGCGATCGGCAATCGAGCTGGATAGAAAAATCAGAGGTCTATGTTCATGGCCGGTTGCGCAAACGCTATTTAAAGGCAACGTCCTTAGGATATGGCGCGCTGAAGTGATCGATGGTTCAACTGATTTAGAACCTGGCGTCGTTATCTGTTCAAATAAACACATGGATGTCGCCACCGGCAGGGGATTGCTGCGGCTGCTTGAAGTACAGCTCCCGGGCGGAAAGCGCATGCCCGTGCAGGCTTTTCTCAGCGCCCACGATGTAACAGGAATCAGACTAGGTTGAAGCCCCTGAATTCAAGATTGGCTGCCGCCAATATCATCTCCCGGATTTTGCAGGAAGGGCAATCCCTGACGGCGGCCCTGGATGTCGCCTTGCCGTCAGTGAAATCGGCCAAGGACCGCGCGTTCATTCAGGCGCTTTGCTTTGGCGTTTGCAGGCGCTTTCACCGGCTGGACTTTATTTTAGGCCAACTGCTGGACAAGCCTCTTAAAGATACCCAGATTAAGGCATTGGCTTTAGTGGGCCTATATCAGCTCAGCGACATGCGGGTTAAATCGCATGCGGCGGTATCGGAAACAGTGCTGGCCGCCGCTAAAAAGCCTTGGGCAAAACCGCTGATCAACGCGGTCTTAAGAACCTACCTGAGAGAGCAGGCAAGCCTGGAGCAAATAGCGGAAAGCTGCCCATCTGCTGCATTCAGTCATCCCGACTGGCTAATCAAGCAAATTCAGCAAAATTGGCCGTTGCAGGCAGCAGAGCTGTTTCTGGAAAACAACCGGCAACCACCGATGGCGGTAAGAGTCAATCTGACACGCATCTCACAGCAGGATTATTTAAACCGCTTAACCGAACGGGGCATAGCGGCAGCGCCGATTGGCTTTTGTCCGTCCGCACTGATGCTGGAACAGCCGGTAGCGGTCGAATTGTTGCCGGGATTCGATGAGGGTCTGGTTTCGGTTCAGGATATTGCCGCACAATTGGCCGCTCCGTTGTTAGCGGTAAAGCCCGGCCAACGGGTACTGGACGTCTGCGCCGCACCGGGGGGGAAAACGGCTCATATCCTTGAACATCAGCCGCAACTTGAGAAGCTGGTCGCTGTTGATATCGAAGCGTCCAGAATGGAACGGGTGAGCAGGAATTTACAGCGATTAAAATTGCAGGCCGAACTGGTGACAGGCGATGCAACTCACTCGGAAAGCTGGTGGGACGGCCGATTATTCGACCGCATTCTGGTGGATGCGCCGTGTTCGGCCTTGGGCGTCATCCGCCGACATCCCGATATCAAGCTGTTAAGGCGGGCCGAAGATATTGAACGCTTGCAACTGTTACAAAAAACCATTTTGCGCGCGGCCTGGCCGATGCTGGCGCCGGGCGGATTATTGCTTTATGCGACCTGCTCCATTTTGAAACAGGAAAACGAGCAACAGATCAAATCCTTTTTATCGGAGCAACAGGATGCGGTCGAAATGCCTATTGCTGCCACCTGGGGTATTGCCGGAACGTGCGGCCGTCAGATTTTAACAGGGGAATCCGCTATGGACGGCTTTTATTATGCGCTGCTTGGCAAACGCTAAATTAATTTTTTTTCTTTCTTGTTTGGGGTGGATGATTGCCGACCCGGCTTATGCAGGCATTCATGCCGTCACCGTAAAACAAGCCGAACTTCGTTTGCAAGGCGGCCATTATCTGTTGTCTGCGAACATCAGTTACCGCCTGAGTGCAAAAGCAATGGAAGCATTGCGTAACGGAATACCTTTATTCTGGGATGTGCACATTAAAATTCAGCAGCCGCGCAAGTATCTCTGGAATAAAACGGTCGCTGAAAAAGAGCTGCGATTCCGGATTCAATATCATGCCTTGTTGAATATGTACAGGATCAGAAATGAGAATAGCGGAGAAATTTTTAATTTTTCCACGCTTCCGGCTGCCATGGACTTGTTGTCGTCAATCCGCGACGTTCCGCTATTTCACAGGGATGAAATAGGTCCCGACAAACGCTATCTGGCTGCAATCAGGATAAAATTCGATCAAGAATCCTTACCGTTGCCGCTGCGCCCGATTGCCTATCTTAACCCGCAATGGTACTTATCAAGCGACTGGTATGTATGGTCCCTGACAAATTAAAACCCCCAATCAGCCTCTCCATTGTCTTCCTGTTCGCGCTGATTTTGCTGTCGCTGCAGTTGATGAGCACGGCTACTCAGGAATCATCGGAATTGAGCGCCATGTACTCATGGCTGTTACTGGTCAATGCCCTGGGTTCAGTGGTTTTGTTCGGCCTGGTAGGCGCCAATATTTACTCTCTAATGCGACAACTGAAAAAACGGGAAGCGGGCTCGCGTTTAACGACGCGTATGCTATCGCTGTTCGTATTACAGGCGTTAGCGCCCGCCGCCATTGTCTTTTATTTTTCGATGCAGTTTCTACATCAAGGCATCGATAGCTGGTTTAATGTTGAGATTGACAGGGCGATGGAGGATGCCCTGGAATTGAGCCAGGCATCGCTGGACCAGCGCATGCGCTGGCTGCTGGGGCAAACGCAGCAACTGGCCAAAAATCTGGAACAAACCTCAGAAAATCTTGCCGCACTTGAAATGGAAAATCTCCGCGAATTGTCCGGTTCCGCAGAGATGACTCTGTTTTCCCGCCGGGGAAGAATTATCGCTTCCAGCAGTATCAGTGCCAGCGATATTTTGCCGAGTTTGCCGGATGAGAATATCTGGCTGCAGCTACGGCAAAATGCCGACTATGTCGCCCTGGCGCCAGTGCGAGAGGATGAATTGATGATACGGGTTATCGTTGCCGTCAACGCTGAAGAACCGCAATATTTACAGGTACTGTATCCGGTGCCGGTCAGGATTGCCGACTTGGCCGACTCGGTGGAATTTGCCTTCGTACGCTACCAGGAAATGAACTTCTTGAGGAATTCATTGAAGCTTAGCTTCTCCCTAGCGCTATCCCTGGTTTTATTGATGAGTTTGCTGGCCGCCATCTGGGTAGCCTTTATTACTATCCGTAATATTATCGCCCCGGTAAAGGAACTGGTCAAAGGGACCCAGGCCGTTGCATCCGGCCATTATGACCAGCAATTGCCGGTTATTGCCCAGGACGATCTTGGATTTCTGGTAGAATCTTTTAACGAAATGACTCACCGTATTGCCATCGCCCGCGATGAAACGCGATTGGCAGGCGTCGAAGTGGAGAATCAACGGGCTTATCTGGAAACCATACTGGCGAATTTAACGGCCGGCGTGATAAGTTTTGACTCCAATTATAAAATCCGTACCGCAAATCAGGCGGCGTATAGAATATTTCATATCCATGTCAGCCAATTTGTCGGGCGCTCATTGTTAGAGCTTGCAGAGGGCTATTCCGAACTGTCGGATCCGCTTAAATCGATACAACGTTTATTGGAACAGGCGGATGATATCTGGCAGCAACGGGTTGCGTTTTTAGGGCCTAATGGCCGGCAGGAATTGCTTTGCAGGGGAACCCCCCTGTTTTCCCATGACGGCAGCCGGGTAGGCGCCGTCGTGGTTTTCGACGATGTAACCGATCTGATTCAGGCGCAGAAAAATGCTGCCTGGGGAGAAGTGGCCAGACGCCTTGCCCATGAAATCAAGAACCCGTTAACACCTATTCAGCTATCGGCGGAACGGTTACAGCTTAAACTGGCCACCAAACTGGAAGATACCGATGCCGATATTCTAAAACGCTCGACCCGGACAATCGTTCAGCAAGTTGAAGCCATGAAAGAAATGGTGGATGATTTTTCGGAATATGCCAAACCGTCAAAAAAACAGTCTATCGACATTGACCTGCCTGCGTTGGTGCAGGAAGTTTTGGCGCTTTATGCGTTAAAATCAGGCGTCAGTTTTCACGCCGACTATGAAGCGGGCCCGCTGATGATCAAGGGCGATCCCGTCAGTATCAGACAAGTCCTTCATAATCTGATAAAAAATGCGCTGGAAGCTACCGATGCCAAAGGGCATGTTGAAATTAGCCTGCACCGGGTGCAGAAAAATAATACGGATTTTATTGAAATTGCGTTTTATGATGATGGCCCTGGTATCAAAGAAGATCAAATTGAGCAAATTTTTGAACCTTATGTTACAACTAAAGCCAAGGGAACAGGATTAGGCTTGGCCATTGTCAAAAAAATAATCGAAGAGCATGGCGGCGCCATTTGGGTTGACAGCCGTCGAAAAACCGGAGCGGGTTTTATCATACAACTGCCAGCGAGTCACTTTTAAGCGAATAATCATATGAATGCAAATACTCCCCGTATCTTAGTAGTGGATGATGAACCGGAAATACGTCATCTGGTTGGCGAAATTCTCGAAGACGAAGGCTATCAGGTTTCGATGGCGGAAAACGCCAGTGCGGCCAGAGAGTTGAAAAAATCCAAAAGTCCCAGCCTGATTCTGCTGGATATCTGGATGCCCGATGCCGATGGTATCACCTTGTTGAAAGAATGGGTGGCGGAAGATACCCCGCTTTGTCCCGTCATCATGATGTCAGGGCACGGTTCGGTAGAGGCCGCAGTTGAAGCGACCCGTCTTGGCGCTTATGATTTCCTTGAAAAACCCCTGTCCCTGGCAAAGTTATTGCTGATCGTGGAAAGAGCCCTGGAAGCCAGCAATCTGCAAAAAGAAAATGCCGGGCTTAAGCAGCAATTGTTTGCCGATATCGAGCCCGTCGGTAAAAGCGCCGCGGTAGCCAGAATCAAGGATCAGTTAAAACGCCTGGCCCAGCATGACGCACGCGTACTACTGGTCGGCGAGGCGGGTGTCGGCAAGGAATTGTACGCGCGCTATATGCATCATAACAGCGCCCACCGCGATGGCCCTTTTGTCGATGTTTCTGTCGGCAGTATATCCCCTGAAAATTCAGCGGTAGAGTTTTTTGGAAAAGAGATGCAGGGCAAGGTCTATCCGGGCTTGCTGGAACGAGCTCATAAAGGCACCCTGTTTTTGGGCGAAATTGGCGGCATGGACAAAGAAACCCAGTTAAGATTACTCAGCGCGCTAGAGTCCAGTTCATTCTTGCGGGTAGGTGGCAGCGAAGCGGTTCGCGTTGACGTCAGGATGGTGACATCCACGCGGATTCCGCTCGATGAGGAAGTCAAATCCGGCCGTTTTCGCCAGGACCTCTATTATTTGCTGAATGAAGTCACTCTCGAGATCCCTCCGTTACGGGAGCATAGTGAAGATGTGCCGGCGCTGCTGAGTTTTTATGTTGACTATTTTGTAAAGCAGGAAAATCTTCCGTTTAGAAAGTTTTCAATGGGCGCTCAGAATTTCTTGCGCAACTACAGTTGGCGCGGCAATGTGCGTGAATTGAAAAATCTGGTGCAGCGTCTGATGATTCTGGGTGTCGGAGAAGATATAGAGTTGGACGAAGTCAAGTCGGCGTTGGGTGCAATTATCGGCGATGTCGGGATATCCTCTTCCGTGCCTGATTTTTTTAATCTGCCGTTAAAGGATGCGCGGGATCAGTTTGAAAAAGCCTATCTGGAATATCATTTGGAGAAAACAGGCGGCAGCGTCGCCAGGTTGTCTGCCGCTGTCGGCATGGAACGCACCCATCTTTATCGCAAGCTGCATTCATTAAATATCAAATTATGACGCTACATCCTTTTTCTCATAGTCAATTTCGATAACTGCGACATGAACACTTCACAGGCGATGGAAGCTATCGGAACCCTGGTGGAAGTGCATGGACCGGTAGTGATCATTGAGTGTTCAAGGTTACCTCCATTGCGGCAGGCCTTATCCGCCTGCTTTGATCACACCGTTTACCTTTTTGAAGTGCATCAGCATCTTGATGAACGCCGGGTCAGGGCCATCACCCTGCATGGTACGGCGGGCTTAAGCCGCGGGTTGACTGTATTTGATACAGGCGCCCCTTTGCAAGTGCCAGTGTCCGAACACTGTTTGGGCCGGCTGCTGAATATATTCGGCGAACCTCTGGACGGTCAACCCGTGTTCTCCCCAAATGATTTCCGCAATATTCACGTCAAACCACTGCCATTGTCTGAAGCCATCGGCATGAGCGGTATTTTGCAGACTGGCATCAAAGTCATCGATTTACTCTGTCCTTTCGTAAGAGGCGGAAAAACCGGATTGTTTGGAGGCGCCGGGGTTGGCAAAACCGTGCTTGTGATGGAATTTATCCATGCAGTCTCCTCGATCCATAAGGGTGTTTCGGTGTTTGCCGGTGTTGGCGAACGCATCAGGGAGGCGCACGAATTATGGCGTGAAATGCAACAGGCCGGTGTCATGCCGGATACCCTGATGGTTTTCGGGCAAATGGATGAATCGCCCGGCGTCCGCTTCCGCGTCGGCTTGTCGGCGTTAACCTATGCCGAATACCTCCGCGATACCCTGCATAAGGAAGTCCTGTTTGTCATGGATAATGTCTTCCGTTTTGTTCAGGCCGGCAGCGAAATATCCAGCCTGCTGGGCCGTATGCCTGCTACGGTAGGTTACCAGCCCACCCTGACCACCGAAGTGGCCGAACTGGAAGACCGCATCCTGTCCACTCGACAGGGCGCCATCACTTCGGTCCAGGCCGTCTATGTTCCCGCCGACGATATGACCGATCCGGCAGTCAGCGCAATACTCAGTCATTTGGACACCACGGTCATCCTGTCCCGCGAGCAGGCCAGCAAAGGAATCTATCCCGCAGTTGATCCCTTGCGTTCGAGCAGCAACCTGATGGATCGTCATACGTTGGGCGGCCGGCATTATGCCGTTGCCGAGGCGGTGCGCGAACATCTGTCCCGTTATCATGAACTGGAAGACATTATCGCAATGCTGGGTATCGAAGAATTGTCCGAAACCGATCGAAAAATTGTCATGCGCGCCCGTAAATTACAGCGTTATCTGACCCAACCATTTTCGGTTTTAGCGCAGCACACCAAGCTAACCGGCGTTTCTGTCCCGCTCGAGCAGACTTTGGCCGATTGCGAAGACTTTGTAGCCGGAATTTACGATGACTTATCCGAAGATCAATGCTATATGCGCGCAAGCATGCGGGATTTATCATGAACCAATTCGTAATGAACCTGTTTGATGCAACCCACGAACAACGAATCACCGGTGTCACCTCTTTTGTTGGTGAAGACGCCTCGGGAAGTTTTGGCATTCAGGCACATCATGCTCGTTTTATGTCCATACTCGTTTTCGGACTGGCGCGTTTCCGGTTAATTTCAGAAGATTGGCGCTATCTGGCTTTGCCGGGAGCGCTCATTTATTTCAACAATAATGAATTAACATTGAGTACCCGTCGTTTTTTGATTGATTCCGATCTTGATCGAATCAGTCTATTGTTGGAACAGCAATTAATCGCTGAGGAAGAAAATCTGCGCGCGACGCGGGAAAGTCTACACAGAATGGAGCAATCCATGTTGAAACGCTTGTGGGCCTTAAAACGCAAAACGCTATAGCCGTCATGAATAACCGGAAAAATCTGCAAAAAAAGATTGAAAAACAAGTCAATCGCATTAAAAAGGCCGAGCAGGAACAATCGAACCCTCTAATACAAAGTTTCTCTATCAGCACAATCATTCTGGTCATGTTAATTCCTATCATCGGCGGTGCTTATCTGGGACACTGGCTGGATGAAATGGCGGCCGGATATTCTGTGCGCTGGACGCTCAGCTTTATATTCATAGGCATTGTAGTCGGCTTTCTAAACGTGTATTTTCTCATCAAAGAGAATTAGGATTCATTATGGAGAACACCTATTCATTCACCCTGGGACCGATAATGGTCAACGAATCGGTCATCACTATCTGGGGCATTATGCTGATGCTCGCGGCGCTTGCCTGGCTTTCGACGCGGAAACTGACCTTGTTTCCAGGAACCATGCAGACAATCGTTGAAAGCATTGTTGACGCCATTGACCATGCTGTTCTTGCCGTAGCGCCCGAGCACGGCCGGCAAATCATGCCTTTTATCGCCACGTTATGGCTGGTTTTGATCGTAGCCAATCTGATCGGACTGATACCGGGTCTGCATTCGCCTACACGCGATCTGTCAATGACTTCAGCGCTGGCCGTGATCGTGTTTTTTTCGGTGCACTGGTTTGGCATCAAAACCCAAGGGCTAAAAAAATACCTGCATCATTATCTGATGCCCAGCCCGATTCTGCTGCCATTTCATATTATCAGTGAAATTACCCGATCCCTGGCGCTGGCTATCCGTTTATTCGGCAACATGTTGAGCCTGGATATGGCGGCCCTCATCATTTTACTGGTAGCCGGCTTCCTTGCTCCGATTCCGATCTTGATGCTGCATATTGTTGAAGCACTGGTGCAGGCTTATATTTTTGGTATGCTCGCTCTGATCTACCTGGCTGGAGCGATACAGTCCCAACAGCTTAACTTACAGGAGTAATTTATGACCGATATTTCCCTGATCGTCCTTGGCTCCAGCGTCGCCGCTGTTATCGGCATTGCCCTGGGTATCATGCTGCCGGCTCTGGCTATGGGCAAAGCCATCGGCAGTGCGCTGGATGCCATCTCACGGCAACCGGAATCGGAACGTTTGATTATGCGCACCTTATTTATCGGCCTGGCAATGATCGAATCGCTGGCAATTTATTGTCTGGTGATCATACTGATTGTACTGTTTCGTAATCCATTGCTTGAGTATATTGTCAAATAGGCGCCGACGAGCATTCTTATGGAATTCAATGTCTCAACCTTTTTTCTTGAAATCATCAATTTCCTGATTCTGATCTGGATTTTGCAACGGCTTTTTTACAAACCGTTACTGGAAGTGATTGACAAGCGTAAGCGGTATATTGATCAATCCCTTGCCGATGCCAAAAAATTGCATCAGGAGGCAGAAGATCTCCGCAGGCTTTATGAAAACCGCGAGATGCTTTGGGAACAGGAAAAAAAGGCGGCGCTCTCTGCACTGAATCAGCAAATGGAATCTGAAAGAAGCGCACTAATGGAAAGGCTGCGCGTCGAGCTCGATCAAGAACGGCAAAAAGCCCAAGTAACCCTGACCCGGCAACAACAGAAATTCCAGGAACAAGCCGAAAATCAGGCGCTGCACAACGGCGCCCGTTTTGCCGGCCTGTTGTTGCAACAAACGGCCGGGCCGGAACTGGAAAACCGCTTATCGGCTATGCTGATCGACCATTTCGAGGTTCTGCCGGAAGACTGCAGACAGTATCTGCAATCGCGGGAACAAAAAAAAACGGTCACCATCAAAGTCACCAGCGTTTACCCACTCACGACCGAGCTCAAGCAACAGTTGGAACAAAGACTCGGATCATTGATCCCCAACCCGATCAATTTTCAATATTATCAGGATGCCACGCTCATAGCCGGTATTCGTATCGATATCGGTTCCTGGGTATTGCATGCCAATCTAAAACACGAATTGGCTGGTTTTATCGACATTGCTTATGAGTCTGAATAAGTCCAAAAGCGCTCTGGAAAAACAGGCCGACTGGCTATCCGGCTATCAGCCGGCGCCTAGGGTCACCGAACAGGGCACTGTCGTCTCAGTGGGCGACGGCATCACCTGGATTAAAGGTTTATCTTCAGCAGCCATCGAGGATGTTCTGATTTTTGCCGATGGCAGCCGCGGCATGGTATTCGACCTCAACCGTGACCGTATCGGCGCCATTCTGCTCTATGAAACCACATCGCTGACGGCCGGCATTACCGTTCGCCATGCCCGTCATCCGCTCAGCATCCCCGTCGGTGACGGCTTCCTGGGCCGTATAGTCGATCCGCTAGGAACACCGCTGGACGATGAAACGCCACCGCCCGATATCGGCAGAGAAAATCTTGAAAAAAAATCGCCCGCCATTATTGAACGGGATTTTGTCCATGAGCCTTTATATACCGGCATTAAAATCATCGACACTCTGATTCCGATCGGAAAAGGGCAGCGTCAATTGATTATCGGCGATGAAGGCCTCGGCAGAACCTCGATTGCACTCGACACGGTCATTAATCAAAAAAACAAGAACGTGATCTGCATCTATGTATTGATCGGTCAGAAACGCTCCGCCGTCGTCAACGTCATTGAAACACTGAAAAATCATGAGGCGCTGGAATATACCGCATGCGTCGTTGCCGAAGCCAGCACTCTGCCCGGTTTACAATATATCGCACCATTTGCTGGCTGCGCTCTGGCCGAGTACTGGATGTCACAGGGGCGTGACACGCTGATCATTTACGACGATCTCTCCACCCATGCCAAAACCTACCGGGAGCTTTCGCTGCTGCTGCGACGGCCTCCGGGACGAGAAGCCTATCCCGGCGACATTTTCTTTGTCCACTCGCGTCTCCTGGAACGCTCAACTTGTTTAAACTCCGAAAATGGGGGGGGAAGCATGACCGCCTTGCCCATCGTCGAAACCAAACAGGGTGAAATTGCCTCCTACATTCCCACTAATCTTATTTCCATTACCGATGGCCAAATTTATCTGGATAAGGATCTGTTTACTTCCGGATTTCGTCCGGCCATTGATATTGCCAAATCGGTATCCAGGATTGGCGGCAAAGCACAACATCCGAGCATCCGGAATCAAGCCGGACAAATGAAACTGGATTATTTACAGTTTCTCGAGTTGGAGGCATTTACCCGCTTCGGCCAGCGCCTGGAAGCCTCGATGGAAGCACGAATCAAGCGCGGCCGCTTGCTCAGAGAAGTTCTCAAACAGGACCGGCTGGTTCCATTGAGTTCTCTTTTTCAACTGGCCTGGCTGACTGCATTTAATGAAGGGTTCTTTAATACAGCAGAGCCCAAAGACATTGCCGGTTATTTGGCAAAAATTGATCAGGGTATTGCAAAAACAATATTGACCTTGGACAGCAACCCTGACCGATGGCGGCAAGCTATCAGCGACTGGCTCAATTCTTGCCCAAAGCAGCCATGAGCCGAAGCCGCAAACTGCAACTGCATATTGAGCAAATTAAGGAGATACGCACGATATTAAATTCTATGAAAAACCTGGCTATCATAGAAACTCATAAACTGGCTCGGTTCCAGACCATACAAGGTCAGGCCGTATCAAATATTGAACATGCTGCTGAGGATTTTTTGAATTTTTATCCCTACTTACCTGAAGCGAATGACGATACCACCGGTATTTGCATACTCATGGGATCTGAACGCGGATTTTGCGGCGATTTCAATGAACGTCTGATTCAGTTCTTCACAACGGAAGCTTTTTCAGGTCTCATTGCAATAGGCAGCAGACTATCTACCCGTCTGCAAAACAATTCCGTCAACATCATCGCGACCCTTGCGGGAGCCAACGTTGCCGAGGAAGTGCCGGTTATACTGGACCGTCTGATTGATATCATCAGTTCATTACAGAATAGCCATGGTTTTTTGATCTTGAGCGTGGCCTACCATGATCACAAAACAAACCAGATCACCCAACGGCAGTTACTTCCACCTTTTTTGACGCAAAAAAGAGAAACGCTCCGTTATGGCCATCCCCCGATACTTAATCTGGACCCCCCCGAATTTTTTTCTGAGTTGATCGATCATTACTTGTTTGCAATCCTGAATGAAATCTTTTATCTCTCGCTGATGGCGGAAAACCAAAAACGTCAACAGCACCTGGAAGGCGCCATACAACATCTGGATGATGAAGTCATCAGCCTGCATCGAAAATCGCAGATCTACCGCCAGGAAGAGATTACCGAGGAAATAGAAGTGATTCTGCTCAATTCTGAAAATCTTTAGCAAAGAAAGCAGATCCAGGCACATCGCAAACTTCCTGAGTCCGCCGTTATCTGTAATCAGATCTGTTTATGGATCCTGGCCAACACAATCAGCACGTGTTGAAACAGTAACGGTCAATTCTGTATCCAGATTTTAATCCGTCATCCATGTTATCCCTGCCGTTTCATTTATGGCTTCTACATTGCCGCTAATGAAAATGCCGAACATAAAATACAATAATACTTTATATATCTTGTAACATATAAATATTGTAAAAGTATTATTTGTGGTATAAACTTGATCCTGACTGAAGTTTTCTTGTTTTCAATTGACCTGGCGCTTCGATGGTTGGGATGCAAGATTCATGGTTAATGATGTGGTTTACGTCAATTCCATTAATATAAATGGCCCATCCAGATTAACGGCGGTTATTCCCCCTCAAAAACAGGGATGCTTCAGTCTCTTAGTAAGCACGTTTACTGGGATGCAATTTCGAAAAACAACACTGGAGACGACCAAGAGCGAAATAGTTTTGCTGCGATTGGGGGTGAAATTGCTGTCAATGGCGTCATGAGTCTTGTTGATCGCATATTCCGACAGGATTATCCCGGCAATTGTTTTATCAACGCTGATATGCTTTGGGAACTCCGGCTAAGATGATTTTTTTTGAGAGGATACAATTATGCTAACAAGAATATTTTTATTGTGCTGCGCAATGGCTCTTGCGCAGCCCACCTATACGCTGGCGGCACAGGAAAGTTCGGGAAATACCCACTTCATTAAAATGGAGGCAGCTAAACTGGAATCCGGTCAATTAGCTTACCGGATGGTCAATCATAGAATTCGAAATTCATCCGGGCTGGTACAGGATATTACCAACCAGTACAGTTCCGAACCCACCATACCCGGCCCAACGATCGTCATGACCGAAGGCGATGTTGCGGAAGTGACCCTTGAGCATGACGTCAAAGGAGCTACCGATCCGGTGAGTATTCATGTTCATGGCGTTCATTACAAGATCGACAGTGACGGCACCATGAAAGTGTTCAATCATACCTCCGACCAGGCCGCCTTCCCCGGCAAGCCTTATACCTATAAATGGACAGCGGCGCCGGGCACTGCCGGCACCTGGCCCTATCACGACCATGCCTTCGGCAATCCGATGCTGGGCGCCGAAGATAAGGGTCTATATGGCACTCTCATCGTCAACCCGAAAAATGGCAAGGTCCAGGCAATGGTCGACGGCCAGTACAAACAGGTGGATATCAAGGACATCAAGCGCGAGTTCATCCTGTGGATGCACGAAACCACCTTCTGGGGTATGGAGCTTAACCATCTCGCCAACCACCAGGTGCCCCTTTGGACCAATCCCACTCTCGGCGCCCGCGAAGGCGAGCTGGTGCGCTTCCATGTGATTGGCATTGGCACGGCCTTCCATACTTTCCATCTGCATGGGCACCGCTGGATTCAACCGGGAACGACCCATTTGGTCGACACCGTCAATATCGGCCCGATTACGCGAGAAACCTTCGTGCTCAAGGCGGGTGAAGGGGTTGGACCCGGCAACTGGCATTACCACTGTCACGTTTTGCAACATATGCAAAGCGGCATGATGGGCGGTTTCAGAGTGCTTGAAAATTAAATGCGGAGAATATAACCATGAAAAAAATTTCCAAATTGACAGCAGCGATATTAATGACAGGCCTCGGCACACCTGTCTGGGCGGCTCATCCCCCCGGTTCTGACGAGCTCTTTCTCAGCATACCCGGCCTGATGCCTTCGGCGGTACTGGAGATGTCCGACGAACCGGGACTGTGGTTTAAAGATCCCGTCGACGGCGACGCCCTGATTGTCATCAAACCCAAGCAGGCGGCGATGATCAAGATGACCGACACCAATACCGAACACACCATCACCAGCCTCCTGTGGCCTGCCGGTGCGGAAAATTTCCCGATAGACCAGGAAAAACCTTCCAGCGCCAGCGTGACCACCGCTTTCAACAAACCGGGGCTCTATGTGTTTACCTGCAAGGTGCATCCTTACATGTTCGGCGCGGTGGTCGTGGACGATCCGAACACAAAAGGATTGGACATCGGCAGCGAACTGCAATTGGTGACCGGCGCCAAAGTGCCGGCCAGCAGCGACCTTGCCAAGCGCCTGTTGCGCACTTTCTTCGTGATAACCACCCCGAGCCTGTGGCGCGATTACAGCAAGCCCAAATGGGAAGTGAATCTGCCTGACATTCCGCTCAACATCGAAGGCAATACCATCAGCCTCAGCGCGCTCAGCATGACCATGCCCAATGAACTGAAAAATCCCGGCACCCCAGGCGTCGGCGAAGTCTGGGTCAACACCCAGTTCGAGATGATCGAGGGCAAGAAGAAATCCGGCACCGCCACTCGCATCAATACGGCGGACTGGAGCGTAACTAACAAGGTCAAGGGCGTCAAGGAGGATATGAACAATCCCCATAACATGTGGACCGACAAGCGCTATCAAAACATCTATCAAACCGCGTGGTTTGACAAGAAACTGCTGACCTTCGACCGCATCAGCGGGCAAGTCTACAGCGACGTTGTGGTCGGCGAATCGCCATCCCATGTCATCTCACGGCCTTCGGATGACATGCTTTATGTCGCTATCAACGCCGGAGAGCAGGTAGTCAAAATGACAGGCGGCAAGAATCCGTCCGCACAGAAGAGCATCAATACCGGTCCTCATACGTCACCGCACGGCCACTACATTACCGAAGACAGCAAGTACATGGTGACCCCGAATGCTCTCGCCGGCAGCGTATCGGTGGTGGATCTAAACACCGATACGAACACCGAAATTCCAACCGGCGGCGTCATTCCCATCGCCGTCTGGGGCACGCCGGACGGCTCCACCGCTTACGCCGCCAATCTGCTTGGTACCCCTCCGTTGCTGAGTTCGCTGACGGTCATCGATATCCCCGGCAAGAAAAAGCTGAAGGATATCAATTTGGCCGCGGATTATGATCCGGTATCCGGCAAGATCAGCGGCGAAGCCTATGGTCTGCTGCCGATCCAGACCCCTGTCAGCCCGGACGGCAAGTACGTGGTTACCGCCAACACCTTGAGCGCGACCATCACCATCGTCGACACCGCTACGAACAAGGTGATCAAGAGCCTGCCTTGCGATCCCGGTTGTCATGGCGCCCATTTCGGCATGAAGAAGGGCGGCGGCTACTACGCCTATGTGGCCAGCAAATTTGCCAACGATCTGGTCGTAGTGGATATGGACAAGCTGGAAGTTGTCGGACGGGTATTGTTGGCCGATCCCAAGGACAGCAGCATCAAGGCTCACAACGGCATGGGCGGCCAGGGTATCTTGCCGCTGCCGATCGTGGAGCACGGCTATCTGAAGGAAACGCTGAAGCTTTCCGGCAAAGGCGAACTGAGTCCGGAAGTGGAAGGCTGGCTGCAAGCTTTGACAGACGATCAGAAAGGAAAATAACCTCGAAAGGCGGGGAAAACCCCGCCTTTTTTATTTCAACCACTAAGTACTTTCGTTATCTTCAATTTCAATGACCCGGCAAGCTATGTTGCTTGGCTGTACACAATCCATTGAGTTGCAACTCAGCCTTTCTGTACTACTCAGGTTTTTTTCTGATTCTGAAGCAGCATTTAGCGCCGCCTGTAGCCATACACTCTACATGATCAATTTCTTTGCCCAATAATGTTGAAATCAGGGTCCTGTCAAATTCGCAAATTTCCTCATGTTTTTGAGCCAGGTCATGATAAATACAATTATATGCGTCTATAGACTCAGCATGACTCGCCGCCGTTTCCGATGCCTTGGTCTGGAAACCCAGGTCATTCATGACCTTTAATAACGCCTCAATCCGTTTGTCAATCGGCATGCCTTCAAATCCGGGCAAAAGGCTTTGAGACAAGGAGACGCCCAGTTGATGCAGATAACGCTGAAAAGACTCGGCCCCCATCTCTTCTTTGAGATTGGCTAAAATGAGTTCGGAAAACCAGGCATATTGCTTTGGAAAACTATTGAACCCGGCTTCGGTCAATACAAAGGCGCGTACCGGGCGCCCGGCCGTTTTATTCAGAGAGCCCATCTCTACGTAGCCATCCCGTTCAAGTTTACTCAAATGCTGTTGAACGGCGTTTCTGGAAATACCCAATACCGCGGCAATCTCATCAATGCAGAGTCCGGACTTGTTTTTGAGCAGAAGATTTAAAATCTGTTGTTGTCTAGAGCTTATCCCGTCAGCCATAAAAGTTACCCATCATGAACATCAAGGCTAATGATACCAAATACCTTGCCCTCAGTCATAAAAGTCTATTGCTCCTTTTTTTTTATGTGAATTGTGATGGTAAAGCCTTAGTTCTACTTTGTTAAATTCAAGATATCGCATAAGTAATTGATTTAAACTAT
>CAZMRW010000003.1:0-111040 GCA_964568805.1 uncultured Methylococcaceae bacterium | reverse complement strand
TGCTCTCTGCAAAGGGACTACTAGTAACCAGTTAGTTTTTTGTCATGTACAGAGATGAAACAGTTAAATCGTACCGGGATCAGGCTTCTGTTTTTCGGGAGGAATGGATTTTTCCAGCTGCCGGCGGAATTCTTCCATCTGCCGTATCAATTCTTCACTGAAGGATTTGATTTGTTGCTCGAACAAAGGTATTTGCTGTTCCAGCTCTTTGTTAATGGTTTCGCCTATCGCCCGCAGGCTTTTAAAAATATCGCCGAAAGGCAGCTTTAAAAGATTATTGAGCGTATGCTGATAGTCGACTTTCCAAAGATCGTTTTCCTTTAATAACACGGTATTGAACGATAATACCTTGTTATTTTCGGGCTTTTTCAGGGTGATGATGGTTGCAACCTCCGCATTGGAACCGTTGATTGCAACCGCCCCGGTCTTTAGTGTCGCACCGTCCAGATTTTGCTGCCTGGTTACCAGAAACTGAGTCTCCCGGGTCGCGTGTTTTTTGGCGTTTTCAATATCGCCTTGCACCATCGCCTCCCAGAATGCCGAAGTCACCTGCTCCGGAGTTAATACGGACTGGCATCCGCTCAGCAACAACAAGAGGCTGAAAAGCCCCGCCAATCCAGCCAGGCTATTCTTTTTGTGATAACAGGGGAAATTATTCATTAAAGACACGTTAGTCGTCGCCATAGAAAACTCCAGGAATTCAAGATTTAATCTCTTTTTCAGCCCCGGCCAACAAGCGTTGAATATTGCTCTTATGCCGCCATAGCAGCATCACCGTCATGGCGACGGTAGCACCGACCAGCGTTGTATTGCCGACGATAAACCAGGCATATAACGGCGTTAACGCAGAGGCTATCAAGGCAGATAATGATGAAATTTTGCCTAATTTGTAAATTGCCAGCCAGGTGACGATGAATGCTATTCCCAAAGGCCATGAAAATCCCAGCAATACGCCGATCGAGGTCGCCACGCCCTTTCCGCCTTTGAAGCCGAAGAATACCGGATACAGGTGGCCGATAAACGCCGCCATGCCGGCCGCAGCCAGCAATTCCAGAGATACGCCGTATATGTTGGCTCCATATACCGGAATCAAGCCCTTAAGCAGATCGCCCAATAAAGTGATCCCTGCTGCTTTTTTACCACCGATGCGCATGACATTGGTGGCGCCGGGGTTGCCCGACCCTTGCCCGCGGGGATCAGGCAACCCCATTAAGCGGCAAATAATAATCGCACTAGAAATCGAACCTATCAAATAGGCCGCAGGAACAAACAACCATTCAATCATTGGATACCTTTAATCAATCAAAACTTGTAAGCCAGGCATAATTGCCTGATACTTAGCCTTTTCAAAAGCACACATAATAACCGGAAATCACAATGGACATCATATTTTTAGGGGGCCTGGAAATCAAAACAATAATTGGCATTTATGGTTGGGAACGGGAAACCAAGCAAACCGTGGTGCTGGATATTGAAATGGCTTTCGACATCGAAAAAGCCGCCGAAACTGACGACATCCAATACGCGCTTGATTACAAGAAAGTTTCCAAACGCATCATCAGCTTTGTCGAAGAGAGTCAGTTTTTTTTAGTGGAAAAACTGACTTCGGAAATAATTCGCATCATCCAAAACGAATTTAATGTTCCGTGGGTCAAAGTAACTTTGAACAAAAAAGGCGCCATCAGCGGCGCCAGCGACGTCGGTATCATAATGGAACGGGGAGTAAAAAAGCCGTGACCAAAGGCTATATCAGCGTAGGCAGCAATATCGACAAGGAGATTAACATCCTCAGTTCGCTGCGCGCGCTGTCGCAGTTTTTTGGCGACCTGATTATTTCAAGCACTTATGAATCCGAACCAGTCGGATTTTCCGGCGACACTTTCTACAACCTGATCGTCGGCTTTGATTCCGAACTGGACGTGAAGACGATCACCAAACAGCTCAGACAAATCGAACTGGATCATGGCCGCACCCGCGATTGCAAGAAATTCTCAGCCCGAACGCTCGATCTGGATCTGATTCTATACGGCGACCTGATTATCAGCGACGGCCGTCTGCAAATTCCGCGCGATGAAATCGAACGCTACGCTTTTGTGCTGGAACCTTTGGCGGAAATTGCCGGAGATCTGAAACATCCTGTCAGCAAGATTAGCTATCGCGAACTTTGGGAAAAATTTGACAAAACCGACCTCAGGCAAAAACGCGTCCGGTTTCTCTCGTCATTAACAGAATAAGGTTCGTCCCCCGTCAATGGTAAGAATCTGTCCGGTCATATAAGCGGCGTCCCTGATTAAAAACAGCACCGCTTTAGCAATATCAGCGGGATCACCGCTACGTTTTAATATCACGCGCTGCAATATGTCTGCCTTGCCCTGTTCGGATAACTCGTTTTCCGGCCACAGGATCGCTCCGGGAGCGACACCATTGACCCTGATGCTTGGCCCAAGCTCTTTGGCCAAAAACTTGGTCATGGCCGCCAAGCCGGCTTTACTGATACTATAGACCGGGAAACCAGGCAAACCGCGTTCGGCATGGATATCGACGATATTGACGATACAACCGCTGTTCTCTGCCAACGTCCCGGACAATGCTTTAGACAGAAAAAACGGCGCTTTCAGATTGCCGCCCAAGAGTTCATCCCATTGCTGTTCAGTGACTTCGCTGACCGCGCCCGAATAAAAAGTCGATGCATTATTCACCAATACATCGATGCCGCCCCATGCCTTCCGCGCCTCGGCTGCAACCTGTTCCAGTTCTGCCATATTGAGGAGATCGGCTTGCATCATTGCGGCCGATCCCGAACGTTTTTGGTTCAATTCATCGCAAAGCCTCTGTGCATCTTCTGCGGACGATCTATAATGTATAAATATATTACAGCCTTCGCTATGCAGCAGCCTGGCACAGGCCGCACCGATGCGCTTGGCTGCACCGGTAATTAAAACATTTTTTTGCATGACTACCCACCCCATCCTGATTAATGAAAAGATACACGCTATTTTTGATGATATTGCTCCTTGCAGCCTGCAACGAAGCTCCCAAGACCTTGAACAAATTACCCGGCGATGCGGTCATTCTGGCTTTTGGCGACAGCCTGACTTACGGAACCGGAGCTTCCAGGGAACATGATTACCCCGCTATATTGTCAAAACTGACGGCAATTGAAGTGATCAACGAAGGCGTTCCCGGCGAAATCAGCCGCGATGGGCTCAAAAGACTACCTGCCCTGCTCGACGAATACCAGCCGAAACTTTTACTGCTGATTCATGGCGGCAACGACATTCTCAGAAAGATTCCCGCGGAACAAACCGTAACCAACCTCAAGCATATGATTGCGGAAGCTAAAAGCCGCCAAATAGAGGTCGTCATGCTGGGCGTACCCAAACCGAATCTGTTTGGTCTCAACAGCGCCAATTTTTATCAAACCGTTGCCGAGTCCGGCGATGTCCTCGCCGATCTTGAAACGCTGCCTCAAATACTCGGCGACAACAATTTGAAGTCCGACCTGATTCATCCCAATGACGCCGGTTACGAGTTCATGGCCAAAAACATCCGTCAGTTGTTGCGGGAAGCCGGAGCGCTATAGACTCCCGTTGCTATCCCATCTTTCATCAGGTTAACGGAACGGATTCCGGTAACCTTCTCACCTCTATGCCGGGCCGCCACAACTGCGTCATCACCGGCCCGGCAGTTGCGGGTTCAGCGCTGGTCCAAAAGCATTCCGCGCCGGCTTCGCCGGCATCAGCCAACAAATCCGCCGCCACAAGACGGCTGCGCAACTGGCGAGCTACCGCTTCGGAAGAGTCGATCACCGCGACTTCCGGCCCCACTATGTCCTTCAGCAAAGGACTCAGAAACGGATAATGCGTGCAGCCGAGCACGAGTGTATCGGCGCGGCGCATCACTAGCGGCATCACGTATTGCTCAAGCAGGTCACGCGTCCTGGCGCCCGATAAATCCCCCGCTTCCACCTGCTCCACGAGGCCGGGGCAGGCTTGCGCCAGAATTTCGACGTCGTCACCGTAACGAGCAAACAGCTTGACAAAATTATGGCTGGCCAGCGTTCGACGGGTAGCCAATACGCCGATGACGCCGGATCTTGTCTGAGCCGCGGCCGGCTTGATGGCGGGTTCCATGGCCACGATCGGCATGGAAAAACGGGTTCTTAATACAGCCGCCGCCGCGCCGGTCGCCGTATTGCAAGCCACGACGATGGCCTTGGCGTTGCAGGCCAGCAAAAATTGGGTGATTGCAACCGATCTCGCTTCAATGAATTCCGGCGGCTTATCGCCGTAAGGTGCGCAAGCCGAATCAGCGACATAAAGGAGATTTTCGCCCGGCAACTCCCGCCGTATTTCGCGTAGCACCGATAAACCGCCGACGCCGGAATCGAAAACGCCTATGGGATTTGCAGCATGCATAGTCAGTCCGAACTCCGGCATCTTCCTCAGCTGATAGGCAAACCATCAGACTTGGCGTACTCGAACAGGCTGGCGGCCTGCTCAAGCCGGTCACTCTGTAAAACCCTTCCGTTCACTGTCGGCAACGCGATCGGTCCGTTACAAGCCAAACAGTTCACGCATTTTTTGTCCCGGACTATCGGCGCGCATGAACGCCTCGCCGATCAGAAATGCATAAATGCCGTTATCGAGCATCAATTGCACATCTTCGGAGGTATGAATCCCGCTCTCGGTGATGATCAGACGGTCATCGGGAATTTGCGCTTTCAAGTCCAGCGTCGTCTGCAAAGACGTATCGAAGGTGCGGAGATTCCGGTTATTGACGCCGATCAGTTTGCTGTCGAGCTTCAGTGCCCTGTGCAACTCCTCGGCATCATGCACCTCCACCAGCACATCCATGCCAAGCTTGGTGGCAAGCTCGGCCAGTTCATGCATTTGGCCGTCCGCGAGCGCGGCAACGATCAGTAAAATGCAGTCTGCGCCGAGCGCGCGCGCTTCATAGACCTGATACGGGTCGATCATGAAATCCTTGCGGAGAACCGGCAACGGGCAGCGTTCCCTGACCAAAGACAGATAAACTTCGGAGCCCTGAAAAAAATCCTTATCGGTCAACACCGACAGGCAAGTCGCACCATTCATCGCATAATCCTGGCCGATCGTGACCGGCTGGAAATCCTCCCGGATTATGCCTTTGCTTGGCGAGGCTTTTTTGATTTCGGCGATGATCGCCGGTTTTTTGGCTAATACCCGACTCTGCAATGCATTATAAAATCCGCGGGGTTTCTCGACGCTTTCAGCATAACTTTCCAAATCTGCGACAGGGGTGCGCAGTTTTCGTCTTGCCACTTCTTCTTCTTTTTTATCGAGGATTTTTTTCAGGATATCAGGCGTATCGGTCATGTTCACTCATATTTTGAAGTTTTTGAATAAGCAACCAGGGCGTCCAGTTTGGCCCGCGCCGCGCCGCCGGCAATCAGCGCCGCGGCTCTTGTCGTGCCGGCTTCCAGGGAATCGGTAATATTCGCCGCATAAATCGCCGCCCCCGCGTTCAATACGACGATATCGCGCGCAGGGCCGGGCTGATTATCGAGCACCGATATCATCATCGCGAGACTCGATTGGGCATCGCTGACTGCCAGGTCGGCGAGGCTGGCGCGATTTAGACCGAACTGTTCCGGTGTCACCGTATAGATCGATACTATACCATCTTTAAGTTCGGCGATGTTGGTCGGCGATGCGATGCTGATTTCATCGAGGCCGTCGTCCGCACTGACCACCAACACATGCCGGCTGCCCAGTTTTTTCAGCACCTCGGCCAAGGGCTTCACCCAATCCTTGGAAAACACGCCGATAAGCTGGTTTGGCGCACTGGCTGGATTGGACAACGGCCCCAGCAGATTGAACAGCGTCCGGACGCCCATTTCCCGGCGCGGGCCGATCGTGTATTTCATCGCGCCGTGGTGCTTCGGCGCGAATAAAAAGCCGACGCCGATTTCATTGACGCACTCGGCGACCTGTTTCGCGTTCAAATCGAGGTTTACTCCGGCTGCCTCAAGGACATCGGCGCTTCCGCAACTGCTCGATACCGAACGGTTGCCGTGTTTGGCGACCTGGCCGCCGGCCGCGGCGACGACAAAAGCGCAGGTCGTGGAAATGTTAAAGGTATTGGCACCGTCGCCTCCGGTGCCGCAGGTATCGATGACATGATCGCCTTCAACATCGACTTTGCTGGCCAACTCGCGCATCACTTCGGCGGCGGCGGCAATTTCATCGATGCTTTCGCCCTTGCAGCGCAAGGCAATCAAAAAGCCGGCGATCTGGGCGTCGGTCGCACCGCCGCTCATGATCTGACGCATGACGCCGCGCATTTCCTCCGTCGTCAGATTTTGCTTGTTCAGCAGTTTTTGCAGGGCTTGTTGGATTTGCATGGATGAGTTTTATTCTGATTTGCGCGATAGTGTGTGGAATCTTATAAATCATCTTCTGTAATATTAGCAACCTTCATAAAGTGCCTAAGCAACCCGATCTTTAAATCATCGTTTCCGTGCACCGGTAACTAAATGCGAACCGGATTACCCTGCTGCATATAGACGTGATGACTGCCGTTTTCCCTTACTAATTGCCGGCCCCGGTTTTCGAGTACCCGGGCAAAATGTTTCCCGGAAATGGATTTCAAACAGCAATCTCCATAACTTTGTCGTTTTTAGAGATTTCTACATGATCCAGATCGACCGAGAGGCAAGCTTCTATTGCCTCATACAGATTAGCCAAAAGCTCCTCAAATGTGTCGCCCTGAGTGGCGCATCCAATAATCGCCGGAACTTCCGCCCAATAGCCGCCTTCTTCGGCTTCATGAACGATGACTTTTAATTTCATAACTTACCTCAAAAACGGTATATGTTGGTGGATCGGATTAATTGTTTATTTCCTCGATTCCGCTACGTTGCATTGAGGCTACTTTTTACTTTCTTCAAAAATAAGGAGTAAATAAATTAGCCAAAATTATTCTTCGAAATAATCTGAATCCAAACGCATGACATCATAACTGGCGACTTTTGAAACGCCCACGCCAAAATCAACCATCATGCTTGTTAATTCTTTACCGCTAATAAGCACAATTCGATTATCGATCCGTGAAACATATTCTTGCGCTTCCTTAGTGTATCCGGAGGTTGTAATGAATACTCCTTTTTTTGCTCGCTGTCCTTGTAACGCACCTGCAAACTTTTGAATTTCCGGTCGTCCGACTATGCCTTCCCAGCGCTTCGCTTGTATATAAATGACATCAAGGCCCAGGCGATCTTCCTTAATAACACCATCGATTCCACCATCGCCTGATCGGCCAATAGTTTGGCCGGCGTCTTTTCTTGAGCCGCCATAACCCATTGAGACCAGGAGTTCGACAACTAAACGCTCAAAAAATTGGGGTGATGCCTCTTTTATTTTGTTAAGCAGATCATCTTCCAGATCGTCACGTATTCTTTGATAGCCTATTTCAATTTGCTCGAAAGGAGTGAATGTTTCTGAAGTCTTGGGTTCTTCATTTGGTTTTTCGGTGTTGCTGTTGGCATTTCTGTAGCTATACTCTTCGAATTGCTTCAAATACCTCAAGTTAATCTTTTGATTATTTTGAGACAGTGCTTCTAAACCTCGTGCGGTTATCTTGTATAGACCACGAGAAGGCGATTCCAAAAGTGCAGCTTTTTTTAAATGCGCCTTTGCCCAGGCAATACGGTTAGTAAAAACTGACTGCTGGCCGCTGGGTAGTAATTCTGCAAGTTCCTCATCCGTGAGTTGAAAATGCTTGCTAAGCGCGTCAATTGTCTCGCGATTAGACTTCACCCCGGCATCGGCTAAATATTCTAATAGCGGCCGCATTATGGTTTGAAAATCGGGTATTGCCAATGCTAAAACCTTAATTTAATGTGACATATGGGTCTATTGATTCTGCTGTAATGACGTTCATCAATCATTATCTTGACAAGAAATGCCCTCTTCTTTGTTTCTTGCTTAAAAATTTAGCATAATCAAGATTCATTTGTTCAAGGTCAGCATACCGTTTCTCAATCTCTTCCAGGATTTCCGGGCTTTCAATTTTCAGTTCGAGTTTTTCATCCGCTTCTGTTGCCGCGATCGCTAATTGATCGAAATAGAGCCTGGCAACCAGATTTTTAAACCAATAAGGACGTCTTCGCACTACATACAGCGCAGTCGGAATAACCACGGGTATTAACAGATCCACCGCAAACATGACCAACAAGGCAATGGTGCAATTTTTTCGAGTCACCATTGGATCATGGCCGGCGGGTAGGAGTTGCCCCGAACCGATATTGTCTTTATCAGGCTTATCGGCATAGAGCCTGTCGACAACATCCGGCAGCCAATCGGGACGCTTTCTGACGACATACAAACTATATACCGAAGAAATTGGCACTGGCAGAATTTCGATAATAAACAACCCGCAAATAGCCAGGGTGCATTTCGTTTGAGTTCTCATTATTTTGTATTTCGATCCCTTTTTATCGCTCGCTATGATTAAACGGCTAATCTGGCCGATATTTTACAACGAATGACCGATTTCAAAACTCCTGCCATAGGCTTGGTAGTACGCAATGCGTACCGTTTTTTACCTCTCCAAAAAATTCCGGAGGAGATCATGCCCATGTTCGGTCAGTATCGACTCGGGATGAAACTGCACCCCTTCGACATCCAGGGTTTTATGCCTGACGCCCATGATTTCATCGAAGTTGCCTTGTTCGTCCTGAGTCCAGGCCGTGATTTCAAGGCAATCGGGCAAGGTCGATTGTTCGATGACCAGGGAGTGATAGCGCGTGGCGGTAAAGGGGTTACTCAGACCTTTAAACACGCCGACATTATGGTGGTATACCTTGGAGGTTTTGCCATGCATGATGCTTTTCGCATGGATAATATTGCCGCCGAAGGCATAGCCTATACTTTGATGGCCCAGACAGACGCCGAGGATCGGAAGCTTTCCGGCGAACTTTAAAATTGTCTCGACCGAGACACCGGCTTCCCTGGGTGTGCAGGGCCCCGGAGAAATAACGATTTTGTCGGGCGCAAGGCGCTCGATATCATCGCTCGTCACCTGATCATTGCGCACGACGGCGACCTCGGCGCCGAGTTCGCCTAAGTATTGCACCAGATTGTAGGTAAACGAATCGTAGTTATCGATCATGACCACTTTAACCGCGCTCATAACTCTTCTCCTTCCAACCCGGCTTCGGCCATGCTGACGGCACGGAAAATGGCGCGTCCTTTATTCATGGTTTCTTCCCATTCATTTTCAGGCACGGAATCGTAAACGATACCGGCGCCAGCCTGTATATGCAGCATGTTGTCCTTGATGACGGCGGTCCGTATCGCAATCGCAGTATCGAGATTGCCGGACCAGGCGATATAGCCGACGGCTCCCGAATAAACGCCACGCTTGACAGGTTCCAGTTCATCGATAATTTCCATCGCCCGGATTTTCGGGGCGCCGCTGACGGTGCCGGCCGGAAAGGTGGCCGCCAATACATCAAAGGCATTTTTCCCCTCTTTTAGACGACCCGTAACATTGGATACGATATGCATGACATGTGAATAGCGTTCGACGATCATTTTATCGGTGAGTTGCACCGTGCCGATTTCTGCGACACGGCCGGTATCGTTGCGGCCCAGGTCGATCAACATGAGGTGTTCGGCCAGCTCTTTAGGATCGGCCAACAGGTCTTGTTCCAGCGCCAGATCCTGTTCATGGGTCGCTCCGCGGCGGCGGGTGCCTGCAATCGGTCGCACGGTCACGACATTGTCTTCGAGTCTGACCAGAATTTCCGGCGACGAACCGACAATATGGAAATCGTCGAGATTCAGATAAAACATATACGGCGAAGGATTCAGGCAACGCAAGGCCCGGTATAAATTGAGCGGTGAGGCCGTATAGGGAATGGACAGCCGCTGCGACAATACCACCTGCATGATGTCGCCGTCGGTAATGTACTCCTTTGCTTTCAGCACCGCCTGTTCAAAGCCCTGGCGAGTAAAACCGGAAATAAAGTCGGCTTCGTCAACCTTTCTGGGACGCACATGTTTTCCCGGCCGAGTCTGCCCTTCCCTCAGCTTTAAGGCCAGCTCATTCAGTCTCGCATGCGCACGTTCATAAGCCTGCTCTTCTTCAGGATCGGCATGAATCAACAGCAACATTTTGCCGGACAGATTATCGAATACAATCATCTCTTCCGACACCATCAGCACAATGTCGGGATTACCCAACGGATCCGGCTTACCGTTACTCCTGAGACGCGGCTCTATATAGGCTATCGTCTCGTAACCGAAATATCCGACCAGGCCGCCGTTAAACCTCGGCAATTCGGCAATATCCGGTACTTTGTAGCGCTCCATGTACTGTTCAATCCAAACCAGGGGATTTTCATGACGGATGGTTTCTATTTGTTCGCCATTTTTTTCCAGACTGATCTGATTGCCGGTAATTTTGATGATGGTTTTACAGGGCAAGCCAATAATGGAATAACGACCCCATTGCTCGCCGCCGTGAACCGATTCAAATAAATAGGAATAGGCGCCGTCAGCCAGTTTGAAATACGCGCTGAGCGGCGTATCCAAATCGGCCAGCACTTCCCGGGTTACGGGAATGCGATTAAAGCCCTGCCGGGCATATTGATTAAATAGTTTTGGAGTCATTATCAAGGTACAACTGCACTCTGAGCATTCTGTAAAACTAAAAGATATCGATCAGTCCGGACAAGCGATCGTTATCCCGCTCTGGCCATTTCGGCACGCATCTCGTCGATTATTTTTTTATAATCGGGTTTGCCGAAGATGGCGGAACCCGCAACAAAGGTATCGGCTCCAGCCGCTTTAATTTCGCGGATGTTGCTACCGTTAACGCCACCGTCGATTTCCAGGCGGATATTGAAACCGCTTTCATCGATTCTTTTTCTGACTTCGCGCAATTTAGGCAACGCCGAAGGAATAAATGATTGACCGCCAAAACCGGGATTGACTGACATCAATAAGATCATGTCCAGCTTGTCCATGACATAATCCAGGTGATGCAAAGGCGTGCCCGGATTAAATACCAGTCCTGCTTTACATCCGCAATCTTTAATCAGTTGCAGGGTCCGGTCGATATGAATGGAACCTTCAGGATGAAAGGTAATATAGGTGGCACCGGCCTTGGCAAAATCGGGAATAATCCTGTCGACAGGTTCGACCATCAAGTGCACATCAATCGGGGCGGTAACACCGTGTTTTCTTAACGCCTCACATACTAACGGTCCGATGGTCAGATTGGGTACAAAATGATTGTCCATGACATCAAAATGCACAATATCTGCGCCGGCGGCCAATACGTTATCGACTTCTTCGCCCAGTTTGGCGAAATTGGCTGACAGGATGGAGGGAGCAATCCAGTTTTCGTTCATTTTCTTATCCTCATGGTTAAAGTTATTAATTATATCTTTTTTTTTGACAGTAATCTTCGTTATACAATACCTGACTTAATAATCATACCGGAAAAACCGACTAATGAAACTGGTGACTTTTACTCATAATAACCAATCCCGAGTGGGCGCAGTCATTGATGATGCGGTTGTCGACAGCCTCGGCAACAATGAAATTCCGGCCACAATGATCGCATTCCTGAGCGCCGGCGCCAATGCCCTCGCGGCCATGCAGCAGCAAATCGATAGCGGCAAGAACCGGCTAAACCTGAGCAACGTTAAACTGGAAGCGCCGGTGCCAAGACCCGGCAAGTTTCTAGCCATCAGTCTCAATTATGCCGACCATATCGCCGAAACAGGGAAAGACAAACCCGACTATCCGAGTTTTTTTAGCAAGCAAGGCACCTGCGTGATCGGTTATGCCGATGCCATTCAAAGACCCAAGGTTTCCGAAAAACTGGATTACGAAGGCGAACTGGCTTTTGTCATCGGCAAGCGCTGCCGCCATGTTCCTGTCGAACGGGCACATCAGGTGATTGCCGGTTTTACCATCGCCAATGATGTTTCGGTGCGGGACTGGCAGGCGCGGTCGCCCACGATGATGATTGGCAAATCATTCGACACTTCCGGCCCTTTAGGGCCGTGGCTGGTCACTCCCGATGAAATCGGCGATCCTCATAATCTTGCTATTACAACGTGGGTCGATAACGAGAAACGTCAGGACTCCAATACCCGCCATATGATTTTTAACTGTTATGAAATGATCGCTTATCTATCGCAGGCAATGACCCTGGAACCGGGGGATGTCATCAGCACGGGCACACCGGCTGGCGTCGGCGTCAAAATGACGCCCCGCGGGTATCTGAAACCCGGCCAGACCGTCAAAATTGAAATTGAAAAAATAGGCGCGCTGGTCAATCCCGTGATTGAGGAGCCGTAGACGAAAGCAAAACTATTAGTTACCGTCAAAACAGGCTTTAATCTTTGGTTATTTTTTTCGTACCGGAAAAATCCCCAGTCTCTTCTGCAGCCTTTTATCCGATTTCCTTCTCGGCAAGGGAAATTGCACATTAACCTTTAATCCGCCGAACTGGGAAACCCCTAAACTGATTTTGGCGCCATGACTCGTGGCAATCCGTTGCACAATCGAAAAGCCAAGCCCTGTACCCTGTACGGTATTTGCCGTTTCGATGCACCGATGAAAGCGTTGCAGGGATTTTTCATATTGCTCGGGAGCGATGCCGGGGCCGGAATCTTCAACGCACAGTTCCACCAGTTTTTCCTTCGCCGTCAGTGAGATCAATATGACGCCATTGGTCGGAGTATACTTGATGGCATTATCGATAATATTCCTGATCAAAATATTGATCAATTGCGCGTTCGCTATAATCGACGGCGCATTTTCTTCAACATATTCCATTTGAATTCGTTTTTTATGTGCTTCCGGCTCAATATCCGCAATAACCTGGACGATCTCTTTACTCAACGACATTTGCTCTTTCACCAAATATTCGGAGCCGGATTCTATGCGGGAAAACGTCAACAATTGCTGCACCATGTAGGTCATACGATTGACCGCCTGCTCAATCCGCTTAAGGGCCTGTCTGCGCACGCCATCTTCGTCCGTTCTTAAGGCGACCTGCACCTGGGTCAGCAATCCGGCCAAAGGCGTTCTTAACTCGTGAGAAGCATCCGCGGTAAACCGGCGCTCATGTTCAAACGCTTCTTCAAGTTGCGCAAACAGATTATTAATCTCTTTGACGACAGGCACCATTTCATTGGGAAGCTTGGCAATTTTCAGGGGCTTGAGATAGCTTGCCTCTCGTTTGGAAATCGATTTCTCGAGGCGATTAATCGGGCTTAAGGAATGACCTACAATAAGCCAGATAAACACGCCTAAAATCGGCAGCCCGACGAGAAACTGAGTAACCAGCTGGTGGGAAATTTCATCGGATAATTCAGTACGTATTTCTTCTTTTTGCGCCACATGAATGACATAATTTCCGGTGGCATTGGAAATGCTGTAAACATGCCACAGATCGTCATCCACCGTCGCCAAGCTGAAGCCCCGCAGTGCCGAAGAAAATGAAAATTTTGGGGCGCTGTCAGAGCGCAGCAACAAACCCTTGTCTTTTGACCATAGTTGAAAGGCTATTTTTCTTTCGTATTTTTGCGGCAATGTATGAGCTTGCAGAAACTCTTCAAATACATTCCATAACTGGCCGTTGTCATTTTTTTCGTTGAAGTCGTCTACCGAAAATTTAGGTCGGTCTTCCGGATGCAATAACAATCCGCTTTCTTCAGACCAAAGCTGAAAAGCCAGCTTCCTCTCGAACTTACTGTTCAATGGATAGGTATATCCCGATTCTCCGCTCTGGTCGCGCTTCCAATACTCGGGCAGGGAGCCTTGCCGCAACAAACTATCGACAAAAGTTAGCAGCACTTTTGCCGATTGCGCCAATTCCGCATCAAACAAATCCGCGACTTCATCACGGGTTAACTTATAGCTGAAATAGGTGGTAATACCCCAAATCAGCATCGTCGCCGAAAGCAAGGTAACCAGTAGCAGGTGTCGAAGAGAATAATTCATCAATCTTCATCGGCGTCTATGATGTAGCCAACACCTCTGACGGTACGAATGATGCCCGGATCGAGTTTTTTTCTTAGATAGTGGATATGAACTTCCACGGTATTACTTTCAATATCGGAGTCCCATGAGTAAAGACTTTCTTCAAGCCTTGCTCTTGAAACGACCTTGCCGATGTTGCTCATCAAGAAACTCAAAATCTCGAATTCTTTCTGTGATAATTCTATCTTTTCATTGCGCAAAGTGACCTGATGCGAAGCGGGGTCCAGTACGATATCTTTATATTCGATATTAGGCGTGCCTCTGCCTTCATTCCTTCTGGCGAGCGCCCTCAATCTTGCGCAGACTTCATTGAGATCAAACGGTTTGATTACAAAATCGTCCGCTCCGCTGTCCAGGCCTGTAACCCTGTCCTCTATCGTGTCTTTTGCCGTCAAAACCAGTACAGGCGTTTCATCCTTCCGGTTTCTTAGGTCTCGCAAAATATCCAGGCCGTCTCTATCGGGCAGGTTCAGATCCAATACAATCAGTTCATAAGTATTGATTTTAAGAGCCTCATCGGCAAGCTTGCCATTGGTTAGCCAATCGACAGCATAGCCTTCCATTTTCAAACCGGCTACCAGCCCATCGCCAAGGATTTCATCATCTTCAACCAGTAATAATCGCATGTAATCTCGTTCTTAAACTAAAATGAGGCGGCTGCACGAAGGCATAGGCCTTGTACTAAAGGGATTTATTGCCAAATAAAAAAAGTGTACGATTTTGTACAAAAGAATAAACCAAGTTAAGTTTTTTAAACGCGGTCGGCCAAGGTAAAGTATAAACCCTATTGACTTTATCCTGGATCCTTGGGCGGTATATAACCCTCCGGCATGTCATCATTCCCTTCAAACAGAAACTTGGTTCTTTCCTCTGCTAAAAAGGCCCTGGCTTTTGGGTCGAAACTCGCCAGTCGATTCTCATTAATAAGCATGGTTTGCTTCGCCAACCATTGTTGCCAGGCTTTTTTGGATATTTTTTCATAAATTTCCTGACCCATAGGCCCAGGAAAAGGCGGCTCATCGAATCCTTCTGATTCCATCCCCAGTTTTGCGCAATGAATAAGTCTCGGCATTAATTGACTCCTAGTTGATTAGTTTTTGTAACAATAGTTTAATCGGAGCGGCCAACCCCAGATTATAGGCATATCCTGGTTTATACCAGACACGTTGGCCAGCTTCCATCACTAAATTATTAATAGGGCTGTCCGTCTGAATTGCAAGAGGCACATAATCCAGGTGGTAATGGGAAAACGTGTGCCGTTTCCTGGCCAGTTCTTGCCGATTGACTATCTTAACGCTGTTACATAAACACCAGCTTAACGCCGCGTCGATACTGTCAAATTCGGGCAGACTCCATAAGCCTCCCCAGACTCCGGCAGGCGGCCTTTTTTCAAGTAAAATCTGATTTTCATGATTGCCCAAAAGCAAAAAAACGCATTGCCTGACCGGTAATTTCTTCACGGGTTTTGGCGTTGGCAAAGAAGATACATTGGCCGTCATGCAGGCAAAACAATAGGCATTTACCGGACAGGATGTGCAATCGGGCTTAGTTCGGGTACAAACGGTTGCGCCTAAATCCATCATGGCCTGGGTGTAATCGGCTACGCGGGACAGGGGCGTCAGCTCGTCGCTGATAGTCCAAAGCTGCTTATTCACTGCGGCATTGCCCGGCCAGCCGGACACACCTATAAATCGAGCAAGCACTCTTTTTACATTGCCGTCAAGGATAGGATGCCTTTTATGATAGGCAAGACTCATAATGGCGCCGGCAGTCGATAAGCCGATACCGGGCAGATGAAGCAGATCTTGCAGCGTATCCGGAAAACGGCCAATCTCAACGATGCGTTGCGCCGCCTTGTGCAGATTTCTGGCCCGTGCGTAATAACCAAGGCCCGACCAAAGATGTAACACCTCATCGACAGGAGCACTGGCCAACGCTTCCACATCGGCAAATTTTTCGATAAACCTGTTGAAGTATGGAATCACGGTAACGACCTGGGTTTGCTGAAGCATCGTCTCGGATATCCATACCCGGTAGGGCGAAATGTCTTGTTGCCAAGGCAAGTCTTTTCTGCCATGTTGATCAAACCAGGCCAGAATCAGTTGCTGAAAGGCCGCAGGACTCAATGAGGTAACGGAAAGAGACATCGCTAATTGCCTAAACATTATTGATTCTGGCGCTCATTATCAACAATCCAGCGTCTTTGACCGTAACCATTCACTTAATTTCAGAAAATATTTTTTAATAGATCCCTGGCTCCCGGGCCTAATTTCTTATCCAGCTTATCCATCAATTTATCAATTTTTTCCTTTTTTTTATCTAAAAGCTTTTCAATTTTAGCCTTGTTTTTATCCGTCAACAATGCAGCAACATCCAGTGTATACGTCGGTTGATCAAACGTACCGCCAACTTTGATAATGACAGGCGTACTATGAAACTGCTCCGGTTCGGACGGGAGGGCCTGTTTTTTAATCAACTTGGCGATCAGTTTATAGTCCAGGCTTTCGTTATTCAGATTGGCGCTTCCGTTGCCCTCGACGCGAAACTTGGAAGATTTGGCCAGCAGATCATTGTTTTGCAGCATGCCTCCATTGAGTTTCGCTGAACCTGTTATCTCGGAAAAGACGGTTTGATCGTTTTCATTGCTGATGGCCGGCGCCTCTCCTTTAGCCAGTGCCTTGCCACGATCAATTATTTTTTGCAGGTTGAAGCCTTTGATCGAGCCATCTTTTAGCAGAAAATCAACCTGCCCGCTAAGGCTGGATTTCAGCGCTTTCGAATCAAGGCCTTGTCCTTGCAGCCGTGTGGATGCATTGACAACACCGTTCAAACGGGCCTTGCCCTTATAATCCTTGAGCAAGGGTTCGATCCGCACCCGCTCTATTTTCTCGGTAACTGACAGCGTCGGCAGATCATTGCGCAGATCCATCGTGAGATCACCGGCATAAGAACCTTGATAAAACTGTTTGATTGACTGCGATGCGGTCACTTTGCCATTTTTTCCGTTTAATGAAAAATGAACGCCCTGCATCGTCAAACCGCTAATTTTCAGTTTATTCAGCGTTACGTCCCCATTAGCATTTAATTTTCTTAGAGTATCGGCCGGCAATTTGGAAAGGCCGGCTGCCAGGGCGACTGCGGGGCTGGCGATCGATTTATCGGTTTTCGTTTTAGGCGGCAAATAGCGATCGGCATCGATAGCATCAAGATTTAAATCAAAATTGATCGCAGGCTGCGCAAAATCTCTAACGGAGGCTATACCTTTAATCCGGGTATCGTCCAGTTGCGCGGAGAGATTTTCAATAGCCACCGATTCGTCGGTTGCTGACAGGTCAAAATTGATTGCCAGCGCGCTCAACGCCTTCGCATCCCGAATCGCTGGAACCGAAAGGTTTAGCTGCTTCATCAGTTTGGACGGATTGAATGATGCAACGGTAAACGGTCCACGAATGACAGGTTTATCGTTCATATGATCGCCGCTGATTTCGGCCTTGATGGCGAGATCACCCGAGGTGAGTTCGACTCCGGTCATCTTGATCGTCTGTTTGGATTTATCGAATGCGATGTCAGCGGCAGTGAGCGCGGCAGTCAATGAATTTCCCTGGGGAGTTACCTCATTCCGGAACAGTTCCAAGTCGAGATTCGTAAGTTGAAACTGATTGAAGGTTTCGGCTACCATTAGCGTTGAGGTTAACCTGGCGGCATCGAATACTTTAGCCGCCGCCTTATCAAGTTTAAAGTCAAGATTAATACCGACCGGCTGGCCGAAAGTGAATCGATCGGCTGTCAGGTTGAACTCTTTCAGTTCAATGTGCTTGCCGGTTTTCTGATTATCCCAATCGATATGGGCTTGTTCGACAGCAATCCCCCCGATGGCAAATGCTACAAAGGGTTCCGCCGGCATTTCAACATCAGTCGTTTCGGGTGTTTTGCCGGCTTCTGCAGTTGATTCCTTCTTATCCCTTGCCAACACCATCAAATCGTCCCAATTGCCGATGCCTTGTTTGTTCCTGATCAGGTTTAAATTGAGCCCTTGCAGGATGATTCGACTCACTTGAATATTTTTGGCAAACAGCAACGGCAACAACTTAACTTTAATGTCGCTTTGTTCAATGGTGATAAATGGCCGGTCTTGAAATTCCTGGCTATTTTTCAGAACCATTTTTCCGGTTGTGAAGCCCAGCCAAGGAAATACCGATAATTCGATATCGCCCGGGATTTCCAGTTCACGACCCGTTTTTTCTTTAACCCAGGCTACAACTTCTGGCTTGAAGTCGTTGGGATCGATAAAAAATGGCAGAGCGATAACCGCGAACAACACCAGCAAAAACAGTGTCGCCAGCAACATTAGCAGGATTTTTAATGGTTTTCTCAGCAACGCTACACCTAAATTTATTTTGACGAATTGGATTACGGTTTTGGTTTTTAATCACATTTCCAGAACCGAAAATTTGCTCGGTCTGCCCATCCTTTATTAAAAAGATGCAACGATGGTCAGTTATCGAATATGATTATCAGCCCATGGTTTGCTGTTTGGTTTCATTCTAACCGGATCAGTTACTAAATCAAATGATCGTATAAATTGATAAAGGGGGTATAACAATGTTGTTTCTAGCTAGATTTGCAGGTGTTGCTGTCCTGGTATGGTTTTATTTAACAGCAAAGGATAAAGGCGAGCCGCCGATAAAGTGGGCTATTCTTGGATTTATTGGTTATTGGCTCGTCTGGTGGCTGGTCAATCTGACGGTCGTCAAGAATATGGTTGGAATGTTTCCAACAAACTTCACGGCTATATTTCTGGTTACTCAAATACCTGCCCTTATCGCCATTGGCGCCAGTTTTTTTATCAGAAAAAAACTGATTGCCGATGCTGCTGAAAAGAATTAATCGGGCTTCACCACAAAGGCGCATCGTTAACTTAGAACAATGCGCCTTTTTGATTTAATTATCTGCGTTTACAGCTTGTCTGCATTTTTACCCAGATAGTCGGCAACGCCAGACGGACTGGCGTTCATGCCGGCATCGCCTTTCGTCCAGCCAGCTGGGCACACCTCACCGTGTTCCTCATGAAATTGCAAGGCATCGATCATGCGCAGCAGTTCATCCATATTACGTCCCAGAGGCAAGTCGTTAACGACCTGGTGACGAACGATACCATCCCGATCAATCAGGAAAGTACCGCGATAAGCAACCGCCGGGGCATCCGCTTCAACATCATAATCTTTACAGATGGAATGCGCCATATCAGCGGCCATGGTGTAACGGACCGGGCCGATACCGCCTTTGTTGATCGGGGTATTGCGCCATGCGTTATGAGTAAAATGCGAATCGATAGAGACCGTGATCACTTCCACGTTACGGCTTTTAAAGTCATCGATACGGTGATCCAATGCAATCAGCTCACTTGGACAAACGAAGGTAAAATCCAAAGGATAAAAAAAGATTACCGCATACTTTCCGCTAGTCGCGGTAGAAAAGTTGAAAGAATCAACAATTTGGCCATCGCCTAACACGGCGGGAACTGTAAAATCAGGTGCTTGTTTACCGACTAGTACGCTCATCGATTGTCTCCAAATTTATAATAATCAAAGGGTTATAAACTTCAGCTTAACCACTACCATAGTGGAATAATCGCATTTTACACCATTACAGTAGGAATTTGTTCTATTCGTCTTTATTTTTCCTGATCAAGAATGAAGTATCCGCTGGCTGAGGCGTGCCCGCCGGCAGTGCTTGCCTTATCCGTGTGACGGCAGGCTACCCTGAATGTCATGCCATTGACTACGGATCGCAGGAAACCCAGACGGGATGGTAGATTCAAGGCGGTGTTATTTATTGGCCGGAATATATTTCGGATCGACATATTTTTTTCTTGCATTTAATTGTACTTTAGTGATAATTTGTAATCGTAAGATTACAAAAAATTACTAGACAATAAAATTTCGCTGCTCCGATTTTTCACAATTAAAAATTATCAATTAGGCGACATAACCTTGCAGTTAAATGCATTTGATTCAATCATTGTAGGGTAGATAATTCCATGGCAAAAAATAAACATATCACAGAACCCGATACGTTTGGCTTTCAAGTACGTATCGTCAGGCGCGGCAAAGAAAGCAGCCGTTATTTCTCCCATAAGTTGTGGGGCAATAAAAACAAATCCCTGCAAGCCGCAATCGCTTGGCGAGATCAAATGCTGGTCGTCCTAAAAGGCAGTAAAACTCGGTTTCTTAAACCGCCGAAGAACAAAACCACAACCGGCGTCACGGGCGTATCCAAAACAATCAAATACGATCATCGTAAAGACAAGAGCTATCTTTGCTACACCGTTTTTTGGGTCAGCAATGGAAAGTCAAAAAACAAAACCTTTCAGGTTGGAAATATTGAAAAAATTACGGCTGACGATGAATTGCATGCTTTTCGAACTGCCCGTCTGTTCAGAAGTTGCTACGAGTTTTCGATAGATAATGATATAGAATTTGATGAAAGCACATTCGCCGGCTGGAAGAAAAAACGCCTGTATGAAGATAAAAATCTGAGAGCCGTCGCTGTTTAACCGCTAAATGAACAGATAGCAGTTACCCATGGACTGCACGGTTGCACTGTGTGCAATTGGCTTTATTTTTTCAAGGCCGTGTGCATTTGGAATCCATAAAATTCGGGTAACTGCATTCTCAGCAGGTGCCACACGTGAAATTATGTTTCACGATATTACCCCATTACCCATCATCCAGTGCGTGAGTCGCCGTCAGTGCCCTATGGTTTTAAAAGGTCAAAGCCTCCCACAGATTGTCCCGTCAGGACCATTTATCCCTCTCCAATCACGCCTTTACAACGATCACAACACCCGACCGGTTTTCCCGCAATCCAGAGCCATAACATCATAAAACCGTGCTTTGGTCTGAAATATGACTAATTCAACTTGACAATTTTAACTCCCTTATAAATATTAAATTATCTTATCGTTTTAAGGATTATAATATGCTCATTAAGAAATATTCCACCAACTCATTACCATAAGAGGTAGAAGGTATGAAGTCCATGGTAAAGCCGATAACCAGTATCGCATTTTTAATACTATCCGCATGCTCTACTCAGCAAGTTCAACAAAATACATTAAATCGGCCCGAGCCCATTGAATCCATAAAATCTGCACCATCACCAGAAGCGGCACAGTCCAACTCGGGCATTCACCCCCCCCTTAAAATCATTAAAGACAATCAAGCTTTAAATCTGGTCAGGATCATGGATGGCGGCATGTGTAAAAATGATTTTCAGGGAGCCAAAGGTGAGTTCCTGGTTTACGCCAATCTAAAGGATATAGAACGAATCAAACGCGAAAAAACCCCGGAAATATTCAAGGAATTCGAGAATAAAATCCAGGTTTTTTCAACTCAAGTTTTGCAGGAAGCGATTGAAGCTACAAATCTTGCTGAGGACCCATTTTCATTGGGAGAGGATGAGGCGCAGGAAAAATTGGCCATGAAATTAGCCAACAATTTTCGAAATGCGGTAAAACCAGCCGTTAACGCCTTTCAGAAAGAAACGACCCTAACAATTGATGTCGCCCCCTTTTCACCTTCCTTTGTCTTTTATCAAAAAGGATGCGACATGACCAAAATTAATCCGGAAAGTTAATACCAACCGTATAGTTTGAAACATTTCCCAGCTACTCTAAATCGGACTTAGAGTAACTGTTTGGGTGACGATTTTTGTCTTACTGAGCTTTATTTAGATGCTGATTGAAATGCCCAAAAAGGCATCCGATCGAATTAATCTCAGTATCGAAACATCAACACTTACAAAAACTTCTTTTTTAGCGGTTTTGAAAACAGCTTTTTACTGATTAGCATGACCACGAGAACACTAAGACTGCCTATTATATCCACCAGAATTAATATTTTTTTAAACATGACGACTCTCCATTAAATTCTTGATATAAGCATTGACCGATTTGATCGCCCTTTTGCTTATTTGGCGTTGCGTTTCTATTTACTAAACTATTCGTAACTAAATAAGTTCAATCAAGGAGTAATAAACTTTTTTGCTTCCTGCTGTCTCCCTTCTTTATACAATAGCGTATCCTGTCAAAAATGCTATTGTCCTTTAGTACAATTGCATATCATTAAATCTGACTATTTTTATAACAAGGTTTTCTGCACGTTGTAGTGAATCGTCGCCATACATCTATATTGGCACAGGATGCAACCTGGCTTACCTTGAGCTAAACACAATGCTCCCGGATTACGCAATACACCAAAAGGATTCCGCCCTAAGCGGGCATAACGAAGGGTTTAAGCAGAATACTTACAGAACAGAGCATGCAGTCACATGCTCAACTCATGGACAGGCGGGCTTTACCGCTGTTAAGGCATGTATAATCCCGATGATTTAGCAGGCATTTCCTTAAAATAACGATGCTGCAAGGGAATTCACTCATAGTGCCCTAAAGCAAGAATGAGCGCTTTTTAGTGCATAAAAAAAGGCTTGCGTATACCCCGCAAGCCTTTTGAATAATCAATTAGAGACTAACTATAAAGAATTGACAGCGTTCAACTCTTGGAATGCTTGCTCCAATCTCACGACCATCCCCACTTCGCCGGCACGTTGCCAGACACGTGGATCGTAATATTTTTTGTTGGGCTTGTCATCACCTTCAGGGTTGCCAATCTGTCCTTGCAGGTAACCTTCATTTTTCTTGTAATAATCCATGATCCCTGCCCAGGTTGCCCATTGAGTATCGGTATCGATATTCATCTTGACTACACCATAGCTAATGGACTCTTTGATCTCTTCAGGTGTAGAACCTGACCCGCCGTGGAATACGAAATTTAATGTATTAGCTGGAACCCCATATTTTTGGGAAACATACTTTTGAGAATTATCAAGAATCTTCGGTGTTAATTTAACATTACCCGGTTTATATACGCCATGTACATTGCCAAAGGACGCGGCGATGGTAAAACGATGGCTGACCTTGTTTAATTCTTCATAAGCGTAAGCAACATCTTCTGGCTGCGTATAAAGCAAGGAATGATCCATGCCGGTATTATCGACTCCGTCTTCTTCACCACCGGTAACACCTAGCTCAATTTCAAGCGTCATGTCCATTTTCGACATACGTTTCAAATAACTTGCGCAGATTTCAATATTTTCCTTCAGGCTTTCTTCCGATAAATCAAGCATATGGGAACTGAACAATGGCTTACCCGTTTCGGCAAACCGCTTTTCGCCCGCATCCAATAAACCGTCAATCCAGGGCAACAGTTTTTTGGCAGCATGGTCAGTGTGCAAAATGACAGGAACACCATAATGTTCAGCCATTAAATGGACATGCTGAGCTCCAGATATCGCACCTAATATCGCTGTTTGCTGACCTTCTAATTTAAGTCCTTTCCCCGCAACAAATTGAGCGCCGCCATTAGAAAACTGGATTATTACCGGCGATTTAACTTTTGCCGCTGCTTCTAAAACAGCATTTATCGAATCTGTGTTAATTACATTAACTGCGGGAAGCGCAAATTTGTTTTCTTTGCAAATTGCAAAAATCTTCTGCACATCTTCCCCGGTTACAACACCTGGTTTAACTACATCTAAAATTTTCTTTGGCATATCAAAAACTTGATTATTTAAATTGATTTATCGCGTGCATAGAAACTCCGTCAACTCGGTAACTACACAATTAAGCCGACATAAAACCCTACAGCATTGGCGGTTACCCTAACCAATGCTGTATCGAGAAGAATAAATGTTTTTATGCTTCGGCAGTTTCAGGACGATTTTCCAGGACTGCAAGACGTTTGGCAAGAATTTCTTCCAGACTTACCAATGCTTTCTCGAAACCTACGATGCCTTCCGACAATTTGTCGGTCGCCATGCGATTTTCTTGATGCATACGATCGAAGGTTGCATGATCCATAGTGATCTTTTCGATTGGCGCGTTTGCCGCTGTCTTGGGATCCAGCTTGCGTGGCAATTCTCCTTCCGTTGATTGCAGTTCAGCCAACAAGGATGGCGCTATCGTTAACAAGTCACAGCCAGCCAATTCAGTGATTTCGCCAATATTGCGGAAGCTCGCTCCCATTACTTCGGTTTTGTAACCGAATTTTTTGTAATAGTTATAAATAGCGGTTACCGATATAACACCAGGATCTTCCTCTGGAGCGTAGGAATCTCGACCGGTGTCTTTCTTGTACCAGTCCAGAATACGTCCAACAAATGGAGAAATCAAAGTAATGCCGTTTTCTGCGCAAGCGATCGCCTGATGCAATCCAAACAACAGCGTCAGGTTGCAGTGAATGCCTTCTTTTTCAAGAACAGCCGCGGCTTGAATCCCTTCCCACGTGGAAGCGATCTTGATAAGAACTCTTTCTTTGGAAACGCCTTTTGCTTCGTATTGAGCTATTATTTCGCGGCCCTTTGCGATGGTGGCTTCGGTATCATAGGAAAGACGGGCATCAACTTCAGTAGACACTCGACCTGGAATGATTTCCAATATCTTGAGACCAAAAGAAACCGCCAATCTATCAAATGCAAGATTCGCGACCAAAGCCGGTGCCGCACCTTTGCCTAAGGTATCTCTGGCACCCTTCAGGGTATCGTCCACTATACCTTGATATTGCGGCATTTGAGCAGCCGCCGTAATTAGAGATGGATTGGTTGTCGCATCCCTGGGTTTGAATGTTTCAATTGCCTGTATATCCCCGGTATCAGCCACAACAACGGTCATTTCCCGGAGTTGTTCAAGTAAATTCTTAGCCATAATTTTGTACCCTACAATTTATTATTAAAAAATATAATTTTTTGATGCTACCACAGATCGAGATAAAAGTGAATGATTGCATTAAATTTGGATAGACCACAAAAAGCAGCCCCCATGAATAAATTCTATTCTGCCCTTATCACTCTATAACTTTTATGAAGCAGTACCACTCAGATACCTTTCAACACCTGTCCGTTTTGAAGCTTTTTGTACTTTTTCGACGGCGGCTTGTTCATCCAAATATTTTGAAACACCCGTTGCCCTTGCTTTTTTTGCCGAGGATTTCCTGGATTTTGGTTCAGCCATTTTAACCGTGTCCATTTCTTCGACAATTTCACTTGCCGGTATGAATTCGCCCTCAATACTCTTTTCAACGATCGGGTTTAGTTGGACCTCAATATCATTTATCGGCAGCAATTCTTTTAAATATTTGGATACCCCAGTTTCTTCGTTCAAAAGCTGAGGCATACTGACTGACGCAGGCAGTAATTTTAATTCGCCTGTTATTGATGCCTGTTTTATCACGTATCGGGCTACACCGCTAACAACCGGACTACTTTTTGAAGCAAGAGCCTTGTTAATCATGTACTTGGACACACCAGATATTTTCGGCTCGTCTTTCGTCTTCATTTCCAGGTATCTGGCGACGCTGCTGGCCTTTGGTTTTGCCGCAGTGTATGCCCGTTGCCTTTTCAAATATTTTTCCACACCGCTGAGCGCCGGTTTTCTGCTTGCCTGTACGATCTGCTGGGCCAGATATTTGGCGACTCCACTGGCAGGAAGTTTGGTACTGTCAATATGCTCCTGCACTTGCAAGTACCTGCCCACGCCGGTAATGGCTGTCGCTTCCGGTTCTTTTACAGGTTCGATTTTTTCTTCCATTGCCGTTTCTTTCGCTTGTTCAGCCGCCTTCTCCATAGCCAGGGTTTCTTCTTCTATATATTTATTAACTAATTTTTGTGCGGCTGCTTTTCGCGCTATTCTGGCCTGCTCGGCTTGATACTTTGCCACTCCCGTCAAAGAAGCAATATGTTTTTCTGCAATTTCCAGTTTCTTCAGGTATTTGGCGACCCCGCTAGCCATCGGGCTTTGTCTTGCTATAACAAGTTGCTGAGCCATATATTTGGCAACACTGCTCGCTGTTGGGTTTGTTTTTTCAATATTTGCAAGATATTTCGCAACGCGAGTCACGTCAGGCGTTTCTTTTGTGGAAATGGCCTGCTTAACCAGATATTTTGTAACACCCGTTGCCGGGCTGTTATCCTGTTTTTTTACATACCTGGCAACTCCCGATTCCATGGGAAGTGTGCTCAGGTATCTGCTAACACCTGTTTTGTTTAGACTTGGAACCAGATCGGTTGTTATTCCGGAGCCCCCGATTGAAACTCCAGATAAATTAGGGGATTGATTCTGATTTTCTTGTGCTTTAGACCGCTTACCAAAGGGAAACAATCCATCCATTAAACCGATCAAGTAGGTCTGAGACATTCATTACCCCCGGTTGCGCATGTACTTTTCAACTCCGGTTGCAGCTTCCGATGCCGATGATTTTGCAGAGTCGCCCTGTTTCGCCATGTATTTTGCGACTCCTGTCGCAGCAGTCGAGGCAACAGCCGATTTGACCTGTTTTTCAAGATAGCGGGTAACCCCTGTACCTGATATGCGATTGATATATTTAGCAACACCGGTTACGCCGCCAGCGCTTCCTGAGGCTGCCCGGTAGCTTGCTTTAGCTTCCCGACCTTCGGTACCGGATTTTTTTCTAAATAAAACCACGCCAACCAGCACCAAAACAACCAAACCTATTAAATAATTTGAATTGGATTCTTCTGCTTTCTCGGTTGCGGTGGCGGTTTCAGATGCAGGTTCAGCAGCACTTTTCTGAGCGGCTCCGGCTCCTGCCGATGTTGGCGTTGCCGCAGTGTGTTTATAAGTTGGATCTTTGTAAACAACTTTCGGTTGAAAGTTTGCAGCCGGATATTTCGAATCTGTAGCTGAAGACGGCGCCGCGGCTGTTTTCTGTGTAGAGGACGGGGCGGGCTTGTAATCAGGATCCTGATACACCACTTTGGGTTGAAAATCCGCCGCAGGGTACTGTGTTTCTGCACCAACCATGGAACTAGCCAGCAGCAAAACTGCCAATGCACCGTTTGTTAAATTAATTATTTTCACGTTGTTCACCTAATTAGTCGTGAAAGTGGATTAAATATCCTTGCGTAGTTGATTGATAATATCAACAACGCAAGAATCTTCCTAGTTGACAGGGAATTATACCCCTAAATATTTTTATTTATGTAGTATTGCTTCCACGTTCTTTACAACATTTTCAACAGTGAAGCCAAACTCTTTAAAGAGTAGCCCTGCTGGCGCCGATTCCCCAAAACGGTCAAGGCCAACAACTCCGCCGTTGCTTCCGACATATTTCCACCAGCCATCCGTTACACCAGCTTCAACCGCCACACGTTTGGTCACTGCAGCCGGTAAAACTGACTCACGATAAGCTGCATCCTGTGCATCGAAAACATTTGTTGAAGGCATCGATACCACACGAATTTTCTTGCCTTTTGCTCTGATTTCTTCGGCTGCTTTCAATGCCAATTCAACTTCGGAACCGGTTGCAATGATAATTGCATCGGGTTGACCCTGACTGTCGCTCAGAATGTAACCACCTTTAGAAATGGCCTTAATTTGTTCAGGCGCACGGGGAACATGAGGCAAGTTTTGACGCGAGAAAACCAGTACCGAAGGGCCATCTTTGCGTTCAATAGCTGCGCGCCAACAGACTGCTGTCTCAACGGCATCGCAAGGGCGCCACACGTGCATTCCCGGAATCATACGCAAGGTAGCGGTTTGCTCGATCGGTTGATGAGTCGGACCGTCTTCGCCCAGACCGATCGAGTCATGGGTATAAACAAAGATGGATCGGATCTTCATCAATGACGACATACGCACCGCATTTCGGGCATATTCGGAGAACATCAGGAATGTAGCTCCAAATGGAATCAAACCGCCGTGCAGCGCGATTCCGTTCATAATCGCCGACATACCGAATTCGCGTACGCCATAATTGACATAGTTCGCATCGGGTTTATTGGCTCGCATCGGCTTATAACCCGTCCATTCGGTCATATTTGAACAGCCCAAATCTGCGGAACCGCCAAAAATTTCAGGCAAAAGTTTTGCATAGCCTTCAATCGAGGCCAATGAAGAAAGACGTGTTGCAGTCGTTTTGGCTTCTTGATTGACGGAATTGACGAATTTGTCAGCATCGGCAGCCCAGGTTTTCGGTAAATCGCCCGCCATTCGACGATCAAATTCAGCGGCAAGATCCGGATGGGCTTTTTTATAGGCAGCAAAACTGTCATTCCATTCTTTTTCTGCTGCGGCACCTTTTGCTTTTGCATCCCAACCGGCATAAACGTCAGCAGGAATTTCAAATGGGCCGTGATCCCAACCCAGGGCCGCTTTTGTTAAATTGACTTCCGCATCACCCAAGGCCGCTCCATGACAAGCATGGGTGCCTGCCTTATTTGGCGATCCAAAGCCAATGGTGGTTTTACAGCAAATCATTGTCGGCTTGTCGGTCATCGCTTTCGCCATGTCGATAGCTTTTGCTACGGCATGTGAATCATGTCCATCGACATCGGGAATGACATGCCATCCGTAGGCTTCAAACCGCATCGGTGTATTGTCAGTAAACCAGCCGTCAACGTGACCATCTATGGAAATGCCATTATCATCCCAGAATGCAATCAAATTACCTAAACCCAAAGTACCCGCCAGTGAGCAAGCTTCATGAGAAATGCCTTCCATGAGGCAACCATCCCCCAAAAACACATAGGTTTTATGGTCAACTATTTTGTGGCCGTCTCTATTAAAATGAGCTGCCAGAGCTTTTTCGGCGATTGCCATCCCTACCGCATTGGTAATGCCCTGCCCGAGAGGACCTGTAGTTGTTTCCACGCCGGGTGCATAACCGTACTCGGGATGTCCCGGAGTTTTGGAATGAAGTTGGCGGAACTGTTTAAGCTCTTCGATCGGTAAATCGTAGCCGGTCAGGTGCAGCAAGGAATAAATCAGCATCGAGCCGTGACCATTCGAAAGCACGAAACGATCGCGATTCGGCCAATGCGGATTGGTTGGGTTGTGGTGCATGTGGTCATTCCACAAGACTTCAGCAATGTCCGCCATCCCCATGGGTGCTCCTGGATGGCCTGAATTTGCTTTTTGAACTGCGTCCATGCTCAAAGCGCGAATGGCGTTTGCTAATTCTCGGCGCGATGCCATGTTCTTCTCCTTTCTTAATTTTTATGTTGAGGTATATCAGCCTAATCAACGAAACAGTGAATCTCGATGCTTAACATTATGTGTAAGGTTAGAACGAGCGGAATATCCACTCGTTCTTGATGGCATTACTCTAAATTAGCGTGCCTTGATCTCATTATTTCTTCCGGAATACCTTTTTCGTGAATCACGTGCGAAATGGTCGCTTCCAAAAAAAACAATGTTGACAGTTCAAAAACGGTACCCATCGGCATGCCGACCACTTTTCCATATTGATCCGCGCGTCCAATTTGAAATACCGCATCTGCCAAATCGCCAATAGTCGAGCTGCTTTTTGCAGAGATCAACACTATATCGGCGCCTACTTTTTTAGCGCTTTTAGTGAATGCTATTAATTGTTCCGTCTCCCCAGAGCCCGAAATGATAATTAACAAATCACCGGCTTTAATACTGGGCGTCACAATCTCGCCAACGACACTAACATCGTAGCCGGCGTGCACCAGTCTCATTGCAAAGAAATTACCTACAAGCTTGGATCGCCCAGCGCCTGAAACAAATATACGCTTGGCATTATCAAGCATTTGTGTCAGTTTTTGATCGTATGTTGGATCAGTGGCGGTGAGAATACCCGAAATTTTCTCTATGATAAGTTGCTGATGCATACCGTTATACAGCTTCTACCAATTCGCGAATTTCACGTGCTGCATCAGCAGGAGATGGAGCGCCATAGATAGCTGCGCCTACAACGATAATGTTCGCACCTGCTCTAACGACGTCTTGAACAGTGGATTGTTTAATACCACCTGCAACTGAAATTCTGACAGGAAGACCCAATCTGGCGATGTCGCTCAAATCACCGAATGGAGTATGCCCGGCAGCTTGCGCGTCAAGACCGGTGTGAACACCCATGATATGCGCGCCAGCTTCTGCACAGGCACGTGCACAGGCAATTTTATCGTCAACGTTAATCAAGTCGATTTGAGCTTCTGCACCGTGTGCGTTGGCAGCTTTAATTACACCTTTGCATGTTGCCAGACCGGATACGCCCAAAACGGTACAAATATCTGCACCGGCAGCATAGAATGGAGTGGCTTCGTATTCGCCGGCATCCATAGTTTTAAGATCGACCAGCAACAGTTTGTCAGGGAATCTTGCTCTCAAATCTTTAACCAGATTAACGCCGTTATGTTTAATGCAAGGTGTGCCGATTTCAAAAATATCAACGCTCGCAGCAACTTTTTCGGCCAGTGCGATAGTTTGATTGAAATCTAATGAATCTAATGCCATTTGAATTAATGGTCTTGCCATGATATATGCTCCAGTGAATTGTTATAGGAATGAGTTTCTACCTCTTTAAGCGGATGTAACTGTAAATTAGAAAGGGGAGAAATGTCAATGTTCAATGCTGATTGGCCAAATCAAGGAGCAAAAGCATTGATCATGCCAAGTCACTAAAGATATTATTTATCAAAAACTTATTGGGATTTTAAAGGCTTCACATGAGCTATTTTCGGTCTTCGTAATAAACAAGCCTGGGAATTTTTCGGCTGTTATTTTTAATCATCTATAACTGATCAATTGCGAAAATCGCTGTCCCATCCGATTAATCTGTCCGGTTCGGCTTGTTTTGACTCTTTATACAAAGCAAAACACCCAAGACACTGGTAATATGTACCTCACACAATAGAGCCCCACTTTCAAGAGAAACTGCCTGATGGAACCTTTCACTAATATTCGCGCCCTGATTATCGACATGGATGGCGTTCTATGGCACGGAGACCAACCTCAACCGGGATTAACCGATTTTTTTCAGATGCTGCGCGATATCGGGATTCGCTTTATTCTGGCTACCAATAATGCCAGCCATACACAGGATCAATATGTCGCAAAACTCGGCAGAATGGGTGTCGAGGTCACGCAGGATGAAGTCCTGACCTCAGGGATGGCAACTGCGCTTTATCTGGACGAACAAACAGACCCTGCAAACACACGGGTGTTTGTCGTGGGCGAGGATGGCGCCAAACAACCTTTACTGGATCGTGGCTTTATTTTGACCGGACTCTATGAAGTTAATACCGGCAAAACCGGCGATCGGGGCGCCGATGTGGTTGTCTGCGGCAAGGACCACACTCTGACCTGGGACAAACTGGCGACCGCCACGTTAAATATTCGGGCGGGCGCCAAATTCATTGGAACTAATGGCGACACCACGCTACCCACCGAATACGGCATCACCCATGGAAACGGGGCGATTCTTGCCGCCCTGGAAGTCGCCACCGGCGTGTCCCCGACTATCATCGGCAAACCCGAACCGATCATGTACCGGCAGGCGATGAAACTGTTGGGTTCCGATCCCGCAGAAACTGTGGCCATCGGTGACCGTCTTGAAACAGACATACTCGGGGCTGTCCGCACCGGCATCCGCAGCCTCATGGTATTGACAGGAGTGTCTTCCCGTGACGATCTAAAAACCGTCGATTATCAGCCGACCTGGATCATGCCGGATATCCGGGCTGTCACCGATGCATTACGCAATTAAAAGGAATGGATATATCACATGGCAAACGCTAACATAATCCAAACATGTCCCCAGGAGCTGCGATCATGAAAAAATTCATCAATTCCATCGATAACCTGTTAGATGAAAGCCTGCTCGGTTTTGCCAAAGCCCATGCCGATATTGTCAAACTGAATTTACAGCCCCGCTTCGTCACACGCATAACCCCGGGCAAGCCCGGCAAAGTTGCGCTGATTTCCGGCGGCGGTTCAGGTCACGAACCCTTGCATACGGGATTTGTCGGGCGCGGCATGCTGGATGCTGCCTGCCCCGGACAGATATTCACCTCCCCTACCCCGGATCAAATGCTGGCGGCTGCACAGCAAGTCGAAAATGGCGGCGGCGTTTTATTCATTGTGAAAAATTATGCCGGCGATGTCATGAATTTCGAAATTGCCGGAGAAATGCTGGAATGTCCCAATGTCACCGTCCTGGTCAATGATGATGTTTCGTTACCAAAAACCCATAGTATTGGACGGCGTGGCGTGGCCGGCACCCTCATTGTCGAAAAAATAGTGGGCGCTGCGGCTGAATCCGGTGCCGATCTGGCGACGTGCAAAGCATTGGGCGATCGTGTCAATCAGGCTACCGGATCCATGGGGGTCGCATTAACAAGTTGCACGGTGCCGGCGCTGGGAAAGCCCACCTTCGAACTCAAGGATAATGAAATCGAAATGGGCGTGGGCATACATGGTGAACATGGACGTGAAACGATGGCTTTGACCAGCGCCACAGAGATCGTCGGCCACTTGGCAACCGCCATTGATGAGGAGTTGCAGCCCAAAAAAGACCAACTCGCGCTGCTGCATGTTAACGGCTTTGGTGCAACCCCATTAGTTGAGCTACACCTTATTTATGGACTGGCTCACCAATTCTGGGAGTCGCGCGGCATTAACATTTGCCGTTCCCTGGTCGGAAACTATACGACCTCTCTGGATATGGCCGGGTGCTCAATCACGTTAAGCTTGCTTGACGAAGAACTGATCCGGCTCTGGGATGCCCCTGTCCATACCTCAGCGTTAAGATGGGGTTGCTGATTGTTTGGATATGACATCGGCTATCGCGCATATCATTAATTGAGCGGTTTTGGCGCCGGCGTCGATGTGCCCTTTGCTGCGCTCCCCGAGGAAAGACGCACGTCCTTTGGTAGCCAGCATGTCGCGAGTCGATTCCATCCCCTGAATTGCCGCTTGAGCGATTTTTTGGAGCATTTCCGGCAGAGGCATCGACGCGGACGCTGCCGACTGCAAACACTCGGCTACCGGAATAAGGACATCCAGCATGGTTTTTTCTCCTGCTTCGGCCTTTCCCCGCAATTTGACGGAAGACACTCCCTGAGCAAAAACATCGGCAAACGCATTCACATTTAAAGGTCGCTCCCGCGCTGATTTGCTCATCGTGACGAACAGCGTGCCATACAATGAACCGGATGCACCGCCCACCGACGACATTAACGTCATTCCGATTTTCTGCAGGGCGGCAACCCAATCAAGCTGAGCCAACTCGGCACTTTGCTCCGACAACGCCTGCAGGCCGCGCTGCAAATTAAACACATGATCGCCGTCTCCGATCGCCTGATCCAGCGCAGTCACTTCTTCGACGTTTTTTTCTATTGTTTCAGCGATAGCCTGAATCAGAATCGGCAATACTGCCGGATTGATCGCCATGATAATCTCCTTGAACAAATCAAAATCGAAGAATAACGCGCAACCTGTCCTGATGTCCAGTTCGCAATAAACTTACCGTTGCCGAATCAGCGCCTTGTCATGGGTGTCGCAGCAGTGATAATCTAATTTTAATGAATTTACCCGATAACGTCGGCAGTTAACGATAAAGAGCATGGCTTGAACGATTTATCTCAAATCATTAACTCATTTCGTTCTTTTGCCCTACTCATTACACTTCATACAAGCCATGAAAGATTTTCCAATCCCTGTCGATGTCCTTTGCATAGGCCATGCGTCTTATGACCTTGTCTTCTCGGTGCCGCACCATCCGACCGAGGATGAAAAGATTTTCGCGCACGGATTCATCGGTTGCGGCGGAGGTCCGGCCGCCAATGCCGCCGTCGCCGTCTCCAGGCTCGGTTACCAATCCGCATTCGCGGGCTACCTGGGCATGGATGAGTTCGGCGAAAGACATCGGCAAGAATTTGTCGAGAACGGAGTCGATACCCGCCTTATCGTCCGCGGTCAGTCTCCCACGCCCATTTCTGCGGTATTGGTCAAACCTGACGGAAAAAGAGCTTTGATCAATTACAAGATTGAAACCAAGCCCTTATCGGCTGGCCGTATCGATTTTTCTGGCATTATTCCAAAGACCGTCCTGTTCGATGGGCACGAACCCTTTTTGTCGATATCGCTGGCCGAGCGTTTACTGAAGGAAAAAATCCCGATGGTTCTGGACGCAGGTTCGCTGCATGAAGGCACAAAAGCGTTGATGGGTCAGGTCGATTATCTGGTCTGCTCTGAAAAATTCGCCCTGCAGTTTGCCGGCAGCGTGGAAGAGGCCTTAAACGCTTTAGCTGCAATCGCGCCCGCCGTCGTTATCACATTAAGCGAACAGGGCCTGATTTGGCGTAAAGGAGATGAACGCGGACAGATGCCCGCGTTTTCCGTCGTCGACGTCGACTCCACCGGCGCGGGCGACGCCTTTCACGGAGCCTTTGCCGCCGCCGTTTCTGCCGGCATGAACTGGCTTGATATCCTGCGCTATGCCAGCGCTGCCGGCGCTCTTTGCTGTACCAAAACGGGAGCGCGCCCGGGCATGCCTACAAAAGAGGAGCATCGCATTTTGTACGGGCATGGCGGAAATGGCCGTCTTGACCGATAATAGCTTCCCGGAAACGATATTTTCCAGCACCATTTCACCCAGCGAAGCACCTCATGAAATCCAGAAACAGACGAAAAGGATTGGTTGTAGTCAATACCGGCGATGGCAAAGGAAAATCATCCAGCGCCTTTGGCATGGTTTTCCGTGCCGCCGGATGGGGCATGAAAGTCTGCGTCATCCAATTCATCAAAGGCCAATGGCAAACCGGCGAACAAAAAGCGGCCCAACAATTTGATAATATCGAATGGCATGCTTTGGGCGATGGCTTTACCTGGGACACTAAAAATCCTGAGCAGGATATTAAAACCAGCCGGGCTATCTGGGAATTCAGTAAACAAAAAATTCTGTCCGAAGAATTCGATGTGGTCTTGCTGGATGAGATCAATTATTGTTGCGGCTATCACTGGATTTCCGGACAGGAGATCGCTGATTTCATAACAAATGAAAAGCCTCGGTGGCTGCATTTAATCCTGACCGGCCGAAACGCTCCGCCCGAGGTTATCGAAGTTGCCGATACAGTGACTGAAATGACAAAACGCAAACATGCTTATGAACAGGGCATAAAAGCCGAGCAAGGCATTGAGTTTTAATATAAAGTCCGCAACATTCAATAGCCTGCGCCGATTCCGTTAACACCCGTTTTTGCTTGTTTCATTGCTGAGGACCTATAATTCGCATACAATCCGTACGGGAGTTTGCCCCGATATCGGTAGACTCGTTCTTAAATTCCGAAATAAGGTGAAAACTAATGTCTGATACAGAAGAAAAAATGTCTGATACAACAAAACTGCTGTGGGCTGTCATAGGCGTCTTCGCTGTGGGATTTATTGTCGTCGCTGTCAGTAAACAAGAGTCTCCCGAACAAGTAGAAGGGCAATCGATGGTTAGAAATTATGTTGCGATCCAAACGATGGCCAGTCAAAAATGTCCTCAGGCAATTTTGAAGGAAACAGGCGAAGAGGTTTATTATCCCGCGGAAACGATCAGTGATAAGGAAACTTATGTCACCATGAAGTGGGTTGGTGAAAGCGGCAAATTCAAAAAAGCCTCATGCACTGTTCATGGAACTTTGGGCGGCATCTCGGAATTAATCATTGATGACAAAGTCGTCATCAAGAAAAAAATCTAGCCGGCTTATCATTTCCTGACCGGAGCCAGGGCCTTTCTGCAGGGCCTTGGCCAGGAAGCTTGTCAGTGTGCCACTCTTAAGTGCTCACCGTTAAGCGTTTTTAAACGGGCAATCTTCCGCCAACGCACATAGCTTATTCCCCACAGCTATCTTGCCCTTCAACACCGTATTATTTAACGGCGAAAACATCTGCGTCGTTAATCGCTTAAGGTAGAGCGGGCAATTATAAAATCCTGCATAGGACTTCAGCCGGTTTCAATCCTTAACTACAAAGGTTCCAGGGATCATTCCCATGGAGCAACTCCAACTGATGACGCCGGCTTTGTTAGGTATAAACTCCACCATCTGCAGTCCCGCCTTTAAATCGATCGTCATATTCAAGTCAGGCACAATGATCCGTTGATTACAAGGAGACAATTCCTTGACATTGATGATCCACTTGACCGGAACATTAATCTTTAGGCTATACCGACTTGGGATATATTGATAGCTTTCCGCTTCGGTATACACGATTTGATATCCCTCCTGGATATGGAATGGACCTTCGGCATCACTTTTACGCCAGCCCTCTATTAACGTCGCAGTTTGCAGCGAGGCTCTGGTTAACAGGGAATTGACATCATAGCCCGTAGCTGACAGCAGCAGACTCCGGTTTAGCATGACGGCTCCCAATAGCATGATCACAAGACCGGAAACCTTTAATAAGTGCCGGGAGACGTTGGCCGTGATCAGGGTCGACAGCAGGCCGAATATAAACATCACAGGCAGCGTTCCCAATGCAAATGCGGCCAATAATGCAGCACCCTGTAGCGGACTGCCAGTGCCGGCTGCCATGATATACATCGCCTGTAACGGTCCGCAAGCAATCATCAAACCGTTTAATAAACCGATGACCAGCGGATTAGACGTTCTCCTGCGTTTTTCACTGAGATTACGCACTAAGCCGCGAGGCATACGGATATGAAAACGCCTTAATCCGGCAAAGGCATCGAGCAGGCTCAATCCATAGATCATTAAAAACACGCCAGCTAGCGCCATCGCCACGCTGCGCATGCCGATAGTAAAACTAACGGCGCCGCCTATCAAACCGAATAAGGCCCCGAAAGCCGAATAGGAGACTGTTTTTCCGATGCCGTAAACAATATGGTTTAGATAGGAGGGCTGGCCCGCTTTGGCCCCGTCGGCGGCATAGCTGAGTACAAATCCGCCGCACATGCCGATACAGTGAAAACTGGTGAGCACGCCGATCAGAAAAATTACGCCATAGCCCGCGTTTTTATCAATCGCTTCGAGCGATAAATCCAGATGGATCACTGAGTTTAATTGCAGCAATCCAATGATGCCGGCCATTGCGAGCATTATCAGGATAAAAATGGACGATTTATTTCCTTTATCTTTGCGGCAGCTATAGCCCCTTGCTTTAATGGCTGCGCAGACCGTCCTTAACGAAATGGAATCCGGATCCAATTCAAGGGTCAGTGTTTCGTTGGTAAAATTGGCTTTTGCATGAGTAATGCCGGGCAAGGCGGAAACGGTTTCCTCGATGTTGTTCTCGCAATCGGCGCATTGCATGCCGCTGATCGGTATCAGATAGCGTTTTAATCTCATGGTTTGGTTTCAGTACAAAGTAACTTTCCACGTAGATTGAGAATTTCATTTTCGGTTCATTTAATCGATGCTGCAGGCGATGAATTAGCGGTAATAGACTATTCACTACCCTGTTAAAGGTTTTTCGGATCTAAAACCGATGTAAGATCTGTACCAGTTAAACCCCATATTTTTTGATTCGCCGACTCCCCTTCCATGCAAAGTATTCGACTGTCATCTGGAACAGACATCTCCTAATAAACCAGTTTTGGGGCCAAGCTCAATTTATCTTCCGGCTGTCACCTCGAACTCGACAAACTATAGCCATCGACAACATAAAAAAAGGCTTAACGACAGCGCCGTTAAGCCTTTCAAAACTGCAAAAAACGGATCAAACCGTTATGCTTCCAGCACCACCGCAGCACGCAATTTTTTCATCGCATTTTGCTCCAATTGTCTGATTCGCTCTGCAGAAACGTTATAACGCTCGGCAAGTTCATGCAGGGTCGCTTTTTTATCGGCCAGCCAGCGGCTGGAAAGAATATCCATGCTCCGTTCATCCAGTTCCGACAACGCTTCTGATAATAATCCTTGCTCATGTCCCGACCAGTCGGCATTCTCCAGCAATTCGGCCGGATCGGCGCCGTGTTGCTGAAGATAATGATGTGGGGCGGTATAGTTTTCCTCTTCAGACTCGTCGACCGGCAAGTCAAAAGACATGTCTCTGCTGCCCAGGCGCTGCTCCATTTCGTAAACAGTGCTGAGCTCAACATCCAGATCCGTTGCGATGGCCTTGGCTTCGTCATTGGACAGCCAACCGATATCCTGCTTGGATTTTCTGAGATTAAAAAACAGCTTGCGCTGCGCCTTGGTCGTCGCGACTTTTACAATTCCCCAGTTTTTAATCACATATTCATGGATTTCAGCCTTGATCCAATGCACCGCAAAAGATACCAGACGCACGCCCACATCTGGATCAAAACGTTTAACGGCTTTCATTAATCCGATATTGCCTTCCTGAATAATATCAGGCATCGACAAGCCATAACCGCTGTAGCCTCTGGCAACATGAACCACAAAACGCAGATTGGTCATAACCAGTTGGCGAGCCGCTTCCAAATCGCCATGATCCCTGAACTTTAACGCCAATTCGCGTTCTTGCTCGGTCGTTAATCTGGGCATTTGTCTGACCAGATTTAAATAGGCATCAAATGTTCCCGCAGATAAATTTACTGGTATGGCTAATGCATTACTCATAGAAAAACCTCTATTAATAAACTGAATTAATTTTAGCACTCAAACAATGAGAGTGCTAATAATTTTGTAAGTTCAATTGCCTTACTCAGGTTTCAGTTGTCCAAGTTGGTAGGTGAGCACTGCCCAGGATCCGATGACGCTCAGTCCAGACGAGATGGCCAATAACGTCAGTGTTTCGGAATAATTTAAAAAAAGCAAATGAAACGAACCATCATAAAGCATGGAAAGGCTGTCTACCGATTGCCATAAAACCAGCATCATCACGGTTACTATAAACCAGGCTGCGATTCCTGAAAAAAAGCCTATCCAGAACCCTCCATACAGAAACGGTCTTTTAATAAAGGCATTGGTGGCGCCGACCAGTTTCGCGATAACCACTTCTTCGCGACGATTATGCAACTCCAGCCGGATAGTATTACCGGTTACGAATAACACGCCTGATCCTAATAACAGACTAAACGAAATCATAGCGGTTCTTGCTACTGTTATGATGGATCGCAGACGATTAAGCCACTGCATATCCATCTGGGCAAAATCGACTTCAACAAACTGCTGGAAATGTTGCAGCAGGGACTCGATTTCCTTTGGATCTTCCAGGGTATTTCTGGGTAACACTTCGAGTACGACCGGTAAAGGGTTGGTATCCAATGCGTTAATCGCCGAACCGAATCCGCTGAAGGTCTGGAACTCCTTCAACGCCTGATCCTTGCCGATGACGTTAACGTTTCCTACATTGGGATTCTTTCTGATACGGGCGGCCAGCTTGTTCGCCTCCGCCTCTGAAACATCGTCCTTAAGATATAAGGAGATTTGATTGCTGGATTCAATATTTCCGGCCAGTTGCTGAAGATTGACCACCAAAAGATAAAAACTCGCGGCCAGTGAAATGGTAAAGGCCAGAACGCCAATAGTCAGCAGCGAGGTAAATGGCGAAGCGACCAAACGGCCCAGACTGGAAAACAAGCTGTGGGCATGAAGTTCGCGATAAGCATGTAATTTATCGACAAAACTGCCCCCCGCAATTTTAGTCTGAGCGGCATCTTGCCTGATTTGAGGTTTTTTGCCATGTTTCATCGTTTAATCCGAAAGCAATCGTCCATGATCCAGCGTCAACACGCGTCGATTCATTTTTGATATCAAAGAAATATCATGCGAAGCGATCAGGACGGTAACGCCCACCTGCTGAAACTTTTCAAACAATAACATGATTTCAGCAGAGAGCTCAGGGTCGAGATTGCCAGTAGGCTCATCGGCTAGAATCATGGGCGGCTTGTTGACAACGGCTCTGGCAATACCGACCCGCTGCTGCTCTCCGCCTGACAGGGTCAAAGGATATTTTCTTTCCTTGCCCAATAAGCCGACTTTATCCAAAGCCGCCCTGACCCGGCGGGAGATTTCATGATGCCCGTAACCGGCTATGGCCAATGGCAAGGCGACATTATCAAATAATGTCCTGTCATTTAACAATTTATAATCCTGAAAAATCAGACCCATTTTCCGTCGAAGATAGGGTATCTGTTTTTCCTTGGCCAGGTTGAGGTTCTGCCCGTCAAAAAATATCTGTCCACGAGAACAGCGTTCCATCACCGCTATCAGTTTAAACAGAGTGCTCTTCCCTGCTCCGGAATGTCCTGTCAAAAAAGCCATTTCTCCCTGTTGCAAATGGAAGCTGACGTTAAGCAGTACATCACCCGTATCGGGGTATCTTTTGCAGACATTATCGAACTTTAACATGGCGCAATTAATCTTTGGCAAATAATGCATCGACAAACGTTTCGGCATCGAAATCCTGCAAGTCGTCAATTCCTTCGCCGACGCCAATGAAACGGATGGGTATGCCGGACTGCTTGGCCAGTGCAAAAATAACTCCGCCTTTTGCCGTACCGTCGAGCTTGGTCAAGACCATGCCGGTTAAGGCCACTGCTTCGTTGAACAGCTTCGCCTGTGACAAGGCATTTTGGCCGGTTCCGGCATCCAAAACCAGCAACACCTCATGAGGAGCGGTTTCATCCAGCTTTCCCATGATCCGCTTAACTTTTTTCAGTTCATCCATCAGATTCGACTTGGTGTGCAATCGTCCGGCCGTATCGGCGATCAACACATCGACCCCCTTGGCCTTGGCCGATTGCAAACCGTCGTAAATAACCGACGCCGAATCGGCGCCGGTATGTTGAGCGACAACATGAATATGATTGCGCTCCCCCCAGGTTTGCAACTGTTCAACGGCGGCGGCCCTGAACGTGTCGCCGGCCGCCAGCATCACGCTAAGGCCTTGCGCTTGCAGTCGTTTGGCCAGTTTTCCGATGGTTGTGGTTTTGCCCGCGCCGTTGACGCCAACGACCAATATCACAAACGGATTATCCTGTTTGGGTATCACCAGCGGCTGGTTACAGGGCTTGAGAATAGCCAGCAATTCCCGTTTTAAGGCCTCCGATAACGCAGCGGCATCATTCAATTGATGCTTCTCTACGCTTTGGCTCAAGCGATTGATGATTTTTGCGGTCGCATCGACGCCGATATCGGCCATCAACAAGCTGGCTTCGATCTCTTCCAGTATGTCGTCGTTGATTCCTTTCTGTCCGAACGGCAAATTGGCCAGAGCGACGCTCAGCCCGGAGCGTGTCCGTTTCAATTGAGATTTGAGCCGCAAATAAAGTGACTCGGGCTCAGGCTGGAGATAAACTTCTTCGGCAAGCGGTGCGGCGGCTACTCCAATGGCTGCCGCTGCCGGAGCTTCCCGTTGAGGCTGCAAGGCGGCAGCCGGCTGCTTCGGTTCCAGATAGGCAACGCGGCTATAGACACTGATGGCCATCAATGGCAGCATTAACAGGGCCGCAAAAGCGCTATGCGCCACGGCCACCCATAACGGCATAACCAATTTTATGATGGCGATACCCAGGCTGATCTGTATGATCAACAACACGCTTAACCATAAGCCCGCCCTTCTAACAGGTTTGGCATAGTTGCCTGAGGTAGCGCTCAGCATAACCAGGCTGAGCAAAATAAAACTGACCAGAGCGCCGACCCGGTGCAGCCAGTGCGCCGCCACCTGAGCATCCGGGGACAGGGCGCGGCTATCGCCGGTCATCAATCCGTTAAATAAATTCAAGGCACCCTGATAATCGGCTTCGGGCCACCATTGACCATCGCATAGGGGAAAATCGGCACAGGCTAATGCCGCATAATTGGTGCTGGTCCAGCCGCCCAAAACAATCTGGAGGAAGACAACCAGCATCGCGAAGCGAGCCAGCGCCACCGGTCCATTGCGCAGGGTTAAGGGAGACAGCTTCGGATTCACCCGCAGATAGAGCCCAAAAAGCATCCAAAAAGTCGTCATCCCCAATAGCAAATGGCCGGTCACGACAATGGGCATGGTATGCATTTTGACTGCCCACATGCCTAAAGCTGCCTGCAGTCCGACCAATACCAGCAGACTTACCGACATCGTCACGGCGGCTGCTCGGCACTGTTTTTCACGCCAGGACATTAAAACAAGCAGCAAGACGACCCCCCCCAAGCCGGCAGCAAGGTAGCGATGGCTCATTTCCTTCCAGGCTTTGGCGATGTCAGGTGTTTGCCCTGGGAACTCTTGTGCTGCTTGCGCTTTGAAAGCCTCATTATCGCTGACAACAGCCTGTCCGTAACAACCTGGCCAATCCGGACAGCCCAAGCCGGCATCGGATAAACGCACATAGGAACCCATTACGATTACTATAAATGCCAAAATAACGCCAAATAAAGTTATTTTTCTAAACATGATATTCGCTAACCGATTTGTGAAAATTTCAGCAGATGAGTCAGGTCGCTTTTAACCTTGTAGGGATCGAATCCAGGCTCGTACTGCATCATTAAATTGCCAAGAGGGTCCATTAAAAACAGCAGGCCGTCAGGAATCTTACCTGCTCTAATATCAGCTATTTTTTTTACAAAAGTGCTACTGGGTTTCATTCTCAATAATACTTTATCGTCCTGCCACCAGCGGTTTGCAATATCAGGCACGGTGTCTCCTAATAAAAGAACGATTCGGCGCGTACGGATTAAATCCTTGTTCATCATTAATTGTAATTGCCGGGTCTTATGAATAGCATCGAGACAAATTTCATTGCACTCCTTGGTCGGAATCACATTGACGATCAGCCAGCGCCCCTTAAGCTCTTCAATGTTATCGGACGAAAACCGGTCGAAGCCGGTTAACTCGCTACGCTCGGTGGTCACCGGCGGAATGATTAGCTGGCCGTAATTTGTCCTGCCTTTGACCAAAGAAGGATTTTCTTTCAAACCATAGGCGATGAGGAAAGGAATAATGGTCATTCCGAACAGTGCCAGAATGATTATGCGATTTTTTTTTTGTTGATTTGTCATCTCACTTTAAACGGCTGTACCAAATAAATAGCATCGTTAATGCAAAAGCCAACCCAAACCACTGGGTTGCATAAGCCAAATGTTGCTGGGGAGGCATGACTGCGGTATCGCGCCATTCTCGTTTATAGCCCTCCGGCAAGTTTTCATCGAGTTCGACCATAAACGGGAATATCGGATACTTCAGGATTTCGGCCAAACGTTGGCTGTACACGACCTGCACTCTCGACGGCCAACCCGGAGCAGGCTTATCCGCGCCGGGTAATTTAATGCCGACGCTGGGAAAACTATTGATCCGCCCGCGGACCGTTGTCTGCTGCGCATTGATCCGGACATCAGGCAATGTCGACCGGTCAGGGCCAAGCGGCAACCAGCCCCGGTTAACCAGCACAGCCTTGTCGCTCCCGTCCAGCTTGAAGGGCGTCAAGACAAAATAACCGGCTTTGCCGTGACTGATTTGATTATCAATTAAAAATTGATGGGCCGTATCATAGCTCCCTGTGGCAACAATCTTGTGAAACTTCAGTGCGTCGATATTGTCTTCGGTTGCAGCAGACAGTTTTATGGCTTCAGCAGCCATGCCTTGTTTTTGCAAATCAATCAAAGCTTGTTTTTCTTCCGCTCGATCTAATTGCCAGAACCCTAACGCCAGTAAAACCGGCAACAAACAGAGATAAGCTATGGTAGGAATTTTTTCTAATTTCATTCGGTAAGGCAATTTTAAACCCCTACTTTTATATTACGCCTATTGGCATTTCATCGCGAATAACAGAGAATATAAAAATTAAATTTCAATGTGCTGGCAACTCCATGATTATACAAAGTATCATTATCATTGCATTTATCCTGATCATTATCAGTCTCGGGTCAGCATTATTTCATCTAGTTAAACATAAAAATCAGGAACAATCCGAAAAAACTGCTAAAGCGCTGACTATTCGCATTACTCTTTCGCTTCTTCTGTTTGTTTTCATTTTTATTGCAATCGCAACCGGCATTTTTAAACCGCATGGAATCGGTTCCAGAATGAACCAGCAAAAACCGGCGCAATCAACCTCCCTGCCTCGTTAAAACCCTGACAAAAAAAAAGCGCTGCCGTTAAGGCAGCGCTTTTACAAAGATTTACTCGTGGATTTACATTATATAAACAAAGATAAACAAACCTAACCACACCACGTCAACAAAGTGCCAATACCAGGCAGCGGCTTCAAAAGCAAAATGGTTTTCCGGTTTAAAGTGCCCTCTCCAGCTCCGGAACAGGACGACGCTTAAAATGATGGCGCCGACGCATACATGAAAACCGTGAAAACCGGTTAGCATAAAGAAAGTTGAGCCATAAATACCCGTGCCTAATGTCAACCCCATTTCGGTATAGGCTTCATGATATTCGTAGGCCTGAAAAGAGACAAATAAAAAACCCAACACGACAGTTGCAATCAAGCCTTTAATTAACTGATCTCGATTTTGAGCCAACAAACCATGGTGCGCCCAGGTACAGGTTACGCCGCTGCTTAGTAAAATCAAGGTATTCAGAAAAGGCAGACCCCAGGCCCCCATTGGTTCAAATTCTCCGCCGGGCTGGCCATCGACCAGTTTATCAGGACCGTTGGTAGGCCACACAGCATCAAACAAGGGATGCAGCATCTCTTTGGTAGCACCCTCGCCCAGCCAGGGCACCGATAAGTTTCGCGTATACCAAAGAGCTCCGAAGAAAACGCCAAAAAACATGACTTCCGAAAAAATGAACCACATCATGCCCATACGATAGGAAATGCCTACCTGGGTACTGTACATGCCGGTTTCACTTTCCAATGACTGCAGCGTAAACCAGCCGGTTAGCATCAGAATGAAAACCATTAATCCCAGGATCATGAAATACGAACCCGCGGAAGAACCATTCAAAAAATTGGCGAATCCGGCCAGCATCAACATCAGACCGGCAGTGCCAATGACAGGCCAGGTCGCTTTATGCGGAATGTAATAAGCGTTAGTTGTAGACATATGCGTTCTCTCTATTTCTTTACTGATTTTTCAGTATTATCAAAAAATGTGTATGCAAGTGTAATTGTTTTATATTTTTCTGGTAACTCCGGTTTGACTACAAAACGCACAGGCATTGTCTTGGCTTCTCGGGGTTTGAATTTTTGTTCCGTAAAACAAAAGCACTCTGTCTTTTCAAAATATTCAGCCGCCTGTCCAGGTGAAATACTTGGAATGGCTTGGGCCACCATTGCTTTATCTGTCCTGTTCTCAGCATAAAAATTCACCGTATGGTAAGCGCCGGGATGAATTTTAATTTTTTTTGTTTCTGCACGGAACACCATCGGCGCTTGCTCATTCAGCGAAGTCATGAATTCTACCGTTATCTCCCTGTCAGTATCGACCTGATAGCCGGATTCTTTAGCAGCTGCCGATTCGACTTTGCCATTGAGACCTGTCACTTCGCACAAAACATCATAAAGCGGAACCAGCGCATAACCGAAGCCGAACATCGCCAGGACAACCAATAATAAGGTGCGAATAAGCCTGGTATTCTTATCCATTATCTCGTTAGTCATTGAGACAACGCTTTGATCACTGCAAAAACATAAATAATGACCGCAATCACGACCAAAGCCAATGCCGTCAATATGTTTTTCTTTTTTATTTCCATTATCTCACCCGATACGTTACCAGAGTTTGATAACGTATCTTTTGGTTTATTGTATATTATTTATACTGCCAATTATGCACTATTTAAAGGTGTTCTGACGGGACAGAAGCCGGCGGCGTAGTAAAGGTATGATAAGGAGGTGGCGATGGTAGTGTCCACTCCAATCCATGTTTACTGGCATCCTCCCACACTTCGTCAGTTACTTTTTCACCGGTGCCGCCCTTGATCGTGTCGATCACGATATACAGGAACAACAATTGACTGATGCCGAAGATAAATCCGCCAATGCTCGATATCATGTTCCAGTCAGCAAACTGAACTGCATAATCGGGAATTCTCCGAGGCATCCCCGCCAAGCCCAAAAAATGCTGCGGGAAAAACAGAATATTGACCGAGATTGCGGACAACCAGAAATGCAGTTTGCCGATTTTTTCGTTGTACATATGGCCGGTCCATTTCGGCAGCCAGTAATAACCGGCCGCCATCAGGATGAAGATGGATGCAGGAACCAGCGTATAATGAAAATGGGCAACGATAAAATAAGTATCGTGGTACTGAAAGTCGGCTGGCGCAACAGCCATCATCAAACCGGTAAATCCGCCCATGGTAAACAGCACGACGAAGGCAATCGAAAACAGCATCGGCGTTTCGAAAGTCATCGATCCCTTCCACATCGTCGCCGTCCAGTTAAACACTTTGACGCCGGTAGGAATCGCAATCAGCATGGTTGCATACATGAAGTACAACTCGCCCGCCACCGGCATGCCGACCAGGAACATGTGATGAGCCCATACGATAAATGACAGAAAAGCAATCGCAGCTGTTGCATAAACCATTGAGCTATAGCCGAACAACGGTTTGCGGGCAAAAACCGGAATAATGGTAGAGGCCACGCCAAAAGTCGGTAAAATCATCACGTAGACTTCCGGATGACCGAAAAACCAGAAAATATGTTGATATAAAACGGGGTCGCCGCCGCCGGCCGCATCGAAAAAACTGGTATTGAAAAAGCGGTCGGTCAACAACATGGTGACCGCACCGGCAAAAACCGGCATGATGGCGATCAACAAAAATGCGGTAATCAACCAGGTCCAGACGAACAACGGCATTTTCATTAATGTCATCGCAGGCGCGCGCATATTAAAAATCGTTGCAATGATGTTAATGGCGCCCATGATTGATGAGATACCCAGCAAATGCACCGAGAAAATCGCAAAAGGCAAGGCTGCGCCGGTTTGCAAAACCAGCGGCGGATACAATGTCCAGCCGGCGGCAGGCGCACCCCCTTCCATGACCAGCGTGCTGGCCAGCAAGGTCACGCCGGCCACCAACATCCAGAAGCTCATGTTGTTCATGCGCGGCAACGCCATATCCGGCGCACCAATCATTAATGGAATCATCCAGTTGGCCAAGCCAACAAAAGCAGGCATAACCGCCCCAAACACCATGACCAGGGCGTGCATCGTCGTCATGGAATTAAAGAACTGCGGCTTGACAAACTGCATGCCCGGTTCGAACAATTCGGCACGAATGATCATCGCCATCGCACCGCCAACAAAAAACATCACCAGCGCAAACACCAGATATAAAGTGCCGATATCCTTATGGTTGGTGGTGATGACCCATCTTAAAAGGCCCTTGGCCGGACCATGATCGTGGTGATCATCATGTTGTGCTATTACAGCGGACATAGTTTATACCTCAAAAATATTTAAAAGTGATTGCATAGATAACAGAGCAAATGCCTTAACCATCTTCTGTGCAGCAGGCCGTCGCCTATTGCATGGCCTCGATTTCTGAAGGCTGGATCGCGTCATTCACTGAATTACCCAGACCGTTTCGGGTATAGGTCACGACTGCCGCAAAATCTGTTGCACTCAAGGTTTTGCCGAAAGCCGGCATCATGCCCTTGCCGTTCAGCATCAAACTCACCTGCGCCTTAATATCGCCTGTCACGACGGAACTTCCACTCAAAGCCGGGAACGTAGGAGGCATGCCCTGACCATCGGCCTGGTGACAGGAAGCGCAATTACTTTCGTAAACCTCCTTACCCCTGGCAATCAATTCGTCTTTCGACATGTCGACGGCAGCCGCCTGTGCTTTGGGTTGCGGCGAGACAGATTCAGCAGCCGGCGCCGAGCCTTCCGGCAACAGATCCTGGATGGCTTTTGGCTGAATTTCATCACCCACCTTGTTACCCAGTGCATTTCGGGTATAAGTGATGACCTCGGCCAATTCGTCTGCTTTCAGCATTTTGCCGAAGGCCGGCATTGCATTTTTGCCATTCAGCACGATGTCAGTCTGAGTTTTAATATCACCCTTCACGATCGCACTGCCTTTGAGAGCAGGGAATGCGCCAGGAACGCCTTCGCCGCCGGGCAAATGGCAAGTGGCGCAGTTTTTCTCATAAATCGCCGCACCTTTACTAACCAGTTCATCGTGGCCGCGATCACTTAAATCAGGTCCCTTCTTGGCTTCATCCTGAGTCTTTGCCACCCAGGCATCGTAGTCAGGCTGATCCATCGCGACCACTACAATTGGCATAAAACCGTGATCCTTCCCGCACAACTCGGTACACTGTCCGCGATAAGTTCCGGACTTTTCGACCATTGTCCACGCTTCATTAATAAAACCGGGATTGGCGTCCTTCTTCCAGCCCAGATCTGGAACCCACCAGGAATGGATGACATCCGCTGCTGTAAAAACAAAGCGAATTTTCTTTTTGGTGGGTATGACTAACGGATGATCGACATTCAGCAGATAATGAGGCACTGAGCGGGGATCTATCCCTGAACCGACCTGCCGGGCCTTGTTACTGGCTTCATCGAGACTGCTGAAAAAATGAATGCCATTATCAAGATAATCATATTCCCATTTCCATTGCCAACCGGTCACTTTGATGGACATATCGGAGTCCTGCACATCATCCAGTTCCAGCATGGTTTTGGTTGCGGGAATGGCCATGCTGATCAGAATCACGGTCGGGATGATGGTCCAGATAATTTCAACGGTGGTGTGCTCATGAAATTGCTCGGCCTTATGCCCTTTATCCTTACGATGATGAATAATTGAATAGAACATCGTGCCGAATACACCGATGCCTATGATGACGCAAATCCATAGAATCAGCATATGCAGGTCATAAATGTCATTACTGACTTTTGTAACCCCTTTCATTAAATTGAGCGTATATTCCGCCCGCGCAGATCCTTGGCCTAACGCCAATATGATAAGGCCTGCGAATAGTTGCTTGGTTTTGTTCACGGAGCAGCCTCTTCGTAAGTAATTATAAACTCTTGAATGCGTTATATCATTGCGGAATTTCCAGGCATGCCATGGACTGCACATGTCCTTTACGCAATAATTTTCACAAAATAAACACAAATAAACTAGGCAATTTTAACTCATCATACCGTTCTGCGCTAGAATTCTCTGGTAACTGAATGATTTGACCCAAAATTAAAAGCGAAGCTAGCTGTCTGCCTCAATCAAGTAGCGACGCTAAAAATCGACAGCACCTCTCAAATGGCGGAAAAATAATCCGCAATTTCAATACAATACCGGCGTATGTCATAGCAGGATGCCAAATTCCAGTTTCAACAATAAATGCAGCATTTGCAATGTTGCAGGGTATCTCGTATCGCTCTCGCAGGACATAAAGAAACTCGCTGCCGCCTGGGGACTGACTTATAGAATGAATAAAAAAACAAAAGCGGACCTGTTCAGACTCAAAATCAGCGAAAAATACCATTGAATCTATATTTCAATTTTTCCGGAGAAAAAGCATTAGCAGGACTACCACCAGCACGGCTGCCGATAACTGCCCATCACTGGTATGTAAAAAATTTATTATGGCAGACGGAAGACGGGCCAGAAAAGCTACCAGTCCGTTTGAATTTAACAGCGCCCCATATTCACCCAACATATTTTATATCCCTCGCCATGATTGAAAAGATATTCAACGTGTTTTTAATGGATTTGAAACTGAAGTTGCAATTTTACCCTGGCGAACCACACATCCGCTAAGCCGACAGCCCTAAGCAAGAATCCAGTTAAAGATTGTGCTCACTGCTAACACCAAACGACCAAGCCAGCCGGATCACGAACATCAAGGCGACCGTTAAAACATTGCGTTTCCTCGGCCACCAGACCACCGTTTCTCTGGCAGCTGTGACGGCGATAATACTTCGCAAGCCCTTCCAGTGATGCCACTCTTATTTGATATATCATCGACATTAGCCTAACATAAAGGCTGATTATTTTAACACACACAAGAGCCAAGCAGTCGCTATTGACACAATATCAAAATCATGATATTTAGTTACTAAAATTTGAGCTGTTTTTAATTAATTTTTATATAATTTTTATGCGTGACCACGTTATGATGCCGTTAACAAATTTAAATAACCCTTGAACTGTTTTAACCTTTTGTATGATTATTTTCTTGAGAAACATTCATCCCGACACAAAAAAATATGAAATTGCCAATTTCATAAACCCTGTGTTTAATGACTGTTTTTTAGATAAATCGACCGCACCTATTTCCATTGAGGATATAGAAATCCTGTCCATTCTGGATGTTTCTTCAAATCGAATTGAAAAACATGGTTTAGTCAGAGTTTTTCCGAATGAAGTAGCACATCGGCTAATTAAACGGCTTGATGGTACGCTTTTTAAAGATAAACCCATTACAGTTCGTGAATATGTCAATCGCTCGGCAAAGAAGGACCCTAGAAACGAAGCCACGAGCGATACAGCCAATTATACTAACCGGCGGGTTGCCGATCGAAGGCGCATTCCCTTAGTAAATTCCTGGCAAAAAGATCCGGTATTGGTCCAAAGCTATTCATATTGAAAAAGCACATAATTCCCCCACACCAAATCATTTTACTTCACCAGCGGCCACTCCCTGCGTAATAACAAGAAAGTAAGCCGCCATCAGCTGTGTTCAAACGACACACGACTGTATGCCGGCATAATGCCACCCTTTTTATCAGGGTTTGATCGAATAGGTTTCAGTATAGGTTTTGCCTTTCGTACAGGCATCTCGAGCAGTAGGACTTTCACAGGACGTATCGGTAAACTCGGCTCTTAAAACCCCTTCTTTTTCAGGAACAAAATAAAACCTGAAGTTCGGATCCGAACTGATGGCAATATCGGTCTTAGCCGTCAAAACCGGCTTATCGTTGAAAAACACCCTGATATTTTCAATAAAGTGGGATTTCTTAACAAATCGGGTGACCTGGTCCATCTGCATGCCGGTAATATTGGGATGGCTGATTAACAACTGTACCAACGCCGGCTCAGAAGAGTTCACTTCTTTCTCCAATCTGAATTTCATTTTTCCCAGCCGTTTCATGGACGCATCCAGATCGGAGCCGATGGGCGCTGAACAGCCACCGCTTGCCTTAACAAACTTTTTGGCCATAAACAGCGTGCCGTCATTCATCTCGGCAATGGCGCGTATGTAGCTATAGGTATTGACTCTTATCCGCATGGCTAAATCCGCTTTACCGCTGCTGGGGGTAAATTCAAATTCGCCGACAAAAGGGAATGGATTTTTATCGACCAGGATCAGGATTTTTTTAATGTAACGGTCATTAGATTGCCCGATTTTACTGATAATTTTTAACGGCACCAAAGCGGGGTCTTCGGCTCGGTCGGGCGCGTCCAGCTCAATCATGTCGTTCGATTCAGTAATGCTTTTACCCGCGAAGTATTGTTTTTTTAAGACATTATTCCATTCTCTTTCATCATTGTCGGCAAAGGCCAATACCGGCATCATCAATAAAAAAAACAGATATTGCAGAGCTTTATGCATATTCACGTCGTTTCACCCAACAGTTTAATTTTAAATGGGTAAGCACTTGCCTTAAGACAGAAGCAAGAACTTATTGGTACAGCACTTTGATATTTGAAACCGTCAGGCAGAACCTGTCAAAATTTTCTTGCATTTTGATAAGGCAGCACCACCAAGTAAATCGAAGGAGCCTGGATAGCGCTTGCTGGTCATAAACCGGATTTTGCCGGCTTCACTACGGGTGGCAGGGCTTTAATTTCGCGGGAGATGATCGAATAAAGCTCAAAGGTCCATTCCGGAAGTTTTTCTGAGTCAGCCTTCAGAGGATAGGCTCTGGGGTCGTGGGGGGCAATCACGACTTTGACATTTTCGGCACCCACTTGCGCGGTGAGGACGAAAAGTTCCTCTATCGCTGCATCGCCCATGGACAGGCAACCGATGGAGGCCGTTTTGCCATGAATGAAAATATCCGAACCCGGATCGATGCGCCCTTCCTGCTCGGCATGAAAGAGGTCGAATTCATTGGGGTAATTTATTTTTATCGACAAGTGATAATGGCTGTTGGGATTCAGTTCCGCGATGCGGTAAATGCCTTCAGGCACCTGCCTGTCACCTTGCCGTAATTTGGGACCGGCCTCGCCGCTTGCGGCCAGGATGTAATAGTCACGGACGAAACGAAACTCGCCGCTGTCCCTCGCCCATAGTTCCAGTTTCTTTTCCTGTTTCAAGGCGACGAGGGTGACTTCCCGAGGGGGATAGGACACTTTGGCCTTGGTGAAATAGTAGTTGAGTTTGTCCTTCACGTTTGCGCCGTAAGCTTGCAGAATATCCTCCACAGTCCATTGGCCGGGCAGTTTGGGAGGCGGGATGTAATAGAGTTTCCGGTCGGCCTTGGCTTGGGGTTTAACGGCGGGAGTGCTGATGCTGGCCGTGGTGGAGGGCTTATGCCCGGAGCACGCACCGAGCAATCCTGCCAAGGCGAAGCCGGCAATGATTTTGGCTGCTGATTTCATAATATGCGCTGGAAATGAAGTGGAAACCCACATAGTTTAGGTAAAACCGCCACATGTCCGCAAGTTCGATATCGTCGCAGCTGCTTTTACTTTGATGCACAGAACGCAGAAACCTGACTCCTCGCTTGAAACCTGGAATCATCAAGCCAAACTTAAATCTAATCAATATCTATTTTCAAAAGGTGTAAACATGATACCCATAACACGCACGATGAATTTTGCATCCGATAATTGGGCCGGCGCGCACCCCGCCATCTCGCAACGGTTGTTGGAAGCCTCTGCAGGATTTTCAGCGCCCTATGGCGAAAGCGCACTTGATCGCAAAATCGAGCAACGGTTTAACGAGCTATTCGAACGTGACGTTGCGGTTTACTTCGTAAGTACTGGCACCGCGGCAAATTCGCTGGCACTGGCTGCTGTCAACCGTCCGGGTGGAGTTTCCTTTTGTCACCGCGAAGCGCACATGCTGGAAGATGAATGTGGCGCGCCGGAGTTTTTTACACATGGCGCACGTCTGGCTCCCGTGGACGGGGAAAACGGTAAAATTGATCCGCTCCACCTCAAAGCTGAAATTGAGCGTTTTCCGCCCAATTTTGTCCATGCGGGTCAGCCCATGGCGATTTCCATTACGCAGGCTACCGAAATTGGTACGCTTTACCAGCCTGATGAAATTGCCGCCATTGCGGAAATTGCAAAAACTTACCGCTTACCCTTGCATATGGATGGTGCGCGTTTTGCGAATGCGCTGGTTGCGTTGGAACTCACGCCAGCGGAAATGACTTGGAAGCGAGGGGTGGATATTGTCTCTTTCGGTGCTACCAAAAACGGTTGCTGGTGTGCTGAAGCCCTGGTCTTTATGAATCCGGAATTGTCCAAAGACTTGCCGTTTATCCGTAAACGCGCAGCACAACTGTTTTCCAAGAGCCGATTTATCGCTTGTCAATTTGATGCTTATTTACAGGATGAGCTTTGGTTACACCTGGCACGTTATGCCAATGCTATGGCCGAGCGCTTGCAAAAAGGCATCATTAACTCTAAACGAGCCCGATTAGCGTGGTACCCGGAAGCCAATGAAGTATTTTGTATTTTGGATAAAGCGAACGCGGACGAACTCCGGGAAAAAGGCGTAGTTTTTTATCAGTGGAATTCTCCACGTGCAAAACCAGGCCTGTTAGATCAACACGAGGTGCTGATTCGCCTGGTAACCAGTTTTGCAACCGAGGCTGATCAAGTAGATCGATTTCTTGAACTTTTGAGTTGATGCAATTTAAGATGATACTTAATCGACTTGGTAAAGCTAGTGTGCTGCATTGATATGTGCCGAAGCCGTACTGTGCGTTGTCACCACGCGAGAACCTCTTTTGCCAAGTTGAACGGCATGGCAATCTTTTATCGTCCCAGAACTTGTATCCTGACGAACAAACAGGCTCCGTTTCAAGGATGCGGTTGCAGCAGTTTTGCCACTAAGCCGGTCCAGCCGGTCTGGTGTGAGGCCCCTAAGCCATTGCCGTCATCGCCGTGGAAATATTCGTGGAATAACAGATAGTCTTTAAAGTGCGGATCGTGTTGAAGCCTTTCATCATGACCATAGGCGGGTCTGCGCCCATTTCCGTCTTTACGGAAAATCCGGATCAGTCGCTGAGACAGTTCATCGGCTACTTCGTTGAGAGACAAAAACATGCCCGAACCGGATGGGCATTCTATTTTAAAGTCCTCGCCATAGAAGCTGGCAAAACGCCTGAGCGAAACAATTAACAAATAATTGACCGGGAACCAGATGGGCCCTCGCCAGTTGGAGTTGCCGCCAAACATCGCGGATTCGGCTTCTCCCGGCTGATAATTCACGTTCATTGGCGAGTTGGCGCAGCTGACCGCATAGGGGTGATCGCGATGCGCGCGCGACAATGAGCGCACGCCGTAATCGGATAGAAACTCGGTTTCGTCCAGCATGCGGTGCAACAGTTTTTTCATCCGGTGACCACGAAGCAGGGAAAGCAAGCGGCGGTCGCCGCGTCCCGGCTCGTTCCAATCGGCGACCAACGCCGCCAGATCGGGACGGTAATCAAGGAACCATTTCAAACGGCGTTTGAAGTCCGGCAACTTATCCAGCAGTTCAGGTTCGATGATCTCTACCGCATAAAAAGGGATCAGACCAATCATGGAGCGCACTTTGAGCGGCATCATAGTCCCATCGGGGGAGCGCAGCACGTCATAGAAAAATTGGTCTTCCTCGTTCCAGAGACCGATATGCTGATCGCCTATGTTGCTCATCGCTTTGGCAATGTAGAGGAAATGTTCGAAAAACTTGGTGGCGATATCTTCGTAAACGCGGTCATGCAACGCCAGCTCCAGGGCGATTCGCATCAGGTTCAGACAGTACATCGCCATCCAGCTGGTGCCGTCGGCCTGATCGATGTGGCCGCCGGCCGGCAGGGGCGCGCTGCGGTCGAACACGCCGATGTTGTCCAGACCGAGGAAGCCGCCCTGAAAGACATTGTTGTCGTCGGCGTCCTTGCGGTTGACCCACCAGGTGAAATTGATGATCAATTTGTGCATGATCCGTTCCAGGAAATCGAGGTCGCCGACGCCGCCGTTGTTTTGACATCCGGATTTATAGACCTCCCACGCGGCCCAGGCATGCACCGGCGGGTTGACGTCGCTCAACTTCCATTCGTAAGCGGGCATCTGGCCGTTCGGGTGCATGTACCATTCCCGCGTCATCAGCAGCAGTTGGTCCTTGGCAAATCGGGGGTCGACCATCGCCAGGGTCACGCAGTGGAACGCCAGATCCCAGGCCGCATACCAGGGATATTCCCAGGTGTCGGGCATGGAAATGATGTCGGCGTTGTTCAGATGCTGCCAGTCGCTGTTGCGCCCGTGGAGACGCTCTATCGGCGGTTGGACAGTCGCCGGGTCGCCTTTCAGCCATTGCGGGATGTCGTAGTAATAAAACTGTTTACTCCAGATCATGCCGGCCAGTGCCTGACGCTGGATGAGTCTGGAATCGTCATCGGTCAACGCGGTTTGCAGTTCGGCATAAAAATCGTCCGCGTCTCCGCGACGGGCTGCGAACACGTCATCAAAGTCATGAAAAGGCTGCTGATTCTGATCTTTGCTCAGGCGCAGGCGCACTGCAACTTTGCCGTGAGCCGGAACGGAAAAACTGAAATGCCCAGCCGCCTTGGTGCCATACCGCTCTGAATTGACGGAGTGGCGTTGGCCATGGATAAGATAGTCATGGATGGCATCCTTGCAATAGCCTTCGGATGGCTGGTCATACAACCGTTGTATATTGGTTTCATTGTCGCAGAACAGCAGTTCGGGATCGCCGTCGAAATCGCAATGGTAGCTGCCCAGATCGGTATGCTGGGCTAAAATGCTATTGCTTCCGGTGGCTGAAAGTATCGGATGAGTGGCATCGTAACCCCAACTCCAGGTATTGCGGAACCAGAGTTGCGGCAGTACGTGTAATGGGGCCGCGTCCGCGCCACGATTATGCACGGTGATCAGCATCAAGATGTCATCAAAGTCGGCCTTGGCGTATTCGACGAACACGTCGAAGTAGCGATTATCGTTGAACAGGCCGGTGTCCAGTAATTCGAATTCCGGACTGTCCCTGCCGCGCTTGCGGTTCTCTTCGATCAATGCCGCATAAGGGAATGCCTGTTGTGGATACTTGTACAGCATTTTCAGGTAAGAATGGCTGGGCGTTGCATCAAGATAGTAATACAACTCCTTGACATCTTCGCCGTGATTGCCTTCACCATTGGTCAAGCCGAATAGACGTTCCTTGAGGATAGGATCCTGTCCATTCCATAGGCACAAGCCAAGACACAGCCGCTGCTTATCGTCACAGAGACCTGCAATGCCGTCCTCGCCCCAGCGGTAGGCCCGGCTGCGAGCCTGGTCGTGACTGAAATAGCCCCAGGCTTCCCCATTTTTGCTATAGTCCTCGCGCACCGTGCCCCATTGACGTTCGCTCAGATACGGCCCCCATAATCGCCACGCCGCATCGCCGCTGTTTTGAGCCTGCATGCGCTGTTGTTCGGCATTGATGTGGCCGAGTTTTTCGGCCCCCGATTGGGATTTGTTGATGGATTTTGTCATGTCAGCTTCTGTAATAGTTTAAGCATCGACTGTGGGTTATCGGTTTATAGATGCTTCTGTCATCTTATCTACAGCCGATGGACTTGTCTCTCCGGATCACTTAGCCACCATGTATAGTATTAATCGTCCCATAAGTTTCTGCACTTTCCCGATTCCAGCATTGGAGTTAAAAAACATGTTTTTAAACTCCGCGGCATGCGATTACTTATGAAACGATTAATATTCATATCACCCTTAAAGTCTCATATATGTGAATATACATAGAAATCGTTTATTGAATATGAGGTCATGATTTATATTGTGGACAAAGCTTTTTACACCGTATCCGCTCAGTTGCCAATTCCATCATTCTTTCTGTGTTAAGAGCAATTAAACTGTTCGGATTTCGCAAACACTCCGGCAACCTTCTTTTTTGGATTCAAAAGTTTACTGCCTGACATCCTCTAATTTGGAAATCACTCATAATTCGCTAACGGCGGGCAGGTGAAGACCACATGCCGGTCGCCGTACACATTATCGATACGCCCGACCGGCGGCCAGTACTTGTCATCATGCTGATTGCCGTCAGGGAAAAAGGCCTGTTGCCTGGAGTAAGGCAGCGTCCAGTCATCCAGCAGCAGGCGATGGGTATGCGGCGCATTGCGCAGCACGTTATTTTCGGCATCGGCATTACCGACTTCTATATCTCTTATTTCCGCTCGGATCGCTATCAGCGCATTACAGAAGCGGTCGAGTTCGGCTTTATCCTCGCTTTCGGTCGGTTCGATCATCAGCGTGTCGGCGACCGGAAAGGCTACGGTAGGGGCATGAAAACCGAAATCGATCAGTCGTTTGGCAATGTCTTCCACGGTGATGTGGCAGGTTTTTTTGAATTCGCGGCAATCGATGATGCATTCATGTGCGACCCAGCCGTTTTTGCCGGTATACAGAATCGGGTAATGCGGGGCCAGCCGTTTGGCGATATAGTTGGCGTTCAGTATGGCCGTCAGCGTCGCCTTTTTCAATCCGGCGGCGCCCATCATCGCAATATAAGCCCAGGAAATGGTATAGATGCTGGCCGAACCCCACGGCGCAGCGGAAACCGTACCGATGGTGCCGTGTTCGCCTTTGGCCGGATTGACGCCGTCAACCACCGGATGATCGGGCAGGAACGGCGCCAGATGCGCGCCGACGCCGATCGGACCGACGCCCGGCCCGCCGCCGCCATGCGGAATGCAGAAGGTCTTGTGCAGATTCAGGTGGGCGACATCGGCGCCGATTTTACCGGGACGGCTTAAACCGACCAGCGCATTAAAATTGGCCCCGTCCAGATAAACCTGGCCGCCGTGCTGATGGATCAGATCGCAAATTTGCCGGAAAGCCTGCTCAAATACGCCGTGAGTGGACGGATAGGTGATCATCAACGCCGCTAGCGTATCATGATATTCGGCAAGTTTCTCCTGCAAATCGTCCAGACTGACATTACCATTTTCATCGCAGGCGACGACGACGACTTTTAGGCCCGCCATGACCGCGCTGGCCGGATTGGTGCCATGCGCCGACGCCGGTATCAGACAGATGTTACGCTGACTCTGGCCGTTGACTTCATGATATTTACGGATAACCAGCAAGCCGGTATATTCGCCCTGGGAACCGGCATTGGGCTGCAACGAGAAGGCATCAAAACCGGTCAGGTCGCATAACATATCCTCCAGTTCGGCAAACATCTGTTGATAGCCCAAGGTCTGGTACAACGGAGCAAAAGGGTGGAGGGCGTTAAATTCATGATACGAAATCGTCTGCATTTCGGTGGCGGCATTGAGCTTCATCGTACAGGAACCCAACGGTATCATCGAGCGGTCCAGCGCGATGTCGCGCCGGGCTAAACGCCTCATATAGCGCATCATCTCCGTTTCCGAGTGATAGCGCTCAAAGACCGGATGCTGCAGAATATTGTCTGTACGCAACAGCGCCTCGGGTATGCATTCTTCCAAGGTGGCATTCAAGCGGTTAATGTCGGGGAATTCGGCCGACGGCGGGGCGAACACCTGCCATAGCTCTCGCAGATTTTTCCGCGTCGTGGTTTCGTCCAGGGAAATGCCGAGGTGGTCGGCATCGATAACACGCAGGTTAATATTGGCTTCCGCCGCCTGCGCGGCGATGCGTTTTGCCCGGTTCGGAGCGCAGACGACGATCGTATCGAAATAGCATTGGCTGATAACGTTATGGCCAAGCTGAACAAGGCCGGCGGCCAGAATTTGGGCATAGCGATGCACCCGGCAAGCAATCAGGCGCAGACCTTCGGCGCCGTGGTAGACCGCATAAAAACCGGCGATAACGGCAAGCAGCACCTGTGCGGTACAAATGTTGCTGGTGGCCTTGTCCCGGCGAATATGCTGTTCCCGGGTTTGCAGCGCCATGCGAAGGGCGACCTGGCCGTGGCTATCCTTCGATACGCCGATGAGTCGCCCCGGAACGGAACGCTTATAGTCATCCCGCGTGGCGAAAAACGCGGCATGCGGGCCGCCGTAACCCATCGGCACGCCGAAGCGCTGGGCGCTGCCTACCGCAATATCGGCGCCGAATGCGGCTGGCGGCTTCAGCAGCACCAGGCTTAACAAATCGGCGGCAACGGTCACCAGCGCGGATTTCTCGTGAGCGATTTTGGTGATCTCGCCAAGATCTTTAATTTCGCCTTTGGAGCCCGGATATTGCACCAGGACCGCGAAAAAATCGTGTTGCTGCAGATTTTGATAAGGATTGGCGACGATGACTTCGTAGCCGAAGGAATGCGCGCGGGTCTTGACTACCGCAATGGTCTGCGGGTGACAATCCGGATCGACCACAATCGAATTGGCGGGATTTTTCGACAAGCGCCGCGACATCGTCATCGCTTCCGCCGCCGCCGTGGCCTCATCCAGCAAGGAGGCGTTGGCCAGTTCCATACCGGTCAGGTCGATAATCATCTGCTGAAAATTCAACAACGCTTCCAGCCTGCCCTGGCTGATTTCCGCCTGATAAGGCGTATAGGCGGTGTACCAGCCCGGATTTTCCAGGACGTTACGCTTGATCACGGCGGGCATGACGGTGTCGTAATACCCCATGCCGATCATCGATGTAAAGACCTTATTGCGCTCACGCATCTTGTGGATGTGTTTGATAACGGCGCTTTCGCTGATGGTTTCGGTAAGTTTTAGCGGCTCCTGATTGACGATATCGGCTGGCAGAGCCTGTTCGATGATCTCCCCCAGTTCGTTCAAACCGAGTTCGGCGAGCATTTCCCCGATTTGCTGTGCATTCGGGCCGATATGGCGGCGGCTAAAATAACCGCGCATTTCCAATTGATTCAAGCTGATGCGAGAAATCGGCATAATGATTACCTGTGATAGCGATGAGGAATGAAGGGCAAACGAGTCACGGTAACCGGTATTCGATGCTCGCGAACCATTGTGTATAAAGCAGTGCCCACGCCGGCATAATCGCGCTCCAGATAAGCCATCGCAATCGGCTTGCCGAGACTGGGCGAAAAACTGCCGCTGGTGACCTGGCCTATCTTATTACCGTCAGTGTTGAATATCGCGCTGCCTTCCCGGACCGGGATTTTACTCTCGGCAACCAGCCCCGCTCGGATTTTATCTGTGCCGACTTTTAACTGTTCGAGAATTTTGACGGCGCCAGGAAACTGATTGTGATCTTTTTTGATCACCCATTGCAGGCCTGCCTCCACAAGCGTTATGGTTTCGTTCAGTTCATGCCCGTAAAGACACAAACCCGCTTCCAAACGCAAGGTATCCCGTGCGCCCAGACCAATGGGTATAACCCCGGATTCTGCAAGCAGCAAGTGGGCCAGTTCATTCGCATCACCATTGGCAACGGAAATTTCAAAACCGTCCTCGCCGGTATAACCGCTGCGGTTGATCGTGCATTTGATGCCGTTCAACGCTGTTTCACAGGCTGTCATAAAAGACAAATCGGCGGCAATTGGAGAGAATTTCCTGATGATGGCTTCCGCCGCCGGACCCTGTAATGCAAATAACGCCTGTTCGTTGAGTTCGACAAAACGGCAGCAATCGGATAACTGACCGGATAAATAACTGAAATCCTTGTCTTTACAGGCGGCATTCACCACGATCATTAAACCGGATTCAAGCCGTGTCACCATGATATCGTCCAGGATGCCGCCGCCGTCATTGGTCAACACGGTATATTTTTGCTGGCCTTGTTTTAGTCCGGTAATGTCGCTGGGCGTCAGCCGCTCCAGTTCGCCGGCAGCCTTTTCGCCAATAATCAGGCATTGCCCCATATGCGATATATCGAAAAAACCGGCATGGCTGCGGCAATGCAGATGTTCATGCACAATGCCCCGAGGGTAATAAATCGGCATCTGATATCCGGCAAATGCCGCCATTTTGGCGCCCAGATCAAGATGAAGCTGATATAAAGGTGTCTCTTTTAACATCGCGGTACTCTCACTGATGGCAAGCAGAAGCTGAGTATAACGTCGAAATACACTTTAACCAAGCTGATCGAAATTGGGCTAATGATGAATATCTATAGATAATTATCAAAACAAATAATCATATAATTTATTTATGATGTCCAAGCAGGAAAACCCGGAGACGTTCGATTGAACGAGCCGATCTTGCCCATTTATTTAAAGATTTTTGTATCCGGAAGCTTTAAGCTATTAAGGCGGCGTAGTTTCTGAATCATAAATTTGTATCGCTAAGAAAGACACGACAAATGCGGTAACCCAAGCAAGCACCAGGAGAAATATATGGCTGAACAAATACAGTATGTCCGCTGGTTTAAGGACTTATCGATAGACGACGTGCCTCTGGTCGGAGGAAAAAACGCATCGCTCGGGGAAATGTACCGCGAATTGACGCAGCAGGGCATTTTGATTCCGAATGGTTTTGCCGTGACCGCAGACGCTTACCGCTATGTCCTGGACCAGGCAAAGGCATGGGATTCTTTACATCAGGCGCTGGATGATCTCGATCCGGATAATGTCGCCGATTTGGCCAGACGCGCCCGCAAAGCGCGAGAAATTATTTATGCGGCGCCGTTGCCCGCCGATCTTGAAAAACAAATCCTCGACGCCTTTGCCGAGCTCCGGCAGGAGTACGGCGATGATTTGAGCGTCGCGGTACGCAGCTCTGCTACCGCGGAAGATTTGCCGACCGCCAGTTTCGCCGGCCAACAGGACACTTATCTCAATATCCGCGGAGACCAGGCCTTGCTTGATGCATGCAAACGCTGCTTTGCCAGCCTGTTTACCGATCGGGCCATTCATTACCGGGTCGATCAGGGCTTCGATCATTTTAAACTGGCGTTGTCGGTGGGTATCATGAAAATGGTGCGCTCCGATCTGGACTCCAGCGGCGTCATGTTTTCACTGGATACGGAATCGGGTTTCAGCGACGTCGTATTTATTACCGGCGCTTACGGCTTGGGTGAAAACGTCGTGCAGGGCGCGGTGGACCCGGATGAGTTTTACGTACACAAACCGACTTTTGAACAAGGCTACCGCAGCGTTTTGAGGCGCTTGCTGGGAGCCAAAAAAATCAAAATGGTCTATAGCGACGGACGCACCCGCGAATCGACCTGCAATGTCGTCACCTCGGTTCAGGAACGCAACCGCTTCTGCATTAGCGATCAGGACGCGCTCACCCTGGCCGATTACGCGATCAAAATCGAAAAACACTATAGCGCCAAGGCCGGCTATCCCAAACCCATGGACATCGAATGGGCGAAAGACGGGATCGACGGAAAACTGTATATCGTGCAGGCGCGGCCTGAAACCGTGACCTCCCAGAAACAGGGCATGATCCTGGAACAATACGAACTCAAACAACAAGCCGCGCCCCTCGTCACCGGCCATGCGGTAGGCAGCAAGATTGCGCAGGGCAACGCCCGGATTATCACTGCATTGGACCAGCTCTCCGGGTTTAATGCCGGCGATGTGCTGGTCGCCGATATCACCACCCCGGACTGGGAGCCGGTAATGAAAATCGCCTCGGCGATCGTCACCAACCGCGGCGGGCGAACCTGCCATGCCGCCATCGTCGCCCGTGAACTGGGCGTTCCTGCGGTCATCGGCTGTGAAAATGCGACGACGGCGATTGAAAACGACAGTCCGGTAACGGTGTCTTGCGCAGAAGGCGATGTCGGCAAGGTCTATCCGGGCAGCCTGCAATTTGAAATAATATCCACCGATTTGTCGGGCCTCAAACATCCTCTTACCCATATCATGCTCAATATCGGCAATCCGGAGATTGCCTTCAGGACCAGTTTTCTGCCCAATGATGGCGTCGGTTTGGCGCGGATGGAATTTATCATCACCGAATACATCAAGGCCCATCCGATGGCCTTGATCCATCCCGAAAAAGTGCAGGACCCTTCCGAACAAGAACAATTAAACGAATTGACCCGGAACTACGAGACAGGAGCCGATTTTTTCATACAAAAGTTATCGGAAGGCGTCGGAACGATCGCCGCCGCGTTTTACCCGAAACCGGTCGTGGTCAGGATGTCCGACTTCAAGACCAATGAATACGCGACTTTGCTGGGAGGGCGCTGGTTCGAATTCGACGAAGCCAACCCGATGATCGGTTTTCGCGGCGCCTCGCGCTATACTCATCCGGCCTATGCCGAAGGTTTTGCACTGGAATGCGCGGCGATGAAACGAGTGCGCAACGACATGGGACTGACCAACGTCATCCTGATGATACCGTTTTGCCGAAGGGTCGACGAAGCCGAGCGCGTCCTCGCATATATGGCGGAACTGGGCTTGAAGCGGGGCGAGAATGGCCTGCAGATCTATGTGATGTGTGAGATTCCGAACAATGTGATACAGGTCGATGCCTTCTCGAAGCATTTCGACGGCTTTTCCATCGGCTCGAACGATCTGACCCAATTGACCCTGGGCGTGGACCGGGATTCCCAGATCATCGCTGAAGATTTTGACGAGCGCGACCCCGGCGTTAAAGAGATGATCCGTCTCGCCGTCACCGGCGCACAGCGTAATGGAAGACATTGCGGACTGTGCGGCCAGGCCCCGTCCGATTATCCGGAAATGGCAGAGTTTCTGGTCGAAATCGGCATCGATTCGATGAGCCTGAATCCCGATACGGTGCTCAAGACGACGCAGCTGGTGCTGGAAACCGAAAAGCGGCTGGGTGGATTATGATATTGCAACAGGGATATACATCCTAAACAGATACTCCTAAACAGATACAATGAAGTTGCTTCATCTACAGGCAAAATTATAGATCCCGTCTGGATATATCAGAACGAAAGCTGATATGAAAAAATGACCGCCACTATAAGAGAAAACAAATGGCAAAAATTGAAGGCATTAGAGTAAAAAATTTTCGTGCGTTAAAGGATATTACACTAGGAAGACTGTGGAATCAGCAACAATTAAATCCCCTCACTCCCATGACTGTCGTTATCGGTGAAAACGGCGTTGGTAAAAGCACGCTGTTTGACGTTTTTGGTTTTCTTTCCGATGCGCTCAAAATCGGCGTCGAAGAAGCTTGTGATTCTAAAGGACGTGGCGGTTTTGAAAAAATCCGATCTCAAGGTCAATCCGGACCTATTGAGTTTGAAATTTATTATAAAGAGGAGAGCAAAGACCGCCCTATCACTTATGAATTATCTATCAATGTAGACGATTCAGGAAGACCTTTCGTACAAAGAGAGCGTCTTAGGCAACGACGAATAAAACAGTCACGAGGATGGCCATTTTCGTTTTTAATTTTGGAAAATGGCAAAGGTTTAGTTTGGAAAGGCGAAGCAGAGGGCATTGACGAAAATAAAAAACAACTTGATTTTAATAACCTTTTTGAAGCTTCTGTGAAAGAAGAAAGCAAAGAAACCGAAGTTGTTGAGCTTTCTGATAAAAGAAAGTTAGGAATTGCAACACTTGGCTCATTGAAACAACATCCAAGAATTTCTCTTTTTCGCCAATTTATAGAAGGTTGGTACCTCAGCTATTTTGAACCCGATTCAGCAAGAAGTCTTCCACTGGCGGGACCGCAAAAACACTTAAATATTAAAGGAGACAACATTGGTAATGTCGTGCAATTTATGGAAAGAGAGCACAAAGATCGTTTCAAGAAAGTGTTGGATCGCATAGCAAAAAAAATTCCAGGTGTCGACAAAATTGATACGGATAAAACAGCCGATGGACGTCTACTTTTGCGTTTCAATGATAAAGGCTTTGTCGATCCTTTTTACTCGCAGCAAATGTCAGACGGTACACTGAAAGTGTTCGCCTATCTGTTGTTGCTTGAAGATCCAGCACCCCCACCCTTTTTATGCATCGAAGAACCGGAAAACGGCTTGTACCATAAATTGCTAGAAACTTTAGCAAAAGAATTCCGAGAACACGCAACTGGACTCAAAGGTAGTTCTCAAGTTTTTATCACCACTCATCAACCTTATTTTGTCGACGCGCTTAACCCTGATGAAGTCTGGATTCTGGAAAAAGGAGAAGATGGTTTTTCGACTATTCGGCGAGCCAGCGATAACGAATTAGTAAAAAACATGGTAGCAGAAGGGCTGCCATTAGGCGGGCTTTGGTATAGCGATTATCTGGATGCAAGATAAATCTATGCATTTTGAAATTCTTGTCGAAGACCAGTCCGGGAAAGTCGCACTGGAAATTCTGGTACCCAAAATCATCGGCGTTAATCATACTTTTAAGATTACTCCATTCAAAGGACTGGGACACATCCCAGAAAATATGGCTTCCGCGAAATCTGTGCATAATCGCATGTTATTGAACAATCTGCCGAAACTATTAGCCGCCTATGGAAAATCATGGCAAGGCTATCAAGCGGTGGTCATTGTTGTTTGTGATCTCGATGATAGATGTCTGAAAAGCTTCAGGGAAGAATTAATGACGCTTTTAGATAAATGCAATCCACGACCGGAAACTCGTTTTTGTATCGCTATCGAAGAAGGTGAAGCCTGGTTTCTAGGCGATATTGTAGCAGTCAAGCAAGCCTATCCCAATGCAAAGGACGCTATATTGAATGAGTACATGTACAATAACGATTCAATTTGCGGTACATGGGAGTTGCTTGCAGATGCGGTTTATAAAGGCGGTTCGCAACGACTTTTAAGTCAAGGATTCGTAGGAGCTGAAAAATCTGCCTGGGCCGAGAAAATTACACCTTATATGGATTTGAATAACAACAAATCGCCAAGTTTTAATTATTTTTTAATGAAACTACGAGAATTGGCAGGCGATTCATTTACTTAATCCAGAAGTTTTCATCCTATTTATCGAATTAAGCCGATTTATGTGTAAACTCTGACATAAAGCAATTAGAGACGCCAACCATGCCCAAACAATACATTACCGATTCAGAAGGCCACAAAATATCCGTCATATTGCCAATGGAAGAATATATAGAATTGATGGAAGACCTGGAGGACTTGGCGACGGTTGCTGAATTGAGAGAAGAACCGACCATTCCCTGGGAGCAGGTTAAAAAGGAATTGATCGACAATGGCTTGCTATAAAATCGAAATTAAAACCTCTGCCAAAAAATCCTTATCGAATCTGCCCAAATCAGTAATTAGGAAATTAACTGATTTAATTGGGGCGCTAGCAGACAATCCTTATCCATCCGGTCATAAAAAACTGGTCGGCTCAGAACATACTTATCGAATTCGATCCGGCGATTATCGCATTGTCTATTCAGTTTTTGATGATTTGTTAATTGTTCATATTATAAAAATCGGACACCGGAAAGATGTTTATAAATAGCCGTCTCGGAACGATCCGATTAAAATGTATTTAATCCCAAGCAAAATAGCAATGAATACCCCCTTGCTTTCCATCGAAAACCTCAGCGTCACCTTCAGCCATAAACACACGGTTGTCGACGACATCAGTTTTGATATCTATCCGGGCGAAACCTTTGCCCTGGTCGGCGAATCAGGCTCCGGCAAATCGATTACGGCCCTATCGGTGCTGAGATTGCTGCCGGCCAATGCCAGGCTTAAGGCCAGTTCCATCACGCTGAAAAACGACGAACTGCTGCAGCATTCGGAACTGGACCTGTGCAGGATTCGCGGCAGGCGCATCGGCCTGATTTTTCAGGACCCCATGTCGTCGCTGAATCCGGTGATGACGATCGGCCGCCAGATTGAAGAGGCCGTCACCATTCATTTCAAGCTTTCCAGTTCAGCGCTTAATCAGCGAGTACTGGAATTATTGCGGCAAGTTGAAATTCCGAATCCGGAACAGCGGCTTAATGAGTATCCGCATCAACTGTCCGGCGGCCAAAGGCAACGGATCATGATTGCTATCGCCCTGGCCGGCAAGCCCGATTTGTTGATCGCCGACGAGCCGACGACATCGCTCGATGTCACGATACAGGCGCAAATACTGGCCTTGTTAAAAAACATCCAGCAACAGACCGGCATGGCGTTATGGCTGATCAGTCATGATCTGGCCCTGGTTTCAACCCTGGCGGACCGCGTTGCCGTGATGCAGACGGGGAAAATTGTCGAGATGGGATCGACTCGGGATTTTTTCGCTCACCCCAAACACCCGTACACGCAAAAGCTCCTGAAGGCATTGCCATTGATGCAGAGCTGTTTGAATCATGGCATTGAAGAAAAACCGCCGTTACTCCGGGTCGATAACTTTTATTGCTACTACCCGATCCGCAAAGGCCTGTTCAAACGCGTGGTCGATCATGTGCGGGCAGTTGACGGCGTCAGCTTTACGATTCAAAAAGGCAAAACCCTGGCGCTGGTCGGCGAGTCCGGTTGCGGCAAGACGACCCTGGGCAAAGCCCTGTTGAATTTGATTCCGGGCAGCACCGGACAGGTCCGGATTGGCGGCATTGAACTGAATAAATTAACCGGCGAGGCGCTGCGGCAAAAACGGTCGGATATCCAAATCGTATTTCAGGATCCCTTTTCGTCGATGAATCCCAGAATGCTGGTCGGCGATATTATCGCCGAAGGCATCAAAGCCTTGCATCCCAAAGTCAGCGCTGCCGACAGGCAAAAAAAAGTCCGGCAATTGCTTGACCAGGTTGGATTGCCGGCTCATTCGGCATCGCGTTATCCGCATGAATTCTCCGGCGGTCAGCGGCAAAGAATCTGCATCGCCCGGGCGCTGGCGGTCGATCCCAAGCTGATCGTCTGCGACGAACCGACCAGCGCGCTGGATGTATCCGTACAGGCCCAGATTATCGAATTGCTGAAATCGTTGCAGCGGGACAAAGGCGTGAGCTTTCTGTTCATCACCCATGATCTTGCCATTGTCGCGGAAATTGCCGACGACGTAGCGGTCATGTACCGGGGCAAAATTATTGAGCAGGGACCCGTGGCGCGGATTCTCACTGATCCGCAACATGCCTACACTAAAAAACTGCTGGCGGCGGTGCCTGTCCTGACTATCGATCAATAGTCTTCCTGCCCTGCCCTTAGGAACTTATCGGTTCGCCAGGCTATCACATAATCGGACTCGCTCCATTTAATTCAGCCCTTTCCGGCCGTTTCGCGTCAGCAAACGCCTCAATATAGGATATCAGCCATGAAACAGTTGCATCGAATCACCCGCACCAATGAGTCTCACTGGGTAGGGGATGGTTTTCCGGTACGCACGTTGTTTTCTTACAATACTCCGGATGCCGAAATGAGTCCATTTCTGATGCTGGATTATGCCGGCCCGGCGGAGTTTCCGCCTGCATCGAAACCCAGAGGCGTGGGCCTGCATCCGCACCGCGGTTTTGAAACCGTTACCATTCTTTACCAGGGCGAAGTCGAACACCATGATACCGCCGGCAACGGCGGTCTGATCGGCCCGGGCGATGTGCAATGGATGACGGCAGCCAAAGGCCTGCGGCACGAAGAAATGCACTCCGCCGCCTTTACCAGGCAAGGCGGCACCTTCGAAGCGATACAGCTATGGGTCAATTTGCCCGCCAAATACAAGATGGAACCGCCCCATTATCAATCGATCGGTAGTACTCAAATTCCGGCAGTCAAACTGGATGAACAAGGCAGCGTTGTGCGAGTCATTGCGGGCGCCTATCGAGACGCCAAAGGGCCTGCCAACACCTACACTCCGATTAATTTATGGGATCTGCGTTTGCAGTCCGGGCAAACGGTTGAACTTGAGTTTCCCGATGGCTACACAACACTGCTGTTTGTCTTGAAAGGCAGCGTCAAAATCAATCATTCGGCGACACTGAATGATGCCGAGTTGGCCTTTTTTGAGCGGGAAGGCCATGCTATTGTTCTTAGGGCGTTTAAAGACTCCATTCTGCTGGTTATGAACGGCGAACCGATCGACGAGCCAATCGCCGGTTACGGACCGTTTGTCATGAACACCCAGGAAGAAATTCGGCAAGCCATAACGGATTTTAATTACGGGGCATAGTAAACAACTAAATCAGCACAAGACAAGCTCGCAAAGTTTCGATCATTGTCATTTTTCGCTCCCGGAAATGATCCGACCGGCGAAGCAAAGCGTCACATAAAATAGCAATGGCTGAATCCCGTTTAAGTAATGATTACGGTTTCTTATGGAGCGTAAGACGTAGCATCGACACATCTCTTCGCGTGACGGGAGATGCCTTATTGCCCCAGTTATTCCGGATGAAGGTAAGCACCTCGGCAATCTGCTGGTCGGTAAACTTCGTTGCAAAGCTTGGCATTTTTTGAGGCTCCGGACCGTTTCTCGTTTGCGCCGTCCTGCCGCCTTTCAACAGCAGACGGATAAGCGAGGTGGCGTTTTCGGAAAGAACAATCGAATTTCCGGCAAGCTTCGGAAATTTACCCGGCTTGCCATTTCCAGTTGATCCATGACATTTTGCACAGAATGACTGGAACAGCCCCGCACCGGGAAGCTCCGCGTCGCCGGTGATCAAACCCGACAACACCATGGCAACGGCTGGCGTACCGGGCTTATACGAGGCCTTTTCGCCGTGAGGCTTCAGAGATTTAAGGTAGTGCGCAATCGCATTCAGGTCATCTTTATGCAAATATTGCGTGCTGTTTTCAATCACATCGATCATGCTGCCAAACGCGGCTATCTGTCCGCCGTGCCCTGTTTCCAGAAATGCAGCGAGGTCCGCTTCAGACCATCGACCAAGGCCGGAAGCGGGATCTCCCTTGAGATTCGCCGCAAACCAGTTGTCCACCAATGCCCCGCTTAAGTACTCCGCGGACGATTCCGAATAGGCTTTTTCCTGGAAGGCAAGGCCTCGCGGAGTATGGCAGGCACCGCAATGGCCAAGCGACTGTACCAAATAAGCGCCACGATTCCACACGGCGTCGCGGTCAGACCGCGGTTGAAAGCGCTCGTGCTTGACAAAGGCTAAATCCCAGAAAAAAAGGCTAAATCGTATATTGAACGGAAAAGGCAGCTTCGTTTCAGGCGGCTTCTGGTTGACAGGCCTGACCTCGTTCATGAAATACGCATAAAGCGCGCGAATATCCTCATCCGTGATCGCCGTGAAGGACGGAAAGGGCATTGCCGGATACAGACGCCTGCCATCCTTTGCAACACCGTTCCGGACGGCACGGCCAAATTCTTCCAGTGTGTATTTGCCGATGCCATGAACCGGATCCGGCGTAATATTCGTCGAATAAATGATTCCGAAAGGCGAATTGATGGGCAGCCCGCCGGCAAACGGCACTTGCTTGGGCCCGGCCGTATGGCAGGCAATACAATCTCCTGCCCTGGCCAGATAAGCCCCCCGACTGATCTCTTTAGGGTCGGAAGCTCGAGCCAAGACAAGGTTGGATAGTAATGCCGCCAAAAAACAAATGATGGCCTTGATTGCCGTCCGATTGATATTGATTTTGGAGGCATTATGCAATGGCATGATATCGTTACCCCCAGGAACTGCACAAATGCACCAATAACACCGCGCAAATATTGAACAGAATTGCGATGATGAAGATAAAACTCGACATCAGGCCTAATTTTGCCAAAAAACGGGTTCGGCCTTCGGATCTGTCATCGGTTTCACTGCGCCCGGTCACTGCATGCCTCCATGTAGTCCAGGCGATGACCCCCGATAAGAGCGCCGCGAGAAGACAAATGATGCTGATCAACGCCAGGATGAATGGCAATTGATTCCAGAGAGGGGCGGACAAGGGTTCCTGAAAAGGAAAACAGGCGTGCGCCACCAATGGTACGCTGAATGAAAGCTGAGCTATCCACGCGGCGGGCGCTCCGAAAAGTCCTATCCCCAATCGCAGCGTGCTCAGCCGAGCATGCTTGGGGGGTTGTGGTTGATTGATCGAATCAATTCCGGGTGCTGAGTTCATATCCTTTTCTAGTAGAGATACGGAAACAGATACAAAGTTGAAAACACGAACAACCAGACTGCATCGACAAAATGCCAATAGATCCCGCCGATCGTGACGGCGGCATAACGTCTGTTATCAAAATAGCCCAGCGAAATCCAGAGCAGGAGCAGCATCAGGATAATGAGTCCTACGATGACATGCAGCAGATGAAATCCGGTGATGGTGAAGTACAGTGACCCATACAGATTCGATGTCATATCGTAGGATTTCTTGTTCCACTCATTAAGCTGAACCATGACGAAAACAACACCAAAAATAACTGCCAGCAGCATGGATGCCTGACTCCAGCGCTGTTGCCGGCGCTTAAGAAAAAACTCGCTTGCCCAGACGAATAAGCTGCTGATAAGTAATACCAGAGTATTCCCGACGGGGATCAGTAAATCAGGCAAACCCTCCGGCGGCCAATGCTGCTCGGTTTGAGCGGCCAGATAAAAGTAGGTAAACAGGAGATAACCGAACAATGAGCCTTCGGTCACGATCAAGGCCAGCATCCCCCACCAGCCTCCGGAATGCTTACCCTCGCTGCCGACCGGTAGCGCTAGGTCCATTTGCATCGATTCAGCCATGAGCAACTCCTTTATTCTGGTCGCTGTCCGGCACACGCTGGACAAGATTTTTTCTTGGCCACAGCCAAACAATCGTCGAGAGGCAACAGGCTAAAGCCATCAGAAGCGTTAAATCACGCCACTGCAACAGCAGGCCGGCAAACACCAAAGCACTAAACAGACCAAGAAAAAACGGCGCATAGGAATCGCCCGGCATTTTCAGAATGATGTCCGGTTTGGCATCGAGCGGCGTCGTGCCGATCGTTTCCCTGCCCTCCATCAGCAAATAACCCCGATCAAGGCTGGACCGGCCCCGATCTTCATCAAGCCGGTCTTCCCATAACGGATGCCGGCTGGCGACAAACGGGATAACCGCAAAATTATAGGCTGGCGGGGGAGAAGGAATTGACCACTCGAGGGTCGGCGCATCCCAGGGATTCGGCGTCGCGACAGCGCCACGCCTCAGGCTGATCATAACGTTGACCAGAAATATCAAAATACCGGCGGCGAAAATGAAGGATCCAACCGATGTGATCATATTGACGGTATTCCAGCCCATGTTTGGAGCATAGGTATAGATTCGCCGCGGCATCCCCAACAGACCAGACAGATGCATCGGAAAAAAGCCCAGATTAAAGCCGATGAACATGACCCAAAAACTCCATTTCCCCCATGTTTCATTCATCATGCGGCCAAAGAATTTGGGAAACCAGTAATAGATTCCGCCAATGACCGGAAACACATTGATGCCCAGCAAAACGTAATGGAGATGGGCAACGATAAAATAGGTTTCATTCAGTTGAAAATCGAGCGGCACGGCCGCGGTCATCACGCCTGAAAGCCCGCCGATCACAAACAGAAGGACAAAACCGGCAAAAAATAAAAAGGGGGTAGTGAATACCGGACGTCCCAGCCAGATGGTCGCTATCCAGGCGAAAACGGCGACAGCACTCGGAATTGATATGGCCATACTGGTCGCCCCAAAAAACGACAGCGCCAAGGTCGGCAAGCCGGCAGCGAACAAATGATGGATCCATACGCCGAAGCCAAGCAGCATGGTCGCCATCGTTGACAGGGCCACCGCGGAGTAGCCCACTAGAGGGCGGCGGCAAAACGTCGGCAGTGCGTCGGAAACGATACCCATCGCAGGAAGCACCACCGCATAAACCCAGGGGTGCCCGAACATCCAGAACAAGTGTTGCCACAGCAGCGGCTTGCCGCCATTGATGACATCGAAAAAATGCGTTCCTATTTGCCTGTCCAGCCACAACAGAAAAAAAGCAAGGCTGACCGAAGGAATCGCGAACAGATTGGCGACCGAAGCGGTTAAGGTTCCCCAAACCAGAATCGGCACCCGGTTGATCGACATGCCGGGCGCGCGCATGCGAAACAGCGTCACGACAAAATTGATCGAACCCACGGTTGTCGAAATCCCCAACAACACCATGCCGAGAGCATAGACGTCGATATTGGGGCCGGTGTTGTATTCCGGACCGGTAAACGGCACATAGTTGAACCAGCCGGCATTCGGTGCCTGCCCTATCGGAAAGCTCACATAGAGAAAGATACCGGCGAACAGAAATATCCAATAAGAAAGCGCATTCAGACGGGGAAACGCCATATCCCGCGAACCCAGCATCAAAGGCCATAAGTAATTTGAGAAACCGGACAATATCGGCAGCGAGTACAAAAAAATCATGGTCACGCCATGCATCGTGAACAGTTGATTGTATTGCTCCGGAGTCAGCAGGTTCTGATCCGGGCGCGCCAACTGCAGGCGCATGATCAGCGCTTCGATGCCGCCCATCAGCAAAAAGATGAAGGCGGTGACAATGTAGCGGAGCCCGATCTCTTTATGGTCAACTGTCGAAAACCAGCCCCTCCAACCGGGAGCCGATTCCCATAGCCGGGCAAGCCTACGTTCGGCGTCCGATCCGGGCGGAGCGAAACCCACCTCAGGCATGCGAGTCAGATCAGGATCGGGCATACTTTCAACGGCATCTGACATGAGCTGTATCCTAGTGAAGTGTCGATAAAAAAGCCGACAGATCGGACATTTCTGCCGCCGTCAACTCCATACTGGGCATACGTGCCCCCGGTTTTAGCTCCTGCGCATGCGTGACCCACTGCACCAAATGTTCGGGAGTATTGGTCAGCAATCCGGCAGCAATCAAACGGCGCGATTTCAGGTGCGTCAAATCGGGCGCATGCGCTCCAACGGCTTCGGTTCCGCGAACAGTATGACAGCCGGCGCAGCGATCAAGAAACAATTGCTTACCCGGTTCGACGTTAATAACGGTATCCGCAACAGCCGATTTACGTTGATTATCCTGCCATTTTCTGAACTCCGTCTCGCTTTGGACAACTATTTCAAAACCCATGTGCGCATGCTGGGCTCCGCAGTACTGCGTACATTGCCCCCGATAGACGCCTACGGCGTCGGCTTGGAGCCATTGCTGATTGGTCAGACCGGGAACCATTTGTGTTTTCCCGGCAAGCATCGGCACCCAAAAAGCATGGATGACATCTGCGCTTTTCAGCTTGATGAGAACGGGCTGGCCTACAGGGATATGGATCTCGTTTGCAGTCACAAAGCGAAGTGCGAAATCATCATTTTCATACTCAATTTTCCACCACCAGTCATAAGCCGTGACAGTCATTGTCAGCGCCGGGGGCTGTGCTGGCTTGGAGATTACATTGAGGGTAATGAGTGCATAGATAGCCAGGGTAAACAAAATGCAGGTGGATACGCCGGTTCCGATATAGATCCAATATATGCCTTGATCTTCGCGGCCAATTACCTGCGGATCTTCTGCTGAACGTTTACGGAAAATGGCTACGGCCAGAAGTAGCGCGATAATAACGAAAACGGCAACCGCCATCGCCACAAACGTCCATCCCAAATACATCGTAGGCGTTGAGGCCGGCCCATAACTATGCAAAAAGTAATTTAACGGAGCGACTCCGGTTTCCGCCCTTGCAGCGAAAGCTGGCGCAGCAAGAGCAATCGAGAATACGGCATATTTGACTGAGGCAAAATAGCAAAATCTGTATTCGTAATCGTTCATCGGCGCCGTTACAAATTTTAGGTAGATTAATAAAATCGACTTTTTTTAGCATGAAACAGATTCTTACGTCAATTAACTATTTCCCATGAATCGTCACAACCAAACTACGGTTGCCGCCATGATTCCTGTGTTCACACAAATAAATGCCCTGCCATATCCCCATATTCAATCGGCCGTTGGTGATCGGAATAGTCAAACTGGCTCCTAAAATACTGGCTTTAAGATGCGCCGGTAAATCATCGGATCCCTCGTCCCTATGCAAAAAATAAGGTTCGTTTTCCGGCACCGCCTGATTGAAGTAGCTTTCGAAATCATGACGCACGTCAGGATCGGCGTTTTCGTTGATCGTCAAGGAAGCCGAGGTATGCTTGATCAGCACATTCATCATGCCGACTTTAAAATTCTTTAATTGAGGAATCTCGCGCAGAATCTCATCAGTCACCAGATGAAATCCGCGCGGCCTTGCCTTCAAATAAAACTCTTTTTGAAACCACATACTGTTCTATCTCATTAAAATAACATCAGGATATTTTTCCACTCCTGTTCCCAGCAGCAGTGATGATCGAAATCTGCAAACGCAATATAGGTCGCGTTCTTTTGCCTGGCGGAGAAGGATTGGATAATAGTTGACGGCACAACTTCATCTTTAAGTCCGGCTAGATGAATCTGCTTTAGCCTCTTGTTAAAGGACATTGTCCCTGGATCCAATGAGCCAGTTAAAGGGCTATAGCCATGTAACCGGCTCCACGCGTTAACATCCAGATTCGACGCAATCGTGACGACCGTATCAACCCTATCAAGGTAGGTTGATAGGAGCATCGCCAAGGTTCCGCCTCCGCTGAAGCCAATTAAAACGATCCGCTTATACGAATACCGTTGCAGCCATAACGTCAATACCTTAGCCATACTTGAAACGACTTCTTTAGAATAGCGGTGAGAGGTCCAGTATTTTTTTTGGCAATCAGGCGCTTTATGGTGACTGTGATAGCAGGGACGCCCAATAAAAATTGATGCCGTTTTATCTTCATTCATCAATTCCAGTATCATCGGTTTTCTGGAAGTCGGATCCTCCGATATCCAGCGATGCCGTTCCCAAGGCGTACCGTCGCCATCCAGATACACATGCAGCACGGGCGCTTCGAATCGCTCGATTGTCCTGGCGTTTGCATATAATTGATGATCAAATCTGTCCGAATGTAATGAAACGCCGATAAAACCTAACTCGTTGGCTGCCTGTGCAAAATGTTCCGAGGGCGTAGCGCACGCCGTCAACAGAACCAAAACCGAAAAAAAATGCATATATGTTGCAGCACGTACCGGTTTGGATCGATAAAACCGGACAGGCTTTGCGAGTAATTCTGAATTTGAAGACGCCATTACTTTCACCGCAACCGCGCTAAAATGTTAAGCAACAACCACACCTTGTAATAAAAGCCGTCATCCCGGACGGGCATCCTGTGCTTTAGTCCTGCATGAGTTTAGGCACCTCTTTCCAACGGTTTCAAGGATTGATGGACGTTATCGCTATAATATCCTATTCTCGCCGGATGATAACCGCCGTGCGCAGACGGTTCTTGCCGAAGCAGGACATCCGGTCAAAATCATCGCGGGCAATAGGAATGAACTGACAATCAAGCACACTTTTACGTCCTTCTTCCGGGTCGGAATCGTGCATGTAAAGGCAATAGTCGTCAAAGCCGCTCATAACGACCCAATGCGGCGCTTTTTTTCTGTCCATCTGGTAGGTGCTGATCAGAATCAACGGTATCGCGCCCGACTTGAATGCGCCGATCAGCTCATTTTGGGTAATATCGATATAATGAACATCGATGCCCTGCTCCATGGCTTCGCGTTTAAAACAATTATCAACCAATTCGATAACCTGTTTTTTTTCGTCATTGCGAACACTGTCGACAAACAGCGTGTCTTTCTGGTTTATCCAGACATCAACCGCAAAGCCGCGCCTCTTGGCGGCCAGCGCCAAACCGATCGGGTGGCAACCGCCGTGCCCCGAGGTCATGAAAATGGTGGTGGCTTCCCGCCATAGATTGATTTCTTCTTCATTGGACGGCTGATAATCGCGATTGAGCCCGTGCATGGCCATCATCAGAGCGGCCGGCCCGCAGGTAAAGGGCGTCGTCTGCCTTAACCAGTGGACCGACCGGTGTTGCAGGCTGTCGTGGTAATGCCGAATACATTTTTGATAACGCAAGGCATCCTTGTGATCTTCATAGTAATCGCGGTAGATCCCGAATTTCTGGAAGCCTAGCGATTCGTAAAGCCTGATCGCCGGAATATTGTCGATGCCGACTTCAAGCCGCAAATAGAGCCTTCCGCTTTCTATCGCCGCCTGTTCTCCGGCGGCCATCAACAGCTTGGCAATACCCTTTCCGCGTAATTGACTGCCCACTGCAAGAGAATAAATTCGGGCCAGCCTGGTTCCCGGATGATAAATAATGAGAATGTAACCGGCGACCCTGTCTTCGACTTCAGACACCAGAATGGCACGATGATCCGTTGTTATCCAGTGCCGGAAGCTTCGGCGGCTTAACCGGTCCGTGTCAAAACTGTCGTTTTCCAGCTTGACCAGATCATCCAGATCAGATAAATGGGCATGCCGGATCAGAATGCCATCGCTTTCCATAACGGTCATAGACCACTCACTGCCTGTGCAAGCACCTGTCTGGCCCGGAATATAACCATCTCCTTCCATGCCGGATCATCCGGACAGAAATGCCGGCGCATCAGCCGGCTATGATCTGATCGAGCGTGCCCATGATCCGGCTCAGCCCACAGTTGATGATCTCTCAGCAACACCTCGAACAGTGGCTCGGTGCCAAAAGTACCGAACTCCAGGGTAATGTAGCAGCTGCGATCGTTCATGATGGCGTGCCAGGCATAATCCAGTAAACCGGTTTTGGGCACCGAACTGGAGGTGCCGAGAAACGGCAGGGTAACCGAGTCGCCGTAACAGCGATAAGCGGCAGCGGTTCCGGCGCTGTCAGGCTGATGATCGCAGATGATTTCGCCGTAACCGTAAGGACCCAGGCCTGTGTGCACGTCGATAGCCGCAAGATCCCGTTGTTCAAGGGCATAGGTTTTGATCAGATCTTCTGTAACCAATCGGCCATGGGCCGCTTTCTTGCCGCCGTAGAAAGGACCTTGGGGATCGCTGTATTGGCCTGCGCTGATGGCCAGCTCAAGCGCCACGCGGCCGTGTAGCCGTTCGAATTCGGCAAAAATCTGCTTTCTCTGCCCGGCATCGGTCAAAAAAAAGGCCTGTCGAAGACAGTCATAGCCCCTGTTTTCAGGCAACTTTCCGGAAAAATCGACGACATTGCGATTAAGATCAACACCGTCCTCGTCACAGCGGCGTTGCCAGGCATAACCCCACGGCGTCAACGCATGTATCAATAACAGGGCCGTCCCGGCAGGAAGGGAAATTGTCCGTGTAGCCAACAGAGATAAGTGATCGATCTGTACCGCGCTGCCGGCGAATCCTTCGATGCCATGCGTCGCCCCGATCACGATGATCACCTTGCGCGCATCTTCTGCGCCGATCCAGACCGTGTCGGTAAAAAGCGGTCCGCCGTCAGGCCCTGTTCCCTGGCATTGATATGGCCGGTATTGTGTTGTCCCGGCCAGACCTGATAACTGCGCAAGCCAGCGCTGTCTCGCGGACGCATAGTTTGAGGGAAAGACATCGGTATCGATTGCAGCAAAGGGGAGGCTGTAAGACATACGTTAACTAACTGATTCCCTGAAGATGTTCGATTTGAAAAAGGTGCTTAACCGTTATGTTTACTATTGGATGATTCCGTTATTAGCAGCACAATTCGATCAGCCTGGTTATCTTATCCTATATCCCTTACCTTTAGTCAACAAATGGCGATAATCATCTGCCTCCTTGGGGTCAAGCCGCAAGGCTTGTCGGACGGGGTTAAGATCCAAGCTCGGGAAGATTGGATGGCGTCTGAGTTATCAGCCCGGCAGATGAATCTATCGGTTTTAGATCATGACTGAGCGTCAAGGTAAATAAACACTCCAGATCATACCGCCCAGAGACTTGCTTTTAGCCCCTTCCAGGTTGCCGCCCAACAAGCCTATTAAGTCATAGACAACAGCCATGCCGATGCCATGCCCGTGTATATTTTCATCAGCCCTGACCCCCCGCTTTAAAATTTCCGTCAGTTTTTCCTGCGGGATGCCCGGTCCGTCATCTTCAATGAGCAACAATAAAGAAAAATTGCGGCGATTTTTGCGTACGTTGCGCGAAATATTAATCTTCACCGTATGATTGCACCATTTGCAGGCATTATCGAGCAAATTGCCGATAATTTCATACAGGTCGCCTTCCTCATAGTAAACGAGAACGGGCTCCGATACCGTTATTTCGAAGTCGATACCTTTATCGTGATACACCTTGGTCAGCGAGGCGACTATTTTATTGATGATGACCGAAACATTGGCTACCTTGATGGTTTTATGCTCCCCCTTGGCCGCGGCCTTCTGAAGCTGGTACTCGACAATCTGATCCATTCGGGATATCAATTCCTTGACGGTATCCTGATTGCCCTGGAAAGACTCAAGGCAACCGTGCAGGATGGCCAGCGGCGTTTTCAAACTGTGGGCAAGATCGGCAAGCGTGTTTCGATAGCGCTCCAGATGCGCTCGTTCGCTGCTGACCAGGGCATTCAGATTGCTCGCCAATCCCTGTAATTCGGTCGCATAATAACCGTCCAATCGGCTTTTTTGACCTTTTTCAATCGCTTCCAGATCTTTTACGATCACCCGCAAAGGTTTCAGACTCCAGCGCAATAATGAAAACTGGATGATAATCAGGACAATGCCGATAATCAGCAGCCAAAATCTTAATGTTTCATTAAAACGCTTGACCTGATTGCTGACAAACTCGGCGTCTTCGGCCACTGTGAAGATATAATCGCGCTCTACTCCGGAAACGTTTTGCCAGATGACATGGTAATGAAAAGCATAGCGATTGTTCTTTTCCCGTAAAAACGCGGAACTGCCTGGACCTAATTCAGGCGCCGGAATTGCCTCCAGACCGATAGCCGAGGGCGAGCGCCAAACCAGTTTTTTCTTATCCTGTTGAACAAATCCGTACAGTCCCGAACCCGGATTAGCGAATCTCGGTTCAGGCAAATTCGTCGATATGGTCAATTGACCGGCATTGTTGAGTTCTGCGGCTGATAGCAGCGAATAAACCTGGACTCTTAATCTTTCCGTCAAGGCTTCTTCGGCGCTTTCAAGAAAACTCTGTTCAAGAACGACGGCAACCAGCGCAAAGAAGGCCGCAAGCACCAAACCTTCGGCTGCCAATAGTCTGAAACTTAACGATTTGGTTCGCACACATCACCTAGAGCAATTTAGGATAAAATATCGCAGGATAAAAAGCAGCAAGCCGTCTGCTTTACCAGGTGATTATAAAGAAACAGGAACGAAGTTCGGAAGATTTGTGAATTTTATTTATCGAAATTAAAGATGGGAGTGGCAATAACCGGCGTTCTTCGTCACCCCATGCCCGGACAGCATTGGGTCCGTGCCTTTAGTCGTTATCGACAGGAATCCGGTAACCCCGTCCACGCAGGGTTTCAATCGGTTTTCGGGTACCGTCAGGATCGAGTTTCTTGCGTAATCGTCCGATGAACACTTCGATGACGTTGCTGTCGCGATCGAAATCTTCATCATAAATATGCGCCGTCAATACCGATTTGGAAATCAGCTCGCCCTTTCGAAGCATCAAATATTCCAGTACTTTGTACTCGTAAGCGGTCAATTCCAGTTTGGCGCCGGCAACCGAAACTTCCTGAGCTACCGTATCCAGTTCAATATTATCATGGGTTAGAATGGGATGCGCCTGACCGGCCGAGCGCCTGATCAGGGCATTGATTCTGGCCAGCAGTTCCTCATAATGGAAAGGCTTGACCAGATAATCGTCGGCTCCGGCTTCCAATCCTTCCACTTTTTCCTGCCAACGGCTCCTGGCCGTTAAAATCAGAATGGGGACCGTAATTTTGTCCTTACGCAAGCGCCTGATGAGTTCGATTCCCGAAAAATCCGGCAGGCCGATATCGATGATGGCGGCATCGATGGGATACTCTTTACCCATGAAATAACCGTCTCTGCCGGTATTGGCGACATCGACTGCAAAACCCTTCTCGGCAAAGTACAGCTGTATTTGCTTGCAGAGTGTCACTTCGTCTTCAACAACAAGAATACGCATGTTCACATTCTCCCTGGCTGAATTATCCTATCATCGCACCGGTTTCGGCATCGATTTTAAAATAATGGATGCGTCCGTCCGGCGTCAACACTTTAATGATATGCACTTCCCTGCCGTCGATAACGGCGGTTTGAGCGCCCAACACCCGGTTTTTGCCGTTCCCGATGACCTGCCTCGTTGCCTGGTCCAGACTGATCCGCACCAATAGCGTATCCGTACCGGCATAACCGTAACTGGAAAACAGAGTTACAAGCGCCAATGTTGTGATTAAGTATCTCATAAGAAATCCGGTGATTTAGTTCGTCTTTATAACAACTCCTGAGAGCATCGTCACTGGACTTCCTGAATCAGAAAATAATTTTTGAATGAAGCTATTTTAATCGCGCATCCTGAATCCCGACTGAACCTTTATCGTAATGACATGCCCTGCAGCATGCTGTTGATAGTTTGTCCGAAAACGGCTCCCAATTTTCCGGCTAATCTGTCAAGCAGTCGTTCCTGCTCGGTGAAATCAACCTGTTTTTCCGCGCCGATGATATCCTTGGCTACATAATCTTCGGTGCCATAGGCATCGGCAATACCCAGCTTGATGCCTTCTTCGCCGGTCCAGACCAATCCCGAAAATAATTCGGATGATTCTTTGAGACGCTCACCGCGGCCCGCCTTCACGGCATTGATAAATTGCGTGTGCACCTGATCCAGCAGATCCTGCATAAAGCGCGTTTCCTCTTCTTTCGGTGGCGAAAAAGGATCCAGCATCGCCTTATGTGCGCCTGCCGTCAGCAACCGGCGTTCTACGCCAAGCTTCTGCAAGGTATCGACAAAGCCAAAGCCATCCATCAGGACGCCGATAGAACCGATCAAACTGGCCGGATTAACAAATATCTTGTCGCTGGCCGCGGCAATGTAATAACAACCCGATGCGCAGATATCGCTGACGACGGAATAAATCGGCAAATCGGGGTGTTCTTTTTTGATCTTTCTGATTTCATCGTAAACATAAGCCGATTGAACCGGACTTCCGCCCGGTGAATTGGCATGAAGTATGATGCCTTTGGTATTTTTATCTTTTACCGCATTTCTCAAGCTTTCGATAATGCTCTTGGCATTGGCTTGCTTATCTTCGGCGATCATACCGACCACATCAACGACGGCGGTATGAAATTTCCCATCGGTTCCGATATCCTCTTTGATTTTCGGATACACGGCCATGATCGATATGACGACCACATATGCAAACATCAGCGACTTAAAAAATACGCTCCAGCGTCTTGCCCTGGTTTGTTCGGTTACCGCGGCTAACGCCAGTTTTTCCAGCACGGCGCGCTCCCAGCCAGGATCGCTGGGCTGGCCTGTGCTAACCTGATTATCCTGTTGATTATCCATGTTATCTTGACCTTAAATAAAATTCAGTAATTCCGTCGGCTGCTGCAAACATGCCAACGGTTGGTGTTGTTTAAGTAATGGTTCGGGGTGAGCCCCGCATACCACGGCTATAGCCGATATTTGGGCGTTTTTTGCCATTTGCAAGTCATGGATGGTGTCGCCGACCATAATTGTGCGCGAATTGGACGCGCCTACATGCCGAATAATGTCTGTGAGCATTTTAGGGTCGGGCTTGGAGGCTGTCTCGTCCGCACAGCGGGTTATACAAAACAAATCCTCCGTTCCTGTCGCCTGCAAAGCCCGTTCCAAACCGGCACGGGTTTTCCCGGTAGCGACCGCAAGCACATATCCGGAGTCCTTAAGTTGAACCAACATGTCATAAACGCCGGCAAACAAATCATTTCTGCTGGTTTGCCAGGACGAGTATTCAAGACTGTAACTCTGCCGCAATCGTTCCCGCGTTTCAACGTCAACATTTGGGAACAACGTTTTCACCGCATTATCAAGGCTCAAACCGATGACATTTCTGGCGGCCTTCGGGGAAGGAATCATGCAATTGCAACGCTCCGCGGATTTTTGCAAACACCTGACTATCCAGTCGATGGAATTGATTAATGTGCCATCCCAATCAAAAATAACCAGATCAAACCTGTTGTTCATTCTTTAGCAAATCTTCCAGTTGCTGTGGCAATGGTGCAATTATAGTCAACATTTCGCCGCTGCCAGGATGCTGAAATATCAACTGCTGCGCATGCAGAAATATGCGCTTGTAACCTCTGTCCTTAAAATGACGGTTAACTTCGTCTATACCGTAACGGTCGTCGCCGACAATGGGATGTCCCAACCAGGCGGCATGAACTCTAATTTGATGGGTGCGGCCTGTTTTTGGCGCGGCTTCAACCAGGGTTGCTTCGCGAAACAATTTCAGCCTCCTGAACACCGTTTCCGCCGTTTTGCCTGTTTTGCTGACAATGACCATACGCTCACCGCCCTTGTTGACATTTTTTTGCAAGGGCGCATTAACAACCATTTTTTTTCTGGCCCACTGGCCGGCCAGTAACGCCAAATAGGTCTTTTGAACCCGGTCATCCCGAAAAAGTTCGTGAAGCTTACGCAAAACGCTGCGTTTTTTTGCTACCAGCAAGCAACCGGATGTATCCCTGTCAAGCCGATGAACCAATTCCAGAAAATGCGCTTCGGGCCGGATTTGCCTTAAGCCCTCGATGATGCCGGAGTCGATTCCGCTGCCGCCGTGGACTGCAAAGCCGGCGGGTTTATTGATAATTAAAAAGCCGTCATCCTCGTACAAAATACCTTGTTGAAGGGCGTCTTTCAAATTCCGGGGAACAAATACCTCTCCGCTATTTTCAGAGACTCTGATCGGAGGAATTCTGACAATATCGCCCACGGACAAACGATATTTAACATCAACTCGTCCCTTGTTAACCCTGACCTCGCCCTTTCGAACAATCCTGTATATGCGACTTTTCGGTACGCCTTTCAAACGGGTGATTAAAAAATTATCCAGACGCTGATCGCAATTGTCTTCAGTAATTTCGACCCATTGAACCTGGGGTATCACGCTTTGTATTTCTGTATTCATAATGCAAATAATACCAGCATCTGCTCAGGATTGATTCTTTAAATTGATGTTGAACGATAAGGTTGTTATATTAAGCATGTAATAATAGTGAAACAAACATTTGCCCCAAGGATTTAACGTGTAAAAGTATTGTGCGGCGTCTGTTTTCCACCGGCGAACAGATCTTTCATAATTTATGGATTACTCGGTTATACCGAAATCAGACTCGTCACCTTAAGAATAACTAATGCACTGGCTTGGGGCCACTCAATGAAGCTTGAACGGCAAAAGGCCGCCTGTTCTTCATTGTAAGATTTTCGGGTTTATCGTTCTACCCATGATGAACGGTTTATAACTCCTGTTTAAGACAGAATTTACAACCAAGACTAAAAACCATTTATTTGCCCGGTTTGCCTGCACTTACCTGATCATTGTGTCCATCCAATGCAGGAATGCCGGACCGATAAAGAAACACAAGCCGCACGCTAACCGGTTTGAGTTCTGAGCCCTGATAAGGTTAATCAGTCTTGTAAGTACGAACTAAACCAGCTTGTTGCGATTATCAAAACCAGTCTGTTCAGTAAATCTGATGATGGAGCAGGATACTACAAGGATATAAAATGAAAAGAATGCTTATCAACGCTACACAGGCAGAAGAACTGCGAGTCGCTTTGGTAGACGGTCAAAAATTGTATGATTTTGACATAGAAGTCCCTTCAAAAGAACAAAAAAAATCCAACATCTACAAAGGAATCATCACCCGAGTGGAGCCCAGCCTGGAAGCGGCGTTCGTTAACTATGGCGCTGAAAAACACGGTTTTTTGCCTTTTAAGGAAATTTCACCGGCCTATCGGCAAATTCAGGATGATGCTGAAACCGAAGGCCGTCGCCCGGCAATCAAGGATTTGCTTAAAGAAGGCCAGGAAATCGTTGTTCAGATCGAAAAAGAGGAGCGCGGCAATAAAGGCGCCGCGCTGACGACCTATATCAGTCTGGCCGGCACCTACCTGGTCCTGATGCCCAACAACCCCAAGGCGGGCGGGATTTCACGCCGCATCGAAGGTGAAACCCGCAGTGAACTGCGTGAAGTCATGGCTGCCCTCGAAATCCCGGACAGCATGGGCCTGATCGTCAGGACCGCCGGCTGCGGAAAAAATGTCGAAGAACTACAATGGGATCTGAATTATCTGATGCAGCTCTGGGAAGCCATCGAACGGTCTTCCGGCGAACAATCGGCACCGTTTCTGGTGTTTCAGGAAAGCAACGTCATCATCCGCGCCCTTCGCGATCACTTGCGCGGCAATATCGACGAGATATTGATAGACAACGAAGAGTCTTACAAGCTGGTGCAAAACTTCTTGAGACAGGTCATGCCTCATTTCCTGCCGAAAGCGAAACTGTATCAGGATTCGGTGCCGTTATTCAGCCGATACCAGATTGAATCGCAAATCGAACTGGCCTATGGCCGCGAAGTGCCGCTGCCGTCTGGCGGATCGCTGGTTATCGACCATACCGAAGCGTTGACCTCGATCGACATCAACTCGGCACGGGCCACCAAAGGCAGCGATATTGAAGAAACCGCGCTTAACACCAATCTCGAAGCCTGCGATGAAATCGCTCGCCAGCTCAGATTGAGGGACTCCGGAGGACTGTTTGTCATCGATTTCATCGATATGATGTCCAATAAAAATCAGCGCGCCGTGGAAAACCGCTTGCGCGATGCCCTGAAGATCGATCGTGCGCGTATCCAAACCAGCCGGATTTCGCGTTTCGGCCTGCTGGAAATGTCCAGGCAAAGAATGCGGCCTTCGCTGGGCGATTCTACGCAGCTCCCCTGTCCGCGCTGCAAGGGCCAAGGCACGATACGAAATGTCGAGTCGGTTGCGCTGTCGGTATTGCGTATTCTTGAAGAAGAAGCCATGAAAAAAGGCACTGAAAAAGTCATCGCTCATTTACCGATTGAATGCGCCACCTTTTTGTTGAATGAAAAACGCAATGCCGTTGAGCAAATCGAAAACAGGCTGAAAGTTGGCATCGTCATATTGCCCAGCAAGCATCTGGAGACGCCGGCATATGATATCGAGCGAATTAAGGAAAAGGATGCGCCTGAAGAAAAACCCAGCTACCAGCAGATAAAAGCGGAGGAAATCTCCATTCCTGAATTTGCCCAGCAAGTCCGGCATCGAACCGAAAAGCCCGCGATCAAGGAGTTTTTACCCGAATCGCCGGCGCCCATGCAAAATAAAAACGAATCCGCCAGTTTGATTAAACGATTCTGGCACAAACTGGTCGGGCCAGGTAAAAAATTGGCTGCTCCGGAACCTTCGGCACCATCCACGGCGAAAGAACAGGGACCCGCCAACAAAAACCGCGGCAGCAAACGGGGTAAAGATCAATCTCAGAGTCAGGAACCACGCGCTCATCGCAATCCGAGAACTCCCGGCAGGAACGTAAAGCGCAATCTCGACAACATCAACCCGACTGTCGAAAAATATGAACCAACTGCCAGCGAACCTGAGATTGACGTGACTGCGAAAGCAGCTGCGATCCCTGAAAGCGCCGACAGTGCCATTGTGACCGGCGAACCAAAAAAACATTTTAACGGTAAAAGCAGCAGAAGAGGACCTAACCGCAGAAGACCGCGTAACCCAAACTACAAAAAAACCGAGGGCAATGGCGATGCCCCTAGCCGTTCCGATGAAGCACCATCGAACGAAGGCAAGGTCGAATCCAAGCCGGAAAGTTCCAGGCCTTATGCCCATGATTTTGCTGAACGCATCGAAAAACCGGAGCGCTCTGCAAGCCAGGCTGATAATGCAAGCCCTGAAAATGTAAAAAAACTGCCCGCTGAGTCTGTCGCTAAAGTGGTTGAACCTATAAAATCTGACTATAGTCAGGAATCTTGAAGAATTCCGGCGGATTATTACCGTAAAAAAAATAATCCGCCGTTTTTTATTTTTGCAGTGCTGATGCGACTGACTCACAGCAAGCCTGCATGCCATCCATGAACAAGCCAAGCCAGAATTACACAGCAACCGTCATCGGCGGCGGACCGGCCGGATTAATGGCGGCTGACGTGTTATCACAAGGCGGCGTCAGCGTTAAGCTTTTCGACGCAATGCCTTCTGTCGGTAGAAAATTTCTCATGGCAGGCAAAGGCGGGATGAATATTACCCATTCCGAGCCTTATGACCTTTTCGTGTCGCGTTATGGCAAGCGCCAACCCTATATCAAACCATTGCTTGATCAGTTCGGACCCGACGATTTGCGGAAATGGCTAAACGATATCGGAATAGAAACCTTTGTCGGCACGTCCGGGAGAGTTTTTCCTTCCGAGATGAAAGCGGCGCCGTTGTTGCGCGCATGGCTGCACAGATTACGTCTTAATGGCGTCGATTTTAATATGCGGCATCAATGGACTGGATGGACTGACCAGGACATCAATAGTGTACGTTTCATGACTCCGGCTGGAGAAAAGATTGTCCGTAACGATACCGTCATACTGGCATTGGGCGGCGCCAGCTGGCCTAAATTGGGCTCAACCGGCACATGGCTGCCCCTATTGCAAGAGCGGTCAGTGTCCGTTGCACCGTTAAAGCCAGCAAACTGCGGTTTCAAAGCTCGATGGAGCGAACACTTTTACAAGCGCTTTGCAGGAGAGCCGGTAAAATCGGTCACCTTGAGGTTTATCAATGCCGATGGCAACGAATTTTGCCGGACAGGAGAATTTGTCATTACTCGGGACGGCGTGGAAGGAAGCCTGATCTATGCCATGTCATCCTTATTCCGTGAAGCGATAGAATCAACAGGTGCGGCGATCATTCATCTGGACCTGATGCCGGACCGTGATCTTGATGATATCATCGACAGACTTTCTCTGTCCCGCGGCAAGCTTTCCATGGCAAATCACCTTCGAAAACGGCTGGGCATTCAGGGCGTCAAGGCCGGCTTGCTGCGTGAGCTCATATCCGCATCAGACCTTGGCAATCCGGCCAGATTAGGCGCCAAGCTCAAAGCCTTGCCGATCAGCCTTGTTGCGCCCAGCCCGGTGGCGGAAGCCATCAGTTGCGCTGGAGGCATTGTCTTTGAATCGCTCGATGAACACTTAATGATACGCACGATGCCCGGTATTTTCTGCGCCGGTGAAATGCTCGATTGGGAAGCGCCGACTGGAGGCTATTTACTGACCGCCTGCTTCGCGACCGGCCGGACGGCTGGTTTAGGGGCGCTGGAATGGTTACACAACAAGCAAAAAAATGATCAGGATATTTGATCGATTTCCTGACCTCAAAATTAATAAGACCGAAGCTAAGCAGAATTCACCACCTTATACAAACGACTTAATTCTTCGTCCAACGTATTATCGGGCATATCTGCACCCGCTCGTGTGTACCAGTATCTGGCGTTGCTTAAATCGCCTTCAACTCTATGCAAGTAGGCATGAATCAAACAAGACGTTCGGTCTGAGCAGGGTTGCACCAATTGATGCGCTTCATCCCATTTTCCATCTCTTGCGAAATCCAACGCTTTGATATAATCACAAGCCATTTCTCTCTCCTGATAATAGATTTTCAATCAACGTCTACTGCAGAATAGTCTATCGATGGCAGTAACGAGCAGTTTACAAGAATAACTCTCAATAATAGAAAAAATTAGCCTTGTCAACTGAACTTATAAGGTGTATAAAGCAAACATCCTCAGACACAAGCATTAGCCGCTGGAATATACTGTCAAATAATTGAAAAATAAGTAAAAAATGGTAGTTAACGATAAGAAGGGGGAGATTTGTTACGTCATTTCCGTTGTCCATAACTCTAGTCACATTGAACAAAAATCACACCTGACTCCACAATCCTTACCCAGGTGGTTTGTACCGATGATTCTGAATTTTTCATACTCGGGGGAAGTGCCATGAAAGCATACGACTTACAACGGTGGGCCTCGCTAACGGGGTTGATTATCCTGCTCTCGGCGTGCGAACCGTCAACGCCACCTGCGCCTGCTCCGGAACCGCCACCGCCGCCGCCAAAACAAGTCGGAGATCCTTTGGTCATCAAGGGCCGCGAGCTTTTCTTCAAGGAAACCTTCAACGGCAATGGCCGAACCTGCGGCACCTGCCATCGTGAAGACCATAATCTGACGATTGATGCCGCATTCATTGCCACTCTGCCAAAAAACGACCCCTTGTTCGTCGCCGAATATAATCCAGCACTGGCCAAGAATTTCGAGAATCCCAAACTGATGCGCGCGTTCGGACTGATTTTGGAAAACCAGGACGGTCCCGCTACGTTCAACATGCGTAGCGTACCCCATGTCTTTGCGCAGCGGGTGTCCATCAACAGCAACCCGAATAATCGAGCCCATTGTTTCAGCGACACCCAATGTCCGCGAACCGGATGGTCAGGTGACGGCGCTCCTGGAACTCAGGACCTTAAGGCTTTTGCCACGGGCGCGGTCATCCAGCATTTCACCAAATCCCTGCACCGCATGGCCGGCGTTGATTTCCGCTTGCCCACGGAAGAAGAACTGACCGCCATGGAAGCCTATCAGCTCAGCGAAGGCCGGCAAGAGGACCTGAAACTGCCGTTGCCCTTAAAAAGTGTAGTGGCGGCGAAAGGCCAGGAGGTTTTCAACTCGCCCACCCAAGGGAAGTGTTTATTCTGCCACTTCAATGCCGGCGCCAATGTCGGCCCGCGCAGTCCCCTGGGGCAAGGCAATTTGAACTTCAACACCGGCGTGGAAGATTTGCCCGACCAACCGGAAGATTTGGCGGGCGAAACCAATAACCGTGACGACGGCCTGGGCGCACCCGGAGATGGCACCTTCAACACTCCCTCGTTGGTCGAAGCGGCGGACACCGGACCGTTTTTCCATAACCATTCGGTGGCCACCATCGAAGGCGCCGTGGCTTTCTACAATGGAGATGCCTTCAACAACTCGCCGGCCGGTCAAGCTATCCGGGGCGAAGCCAGCCGGGCCATCAATCTCGATGCCACCCAGGTGGTCTCCGTGGCCGCATTCCTCCGCGTCATCAACGCATTGCACAACATTGATGAATTGGACGATATGCTGGGCGCCGTTGCGCGTAACGAATACCTGGACGGCGAACATCCCGAGCACGTCATCAAACGTTCGCTCAACGATATCGACGACGCCATCATGGTGCTCGCCGGCGGCAGCCTGCATCCGGATGCGGTAGGCGATTTTAAAGAAGCCCGCGCGCTTGTAGAGGAAGCCGTGCAACGTCCGTCTCGCCGCATCGACCGTGCTGAACACGCGCTCAAGGTCATCGCGAGGGCGAAAGGCCGCATGGTGAATTAACAGGCAGCCAATCAACACGTGGATGAATGCGGGCCGGACGCAGTTTTTACCGGCCCGCCGCGCATAACATCAGAGGAGAACAACATGTCTATACGCTCTTTTTTTTGCATCGGACTTCTGTTAGTCATGTCCAACCACGCTCACTCACAGCAAGCGATGGAGATGTACGTCCCCATCGGCGCATCCGTCGGGGTGTCAAATACCAGCAGCATTATTGGAAAAGTCGCTGCGGTAGACGAACAGAATAAAACATTCACCGTCACTGATGCTTCGGAAACGTTTAATGTCGCCGTGCCCGATAATACTCCCGTTTGGCTTGACCGCAGCAAAGCAGCGAAAACTAATGAAGTTGGCTCGTTGACTGATATCAAGCCGGAAGCGACGGTTGAAGTGAAATATAAGGAAGCCGCCCGCGGCCCCTCGCTTACGGCGGAATGGATCAAGGTCGAGAGTGCCCGCTGACCTTTGACACCCGTAATTTAGTCGAGCACTAAAACCGGAAGCAGTCAGCCCGAGTGAAGCGCATCCTTCAGAGACTGCCAGATCCTCATCGAGGAAAATGCGTCGGCACTATTTTGTGTATTCCCGGAAGGATTGCCCCTCCCGGGAAAAAAAATGCTTTGGGCAAGGCAGTGCAAACCCAAATGATCGGCTATAGCGCCATCAATAACTCTTTGGCGGCACGCTCCCCTTCGCTGGCGCCGCCTTCCATGAATCCTTGAAAATCCTGCGAGGTGTGTTCGCCGCAAAATAAAACAGAGCCCTGCGATACGCCTTCATGACCGCCAAATGTTGTATATTGGCCCACCCGGTAATAGGAATACGAAGCTTTAAATAAAGAACATAAATGCGGCAGCGATTGGGTAACTTTGCCGTTCCATGAAGCCGTCGCACCGGGGAAAACAATCTCCAGTTGCGATAGTCCTGTATTAGCGTCGCGGACTGCCTGGTTATTTCGATCGGTTGCAAAAGGAACTGTGGTCTTCATCGAAGCGGTCGTTTCTCCGCCGGAATAGAGGTTAAAAATCCCGCTCGTTCCAGGCTGCCCCCGTGTAACTTCCCAGGACGCCTGATAACCGGTATCGCTGTAGGTGCTGCCGTTGCTGATGCTGCGGTTTGGATCCGGCTGATTCCAAAAGCGACCCGTAAACTGCATTTGCAATTTGCCGTTGCGGCCGCGGCCAAGCTCCTGGATGGCGGTATTTTTAAGCGAATCAAAACCCGCTTCGCTGTAATCGATCTCACGCAGAACTGCAAAAGGTATCGCCAGGATTACATAGTCGTAAATCTCCTCAAAAAAGCCGCCGCTATTGGCAGGTTTAAACTTTAGGCGATAGCGCTGATCATCCATCCTCGAAATTTTTGTCAATTTCGCGCCAAAATGAAACCAGGCATCGCCCAGATGGCTCTTAATCGCTTCCGGTAAGAGCTGATTGCCGCCGCGAATATGGTAGCGTTCATCGGAGACGCCAAAGACGTTGAATGCGTTGGCGTTAGCAGCGGAATTGGGCTGGTATGCCAGCAGGTAAATCAGATTCAGGGCGGATTGATCAGTAGTTTCCGCACCGTATTCAATATTGTAAGCGACATCGAGCAGTTGTCCGAAGGGCGACGCGTGGCCTCCGGGTATGCGGGTTTCTATCCAGTCATAGATGGACATATTATCCAGTGCCTGACCGGCCGATGTATATGCATCATAACGGGTGGGATAACCCGCTGCCTGAAGATCGTCTTTAAGACTATTGAAAACCTCGGCGAAATCCGCTTTGGCTTCCGTGTAGGAATAATGGTTGCCGAAAAAATAATAGGTTTCCTCTGAATGTTCCGGCTGGCTGGCTAATAAATCGTCGACAGGGAGATTGAAACGGCGGGCTAACTTGAGAATTGTTTGATGGTTCGAATCGATCAGTTCGCCGCACCATTCGCTGACCTGCCCTTCGTCCCAATAGCCTGTTTTTGAAAACATGCGTCCGCCAACACGATGAGATGCTTCATAAACGGTTGCATTAATGCCTCGATCATAGAGCGCCAGCGCGCAACTGAGCCCGGCGATACCACCGCCGACGATGGCAATCCGCGGTGAAACCGCGGCTTTTGACCATTTCGGCAACAGGGAGAGCATCCCCATCGCGCCCAAGCCAGCCACAAATTCTCGCCGGGTCAGCGATGGTCCTGCAACAGGTTTGCTTTTATCGGCTAAATCTTTAGCTTGCAATTCCGTAGCCCATTTTTTAATGGTGCTTAATAAAAATGTACGCGCCATGATGATCTGTTTCCTTGTACTGAAAATGTGATTAGTTTAAACACCGTGTCGGTAGACAACTGCAAGTACCGCACTCTGCAGCCTCTTGAATTAGCGACAGTAAAGGTTACTATAACTGCCGTTTCTGGCTGAATTGAAATGCCTGCCGTAATTGAGCTGTAACGTCAAGTTTAGCAAAGTATTTTAGGAGCGGACAAAATGTCTTGATTTTTAGTTGGCAAATAAAATGAGCCGCATAGTGCAGTACCTCCGATATAAATTGCCTACTGCTTGAATTCGGCCATTTTGGACAATAAATAATCAATATCTTTTTCGGTGTGATCTGCAGATACCTGTAATCTGATTTCCTGCTCGCCTTTGGGAACTACCGGATAATTCAAGCCGGTCACCAGAATACGCTGATTTAATAAATGAGACACCAGCGCCGCAGTTTTCTCGGTATCCCTGATAAAAACCGGCACGATAGGATGTTCTCCGGGTAAGGTTTCAAATCCCAATCGTTCCAGTCCTGCCCGCAGATAAACACTGAAGCTTCGCAGTTTTTCGAGCAACTGCATTCCTTCATCGCTATCGAGAATATTCAGGGCGGCTAACGCTGCCGCCGCTTCGGCGGGGGTAATGGGATTCGAATAAATATAGAGCGGCGCTGTTTCCCGTAAATAGTCTATCGCTACCGAATCGCTTACGACATAACCGCCGTTTACGCCGAGAGACTTGCCCAAGGTTGCAACCAGTATGTCCGCCTTGCTGTTTACCGCTTCTTCGGTGCCGCGTCCGCTCCTGCCGAAGGCTCCGACACCGTGAGAATCATCGACGATGGTCAATATTCCTTCGTCATAATCAGGTTCGTAATGCCTGCAGATGGCATTGATCCGGTCAAGCGGCGCATAATCGCCGCGCATGCTGAATATGCCGTCCGTCACGACGCACACACGTCTGAATTGCCTTCTATTCGCCGCAAGAAGTTTATCCAGCGCATCGAAATCGGCATGTTCGTACACAGACTTCCTGGCCGGATGAGCTAAACGGATCGCGTTGATAATACAGTTGTGATTGAACGCATCGCTGACAACCAGGGTGTCTTCCGAAATAAACTGGGGCAGCACGCCGAGCATCGTCGCATAGGCGGCACTGAAAATCATCGCCGATTCGCGTCCGTGAAATGCTGCCAGTCTTTTTTCCAGCTCCTTATGCGGCGAATAAGTGCCGCTGATAAATCGGACCGCTCCCGGTCCGGTCCCGAATTTTTCCACTGCTTCGGCTTCAGCCTTGATCACCTGGGGATGCAGCGACAATCCCAAATAGGAATTTGAATTCATGCGCAGGAACGTGCTCTCACCGTAGCCTTCGAGATAATAGCGCGGCCCATAACCATCTTGTGCAGGCTTACAGGCGGTAATGATTTTCTCGTGACCCTTGCTTGTGCCCTGTTGTTGCTGTTGGATTAATTTGGCGTTGAGCAGTTGTTCTATTTTTTTCAGCGACATCAGCGCCTCCCGTTATGTTTTGCTCAGTTTGAGTGTTATTTTTTCCAGCATGTCCTTGACCATTGCAGCCAGATCAAAACCGGCTTGCCAGTCCCACTCTTCACGAGCAGCGCTATCGTCCATGCACCGGGGCCAGGAATCGGCTATCGCCTGCCTTACCGGATCGATTCGGTAGCTGATAGTGAATCCGGGGATGTGTTTTTGTATGGCTTCCGCCAGTTGCGCAGGCGTAAAACTCATCGCGGTGACATTAAAGGCGTTACGATGCCTTAGCCGGGCACTGTCCGCCTCCATGAGCTGAATAGCGGCGGCTATCGCATCGGGCATATACATCATATCCAATTGGGTATCGGCTCGCAGAAAACAATCATAATGCCGGTTTCTTACTGCCGCGTAAAAAATATCGACAGCGTAATCGGTGGTACCGCCGCCCGGCAAGGCGCTGCTGGAAATCAGACCCGGATAGCGCAAACCGCGCGTATCGACGCCATAACGATGATAATAATAATCGCAGAGCAGTTCGCCCGACAGCTTGGTGATCCCGTATATCGTAACGGGCCGCTGAATGGTGTCCTGAGGCGTGTTCACGGCGGGTGTATCCGGTCCGAAAGCCCCGATGGAACTGGGAAAAAACAGCGCACACCGGTGCATCCTGGCGGTCTCCAGAACATTGATCAAACCGTTAATATTGATGTCCCAGGCTTCCTGAGGCTTTTCTTCAGCGACGGCGGACAGCAGCGCGGCCAGATGAAAAATCGCTGTGCACTGATAATAGTCGACGATACGATTAAGCTCGGCTTGGTCCCTGACATCAAGATGACAATAAGGACCGGACTCCGCTATTTCATCAGCGGGATGCCTATTATGTCCTGTTGCGATCACATTGTTCGTGCCGTATTTGCTACGCAAAACCTGCGTCAACTCCACGCCGACTTGACCGGTGGCGCCGGTGATCAGTATCTTTTTCATCCAACCCTCCGTATCTTCACGTTTTAATTATCCTGGTTATTATCTTTCAGGATCAACTATGATTACCCCTGTCCATCTCGTTGTTTAGCCACCGTTCAAGCAACTGGACAATATAGTTTTGTTCATCTTCGGTCAGCGCGCGGCCTTTCGGTATCCGATGCCATTGCTGCAGGCAACTCCGGCAGCAGCAGGCGGTCGCATGTTGCGCAACGAAGACCGGATGCCCCCGAAACGGCGTCTGCTTGCCGTCATTTACCGGTTCCGCGGCCGCAAGCCGCTTGGCGACAAAATCTCCGGCATGATCGAGAATCGTCGGCAGACCTTTGGCCTGCAAATAGTCAATATCCTTTCCTTGCAGGTGAAACCGGCTGCGGAACGCCGACTTCGACAAGGCGGCAAAAACTTCGTCAGGATTTCTCATAAAAAATGGCACATCAAAAAATAAAGACTCTTAATACCCGGTCAATTCAACATAACCCTGCCCTGAAATCGCCTTGCCGTTTTTGGTGCCGTTAACGCTGACGGCGCCTTCCCAATACCGGTAGCTGACATTGAGTTCCTGATCGTTGATCAGCGGAACGATATCAACCGCAAGTTTCTGGCTGGGCACGGATAAATGCCATTGCGACGGATAGTTAACCCCGGAATAAGGACTGCGCCAGGTATCGAGTGATTTTATCGTAACGTCCTGCACTGTCAACGGCACTTTTGTGCCGTCAGCCAGAACGACAGACCCGGCGCTGTTGTTGTCCTGCTGACCATCATTGCGCCTTAATCGATAAAACATCAATTCGCTGTTATCGGAAAACTGCAAGGCGAACCAGTCCCAGCCGCGTTGTTCCTTTGACAGGGAACTGGTGCTCCATTCCCTGTCCATCCAGCTATTGCCAGCGACAACATGAGCCCTGCCGGCAATGTTGAGAACACCCCGGGTCGGCAAGCGGCTATAGGAGTAATAATAGGAGGCATTGCCGGGTTCGTCGCTTTTCCGGCTGAGGCCCTGATCACCCTGTAATACCGGATTCTTTTGCGTATTCAACAGCAGATCGATGGCGACCTGATCGCTTTTGGCTTGCAGGCGCAACGGAAAATCCGCCTCGCCTTCTGTTCTTGCCGACCAGTCATACAGCCAAACCTGGTACTTGTTATTGCTTGTACCGGACAGATCATTGCCCGCTCGGCCGAAACGTTCGTCCGTATAAAAGCGATCCTCTTTGACATCGGTCAAGGTCAAATGAGCCATATACAGTTGATTATTTCGCCAAGCCGAGCGGGAAGTTTGTTTTTTTGCCGAGAGTGCATAACGGAAAAAAGTCAGTTCATAACCGAATTTCCGGCCATCAGGATTTTCCAGATTGCCGGTGAAGTACCACCATTCGGTCCGGTAATCATTATGCGCGCCATGATCGAACGGAAATGAGAATTTTCGGGGAGTCAAGGCCCGGGCAAAATCCGCATCATCTTCCGATAACAGATCGCTGAATGTTTTATCCTTTTGGACCGCTGTATTGCTGAATGAGCGATCGGCTACCGGTTCGATGTCGGAGGGAAAAATCGAAAAGCGCCATAAAACAATCGCCGCTGACATAACCAGCACGATGGACAATCCAAGTAAAATCCGCCGGACTTTCATTCCAGACGCACCGACTCTGCGGGCCGGGTTTTCGTCATTTTTAGTGCCGGCAAGATGCCGGCAAGCGTTGCCGCAATCAACGCCAATGCCAGACCCTGGAAAATCACCGCGGAATCAAAATAAAACGCCATCGTCCAGCCGAATGAACGCTGGTAAATCACAAAAATCAACAAGTAAGCGACGATATAACCGACCGGAATGGCAATGAGTCCGGCAACCAGCCCCATCAAGCCGGTTTCGCCGATGATCAGAACAGACAACTGCCCGGGGGTGACGCCGATGGCGCGAAGGATGCCCAGTTCGCGCGTTCGTTCAAACTGGATCGCCATCAGCGCGCTGAACACCCCGACAAAGGCAATCAGCGCCGATAACCAGCGTAATGTTTCCGTGACGGTAAAGGTCTGTTCAAACAGCTCCATCGAGGCTTGATACAGCGCCCGGTTGGATTTGACCGATTGCTGCATACCGATGAGCTGGTTGAGCTGATTTTCCAATCTGTTGATGTCAGCGCCGTCTTTGACATAAATGCCGATGCCGGAATAGCCCAAATCGGGCCAATATCGGCTGTAGTTCTGTCGGCTCATCGCCAAATGCCCCTGGTCGCCGCTGTAATCGGCATAAATACCGATAATTTCAAAGGATTGATTGCCTTGGTCGGTCTGCAACATCATTTTCATGCCGACTTTGACTCCATGGTGATACGCATAGGGTTCGGTGACGATGACCGTCTGCTCCCGTTCAAACCGGCTCCAGAGTTCTTTGGATATCTTATGCTTAAAGACAAAGCCTTTTTTGGATTTCTCGTTCAGCTCAAACACCGATGTTTTAATCATTTCCCCGTCTGCTACCATCCGGGTATGCAAGACGCTGCTCAACATGCTGACGCCAGGAAGGCCGACCACTTTGGTCTTTAAGCGATGATCGTCCGCCGCCCTTAAACCCGGCATTTTTTCCCCCGGCAGTGAGATATACAGATCGGCTCGAAGCGTGGTTTGCAGCCAATCGGCAACAGTCTGGCGAAAGCTGCCTATCATGAGATCCATGCCTATCGTCGCGGCAACGGCAATCATTAACGCAGCAATAGCGATTCCGGTCCGGCTGATCTCAGCCGAAACCATCCGCGGCGGCAAACGAAGCAACACGCCTGAAAATCGTCCGAATAAACGTTCAAGCAATTTCATCAACATCAACGTCAATACAGGCGTGATCATCGCAAATCCAAAAAGGAGCAGAAAAATGCTGGCCAGTCCCATAACGATGCTTGTGCCGGAGACATAAGCCAGCACGACTCCGCTGAAAACAAACACACAACTGATCCAGTTAGCGGTTTTAATGACCCGGCGTACGCCCGATTCCAACTGTGATCTGATCAATACCGTAATGGGGGAAATACGCGTCGCTTCGAAGGCGGGCGGCAGCACAGCCAGCAAGGTCGCGGCCATTCCCAACAAGGCCCCCTTTCCCAATTGCAAGGGCGTAATCATCAAGGTAGCCGCATCGATTCGGAAATAGATGGTATTTATCGTACCTGAAATCAGGATTAGCAAACCCTGTCCAAGCACGATACCCAACGCGATGCCGATCAGGATGCCGAGTGTCGCCAGCAGCACGGCTTCTCCAAGAATCAATTTAAAAATCTGGCTCCGGGTAACCCCTATCGAGCGCAAGCTGCCAATCAATCGTCGGCGCTGCAGAACCAGAAACGTCATGGTGTTATAGATCAGAAATATGCCTACCAGAAGTGACAGCAAGCCCATCGCTTTTAAATTGATTGAAAATGCCCGGGTCATTTCCCGTATGGCTTGCGACTGGCTTTCAACCGAGACTAACTGAACATCGCCCGGCAATGACTTCCGGATCTTAGCCATGCGTTCGGAGTCATGTTGATCCGACAACACATCGATGAAACTCAGCCAGCCAAAAGCACCCAGCACTTCCTGAGCCGTGGCGATATCGGTAATGATCAACTCCGATATCAATTGTTCCGAGACAACATTATTCGGAGACAATAAGCCGATGATTTTCAAGTGTTGCGCACATTGTCCGGTCTCGACCGTTAATTCATCATCGACTTTCAATCCCAATCGAGCTGCCGTTTGTTTGCTGATCAGCGCGGTATTGGGCTCGGCGACCAGACGGCTTATCCAGGAATCCGAATTGTTTTTACTGTCCTGTGATTGCCAGACCGATTGAAATGATTTTTCAATGAAGGGATCGATGCCGATCAGGTTGAAAACCGAATCGTTCTGTTTCGACAGGTGAACATAGCCTTTCACCAGAGGCGACAAATGTTGCACGCCCTGCTCAACTCGTAGACGTCGATACAGTTTTTCATCAAGGCCGCCGTCCCGGGCAACAATCCGGTAAGTGGCGGCGCCGGAAAAAGCCTTGCTGGCCTGGCCAAACGCCTCGAGCGAACTTTCCATCGCCAGATCGATCGCAATCACCACCGCAACGCCCAGCGCGATGCCCAGAACCGCCAGGGCCAGCTGCCAAGGGTGTCGCCATAAAAAGTTACGGCTGGCGCGATTCAAGACAGAGCTCATCCATTAATCCTCAACCGCTGCGCCAGTTCCCGACTGGCTCGCGGCATACTCACCATCCCTGGCGATCGCCGCACCAGTTCCCGACTGGCTTGCGGCATACTCGCCATCCCTGGCGATATCCAATGACTTGTTGCGGATTGACAGAATCCTGTCGGCCTTACCAACTACTTCAGGGCTATGGGTCACCATGATCAGCGTCTTGCCTGCACTTTTAACCAACGAATCGAACAATGCCAAAACCTGTTGTCCTGTTTCCAGATCCAGATTGCCGGTCGGTTCATCGGCAAGGATGACATCAGCATCATGAATCAGCGCGCGGGCAATTGCAACCCGCTGCTGTTCACCACCGGATAAGCGGTCGGGATAGGCGTCAAAGCGATCCGCGAGCTCGAGTCTCGCCAATAATTCGGCAACTTTATCCTGTTCACGGCGCCCCCTGCGCCCGATCAACTCCAGTGGCAACAACAGGTTTTCGCCAACCGTCAACGTTGAAATCAGGTTATAGGCCTGGAACACAAAACCGATATGATGCCGGCGAAACAGGGTGCGATCATGCTCGGATAGTCCGGTTAATTGAATGCCGTTAATGACAATTTCACCGCTATCAGGCTGATCAATGCCGCTAACCAGATTTAACAAAGTCGACTTACCTGATCCGCTGCGGCCAAGCAGTACGATAAATTCGCCGCGTTTCACTTGCAGATTCAGGTCTCTGAAAATCTCATGCCGCTGCCCGGACTCCCGGTAGCTTTTACTCAGCTGTTGAATGGCTATAACCGTTTCTGTTGACATAGTGACTCAGGCAAATGGATAGTCAAAGCATAACAGATTCCTGCTTATGGCAAGTATCCGCAAGGATGCGTCGAACGGATCGTTTATTCCGTGGTTCGGAAAATTGACATCAAAGGCAATCAATAAGTTGCCATCCGTTCATTCTGAACGTCTCAACGGTTAAATTCTATGAGTGAACAAATTGAGGATGATCTATGGCTTTGATGTCAGCATAGTCATATCTGATGCGTCCCTGATGCGCTAAATATTGAAGGGAACTGGGCGCCGGATGGTTCAACTTTGTTAAACCATCCGGAAATGTTCCGACAATAACCTGCCAGGGTTGTGGACTTAATCAAACAAGTGACGCATAGGACCGATGATCCCATGCAAAATCATTTAAAAATCCTCATGAAAATATCGCTTCATAGCGCATGCCGACGTTGTCCATTCCGATAGGCACCAGAAAAATGTCCATCTCGCCCATCAGCTGATTGACCATCCGGTATATGCGTTGAGGAAGAATCGGCTGAAGAGGTCCATGAAATAGCAATGAATATGCTTCTCGGGATGCATCACTACTCCGGCCGTAGCCTGACACCTCATCCAAAATCAGCGGCAGGGCTTGCCCTTCAGCGATTTCTATTTGAAAAGTTTGATTGAGATATTTGTCCCAGGTGTCTTTAGTCAAGGTTTCAAGCATGGTTAACAGGACTCTAATAGAAAAGTATTACGGAATTCATTAGATTTAACGAATAGCCGAGACAGGATTACATTATTTCAAGCTGCATAGACATTCGCTCCATCAGCACATATACGCCATGTTCGCCGATCTGGGTAAATCCCAAACGACAGTAAAGCACCATAGCCGGATTATAGCGCTCTACATGGATGCGAACCGGCTTGCCTGCGGTATCGGCTTCATCCAGAATACCCTGAAGTATGCGAGTTCCGATGCCTCTATTTCTGTATGCAGGCAAAAGAGCAAGATCGACTATACGAATTTCGGATGGCCAACGGGCAATGTATAATCGGCCAACCTGGCATTGATCGAGTAACACGATCAGAAAATCCGTATCTCTATAGCTATCGATATAATAGCGATGCTGAGCTGAAAACTGCATTTCCAGGAATGCGGCTTTTTGATCCTCATCCCAATTTACCTGCGCCAGTTCGTCAGCGCGGATGCTGGCATAGACCGCGTATAGAAAGTCGCGGTCGCTCGTAACGATAGGTCGAAAACTGATATTCATATCAAATCTCAATGCTGTCGGCAGCGATCACTTGTTTGTATGCTACAGGGTCATGTCCTGCATATATATACAAAAATCATTCTATCGATTTCCAACCAAGCAATAGTTTTATCAAAGTCCGATATCCGGAGACCACATTAGCTCCGTGGAGGATACACGCCTTGCAGCGCAATGCAAAAATAGCTGGTCAGGTAGGGCTGCATGTTGTTGTGGGGCTGACTGCCGCCAGCGGGAGTCAACGCCTGATTTGCCATGGGTGCCACCGGAGCGCCTGAAGGCGGCAAGTACGGAGTGGCGCCGATAACCCGCGCAAAAGCAGTGTCAGTCGGCAACGGCGTATCTGCAGGTGCGCCTTGCGCCGTTAAGGCATGCGAATGCATCGGTGTTTCCGATTCGAGCAATGTCACGGTTTCGCTGCCAGCACTTTCACCCAAATCGTGCAGGGACAATCCCGGCCCCTGGCCGGGGTGCATGGGCGCCCGACCTCTAAGATCGGGAAGCGCAAAGTTGGACTTGCCGTCCCCCCCGTAAGTCGTACCTAGGAGAGAGAAAAGCGCTGTGTTCTGTGATAGCGGCAAAAGCTGTCCATCGCACCAAGCCCAACCCTTCGGGGCGAAGTTGAACGGAAAAATTCTGATTTCAGCAACAAAAGGATCGGCCATGTTTCTACTCCTAGGCTTGTGACGGGAAAATCCCGAACAGCGAAATGATAAAGTTAATACACAGATAAGGCTGGAAATTCGAGTGCGGCTGGCTGCCGCCTATCGACGAAATCGATTGCGGCGCCATCGCGGAAGCTCCTGGGCTACTCTGATAGAAGTCAAATGTCGATGTTTGCGCCGGGATTCGTCCGCCGGGATTGACGTCGGTAGCGACTGATGTCGATGCCATCAACGGATGGGAATGGTGTGGGATTTGATTAACTGTAAGCGTGACTTCCTCGGCTCCGCCGGTTTCGGCAAGATTGAAGCCGCCGAAATGAATCGGAATACGCCCTCGCATATCCGGCAAGGCGAACGTATTCTGCCCGTCGCCGCCGTAAGTCGTGCCGATCAGTTGAAACAACGTTTCGTTCTCGGAAATTGGCAAAAGTTGTCCCTCGCAGAACATCCAGCCCGCCGGAGCAAAATTACCCGCAAACATGCGAATTTCACCGACATAAGGTTGCGCCATGATGTATCTCCTATATTTTAGTTGGGTGAAGGAAAGATGCCCTGCAAGGCGATAGAAAAATTCAAGCTTAAAAAAGGCTGCATGTTTAAATGCGCCTGCGAACCTCCGGTGTTGGCGACACTCGCAGAGTTCATTGCGGTGAGGTTGTTGTCCGGGGCATGATAGGCGGGTATATTCGAGGTTGCCAGAAGATTGCCCGGCGGCACGGTTACCGTCCCGGTATTGGATGTTGCATTCAACACATGGGTATGAACCGGCATCTCCGAAACAGTCAGCGTATGATTCTGTTCCCCTCCCTTCTCGCCGAGTATGTGACCGCCGCCAACATGGATTGGGGTACAGCCCTGAAAATTGGGTAGCGCGAAATTGGTACGCCCGTCCCCGCCGAAAGTGGTGCCCAGCAATGCAAACAATGCTTGATTCTGATTGATGGGTAACAACTGCCCATTACAGAGCGCCCAGCCTTTTGGCGCAAAGCCAAAACTCATCACACGGATTTCACCTAAAAAGGGTTCAGCCATGGTTTACTCCTCCTCAAATAGTCTATCATGAATATTCACTCTGCTTTGGAGCCGTTTTGCCTAAGGCGGAGTGGTAATGGGTCCGGCGATCAATGCACAACCCGCGCTGGCACTTGCAGAACCTGTGTTTGTACTTGTGAGTTGAGCTGTTGCATTAGCGCTTGCCGGCGACGAATCGATCAGTTCACACGTTGACGTATTTGTCTCGACCAGTGCAATGTAGGTAGTAAGCAAATCGGTCACGTCACTTGATGCAGGAACCGTATTGCCTCTAATATCGGCACGAACAGTATTGCCGATAGTTAAAGTATTGGATTGAGCAAAAATCGCCGCCAAAGGAAATCCAGAAGTGTCTTGCGGGTTTATGTCGTTATTGGTGATGGTAATGTCCAGCCCTCCGGTGCCGTTGCGGCCGATCGCTTCGATGCCGCGGCCGTTAGGACATTGGCGGAGAGTATTATTATTCACCAATACCGACGCATCGGCATCGCCGTTGATATTGATACGCATGCAATTGCCGATGGCGGAACCGGAGTTGATCGTACCGGCACTGCCGATGATGTTACCCTCGATACGGGCGTTATAGTTTCCCGTCGTGCCGGCACCGGCGGCAGTAAAGAAATTCATGCCATGGCTGTTGTGTCCTGTGACGGTATTGCTAAGGACTTTGACCGTCATATTCGACTGCTGCGCCTTGGCAAAATCCATCGATATCTCCTGACTATTGCCGGTGCCGGTATCCCTGAAGGTGCTGCCGGTCACCGTGAAATCGCTGATGCTAGCCGTATCGCCGGCTGTCACCTGCAAGCCGATCACTCTATTATTCTCAAAGGTCGCTCCGGATATCGTGGAAGCGCCGAGCGTTGCAGTGCCTCGAATCGTGACCAGCATGCCATGGTTGGCATTACCGTTGGCCACGACATGATTGCCATACGAGCCGCCAGTGACCGCAAGCGAACTGTTGCCGCCGCTGTTATCGGCATCGTCTATCCAGACATTGTTATGGGCGTTGCCGGTGGCGGTGGTATTGGTAAGGATTATCGCACCTGCCGGATTGGTCAGTTCGATACCTTCGTCAGTCGTCGAGTTGCCGTTGTTGATAACCGAAACGCCGGCAAGAGTGATGCCGTTGACATTCGCACCGTTGATCCCGTCATCGCCGCTAGTCTGGACGTTCATGTTCGAGAGGCTGACATTACTGGCGTTGGTGAGAGCAATGCCTGTCCCCGTCACATTCTGAATAGTTCCGCCTGACCCAGCTGTCGTGTCGGTTCCGGTGACTGTGAAACTACCCGTAACATTATTCAGCACGATGCCGTTCGAGCCGCCATTCGCTGAGACGGATGTCAGGTTAATCGTACCGCCCGAGCTGGACAGATTAACCGCGGCGGCGTTGACTGTAGTCACGCTCGCTTCGCCGACCGTGAGGCCGGTTGCGCTGCTGGCAGTAAGGCCCTGCGTGTCGGAGGCGGGCTGGATATTCAGACCGCGCACCGCGTCGCTGGTTGCCATGGCGACGTTGCCCTGAATGACCGGGCGTGTCCCGTTAATGCTTGGACGGGGAATCGTTCCTGTAGCCGGCGTAATGCTGAACAGCGCATCGAAACCCGCACCGGTTACGCCCTGCCCGATCAGCCATTCATCCGTATTGAGGCTGATGCCGCTGGTTGCGGTTCCTGTATAGACGAAGATGCGATGACCGGAGGCATCCACAGCCGCCGCGGACGCCAGATTATTGAACGAACTGGACAGCCGGCCATCCCCATTCCCAACGGCTGCCGGATTGACAAACCAGATCACCGGACCGCTTACGTTAATCGTCACGGTGGCCGGCGCGCTGCACGCAGAAGGCAATGGGTTGCCGCTGTCACAAACGGTATAAGTGAAGGTGACATCGCCGGTTGCGCCCGGAGGGGGATCGAAGTCAAAGGAACCTGTTGACGTGTTCAAATTGCTGATCGTTCCGCCGCTGGGCGTGGTCGTGCTGACGGTACCGACAGTGAATGTTGCAGTATATCCAGCATCGCCGCTGTCGGGATCAGTCGCGCCGGTCAACATGCCGGTCAAGCCGGTGATCTTCATGTTGGCTTGCGCGTTGAAGTTTTTTGCCTGAGCGGTCGGCGCGTCGTTGACCGCGTTCACGGTAATGGTGAATGACTGAGCGGCCGAAGAGTCGACTCCGCCGTTGGCTGTGCCGCCATTGTCTTGCGCGTGCAGCGTAATATGCGCGACGCCGTTCTTGTTCGCAGCAAGCGTGTATGCCAGAGTGCCATCGGAACCAACAGTCGGACCTGCCGAGAAGAGCGTTGGATTGTCATTGCTGTCGATGATGAAGCTGATCGTCTGGCCGCTCTCGTTGGGACCGGCAAAGATCCCCGTGGCCCAGACTACCGGCGGCGGCGTGGCGTCTTCGAGAACGTTCTGGTCGGGACCCTGGGTGAATGAAGGTGCGTCGTTGACGGCATTGACCGTTACCGTGAATGTCTGGGTGAAGATTCCGTTGTCACCGGCAGTCGCGAGATTACCGTCGAGGCCGCCATCAGTCACCGTCACCGTCACGATCGCGGTGCCGAAGGCATTCGCCACCGGCGTGTAAGCCAGCGATCCGATCGTGTTCGGGGTCGTATAGGTAACGGTAGGTGTCGGGATCAGGCTTGTGTTGTCGCTCGCCACCGTTACCTGCAAAGGCTGCGATTCGCCGCCGCCTGCAGTTATACCCGTGAGGTTGACCGTCTGCTGCAAGGCATCCTCGTTGATCGCGACAGGGTCGGTAGTCGCATCCAGCGTCGGCTGATCGTTCACCGCGATGACCATCAAAGTCTTGGAGACGGTGTTGCTGTCAGCTGAGCCGTCGTTCGCTACGAAGCTGATACTGCGATCTGTGACGATGGGGTTTTGCGAGGTGTTGTTGTAGTTGACGCTACGCAGCACCTGTTGGTAGTTAGCTACCGTATCGTGGCCGCTCAGAGTCAGGGTCGGGGCGGCGTAGGACGCGGTGATGGCGGTCCCTGCTGTAGTGGCCGCGAGCGCTTCGACGCCGGCGTTTTGGATATTGTTGATCGTGACCGTGGCCGATTCCAGGTGGGTATCATTGCTGTCGGTGACGATGAGGGCGTTATCGAGTATGACTGCGCCGCCGTCCTCAGTAAAGCTCGGGCTTGCCCCTCCGTCTGTCAGCACGGGTGGGGTGTTTAATTCAATCATGATGGTGGCATCGTTGTTAACACTTGTCCCGCCGTCGCCATCCGTCAGCACGAAGCGCGCTTTGCGCTCTGTTCCCGTAGGGTTGACGGAGTTGCTGTTGATGTAGGTGATGTTGTGCAGCAGCGCGCTCACCGCCTCGGCGTTGGCGCTGACGTTGAACGTGACGACAAGATTGCCGCCACCGGCGCCGCCGCCACTAAAACTGCCGATACTGACCGCGCCTGTGCCCAAGAGGGGGTTATAAGTGATATTTGCACCGCTCACGCCGATCTGGCCGGCGGCGAGACCTTGGCTACGGATCCCAAGTTGGTCTTCGCCGGCGATCATACCGACCGGAAGGGAAACGGTGAGCATGCCGGTATCGAAATTTGGTGAATCGCCATCGGCAGCACTGGCGTCGCTGCTCTGGTCAATCACTCGGGCCGGTTCGCCCTGGGTATATGCAAGGATGTCATCGGCAAGATTGGCGATAACTGGGGCGTCGTTGACCGCCGTGACCGTGACATTAAGACTGAAGGAGTTGGAGTCGCTTGCGCCGTCGTTGACCACGACCGGGATGCCGAGCACGCCGGTAAAGTTGAGCACGGGAGTAATAGTGTTGCCGGAACGGTTGTAATTTGCGCCATCGCCCACGGTGAGAGTGAAGCCGGTAGGATAGGCATTGTCCGGATCGCTGACAATAAGGTCGTCAAGCACGATGGCACGAGCGGTGTCTTCCGGCGTGCTCACGGCGTTTTGGCCGGTGATAGCAGGAGCATCGTTGATTGCCGCGACCGTGACATTAAGACTGAAAGTATTTGAGTCGCTTGCGCCGTCATTGACCACGACCGGAACGCTGAGCACGCCGGTAAAATTGAGATCAGGCGTAATGGTGTTGCCGGAGCGCGTGTAGTTTGCGCCATCACCCACGGTGATAGTGAAGCCGATGGGATAAGTGTTGTCCGAATCGCTCACTATGAGATCGGCAAGCGCGATGGCGCGAGCAGTTTCTTCCGGCGTGCTCACGGCATTTTGACCGCTGATGATGGGTGCATCGTTGACCACCGCGACCGTGACATCTAAATTAAAGGTATTAGAGTTGCTCGCACCGTCATTGACCACGACCGGCACCGTGAGGGAACCGGTGAAATTGAGCGAAGGAGTGATGGTGTTGCCGGAGTGCGTATAGTTTGCGCCATCGCCCACGGTGAGAGTAAAGCCGGTTGGATAGGCATTGTCCGGGTCATTGACATTGAGGTCGGTTAAGGCAATCAGGCGGGCGGTGTCTTCATCAGTACTCACGGCGTTTTGACCGCTGATGATAGGCGGGTCGTTCTTTCCGTTAATGTTTATGGTTACCGTAGCTGTATCGAAATCGCCGTTGCCGTCGCCTGCCTGATAGCTAAAATGATCCTGGCCTTGCTCCGATCCCCCTAAATCATCGAATTGATGGTTGGTATCGTAGACAATTGAACCATTCGAATTAACTGTGAGAAGCGCTCCGGAGGGCAGGTTGTTTTCTGAGCCAACTATTAATATGCTGCCGTTACTATCTTTCACTTCAGTAACCGTTAACGTATCGTTTTCAGGGTCCGTATCAATCCCGTTTCCATTATCGTTCAATACATTAACGCCGGTTAGCAATTCGTTCTGATCTACCTCAAATACATCGTCAACTGCATTGATCGCTGATACAACCTGTATGCCATGCAGACTTTCACCAACCAGACCCAAGTCCGCAGCTGTAAAGACGATTTCCGGGTTATCACAACGTTCAATAGGCAGGGACAATAAATCGCAGCGGAGGATATCGTCATTTCTCCCCTTGATATCTCTTACTGTAAAATTGCCTTTTGTAGCCAAATAAAGATACGAGCCGTCGATATCGACTCCATTGACATCTTCCCGGTTACGGTTAAGTCCGGCTTTGCTCCCATCGAAAAACGGCTCAAAACTTCCGACCGTGTCCAAACCTGTCGTGCCGATAAATTTGACAAGATCCTGCTTGTGGACAGCAAATTTCTGTCCGTTGGTATTCACTAATTTATTTTTTCTGTTTGTGCTTAATATCAGATTTCCATTGATATCCAAGGCAAGCGCATCGATATTTTTTTTGATGCCAACATCTGATCCATCGAAATAAAATTCGAAAGTTCCCTGGGTAGCGTTTTCGCCCAGCGTGTCCCAATTGAATTTGACAACATCGGAACCCTTAACCCGGACCTTTTGTCCATTGATGTCTATTTCTGGATTGCCGTTAAATGATAACAAGAGATAATCGTCGGCAATATAAAATCCGTCGATTCTGTGCCCGGCCAAGCCCACATCGGAACCGTCAAAAAATATTGACCAGGTGCCATTGGCCCCGCCTGACTGGTCCTGAGTGTCGAATTTCAGGATATCCTCGTTTCTAAAGATTACGTTTTCTACTTGACCGCCCGTCTTTGTCGATATAAAGAATTTATCGGCCATTAAAGGAGATACGATAAAAAACATGCCCACGGCAATGATCAACCGCGCTCGATTTAGACTATTGATCACCCTTTTTTTGATTAAGGCATTCAGCGTGGAATCTTGGTTCAGAATTGTCAAAATGGTTATCCGCCAGTCACGAGAAAATTTTTACGGTGATGACAGAGACACCATGCCAAGAAAATTGACCTACTCTAAAGCAATGTCAATAAATTCGAAAACAACTGCCAATCCATGTTAATTTTGTTTATATCCTGGCTAAGTTTAGACAAAAACTGAAAATTATGGGTTTTTTATTTTGTTCCCCGAATTATTTGCTTATTAATCCAGGTTCATTTGACAATTCACCGTATTAAAATTCGGTTGATTTTGGAATATGCCTTTGCATCCAGCGTAGCACCAGTTTCAAGCCATTCAAATGCCGTTAAAGTAAGCCCCTTCAATTACTTGATATGCTTAACCGGCACTATGATTCATTCGTCAGAAATTTCACGTTAACGGGCTAATCGTCTTTTGTTATCAGCAATCGTTAATGATCTGGCCGAAGGGCTCGCTTTAAATATTACTTCAATTTCTGATCGATTTTGATTAAGCTACAATCTAGGATCTATTAAGGAAGTTTCACGCATGACCCATTATCATGTTATCAAATAACCATGTATTATTCGAGATTTGCATATTTGACAATTCTGGCATTGCTAACGGGAGTTCTTAACGGTTGCGCGAGCAAAGCGCCCATCAAGCCGCCTCTGGAATATAACTCGAAGGCCCACCAAACGAATCCTTCAGGTCGTAAAGCCGCATATAACAGGCCTTATAAAGTTAAAGGCCACACTTATTATCCTATGGCCTCCGCCGCAGGTTATCGTGAATATGGCATCGCATCCTGGTATGGTCCAGAGTCGGGAAACAGGACCTCGATGGGTACCCGCTTCAAGCCGCAAGGATTATCCGCCGCCCATAAAACCTTGCCTCTGCCTTGCAAAGTGCGCGTTACCAATCTGCAAAATGGACGATCGATCGTCGTTCTGGTCAATGATCGAGGCCCTTTCAAGAAAAACAGATTAATCGATTTATCCCAAGGCGCCGCAAGAAAAATCGGCATTCGCGGACTGGCCAGAGTCAAAGTTGAATACCTCGATGACGTCCAGGCGAGTGCAGCATCGTCCAGATATTGAAAGCAGTCCCCGGTTATTGGAGAAAACCCTCTTGCTTCTTGTATTTGTTCTCAAGATTCACTTTTTCAATCAAAAAGATCAAGCAAAGTAGACTCGCTATAAGCGCAATAATCGGGGCATCTCCTGTCATTGCATAGGGCGTCATTCCGCCCATCGGTGTGATTTTCCCGGTCAAAACGGTCGTCGTAAATAAAGGTGCCTGATCAATAATATCGCCATCCGGCGCAACGATTCCCGTCAAGCCCGTATTCGTTGCCCGAATCAAATAGCGCCCTGTTTCCATGGCTCGCATTCTGGCTAATTGCATGTGCTGATGAGGTTCGATCGAATCGCCGAACCAGCCGTCATTGGTCACATTCACCAGGTAGGCGCCGTCGGGCAAGCCATTGATAGCCAGCTCGCCAAAAACATCCTCATAGCATATCATGGTGATGAATGATCGCCCCCCTGCTATCAGTAGGGGTTGATTACGATCGCCAGATAAAAAACGGCCTAACCTGATCTTTAGACTGTTCAATAAAAATCCGGAAAATGGCTGCCAAGGGAGATACTCGCCGAAAGGCAATAAATGCGTTTTTTTATAGATGCCCTCTTCTTTTCCCAAGGTAATCACCGCATTATATTTTTCATCTTCTGTGCGTCCATGAGCCGGAACGCTGACGATTAAATCGGTATGCCGTTGTCTCGCCTCTTTGCTGAGTGGCAATAGAAAGGACTCTTTTACCTCCTCTAAATAGGCCGGGATGGACGTTTCAGGCCAGACGATCACGTCTGAATCCCAATGTTGTTCGGTCATTGCCTTATATTGCATCATCGTGGATAACCTGAATTCAGGACGCCACTTTTGATCCTGGGAAATATTGCCCTGAATCAAGGAAACCTGAATGGGAGGGCCGTTTTCATGAGTCCATTTAATCGACTTTAACAAGAGTCCCGTCCCCCATACGGCAACAAGAACGGCAGTCATCAGGGCAGGTCTTGTTCTGGATTTTACGAGAATAATCAAAACCGACGCACTCAATGCAGCAATCAAACCGCTGCCGTAAGCGCCGACGACCGGAATATAACCCGCTAAAGGGCTATCCAGTTGCGAGTATGCCATTTGAAGCCACGGAAACCCGTTAAGAATCCAGCTACCGCGTATATATTCGACCAATATCCAGATCATCGGAAAAATCAGAACACGGTTAGTTTCAGTTTTTACAGGGAAAATAACGACCAGAAACGCCGAAAGAGCAGGAAACAGAGCCCAGAACCCGATGAATAGGAAGGTCAGCAGCATCGATGCGGCAAGATTAGCGCCGCCGAAATCGTGAATGCTGATGAACACCCAGGACACGCCCAAGCCGAACATCCCGAGTCCAAACAAATAGCCTCTCAGGAATGCCCTGCCAGGTTTTAAATTGAAACAACTTACAAAAAGGAAGAGCAGCGCAAGCTGCGCAAGATAATAATAATCAAAAGGCGAAAAAGATAAAGTAAATAAAATTCCAGCCAGAGGCGCACAGAAATCCCAAAATTTACTCTTTGATGGCAGCATAGGTGATATGTTATCGAAATACTTACCCGAAAACCAGCAAACGTAGGCTAACCGATCGAGGCGGATTCGTCCTCCGGGCCGATCATTGGGCAAAAAAAAACCCAAGCCATCAGGCTTGGGTTTTGAGTTAAGCGCTTGGCAATTCCCTACTTTCGCATGGCAACCTGCCACACTATCATC
>CAZMRW010000002.1:43041-118052 GCA_964568805.1 uncultured Methylococcaceae bacterium | reverse complement strand
TCAACAGGTTAGGTCGGTGTTAATTCCCTGTTAATTTAACAAAGTAGAATTAGGCTCTTAAGAAGCCGTCAACATGGTAGTGGTAAAAGTGCGCGGATAGATTCATCAAGGTCCTGAGGTAAAAAAACCTCTGCTAAGAGACCGAATATATGGCAGCAATCATGATCTCTGTTGGCGACATTAAATGTGGAAACTTGGCTTGCAATAATCGAAGAGTCCATATAAGGGGTATGAAACTTATTGCGCAATGACTCGACGCGATTTCGGGAGGCTTTGCAATTTCACTACGCATACAGCGCTTCGTGAAATCGCCCAGCCCTATCGCTTCTGGGGACTACTCGGCTTCCCGCCTCGCAGCGATAGCCAAGCCTGCTGGCAAATTTGGACGCTTTTACCGGCACTTTTTAAAAGCCGGTTGATACGGCAGGACTGCTAATGCTGTCTGATGGAAAAAATGGAGTTGCAATCCGGACACGACTCTTTCATCATAATTAATTTACTTATGCCTCCTATCATTCGATTCGCCCAAGTATCGGTCACGGCACATGGAAAAACGATACTTTCCAACATCAGCTTTGTTCTCTTTCCTGGAGAAAAGGCGGTGTTATATGGAAAATCAGGCTCAGGTAAAACCAGTGTGTTGAAAACCATGCTGGGACTCCATCCCCTCACACTCGGCACGGTATATTTTCAGGAAAAACCGCTTAGCCCGTTATCTGTTCAGGCCATTCGTAGTTGCGCCGCTTACATAGGACAAGAGCCTGTATTGGGTGCCGAAAGCGTGCGGAAAGCCTTGCTGCTGCCTTTTCAATTTAAAGCGCATCGTGACCATCCGCCTACACCGGCCCAACTTAGTGAGGTATTGCAACGGCTGCGCTTGCCCGAGGGCATTTTAAACCGAAACAGCAACCATATTTCCGGCGGCGAAAAACAGCGTATTGCTCTGGCTCGTGGGCTGTTATTGGGAAAAAAACTGTATCTGCTGGACGAAGTGACCAGTGCACTGGACGAAGAAAGTAAACAAGCGGTGTTCGATGTTTTCTCCGACTCAAACCTGACGGTTCTTTCGGTCGCTCACGACCCTGAGTGGATTGAACGCTGCGGCGTTGTTTTTGAACTTGAAGCGGGCCGATTGACTCAGGTAAGGCGTCATGGAAACACTGGATATTGAAATTCCGCAGATGGCGCTGCTCTATGGTCTCTGCTTGCTGCCATGGTTGCTAATCCGGCTGATAGGCCTGCGCCTGAACCGGGATATCGGCATCGGCATCCTGCGCATGAGCATTCAGTTAGCGCTGGTTGGAATTTATCTGAAAACACTGTTCGATCTTAACAATCCCTGGCTCAATGGCTTATGGATACTGGTGATGCTGATAGTCGCCGATTTAACTATTCTGCGCCGTGCAGGATTGAAAGTGCGTTATTTTGCCTTGGCCGCCTTTACCGCGATTGCTTCCAGCGTACTGTTCTCTACTGCCTATCTGGTGATTCTGGTCATCCAGCCGACTCACTATTACGATGCCCGTTATATCGTTCCTTTGGCGGGAATGATCCTCGGTAACTGCTTGCAGGGAAACGTCATCGCATTGGAGCGCTTCTATTCGGAACTGCGCAAGAACGAGAACGAATACGCGACCTTTCTGATGCTGGGCGCGACTCGTTGGGAAGCTGTGCGCCCGTACTTTCGGAATGCCATCAAAGCCGCGCTCAATCCGACTATCGCCGGTATGGCGACCATGGGGCTGGTATCATTGCCCGGCATGATGACGGGGCAAATTCTGGGAGGCAGCGAACCGTTGTTGGCGGTGAAATACCAAATCGCTATCATGATCTGCATTTTTACCAGCACCACCATTGCTTGTATCATCAACTTGAAACTCAGCCTGAATATTGCATTCAACGCATTTGATGTGATGAGGGATGAAGTGATTGATAAACCTTGATGGGCACAAGGCTACGTAATATTTAATACTAACTCACTTATGTAAATATGAAAAAAATACTCTGTTTGATTTTTTCCATGAATTTGCTTTTAGTAAATTATAGTGTTCTAGCTGAAAACTGTATTAATCCATCTTCCGGGTCTGGAAAGAGCTGTTTTGCAGGAAAAATGACAGGCGCAAGAATGACAAGCAACAGTACAATAACCGTATTAGCGCAATTACAAGAAAAAGAAACATCTCCCAATATTGCTCCTGCTTCAAAAAAGTACGACAAAAATTTAAGCAATAGCAGGACAGACGTACTACAACTGTTGCAACGATTAGCTGAAAAAGAAGCGATTCCCAGTATTATTCCTCTTTTGCAAGATAGCGAGCCCTATGTACGCGATGCAGCATTAGACGTCCTGGGGCAATTAGGTGCCAAAGAAGCCATTCCCCGTATTATTCCTCTTTTACAAGATACAGACAGCAATGTACGGGATAGAGCAATTAATGTATTGGTGCAATTCCGTGCAAAGGAAGCGATTCCCGGTATTCTTCCTCTTTTGAAAGAAAAAGATAACAATGTACGTATTAAAACAATGGAAGCATTATTGCAATTGGAAGCAAAGGAGGCCATCCCAAATATTATTCCTCTCTTGAAAGATGACGATAGCACGGTGCGCATGGGTGCTATGAACACATTATCGGAATTGCGGGCAAAAGAGGCGATTTCCAGTATTACGGATCTTTTGAAAGATAAAGATAGCAACGTACGTATTCGAGCAATAGAAGTATTGAGCGTTTTACAAGGGAAAGAGGCAATTTCTGGAATTAGTTCTCTTTTAAAAGATAAGGATAACGATGTACGGTTGAGCGCCATACAAGCATTACAGGAACTAGACGCAAAAGAAGCGGTCCCTCGAATCATTCTTCTTTTGCAAGATAGCAATTCAAAAGTGCGCTCTTCAGCAATAAGCATGTTACGCAGAGTCAAGGCAAAAGAAGCAATTCCTGGTATTACTCCCCTTTTACAAGATAGCGTTACTGACGTGCGTAGTAACGCAATATCAGCACTGGAAGATCTGGATGGAAAAAACGCTATTACCGGCATTCTCCCGCTTTTGAATGACCACGTTGCCTCTATTCGCATTCAAGCGATAAATTCATTATCACGATTGCAGGAAAAAGAAATAGTCCCTCGTATTATTGCTCTCTTGCATGATCATGATAACCAGGTGCGCATTCGAGCGTTGGAACTATTGAAGCAAAAACAAGAAGAAAACGCAGCGATTCCTAAAAAAGAAGCGATTTCTAATGTCATACCGCTTTTGCAAGACAGCGATAAAAAGCTGCGCTATACGGCAGTCACCCTGCTAAAGGATTTGCAGGCAAAAGAAGCGGTTCCAAGCATTATTCCTCTTCTGCAAGATAGCGACCATGAAGTGCGCCTAGTGACATTAGAGACTGTCGCAATATTACAGGCAAAGGAAGCCATTCCAACTGTTATCCATTTTTTAAAAGCTAAAGAGCCTAATATACGCATTGGCGCAATGAAAGCACTGATAGCATTACAGGGAAAAGAAGCAATCCAAAAAATTGCTCCTCTTTTGCAGGATGAAGTCATTGAGGTACGCAATGCAACGAAAGAAAAATTGTCGCAGTTGCAGAACCCATTATTAACCGCTTCAATTAATACAACTATTAGCCTGTTAATCGTGATATGCCCTATTTTGGCGTTTTTCCCGTTATTTCTAACCGGAAAAAAGTTTTTTATAAGCATCGCTGTTTTTATCGCTTCACTATTTTTATTTCATATGGTTGCCAATATGTCTCCCGGCAATCCCTATCTTAGAGAAGGAACCATTTGGGAAGAAATGTATCACGCAGGGGTATTTTTCATTTTTGCAATCTCAATGTTTTTGAAATTTAGTTGGTGGATCATAACAAATTTGATTAAACGCTCGTCCGACATTGTTTAGGACTGTTAAACGGACATGGCACATTTGCCAGTTTTGCCGGAAAAAAACGTCCAAAATTAACGGCAACCTGTGCCATGTTACTGTTTTTTTTAAATACCCGTCTTATGCGTTACATTTCAGCTACTTATCCGTAGTTCCATGCCAGCGCGCCATGTGCTCGGCGTGCGTTTGCAAATAAGCACCGGTTTTGAAATGATGGTCGTAGAATTCCAGATCGAGGTGATGAACCTGGAGATACGTCAGACAGAAGATGCTCGGAACGGTGCCGGGGAATTTGCCGAAACGGTCATAGATAGTTTGCGCCTGCAGTGCGACGCACGCCTTGAATTCTTCGCTATGCACCTGTGCGCTGCCGCGTATCTTTGAGCTTTCTTTCCACGGTCCTGGCGTTTTCGGATTATACGGACCGCCAGGACCGAATTTCCGCCGGGCGACGGCTTCCACGGCCGCGCGCATATCGGCGTAATGAGGTGGACAATAGCCTTCATACACGCCCGGAAGTCCCGTTGGATTGGGGATAGACCAGCGCGCATCGGTATCATAGCGAAAACCCAGCCCAGGCACTCTTGCGTCGCCGCTGGCGCCCAGTACGGCGTGCCGGTCGATCCCGTCGAACATCCAGCCGCCCAAGCCCATCGCCTGCAGCATCAGCATCCCGGCAAAACAGGCGATGGAGAGTTCCGCCGTCAGTTCGGTCAGCGCATACTGCTCGATGAAAGTGAGCGGGAAAGGCTTGTCCGTATTGACAAGCCGGGGAAAACGCTCCAGCCCGGCAATGGGCTGCCGGTTCACATCGTCGTAGATACAGTAGCCGTTCTGCACCAGAAAGCAAAGCATCAGGAGCAGGTGCTGCGCGACGTCGCCTACCGGAATGATCAGGGTGCTGCCGGGGAGGTTCGCGCACCACGTGTTGTGCCCCTCCATGAACGGCTCTTCCGCCGGAATGTAAAGACGACCCTCCGCCAGTTTGCGGATGCGCCTCCTATGGGCTGCAAGGACGGCTTCCAGGTCGAGCGGCTCATCCGCTTCGCGCTCTACCAGTGCGGGCGCATCGCGGGTGGCAAAGAAATAGACGCCGTCGTCATCGGTAAAGAACACTTCGCTCGTATGAGAACCCGCCGATGAGGGAAAGGTCCTGCCGCCGGCAGCAGCGGAATAGTTCGACAGATGCGGTGCGTAACGGGCATGTCGCGTAATCATGTAATGCCAGCCGGTGTTGCCCGCCGCCGCGGTCAGCACCATCATCTGTTCCAGCTCGCTGAGCGGCAGCGGTTTGCGATGCGAGGAGAACGCGAGCGGCCCATCCTGGATGGAGGCGCCGAGCGAGAAGCGTCGAGCCCGACGCCCATACAGGGCTTCAAGCAGCGTGAAACCCAAGGCAGACTCGACGCCCGGCGGAAATGCGCTTGTTTCCATGGTTAACCTCCTGCGTTTCTAAAGCAGCAAAGCCGGCGTCTCAGATAAAAAGGGGGAATCAAAGCAACCCGTTGAGCCGTGACGAATGAGCTGGAAACATCACGATTCATTGGCATGCCTTTTCAGGGCAGCAATCTTCCCTTGAGATCTGCCGGGGCGAACGGACCCGGTTCGGCGATCAGTGCGCGAGCCGCATCCACGCGTTCCCAAACGTTCCATAACAACACGCCCCGCACCCGATTCTGCTGCAGGTAATAGATCACGCCTTTTTTATAGGGCTCGACCCAATCCTCCATCGTTTCCAGGCGGGAATCGGTTTTGCCGACGGCTTCATAGCCCAGTTCAAACAGATCGGAGTAAAAATAAGGCAGATGATGATAGGGAAGCGAGTCACCGGCCATGTTCCGGCCGGCGCATTTGCCCATGGTCAGTGCATTGTCCTCGTGTTCCACCCGCATGAGGGTATCTAAACTGGGGTTGTAGAAGCGGGCGACATCGCCGGCCGCGAAAATATCCGTGTTTTCCGTGCGCAGCAACTCGTCCACGGCGATGCCGTTATCGACAGCCAATCCGGCCTGTTCCAGCAGGCAGACATTGGGCTTGATACCGATCCCGGCCACCACCGCATCCACTTCGATGCGGCTTTCGCCAGTCCCATCGGCGCCCCGGGCATCCAGGAATAGCCGGTCCTGTTTTCGTGCCAGCCCCGTGACCATCTGGCGCGGCCGGACTTCGACCCCCTTGGCGCGGTAATAGTCGTTCAGGTACTGATTCAGGCCGTGTGGAAACAGGGATGCGCCGATACCTTCTTCGGGGAAAAGCATCACCACGTGTTTGCCGTTCATTGCCAGCGCCGCGGCGATTTCCGAACCGATGAAACCGCCGCCGATCACGGCAAAACGCTGCTTTTGTTCGCTAAGAGCGCGAAGTTGCAGATAATCGCCCAGGTTGCGGAAATAAATGATCTCATCGCCTCCAAACGGAAGTTTTACGGGATTTCCTCCGGTTGCGATGAGCAATTTCTCGAAGCGGTAGCTGTTTCCCTGGTCATCGATGATGGTTTTATCGGCTGCTGCCAGGGTTTGCGCGTAGCACCCCATATGCAGCGTGACCATCAGTTCTTCTAACGGATACCAGATTTTTTCCATCGGCTTTCCCTGCCATAAGCCTTTGGAAAGAGGCGGGCGTTTATAAGGGGGATAGGATTCCGCACAGATCAGGCCTATGGTGCCATCCGAATCGACGGCACGAATGCCCCGGATCGCGGCATATGCCGTCATGCCGCCGCCGATGATAAGATATCGATAATTTGACATATCCCCTCCTCATTGATCAATGACAGTCGCCCCGGAAAATGGTTTCCGGTATTTTGTTGAGACTGAGCAATTTACCAGCGGTTCCTGATTATTTGTTCCGCGATAATAATGATCCGAACGAACTTAGCCGGCAGGATATGGCTAATTGACTAGCGCAACTCGATAGGGTCAATCTTCTGCCGTGGATCGACGTAAGATCAATTTCCTCGCCCGTGACATATCTATTACCGATTGTTTTTTGAGTGCTAAATGCCCCATTCCCTATTGACAATGCAATTGCTTGTCCATAGAATCAAACTATGAACCCATCTATGACATTTTTTCCTGTAAAACACACTATGCGTTGGCTGCGAAATATTATTTTCGCGTTCCGCCGCATTGTCATGGGTTAGTTTTTTAAAATTTATCACCAAAGCAACTGCGGATCTTGTCCCGGTTGCTTTGGTGTTATTCCTCCACAAGATTCGCACTTTTTATGAAAGGAGAATCTTGTGCAAACTGCAACACCTCTCACCGTACAACAACAAAACCCGCAGATTATTACCGGCTGTTTGTTTGTGTTACTGGCTGCGTTTGGCTTTTCCGCCAAATCCATCCTGGTCAAATTAGCCTACGGTAACAGCCCGCACCTTGATGCCATTACCCTGATGTTACTGCGTATGGCGATTTCCTTGCCATTCTTTCTGGTTATTGCGCTATGGTCCGCCAGAGCTTCAAAACAAACCCGCTGTATTAGCCACCGGATGAGAACACAAGACTGGCTGTGGGTGACGGTATTGGGGTTCTTGGGCTACTATTTGTCCAGCTTGCTTGATTTTGAAGGGCTGGCATACATTTCTGCTGGTCTTGAACGATTGATTTTATTTCTTTATCCAACTTTTGTCGTGTTATTGACCGCAGGGTATTACCGGAATGGCATCAATCGTCATCAGGCCTTCGCATTGCTATTAAGTTATGCCGGAATTCTTTTGGTATACGCAGATAACAAGTTGCAGCCGAATTCACAGGGATTGTTTTTAGGTTCCGCGTTCGTTGCCTCCAGCGCCATGACCTTTGCTATTTTTATGGTCGGTAGCGGTGTGTTGATCAAACGGATCGGCTCGATACGTTTTACTGCTTATTCCATGACGGTAGCCTGTGTGATCACTGGCTTGCATTTCATCATTAGACACAGCGGTTATCCATTATTGCACCTGCCCGCCAGCGTATATGGCTTGGCGGCTATCATGGCGATTTTTTCAACGGTATTACCGTCATTTTTAATGAATGCCGGGATTCAGCGCATTGGGGCGGGTTCTGCATCTATCATTAGCTCCACTGGGCCCATAGGGACCTTGATTTTAGCCTTTTTCCTGCTAGGAGAAGGATTAACAGTGTCGCAATTGGCAGGGACTTTTTTAGTGTTAGTAGGCGTTTATGTGGTAAGCAGGGCAAAAAAATAACTCCTTTCTTGTCATCAACTTGCAGTATTATTATTGCTCATAATGCTGCAAGTAAGTTGTTGAGACAAAGTATGCGATAACCATTGCCGGCGACCCCGATTCATCCTGTGTCCAGTCGTAAAAACCCCTCAATCTGCGAAAAAACGCCCAAGGGCTATCGCGGACTAAAACTCTTCGCTTTGCCCAGCTCCGCTTCCAGGATTTTTAGCAAGAGTTCTCTCATCATCGCCAGGGGATGGCAACATTCCCATCCCCTGGCATGCGTGAAGAAGCCTTACATCTGGCGATGCAGCTTCGCCATTTCCAGATTTTCCTCGGCGGCTTTTTCATAAGCATTAATCAGCCCTCGGCAATGTGCTTTTAAATCTTCCGCCTGTCTACCGTAGTAATAACCTTTAGACTCATATTGGCTAAGAAGTCTCTTATGCTCATCGACTTTAGCCTGCATTTCTTTCGCCGCTTCTTCATAGTGTTGCGCCAACGATTCATGGTCGGCTTCGGTTTTTGCGTTTTGCACGGCTTGGCTCATATCCATCGGATGCGGGTTCCTCTCGGCGCAAGCGGCCACCAGGCCGAAAATAATGAACAGGGAAATTAATAATTTGGTTTTCATGAGTTTTCTCCAGAGTAATTCAAAACAGTTAAAATGACATCGTTTTTTCAAAATATGCGCTTGTTATCAGTGTTACCTCCATGCATGTTTTGGATTAATGAATGAAATCCTGTTGTTCTTCGGAGATACTGAGGTATAAATGATTCAAAATGATCTAACCTCTCTCGCTCGACTGGTGCCGTTCCTGAAACTGCAGCACCAGACTGTAAATGACCGGAAACACCAAAAGGCTCAATATCAGTACCGTCAGCATGCCGCCCATCGCAGGAGCCGCGATGCGCTGAGTCATATCGGCGCCGGTGCCGGTGGACCACATAATGGGGAATAAGCCCACGATGTTGGCCAGGGACGTAATCGCTACCGGCCGTACACGCAACGCAGTTGCGGCTTCGGTAACGGCCCTGATTTCGTCGCCAGTCAAGTGCGACTGTTTTCGTTCCCGCAGTTTGGCTATTTCGATATCAATAAAACTCAGCACCATGACTCCCGTTTCGGCCGCCGTGCCGGCGAGGGCGATAAAACCGACATAGACCCCGATCGACAGATTGAATTCGAGCCAGTACACCAGCCAGATTCCGCCGATCAGACTAAAGGGGATGGCCAGCATGACGATGGCCGGCTCGGTGACATTGCGGAAAGCGCTGTACAACAGGATAAAAATCAGTAACAGCGTGATCGGCACGACCATCTGCAATCGCTCTGCAGCGCGTTCCATGTATTCGAACTGTCCTGACCAGGCGACCGTGTAACCGGGGGGGAGTTTGACGCGTTCGGCCAGGGTTTTTTGGGCCTGAGCAACAAAACCGCCGATATCGGATGACTTGATATCCACATAGATCCAGGCATTGGGTTTGGCATCTTCGGTTTTAATCACATCCGCGCCGCGTGTGAATTTGATATCGGCCACCAGCGTCAACGGTATCTGGCTGCCGGTAGGTGTAGGGATTAGTACGCGCCGCAAGGCCTCCAGATTGTCACGCAGATCGCGCGGATAGCGCAGATTGACCGGATAACGTTCCAGTCCTTCCACGGTTTCGGTGATATTCATGCCGCCAATGGCGCTTTGAATAACATCCTGGACATCGCCGATAGTCAGTCCATACCGCGCCGCCGCTTCCCGGTTGATATCAAAATCCAGAAAATAGCCGCCGACTGCCCGATCACCATAGGCAGACAGCGTTTCCGGCAAGGTCTTCATCGCCCGTTCGATTTCAAGGGACAGGGACTGCAAAACGTTCAGATCGGGACCGGATACCTTGATGCCGACCGGCGTTTTGATGCCGGTAGACAGCATGTCAGTACGATTTTTAATCGGCATGGTCCAGGTGTTGGCCAAGCCGGGAAAATGAATGACCCTGTCCATTTCATCCATCAGTTGCCGGGTGGTTTTGTCAGGATCAGGCCATTGCTGCCGGGGTTTTAGCTGCACGGTGGTTTCCACCATCATCAGCGGAGCCGCGTCGGTTGCCGTTTCCGCTCGGCCAATCTTGCCAAACACCCGCTTCACTTCGGGAATCGTTTTCAGCAACTTGTCGGTCTGCTGTAACACTTCCCTGGCTTTGGTGATCGAGATACCGGGAAACGTCGTCGGCATGTATAACAGATCGCCTTCATCCAGAGGCGGCATGAATTCGCTGCCGATTTTTGACAAGGGGTATAGCGTAGTTGCCATCAATAGCGCGGCCACTATCAGCGTCATCGCTCGCCAGCGCATCGCCAGCTTCAAAACGGGCGCGTGAATCAAGTGCAAAAAACGGTTGATCGGGTTTTGCTTTTCGGGAATGATCCTGCCGCGGACAAAATAACCTACCAGCACCGGCACCAGCGTGATGGTCAATATCGCCGCCGCCGCCATCGCGTAGGTTTTGGTAAATGCCAATGGACTGAACAGACGGCCTTCCTGTGCTTCCATCGAGATAATGGGCAGGAAGGAAACGGTAATGACCAGCAGCGAGAAAAAAAGGCCGGAGCCCACTTCCCGGGATGATTCGCCGATGACCTGCCAGCGTTCTTTTTCGGTCAGTTCGGCCTGTTTTCTTTCGGCGGCTGCCGCCAAATGTTTGTGGGCGTTTTCAACCATCACCACAGCCCCATCCACCATGTCGCCAATGGCAAGGGCAATGCCGCCAAGAGACATGATATTGGCGTTCAGGCCTTGCCATTTCATCACAATGAATGCCATAAGAATGCCCAGCGGCAAGGTCAAAACGATCACCAGCGACGAACGCAGATGCAGCAGAAACAACGCGACCAGGCTGCAAACAATGATGAGTTCCTGAGTCAGCGCCTCATTCAGCGTATCTACGGCGCGTTCAATCAGATTGCCGCGATCATAAACGGTGACGATTTCAACTCCTTCCGGCAAGCCTTTTTTGAGTTCATCCAGCTTTTTCCGTACGTCTTCAATGGTCGCCAGGGCATTTTCGCCGAAGCGCATAATTACCACCCCACCGGCCACTTCGCCTTCACCATTCAGTTCCACGATGCCCCGGCGCAGTTCGGGGCCCATCTGAATATGCGCGACATCCTGCAAGCGGATCGGCGTACCATTGGCATCGACGCCTACAGGAATGGTTTTAATATCGGCGATGGATTTGATATAGCCGAGGCCCCTGACCATGTATTCGGTTTCGCCCATTTCGAACAAGCGGCCGCCAACATCATTATTGGAACGTTTGATGGCGGTGATCACGGTGGATAATGGAATCTGATAGGCTTGCAAAACATTGGGATCGACTTCCACCTGATACTGCTTGACGTAACCGCCCACCGAAGCCACTTCGGAAACCCCGGGAACGGTCTGTAGCGGGTAGCGTAAATACCAGTCCTGAATCGATCGCAGCTGAGCCAGATCATGCTTGCCGGTTTTATCCACCAGCGCGTATTCATAAATCCAGCCGACGCCGGTGGCATCAGGGCCCAATGTCGGCGTAACACCTTGCGGCAATCGGCCTTTAACGTAATTGAGATATTCCAGCACTCGCGACCGCGCCCAGTAGATGTCGGTGCCGTCTTCAAAAATGACATAAACGAACGACAGGCCGAAGAAGGAATAACCACGCACCACTTTGGCATGAGGCACGGCCAGCATCGCCGTGGTTAAGGGATAGGTAATCTGGTCTTCAACCACCTGCGGCGATTGATCGGCATAATCGGTAAAGACAATGACCTGCACATCGGACAAGTCCGGTATCGCATCCAGCGGCATGTTTTTAAATGACCAAACTCCGCCGATTGCCAGCATGATCGCGGCCAGCAGCACCATAAACCGGTCTTTTAATGAGCTGTTGATGATGAAATCGGTCATGGCTAACTTCCGTTCAATTCTTTAAGCGCGGAACGGATAACGCGGAAAGAAGAGTTGAGCAGCAACATGACCAGACAGAGTGCGACAAAAATATCTGCCCATCCTGATTCAAAGAACCAAACAGCGCCTGCTGCAATGAATACAGATAGGTTTGATGCTATATCGTTTCTTGAACATTCCCAGACAGAACTCATGTTGATGTCTTCGTTCCTGTGTTTCCATAAAAGAAATAAACACAGCGAATTTGCACCCAAACCTACCAAACTGAAAATACCCATGGTTTCGTAAGATGGCAATACAGGGATAATAAGCCGTTGAATTATCTGTACCAAAACCACACAAGCCCCGATAAATATCAATCCGCCCTTAAACAAAGCCACTTTCCCCTTAGTAGCCGCACCTTGGGAGACGGCGTACAAGCTCAAGCCATAGGTTAACGCGTCGCCAAGATTATCTAAGCTGTCTGAGAGCAGGGCTATTGAGCGCCCATAAAACGCCGCTCCTGCAATAACAATGAACATCACAGTATTGACAGCAAGAACCGCTTTCAGCGTTCCGCGCTGTCTTTCGCGCAATTTTTCAATTGCACAATTATTGTCACAACATGAAGCCATATTAAAATCTCCCAAATAACTTAACTTGCGATGGAAGCACATCGCTTCCACAAGGATGAGAACGATACAATAATTTAGTCATGTTGATGCGCCCCTTGCTTCATGATCAACCGATTCGGCTCCGGCTGTTGCGACGTGGAGGGTTCCGTCATTTTGGCCGTGGCTTCATGCAGTCTGGATTCGGAGTCGATCAGGAATTGTGCGGAAGTGACGACTTCTTCGCCTGCTTTTACGCCGTCAAGCACTGCAATATCGCCATTGGATGACAAGCCTGTGGTGATCGGGCGAGGTTCAAACTTTCCCGAACCGCGCACAATGAAAACCTGGGTTTTCGCGCCGGAACGAACGACCGCCTCGGCAGGAATGACCACCGCATCGACTTGCTTACCGGCATGGATGGTCACGTCTGCGAACATATCGGGTTTTAATAACAATTCCGCGTTATCAAAGACCAGGCGCACCTTGATGGTTCGGGTTTTCGCTTCGGCATAAGGATAAATGAATGCCAGATGCCCCTTGAAGATTCGCCCCGGAACACCGGCCAATCGCATGTCAACGGCGTCACCGACTTTAATCCAAGGCAATTCATATTCGTAAATTTCGGCATAGACCCAGACTTTGGATAAATCGGCAATCATATAAAGTTCGGTTTCGGGTGTGACATATTGACCTTCGCGAGCCCCTATGTTGATGACGATGCCGTCGGCCGGCGTATGGATATGCAGGCCTTTCTTGATGCTGTCAATATTTTCCAAATCATGCAGTTGATGCTCGGGCACATCCAGCAGTTTCAGACGCTCACGGGAGCTTTTAGCCAGTTCTTCAGCACCGCGGCGGATGTCTTCAATAGGGCTGTTTTGCAATATCTTCAAACCGTTTAACGCCAGCAGATATTCCTGCAGGCTGGCCACATGGTGAGGTGAATAAATGCTCAATAGATCGTCGTTCTTTCTGACCCATTGCCCTGTTTTATTGACGCGCAGGGTTTCGATCCAGCCTTCCGTTTTAGGATGGAGGCGCACGATACGTTCTTCATCATAGGCCACCCGCCCGACCGCGCGCACGACATGCGAGAGTGTTGTCTTTTTGGCTATAGCCGTGCGCACGCCCATGTTCTGCATGGTAACCGCATCGATGTTGACCGTTCCGGCGGCGTCGGCATCGGCATAAACCGGCAGATAATCCATGCCCATGCTGTCTTTTGTCGGTACAGGGGACGTGATTGCGGGATTCATCGGGCTACGATAAAATAGAGGCTGTTTGACTGCTGCGGGTTGAACGTTCGGCTCCTGTTTTTGGTGTTGCCCCAGCCAATAGCCTCCGCCCAAGCCCAGCGCCAGGATGAAGGGGGCTCCGAGTAAGAGTGGCTTATTCATAAATGTCGTCCTCGCCCACAGCTTGCGATGTTTGTGCCCGCGCTTGCTGGGCCTCGGTAAAGGCTTTCCAGTATTGGGTTTCGTATTCGAACAAAGTGATCTGGCTGCGGACCAAATTAAGGAAGTCAACCTTATTGACCTGATAACCCGCCAGCATCGAAGCAACGGTCTGTCTTGCCTGCGGTACGATGCCGGTTTCAAACAAGACAACCTGATCTTTGGCGCGCCGGTAATCGTTATAGCCTTGGGTAATCTCTGAACGCACCCTGTTCCACTCATCCTGTAAGGCATATCGCTGCTGCATGAGTTCACTGGTACGCTGATCAACCGCTTTGGCCTGTTTTTGGGCGGCAAAAATAGGCACATTGATGCTCAGGTTCATGCTTAACATATCTGAGCGCTGGATGCCGGAAGGCGTGTTAGCTCGAGCTCCGTAGGAAGCGTCGACAGTAAAATCCGGCAGATAGCCTTTTTTTGCCAAATCCAGACGCGACTCCGCGGCATTGATGCCCCGCCTATTGCCTTCCAGAATGGCTCTGGATGTTTCGGCCTGCTGATACAGCAGGTTTTCAGACAAAAGAGTGGGCAGTTGCAATTCAACCTGTTCCGGTAAACGCACATCGTCGTTGGCCGGTCTATCCAGCAGGGCATTCAGACTGGCTGCTGCATTACGGCGCGACCCTTTCAGCATCAATTGCTGATCGAGTAATTTGGATAATTCCAGTTGCGCCAGCAAGACATCCTGCTGCAGGCCTTCGCCGACTTCGTATTTGGTTCTGGCAATTTCCACAAACTGTTTCAACAACGCATAGTTGCTATCCACAATCTGCAGTGCGCGATCCAGATAAAAAATCAACCACCAGGTCTTTTTCACTTCGCTTAATAATCGCCGGCGCAGCTCGGTGACATTTTGTGAGGCCGCCTCCGCTTCAAATGCCGCCGCTTGCTCGCGTAATGCCAATTTACCGGGAAATGGAATGGCTTGTGAAATACCAAATCCCAGTTGCGCCATGTCTTCCTTCTCGAGGTCGAAAGTATCCACCGGCAGATTCATCGCATTAAAACTGATTTGAGGGTCCGGCAAAGCGCCTTCCTGCGAAGGAATAGCCGCCATCGCCTGGGCACGGGCCTGTATTTGCGCCAGATCGGGATTATCCTGGACGGCCAGTTCGATTGCGGCTTGAAGCGTTAGAATAGTCTGGTCTGCACCAATAGCAATGGTGCAGGCAAGCAAAGCGTACGTAAAAACAATACGCTTGAAAATGATGGGTAGCGACATAATGGCCTCATGCACATACATAATAAATCCGAACAACGGAGCGTTATGTTGAGTCGACTTAAGATGTCACTGCCTGCGGTTAAAGCTATTTGACGGGGTGCATTGCATGTGCGAATGCACTTATGCGCACTAACAGGTCAATCGCATGATGGGGATAAGTCCGCATCTGCCGCCGCAATATAAATTAACTAAAGGCAGTAACCTTTACGATCGTCAGAGGCTACTAATGGGCGGCCTTAGGTCGGGAGAGAATGGGAGTGAGTTGAAAACAGACTTTTCCAATTGCCCATAGCGGTTTGAGCTGTAGGCATCAGGAAACACAAAAAGAGCGGTTATTCCACCATAGCCACACAAATTAAAGCTGCAACTGCTCTTTGTTTGGCAGTCTTTGATAACCTTATTATGTTGATGGCATTGATCGGAATTCTGTGATGCTGCATCCCCTGTGTCATTCGTCATATCAGCAGCAGAGATGCCTGGTTCAAATGAGGGTTCAGCATATAATTGAATCGCCATACCCGAATAATAGCCAAACACAGACATAACCGGCGTTAGAGCCATTATCAGTATTAATATGAATGTGCATGAAAACCGCTGGCTGGTCATTGTGTTAGCGAATTGTAGTTTTTGCAAGTCTACCGCTATGGATTGTAATAATCAAACAGAGAATCATGAGACGCTCAGTTCTCTGACATTTGTATGATTTATAATAAAAAAATTAGTTCATTCCGTTAGGGCTCTATTGGGTCAATTGATGTGTTGATGCCAAACTTTGGATAATCGGACATTCCGGTCTATGGTTGCCCGTACAAGCCTCCTGTACAAATATATGTGACCAAAGTATCCGGCTTACCACGATGGGAAAGCCAAGTTTCGGCAAATTTTTATCTGCGGCTATCGAGGCAAAGACACAAACCGTTAAGCCAACGGCTTGTGAGCGACTGCATAAATCACATTAGCCTCGATACCGGTGACAGACTTGTCCCTCAACTGCGATAGATTGACCTGTTTTACCCTCTGCAACTGGTCAGGTTCTAATTGATCCAAAGTGCCGCGATAACCGCTTCCCATCACCAGCATCCACCAATCTTCGGGGGCATTTAATGGGTGAATGGCCTGTTCGGCAACAATATCGACGTGGTGCAAGCCAGCTTCCTCCAGCATGGCACTGAGCCCTTCAGGATCGGCAATGCGATCCCAGGGATTAAAGTCTTTATATAACTCAGGGCGTTCGGCGCGCACAGCCTGCCAAAACAGGCTGTTGGCCGGTTCAAATAAATTCGCCCCCCATGTGGTGATGGCCAGGCGTCCTCCTGGTCGTACATGCCGCCATAACTCCTTTACCGCTACGGCCATATCTGGCACAAAAAAGATGCCGAAAACGCAGATGACCGCATCGAAACTGGCATCGGGATAACCCAGCGAAAGCATGTCGCCCACCCTAAATTCCAAATTCGTTAGATTTTCCTTCCGAGCTTTGATTTTTGCCTCGGATAGCAATTTATCCGCCAGATCGACAGCGACCACTTTTCCGTGAGGACCTACCTTTATCGCTGCCGGCAATGCCGAAGCGCCCGTTCCGGAACACACGTCCAGTACCTGTTCGCCAGATAGCAGGTTCATACGCTCTACCGTACTGCTACCAAATCGATTCCAGAAGGTGTTGGCGGGATGGTCGAATAAATCGGCCGCTGCATTGTAGGCATGGGCTGTTTTGATCTTCGCTTCTTGGAAGGCATTCATCGGGATTTCCTGAAAGTTATGTCAGTTTTGATAACTGAAGTTAAGAGTCATATGTTTTTATAGCCCAGTTTTGCTATTACTTTGGGCCTGTAAAATCTAAGCTATGCCAATGTTGGAATGTCAAGATTTTTTATCGTTTTGGCACGATCCGGGCAATTCCCGTCAGTCCCGAAGATGTCCGTGAACGACTGGTTTATGTAGCGTATCGGGCAATTGTGACCTTTAATCAATTTGCGATACCTGTTCTTCACGGAGTGTCAGTGACGGCTTGAGCGATAACATCAGTTCCGCGGTTGAAACCCAATCCGGCCGGATTCTAAGAATTTGAATATAAGGATCGCTGAGTGTATGGTCCGAATTGTCGGCGGCATACTCGGTCAAACGATCCCTCAAGTTCAAAGCCTGTTCGAAGGGCAGCCGGCGCGCCAGATAGAAATAAACACCGCGAAAACGCGCATTGCCCATGTGTTCGTTTTGTCGATCTTGCGAATCGAAAAACGCCTCGCTCAAGAAAAAATCCTGGATTTTGTCGTGGCGGAAATACCAGCGGGTAACCGTTCGTTTGTCCAAAGCGGTGTTGGTCTCCAACTCCCGACGAAACATTAACCGATGTTTCGCGAGATATTCCAGTTCGATTGCCCAATCCACCCACAATTTCGCCATCCGCTCATTCTGCTTGTGAATGCTATAGACATCCTCGGAGAACTCGCGCAACGGAAAAATCTGACCGGCATTATTCTCGGCATAATCCTGCTCCATCATGTCGAAACACTGTTGTTGTAAGTTCAATACGTCTGGCGTCCCCCCTCGCGCAAGCATTTCCGCAACCACTGACAAATTCTGAGGATTAGAAAGCACGGCGCATATGCGCTGGATGGTATCTTCTCTCTCTGTCTCCGAAAAATGCCGAGCCAGAAAATTCTTCAACCTTTGCCGATATAGATATTCCGTCTGCCCCTGGCGCATATCCTCTGGGAGCGGGTAAGAAGACAGAAAAGCTTCGATTCGCGTTTCATCCAACGCTTGCAATTCCAGCGTGCGAACCGTAGCGGGCGGTTCCCATTTTATCGGCTGGGAACATAGCAACAGATTGGAGCGGAAAAAAATCTCCGCAAATTGAATAATTTGGGCGCGAACCTTCAGAGGGGCCTCGTTGAGACCATCGATATAAACATCCAGCGCCCCTCTATAAATCAGCTTCTGCAGAAAGCTTTTATCCTCCGCATACCCCTTCAACTTCGCTTGTATGGCTGGCAAAACGCCCCTCCCGCAACGCTGAGCGGGAAGAAATACCGCCGGTCGCTGCGATTGCTTCAAGTGGTGGCGAATGAAAGAGGTCTTACCCAATCCGGATTCACCTTTCAACAATACCTGGCCATTTAGCGAAGCCAGTTCTTTGAGTAAGGGCCTTAATTTCTTGCCGGGTGTTTTCACCTGGCTCTCACGGAAGTAGGCTCCCTCTTCGAATTCGTGCAAACGTGCGTCAGCCAATAAAACATCCCTGAATGGCAAGAGTAGCCTGTACCGCAAATTCGGCAACCAGGTCAACAGAAAGCCTACATAACCTAATCCAAGTAGCTTACGTACCCAAGGATTCCAAAAAAAGATTGCCTGAACGGAACGATTGTGAGGATAGGCCAAAACCAACACAATCCAAAACATCAGATGCCCCGCCAATCCCATGCCCGCCATCAGCATGGTCTTGGCTTTTTCATGAGACGTGAGTGCCTGGTAGAGTATCTCGGCATTTTCATGATAATTGTCTTGCATCAGTTCGCTAACCTTGGCCAAGAATTGTGCGTTGAGTCTTATCGGTTCGGCTTGCTTGACCATTCGGGCTATGTTGGCGGACATCTCTTTTTGTAACGTCGGCGCGTTGACGTGAGGATCGCTCCAGAAAAGAACATAGTCGGACAGCGCCTTGTTGACCGTTGCCGGATCGGGTGTCTCTTGGCTGGAAGAGGAATCGTTAAGTCTGTTCAGCGTTGTTTCCACTTTCTCGACGCCTCCAGCCAAGACATGGGTCAGAGCCCATATTTCCGCGCGGCGGGATAACTCGTTTAAAGGGGTTTGAAGAATAATAGCGAGGGTAACCGCGTCAGTAACGCCTAACTTCAATAGCACCTTGGCCGCCGCCCGACGCACATCTTCATTTTCGTCCTTGAGCAGCTTGGCGATGGCAGGCGCCTGTTCTTTCGCGCCTAACTCTCCGAGGGCCGCGATTGCTGCGTGGCGTACGCCCCCATTTTCATCTTTGAACCGTTCAACAATGTCCGGCACCTGTTCTTTTGCACCCAGTTCTACGAGAGCTTCGATTGCTGCCAGGCGCACAGGATAGTTCTCGTCCCTGAGCCTTACGGCGATGTTTGTCTCTTGTTCTTTCGCGCCCAGCTTTACAAGCGCCTCGATAGCCGCGCGTCGCACAGATTCATTTTCGTCCTTGAGCATTTCGGCGATGGTCGACATCTGTTCTTTCGCGCCCAGCTCTACGAGCGCCTCGATTGCGGCACGGCGTACGTCCCCATTCTCATCGATTAGCCGTTCGGCGATGGCTGGCACCTGTTCCTTCGCGTCCAGCATTCCGAGCGCCTCGGCTGCCGCCTGGCGTACATAAAAAGTCTCGTCCTTAAGCCACTCGGCGATGGCCGGTACCTGCTTCTTTGCGCCCAGCTTTCCGAGCGCCTCGACCGTTGCCTGGCGCACAGTAGCATTCTTGTCCTTGAGCAATTCGGCGATAGCCGGCGCCTGTAATTTCGCATCCAATTTTACGAGCGCTTCGACCGCCGCCTGGCGCATATAATAATCCTCGTCCTTGAGCCGTTCGGCGATGGCCGGCGCCTGTTCTTTCGCATCCATTTTTACGAGCGCTTCGACCGCCGCCAGGCGCACAGAATAATCCACGTCCTTGAGCTTTTCGGCGACGGCCGGCGCCTGTTCTTTCGCGCTCAAATCTCCGAGCGCTTCGACCGCCGCCAGGCGCACAGAATAATCCTCATCTCCGAGCCATTCGGTGATGACCGGCGCCTGTTCTTTCGCGCCCAGATCTCCGAGCTTCTTGATGGCCGCGCGTCGGATATCATCATTCCCATCCCTGATACTTTTGACGATGAACGTCACCTGATCCTTCGCGCCCAGTTTTGCGAGCGCCTCGACTGCTGCCTGGCGCACCATATCATTCTCGTCCTTGAGCAATTCGGCGATGGCCGGCGCCTGTTCTTTTGCGTCCAGTTTTCCGAGCGCCTCTATCGCCGCCTGGCGCTCATAATAGTCCTCGTTCTTGAGCCGTTCGGCGATGGCAGGTGCCTGTTCTTTTGCGCCCAGTTGTACGAGCGCATCGACCGCCGCCAGGCGCACAGAATAATACTCTTCCTTGAGCTTTTCGGCGATGGCTGGCGCATGCTCTTTCGCGCTCAGCTTTCCGAGCGCCTCGACCGCTGCCAGGCGCACATGATAGTTCTCGTCCCTGAGCCATTCGGCGATAGTTGCCGCCTGTTCTTTCGCGCCCAGATCTCCTAGCGTCTCGATTGCCTGCCGACGCACAAAATAAACTTCATCCTTGAGCTTTCCGGCGATGGCTGGCGCCTGTTCTTTCGCACCCAGCTTTCCAAGCGCATCGATTGCCGCGCGGCGTACGTCATCATTTTTGTCCCAGAGCCATCTGGCGATGACCGGAGCCTGCTCTTTCGCGCCCAGCTTTACGAGCGCCGCGACCGCTGCCCGGCGTACATGATAGTTCTTGTCCCTGATCCATTCGGCGATGGCCGGCCCCTGTTCTTTCGCCCCCATTTCTCCAAGCATCTCGATTGCCGCACGGCGTATGTCATCATTCCCGTCCTTGAGCCATTTAGCGATGGTCGATGCCTGTTTTTTCGAGCCCAGATGTCCGAGAGACTCGATCGCCAACTCACGCATAGAGTCATTCTTGTAATTGAGCCATTCGGACTTGGCATAAGTATGGCCTTGGCCGGAAAAGGGCCGGGGTTCGCGACAAATTTCATGGGGCAAAGTCTCACCTTCTCCCGTGGGATCGCGATTCGTTTCCGCCGTCGCGCAATCCTTGATCTGCCATTCCGGCTGATTTTCATGGTGCTCGGCCGGATTGTCCGCGCTCCACACCGATCCGGTTGAAATCTGCAAAGCCCAAATAGCCACCGCTATCCGGCTTATTATTTTCGATTTTTGCTTCATGAATCCTCCTGGAGGATTTATAAGCGCCCAGTCTCTGGCGCAATCTTGGGTGAATGTCTCGATTTTCCCGGTTTATCTATCAATTTTTTTTAAAATAGTCAGATCTCTTATTATGGTGATTGTTTCAGTTGAACAAGTCCATCTGGGCGCCGTTAAGCGACGGCGGCCTGAACTCGTTTGAATTGAATGGCGGAGTTCCGGGGAACGCCAATTTTTTCATAGCGAGTCGGTACCGTTGCTTGAGCATATTCGCATAATCGCCTGTCCCGCTCATGCGCACGCCGAAAGCCGAATCATAGGCCTTGCCGCCACGGGCATCAAAAATGCGATGCATCACGCGCCCGGCCTTGAGCGGTTCATAGGCTTGAAGCCATTCCTGAAACTGATCCTTGAGTTCCAGCGGCAGGCGCAGCAGCACATAACCGGCATCGAGCGCTCCGGCCTTGCGGGCTTCGCCCAGAACCGCCTCCAGTTCCTCGTCATTCAGCATCGGAATTAACGGGGCGACCAGGACTGATGCAGGTATCCCGGCATCGGCCAGAATTGCCAATGTTTGCAGCCGCCGCCGGGGTGAGGCGGCGCGGGGTTCCATGTTGCGCGCCAGATCCGCTTTTAACGTGGTGATCGACAGAGCCACTTGCGCCAGACCGTGTGTCGCCATTTCCGCCAGAATGTCCAGATCGCGTTCGATCAATGACGATTTGGTAACAATGGAAACCGGATGCCTCGCTTCCTGCAGAACTTCAAGAAGTCTGCGCGTCAAGCCGAGTTTTCGTTCCACGGGTTGATAGGCATCGGTATTGATACCCAGAGAAATGGGCGCAGGGCGGTAGCGGCGGGCGCTCAATTCCACTCTGAGCCGTTCGGCAGCGTCGGGTTTGTAAAACAGTTTGGTTTCAAAATCGAGCCCCGGCGACAGACCTAAATAAGCATGACTGGGACGCGCGAAACAATAGGAGCAGCCGTGTTCGCAGCCCCGGTAAGGATTGATCGAGCGGTCGAACGGCACATCCGGCGACTGGTTGTAAGTGATGATGGTTCTGGCTGTGTCGACCGTCAAGGTCGTCGGTACAGGCTCGGGCAAGTCTTCCATACTGCCCCAGCCGTCGTCGAAAGGTTCATGTGTTTCGGCTTCGTAACGGCCTGTCCGATTACTGACCGCTCCCCGGCCTTTTTTGATACGCAGATGTATCGGCTCGTACTCTTCGCTCACTGTTTCAATGCCCAGAATTTTTAAACGATATGGCGATAACGTCTATTCATCGGCCAAAACCGGATTATAAGGCGGATATTAACGTTCCGAAACGTTGTAGCTACCAATGTTAGCCATCATAGCGAGAGGTTTGCGTTAATTCAAGTGCTATACAATGATGTGGTGATACCGATCATGCCATAGCCATCTTTAATCTCGTTGCAAATTTCGTACACCCTGCGGTTTCCGGATATTATTTTTCCGGTTCAATCACATCGGGCGTAAATAATGGAAGCCCGTCTTTTTTAAAAGATGCGATGATGGACTGGCCTTCCCCGCCGGTTACATAGTCGATATATTTTCTGGCCAAATCATATCTGATATGAGGACGTCCCTTGGGGTTAACAGCGATGACATGATAAGGATTTAGCAGGTCCTCGCCGCCTTCGGCTAAAATCACCAGTTGCGTTTTATCCTGATAGGACAGAAAAGTGCCTCTATCGGTCAAGGCATAGGCCTGTTTGTCATCGGCCATACGCAATACGGCGCCCATCGCTTGACCGGTAGACAGATACCAGCCGCCCTTAGGCGATACACCGGATATTTTCCACAGTTCCAGTTCCTTTTTATGCGTGCCCGAATCGTCCCCTCTGGAAATGAACGGCGTTTTGCCGTGGCCGATTTTTTTCATGGCATCTGCCACGTTATCTGAAGATTTAATGCCTTCGGGATCAAAAGAAGGACCTACGATCACAAAATCATTGTGCATGACCGCTTTGCGATCGATGCCGAAACCCGCCGCAACAAAGGCTTCTTCGGCCTTTGGGGCATGCACGAACAACACATCGACATCGCCGTTTTCACCCAGCTTTAACGCCTTGCCGCTGCCGACAGCGATGACATCAACCCTGACATTATTTCGTTTAGCGAAGGGAGGATTCAGCACCGCCAGTAAACCGGAGTTTTCGGTGCTGGTTGTCGTCGCCATGCGCAGAATTTCTTCAGCATTAGCAACACCCAAAGCAAACCAGACAACTAACACTAACGATATTTTTAAAAGTTTCATTTTAAATCCTATTGCATGACAAATTTCAGGCCGATAAGCAACAAAATCGACGCCAGTATCGGGCGCAGGACTTTTTCAGGGATTTTCGCGCTCAGATGGCTGCCAATCCAGATTCCTGGCAAGGAACCAATCAGCAGACTGCCCAATAGAACGGCATCGACATTTCCCAAACCGAGGTGCCCCAAGCCGGCGACGGCTGTCAATGGGATCGCGTGAGCAAGGTCGGTGCCAACGATTTTCACTGTTGACATTCTGGGGTAAAGAAACAGCAGCGCCACGGTGCCCAACGCCCCCGCACCCACCGAAGACAGAGTCACCAAAACCCCCAGCACGGCGCCGATCAGTATCGTGGCAGGCACATGAAAACGCTTGAAACGGGCGGCGTTTTCTTCATTACTATGATCATCATCAATCTGTCCGGTTTTTTTCGACAGTTGCAGCAATACACTCCGTATCAATAAGGCACATGCGGTCAATATCAGAGCGATACCCAGGGAATAGGTGATCACCCCGCTGATCTCCTTGCCGACCGAACTTAAATGCTTGAGCACATAGAGCGTGGCGAGGGCAAAAGGCAGACTCCCCAATGACAGGTAACTGACAATTTTCCAGTCGACCGAATTATGCTTGCCGTGATGCACCCACACCCCGCCGGTTTTGGTGATAGCGGCAAACAGCAGATCGGTGCCGACGGCAACGGCGGGCTTAAACCCGAACAGAAAAACCAGCAGAGGGGTCATCAAAGAGCCTCCGCCCACGCCGGTCAGTCCGACTAAAAGCCCGACAGCAAAGCCGGAAAATGTATAAGCCAAATTCATAGATATATCCTTTGAGGATTTGAAGTTAAAAATACGTTTCGCAGACAGAAAACGCCGCGCGTTTAGCCCACCCTGGAATGAAGTTGGCTCAGATCGAATGCTTATTCGAATGGTTTTATGAGTTTATCTATTTTAGTCATAAAGGGCCGCGATGAGTAATGATCAAATTAGAACCGGCTATCTAATATTAAGATAATGATCTCACATTGAATTCCTGTTAAAAATAAAACGGACTCTTTAAATCTAAAAAAGAGATAGAAACATCTAATTATATCGTTTCATTAAAACAACTAGCTCAACTAATATTTGCTTCAACACAACATAACACAACAAACCGGTCATTCGTTGAATCGACTTGATGATACGGCGGGTGAGCAGGGCAACTTATTGCAAGGGCATGAACATGGCAACTGAAATTCAAAGTAACCTGGTATCAAAACACAGCGCTGCGGAAATCGCCGGCCAAATCATCCGGATGCTCGAGGGCATAAGGTTTGGTTCGATTGAAATTACCGTTCACGACAGCAAGGTTGTACAAATCGAACGTCGGGAAAAAATCAGGCCGGATGCAGCCAAGGCCTAACAAATTTAAATCCAGCGGAAAACCGAGGATCAAAATCAAGCAGATTTGACAAAGGGCAACCGGACAACTGGAAGTCACTTTGCTACGGGGGAAGAATGAAAACCAACCAGCTTTTACTTATAACGGCAGCAATACATAGCCTGATCGGCATTAACAGCCTGCATGCCGCAGAAACTGCAGCAGAACTTCAAAACAGTGCGGCTCAGCCCATCGGGAATGCTCAAGACGCCGGCCAAAAAGCAAAAATCGAGGCCAGAAAAAAGGAAGTCAAAGAAGAAATCGCCAAGGAGGAAGCTAAAAAAAATGGCTATTACAGGGAGGCCGGCAGTTACGGCACCAAGCGGATTTCGACGCCGCCACCCTATATCGTCAATTTGAGTAAAACCGGCATCGACGCGGCCCGAGATATCACCTGGCTGGATGTCGGCTTTCAACAACGGACCCGTTACGAGCATCGTGACGACGATATTCGCCGCAGCAGCCCTTTGGATGACGCAGGACCTAAAGCAAAACGCCCCTACGCCGGCGGCGTCGATGAGCCGGTTTTATTGAAAACGCGCGCCTATCTGGGCCTTAAAGAAATACTGGACCCTTTCCGTTTCGCGGTCGAAATACAGGATTCCCGGCGTTATAACAGCCGGTTTGAGGAGGACAACCGGGATGTCAATGAATTCGAATTCATTACTGCCTATGGCGAATTATTTTTCAAGGACGCGTTGGGCAAGGATGATCTGGGCAATAACCGGCCGTTAAGCATCAAAGCAGGCCGTTTTAATTTCGAGTTTCTTGATCGACGTTTAATCGCCAGCAATGAATGGCGTAACACGACCAACACTTTCCAGGGTTTTCAGGGGCAACTTGGCCAGGACAAAAACGACTGGAGCGCCGATTTATTGGCGCTGCAACCTTTGGATCGTCTCAAATACAACACTGACAAACCCACCGAGCAAATATGGTTTTACGGAGCGATCGGGCACTGGCGCAAATGGAGCGAGTGGGTCACCCTGGAGCCTTACTTTCTGGGCTTAAAAAAATCGGACACGGGTATCGAGGGAGACAAAGACAACCGGGATATATACGCGCCCGCCATTCGCGCCTACGGTTTTATACCCGGTACCGGCATCAACTGGGATACTGATCTTATGTATCAATTTGGCCGCAGCAATGACAGAAGGACTGGACAGACCCAGACTCAGGACGCTTTGGGTTTTACCTTTGAGGCCGGCTATACCTTCGATCATTCCTGGCAGCCCAGAATCAGCGCACAGTATGGTTACGCCAGCGGCGACCGCGATCCGAACGATCACAAGAACAACCGGTTCGAACGTTTCTACGGTTTTGCAAGGCCCTGGAGCGCGGATGACTATCTGATCATGGAAAATGTCAGCGTGCCTAAAATCAGGCTGGAATTTAAGCCGACCAAAAAACTGAGTTTCGACACGGCTTTTAGTGGGTACTGGCTCGCCAGCGATAAGGACCGCTTCAACAACCTGTTCAGCGTCTCGAACGCCAACGACTTCAATCGCGATAAAACCGGTAATGCCGGCGATTACCTCGGCAACTCGATCGATATCCGTATGCAGTATGAACCGATAGCCCATGTTAAAACCAACGTTGGCTATTCGCATTTCACCACGGGATCGTTTGTGCGCAACAGGATGGTCGCTTCCAACGGCGGAATTCCGGGTACTTTTGCCGATGATACCGATTTTTTCTATCTGGAGCTCACGCTCAATGCATTTAAGTGATTATTGAAGCCCTATATTTATCTAATAATTAGATAATATATTCTAAATATATCATTTTTCATTAGCTAATGTAACGCCTAATATAACGGCATCCATTAAGCAACAGGCCATTTTTACCTACTTCTAAAATGAGGGAACACATGAATACCATATCAGTACTGAAAACAGGACTGCTGACCGCGGCTTTACTGCTCAGCGGCGGCGCTTTCGCAGGCAGAACCATGCTCAATGTGTCCTACGACCCGACCCGCGAGCTGTATCAGGAATTTAACCAGGAATTTATCAAATACTGGAAGGAAAAAACCGGCGAAACCGTTGAGATCAAACAATCTCATGGCGGCGCCGGCAAGCAGGCCAGAGCGGTGATCGACGGCCTGGAAGCGGACGTGCTGACCCTGGCGATTACTGCCGACATCGACAATATTGCCAGAAGAACCCGGCTGCTGCCCAAGGACTGGCAATCGCGTCTGCCCAACAAAAACATCCCCTATACCTCGACCATCGTCTTTCTGGTGCGCAAAGGCAATCCGAAAGGCATCAAGGATTGGGATGATTTGGTTAAAGAAGGCACGCAGGTGGTTACGCCGAATCCCAAAACATCAGGCGGCGCCCGCTATAATTACCTGGCGGCCTGGGCGTTCGCCGAAAAAAAATACGGCAGCAAGGATGCCGCCAAGGATTTCGTGAAGAAGCTTTACAAAAACGTGCCGGTGCTCGATTCCGGCGCCAGAGGCGCCACCACGACCTTTCTGCAACGTGATATCGGCGACGTGCTGTTGACCTGGGAAAACGAAGCCTATCTGGCTGTCAAGGAGCTCGGTGAAGGCAAGGTCGATATCGTCGTGCCGCCAACCAGTGTCCTCGCGGAAACGCCGGTCACCATCGTTGACGATATTGTCGATAAGCACGGCACGCGTGATCTGGCGGAAGCCTATCTGCAATTTTTATATTCCCCCGCCGGGCAAAAACTGGCGGCCAAGCATTTTTATCGCCCGAGCGAGCCTAAATACGCCGATCCCGCCGATGTCGCCCGTTTCCCGAAACTGGAACGGTTTAGAGTAGACGATGTATTCGGCGGCTGGGACAACGTACAGGAAGAACATTTCGACGATAACGCCAACTTTGACCAGATCTACGAACCTTAAAAAAACCAAGACTACCTTAAAAGAGGCGTTTAACGATGAGACAAAGTTATATTATGCCGGGCTTTCGCCCTACCCTGGGCTTTACCCTGTTCTATCTGGGGCTGGTGGTGCTCATTCCGCTCAGTACACTGGTATTTAAGAGCCTGCTGCTGAGTTGGGACGAATACCTGGCGGTCATCACCAATAAGCGGGTACTCGCCTCGTTCCGGGTCAGCTTTGGAACCTCGTTGATCGCCGCGGCCATCGCCAGTCTGTTTGGGTTTATCATCGCCTGGACCTTTGTTCGTTACCCGTTTCCCGGCAAACGGCTCCTCGACGCCTTGATCGATTTGCCGTTTGCCTTGCCGACAGCGGTCGCCGGGATCGTGCTGGCGACGATCTATCAACCCTCGGGATTTCTCGGCCAATTGATCATGGACGTGTTCGGTGTCAAGGTTGCCTACAATCCGACCGGCATCGTGATCGCATTAATTTTTATCTCTTTACCTTTTGTGGTGCGCACCGTGCAACCGGTATTGCAGGAATTCGACTCGACCATGGAAGAAGCCGCTTCGACGTTGGGCGCTTCCCGTTTTCAGGTATTTTTAAAAGTCATTTTTCCGAACGTATTTCCGGCCTTGCTCACCGGCTTCGCCCTGGCGTTTGCCCGCGGCATCGGCGAATACGGTTCGGTCATTTTCATTGCGGGAAATCTTCCCTACGTATCGGAAATCGTGCCGCTGATGATTATCACCAAGCTGGAACAATATGAATACGCCGGCGCCACCGCAATCGCCCTGACGTTGCTGGTTATTTCCTTCATTTTGTTACTGCTGATCAACTTGCTGCAATACTGGGTGCGAAAACGCTCCGGGCAGCTTTAGGAGAACGACGTCATGAATGCGATTACCTTTTCATCAAATGTCATTCCAGTGCAAAACCGTCAACACGCGCTGCGCGATCCGGACTGGGTCAGATGGGTCTTGACCACAATTGCCGTCGGTTTTATTTTTCTGTTTTTATGTCTGCCGTTAGCCATTGTTCTGATTGAAGCCTTCTCCAAAGGCTGGCAGGCCTACTGGTCGGCCCTCATTCAACCGGAAGCCAGATCGGCGATGCAACTTACCCTGTTGACTGCACTGGCGACAGTGCCATTGAATACAGTTTTTGGCGTGGCCGCCGCCTGGGCAATCACCCGTTTTGAATTTCCGGGTAAAAGCTTCTTGACGACACTGATCGATCTGCCGTTTTCGGTGTCGCCGGTCATATCCGGACTGATTTTTGTGCTTTTGTTCGGAGCACAGGGCTGGTTGGGCGAGTGGCTGTCGGCCCATGATATTAAAATCATTTTTGCCGTGCCGGGCATCATCCTGGCCACTCTGTTCGTCACCTTTCCCTTTGTGGCGAGAGAATTGATCCCGTTAATGCAGGAAATGGGCAGCGAAGAAGAAGAGGCCGCTCTGTCCTTGGGCGCCAGCGGCTGGCAAACCTTTTTTCTGATTACTTTGCCCAACATCAAGTGGGCGCTTCTATACGGCGTATTGCTCTGCAACGCCAGAGCGATGGGCGAGTTCGGAGCCGTGTCGGTCGTTTCCGGCCATATCCGGGGCCTGACCAATACTCTGCCGCTGCATGTCGAAGTCAGCTATAACGAATACGATTTTGTCGGCGCTTTTGCCAGCGCATCGATACTGGCGGGCCTTGCCATCGTCACCCTGATTTTAAAAAGCGCCCTGGAATGGAAGAAAAAATGAAGCGCAAGACGGGTGGGTTGGGTATACCCAAACGGGCATAACAGGCGTCAGCCTAACCCAACGCATCTAAGCCGCCAAATGTCGGGTTACGCTTTCGCTAACCCAACCTACAAATCTGAACCTTGAATCCGAATTATGAGCATCCTACTTTCCAACATCAGTAAAAATTTTGGCCATTTTTCCGCGCTCGATCATGTCAACCTGGAAATTCCCGAAGGAGAACTGGTCGCCTTGCTGGGTCCATCGGGCTGCGGTAAAACCACACTGCTGCGCATCATTGCCGGTCTGGAACAACCCGATAGCGGGCGTGTATTGCTTAACGGCGAGGATAAAACTCAACAGCATGCGAGCCATCGCGGAATCGGCTTTGTTTTCCAGCATTATGCGCTGTTCCGGCACATGACGGTTTTCGACAATATCGCTTTCGGCCTCAGGGTCAAACCCAAAAAGGAACGCCCGAGCGAAGCGGACATCGCCAAAAGGGTCCATACCTTACTGGAACTGGTGCAACTGGACTGGCTGCATGACCGATTTCCCGACCAACTGTCCGGAGGTCAGCGCCAGCGTATCGCACTGGCCCGCGCTCTGGCCGTGGAGCCGTCGGTCTTATTGCTCGATGAACCGTTCGGTGCGCTCGATGCCAGCGTACGCAAGGATTTGCGGCAATGGCTCCGGAATCTGCATCATGAACTGAATGTCACCAGCATTTTTGTCACCCACGACCAGGAAGAAGCCATGGAAGTCGCGAGCCGGGTCGTTGTGCTCAATCACGGGCGCATCGAACAGGAAGGCTCGCCCAGCGATATCTACGATCATCCGGTCAATGCCTTCGTCTCTCATTTTATCGGACAGACCAATGTGTTTACTTTGGAAAAAGAAGATAGCGCCTGGCTGAAGGAAGTCGGAATCATCATAGACAATCCCCAAGGATTAACGGCTCATGTGCGTCCGCACGATATCGAAATCGAAAAATTGACGGACGCCAATTTGTCAAACTTTGTCTTAAAAGACTGGCAGCATCTGGGGGCGCTGATCAGAATCGAATTGGTAAAAAACAAGACGAATGGTTCAAACGCAAGCGTCTTCGCGGAAATGCCCAATGAACAGTTCAAGCGCTTGCAGTTGGACAAGGGCGACAAGGTGTCCTTGCGTGTACGCAATGCGCACTGGTTTCATTAAATCAGTGATGAGTTATACATGAAGATGTTTCCTCACTGCCAAGAAAGCTTTAATTTATTAGACATGAAATCCGGACTGATATGAATTTGAGTCAAATCGAATTATTGCGAATCCTGCAGGACTCCGAATTTAACCTGTCAAAAACGGCTGAAAAAATGTACATCGTGCAATCGGCGGTGAGCCGCCAGCTGCAACTGTTTGAAAATGAAATAGGCTCGCCTCTATTTGAACGCAAGGGTAAAAAACTAACCGGTTTGACGCCTTTGGGCCAGCGCATTATGGAAGAAGTTGCCCGTATTAACGGTGCCAGAAGGAACATTCAAACGATTGCCGCCGATTACCTTGACAGCAATCAGGGTATTTTGCGAATAGCCACGACTCATGCCCAGGCCAAATATTTTTTACCCGCCCCGATCCGCCGGTTTAGGGAAAAATATCCTAGCGTCGTCATTTATATGGTGCAGGCTTCTCCGGAACAACTGATTGATCAGTTGCACCGGCATCAGGCGGATATCGCCATCTGCACCGAGAAAATGGCAGAAGATGGGGACCTTGTCATCAAGCACTGCTACGAATGGCATCATGCGGCTGTGGTGCCTCCGGACCATCCGTTGAGCCAAGGCGACATGTCACTGGAGCGTTTAGCCTCTTTTCCTCTATTAACGTATAGTTTCGGTTATACCGGCCGATCGAAGATTGAGAATGCATTCAAAAATTCCGGTCTGAATCCGGATATCATTTTGGCGGCAGCCGATTCCGATGTCATCAAGACCTATATCAGACTGGGGCTGGGTGTGGGTCTGATCACCGAGATGGCCTATAATCCTCTTCTGGATCATGATTTGGTGGCGAGGGATATCTCCCATCTGATACCGAGTTCGGTGACCAAGATTGCCTTTTTAAAACAGAATTATCTGCCTTTATTTACCCGACATTTCATCGATGAATTATTGATCGAGGCATCAAAGGTAAGCCTGAGAGACACACATTATAATGTGGTTCAGAGTACTATCTCCCGCGACCTTCATGAATCATATTCATCAAAATTATAAAAACTTCAGCCTTAACTGCCATCGACATGGTCTTTCCTGCTCTTGATGCTTTTATCGGAAATACGCCATTGGTTAAGCTGCAACGGCTGGCAGGTTCCACTGACAATACGCTTTTGGCTAAACTGGAAGGCAATAATCCGGCAGGTTCATCAAAAGATCGCGCGGCGCTTAATATGATTCGTTGCGCCGAGGAACGCGGCGAAATTACTTTTGGCGACCGCCTGATCGAAGCGACCAGCGGCAATACCGGCATTGCTTCGGCAATGGTTGCCGCAATACGAGGTTATAAAATAACTCTGGTCATGCCCGACAATATGAGCGCCGAACGGCGCACTTCGATGGCGGCCTATGGCGCGGACATCATACTCACGCCCGCCGATGACGGCATGGAGGGCGCGATTGATCTGGCGAAAACCATGGCTTCAGAAGGCAAAGGCAAATTGCTCGATCAATTTGCCAACCCTGACAATGCCAACGCCCATTATATCGGCACCGGACCTGAAATCTGGCGAGATACCCATGGCAGCATCACTCATCTGGTTTGCGCGATGGGCACCACAGGCACCCTCATGGGCTGTTCAAGATTTCTTAAAGCTCAAAATCCCGACATTCAAGTTATCGGCGTACAACCCGATAATGAAGCCGCAATCCCTGGCATTCGGCGTTGGCCGAAAAACTATTTACCGAAGATATTTGACTCAAGGCAAGTTGATCGCATCATCGAAGTTTCGCAATTCAGCGCCGAATCAACGATGCGCAGGATGGCAATCGAGGAAGGCCTTTTTGCCGGAGTATCGTCCGGTGCAGCCATGACAGCAGTCTTACAACTTGACGCAGAAATCAGTGATGCAGTGATTGTGTGTGTCATTTGCGACCGCGGCGACCGTTATCTATCTACCGGTGTTTATAATGGCAGCTTATGAACTTGTAAATCAATATGGCCATCGCGTATGCGTGCCAGGCTCATTATGAGACGACCAAAATATCCTCGGATGCGTTAGTCGCATTCATGAATGAATTTGAACGAAAATAAGGATACACAATGTTTAAAATATTGACCTATAACAATATATCACAGGCTGGACTGGACAAATTTCCAAGCTATGGCTACCAGTTTACATCACAAATCGATAATCCCGATGCCATTTTGCTGCGCTCTTTTAACCTGCACGACCAGCCGATTCCCGAATCGGTCAAGGCTGTCGGTCGCGCAGGAGCGGGTGTCAATAATATACCAGTAGAGGAATATACGAAACGTGGCATTCCGGTATTCAATGCACCGGGCGCTAATTCAAATGCGGTGGCAGAACTGGCTATCGCCGGAATGTTGCTGGCTTCTCGAAACATTCCAGCGGCGTTAAATTTTGTCAGTGGCCTGGCGGGGGATGAGGAGACTATCAATAACCATATAGAAAAAAACAAGAAAAATTTTGCCGGTTTTGAGGTATCCGGCAAGACCTTGGGTGTGCTGGGTTTGGGTGCGATCGGGGTAAAAGTAGCCAATTCTGCCGAGTCTTTGGGTTTAAATGTAATCGGATTTGATCCGTTTATGTCGCTGCATAGCGCCTGGAAACTTACCTCATCTGCAGTACCCGCAATCAGCATAGATGATCTGGTTTCTCGTGCGGATTTGATCAGTCTGCATATCCCGCTGAATGATAAAACCAGAAATTTGTTCAGCAAACGCCATATAGACCGCATAAAGAAGGGATCGACATTGCTCAACTTTTCCCGGGCGGCCGTGGTTGATGAAGACGCTGTCCTGGCGGCATTAGACTCCGGCGTTCTACATGCCTATGTATGCGATTTTCCGACGCCTGCCCTAATAAATCATCCCCGGGCTATCGTGCTGCCTCACTTGGGCGCATCTACGGAAGAAGCCGAGGATAATTGCGCCGCAATGGTGGCGGAACAGATACGTGATTTTTTGGAAAATGGCTCCATTCGTAACTCGGTAAATTTCCCGGAAGTAGTTGTTCCCCGCAATGGGGAGGGCGCACGCCTTGGCATTGCTAACCAAAATGTACCTAATATAGTCGGCCAGATTTCATCCGCTTTGGGTGAAGCCGGTCTTAATATACTGGATCTGCTGAACAAGTCGCGTGGCGATTATGCTTATACGCTGGTGGATATTAATGACAAGGCTCCTCCCGAAACAGTAGAACGCATACGCTCTATTGATGGCGTATTGTCTGTTCGCGTAATTTGATTCCACAGCGATCGAATCAAACCGGTATTGCGCTAAGATTTAGCAAAAATGCCCTTGGTAGAATCGATAGACCATTTTACACGCTTGACAAAATATAACGTGTAAAGTACTTTAAACGAAATTGCATGCTGACCGGACAACCGGAAGCCAGCGAGCCCGAAAAAGGCCGCTGGCTTTTTTTTGTCCAAAATTTGGCTATATCCATCAGTTTAGCGATTAAAGCACAGGAGACTGCAATGTCACATTGGCACGAGGACAATTCTCATTCCATAGGAAATACACCACTAATCAGGCTCAATCGCATCACCAATGGTGCGTCAGCCACGGTGCTGGCAAAAATTGAAGGGCGTAATCCCGCTTATTCGGTTAAATGCCGTATTGGCGCCGCGATGATCTGGGATGCCGAGCAACGCGGATTGCTCGGTCCCAACAAGGAACTCGTTGAACCCACCAGCGGCAACACCGGTATTGCGCTGGCGTTTGTTGCGGCGGCGCGAGGCACGCCATTGACGTTGACAATGCCGGAAACCATGAGCCTGGAACGCCGTAAGTTGTTGATTGCTTATGGCGCCAAACTGGTATTGACGGAAGGCGCCAAAGGCATGAGCGGCGCAATCGCTAAAGCCGAAGAAATTGCCTCGTCCGATCCTGACCGTTATGTCTTGCTGCAGCAGTTTAAAAATCCGGCAAACCCTGCTATTCATGAGCAGACCACCGGGCCTGAAATCTGGAATGACACCGATGGATCGATTGATATTTTTGTATCAGGTGTTGGTACGGGCGGGACGATTACCGGCGTTACCCGTTATATCAAACGGACAAAAGGCAAAGCAATTGTTTCAATTGCGGTAGAACCCGCTGCGAGTCCTGTACTTACTCAGCATAGAGCGGGCGAACCACTCAAACCAGCCCCACATAAGATTCAGGGCATAGGTGCTGGGTTTGTCCCGGCTGTGCTCGATCTTTCATTGGTTGATGAAATCGAGCAAGTCAGTAACGAAGAAGCCATCGATTATGCGCGTCGTCTTGCGAGGGAAGAAGGCATACTTTCCGGCATTTCTTGCGGCGCAGCCGTTGCTGTGGCAGTACGTGTAGCCAAGAGAGCTGAAAATGCAGGTAAAACCATCGTCGTTGTGTTGCCGGATTCCGGTGAGCGTTATTTAAGTTCCCCGCTATTCGAAGGTTTATTCGATGCCAGGGGTTTGGCGACATGAACGTTACTACCCGTCTAAATGGTAGCTATGATTGGGGTATCGATACGCTTGTTGCGCAATTGCGTGAGCTGCGTGTGCAATCGCTGGAAACCCGAAGCCGACGCGATAAACCACCCAAACTACCATCGCGAAAAGAACTTCAGACCATAGTCGACGGTCTGGGCGCGGTATTGTTTCCAAATCGTTTGGGATTGCCTGATCTGAATGATGAAGGCATCGATTACTTTGTCGGTCATACTCTCGAAACTTTACTACGCGAGCTTTATAAGCAAATACGCCGCGAACTTCAGTTTATTTCCAGAGATCAGGATGCCGATAATGCTGCTCATGAGCAAGCCCTTATCATTGCCCGTCAGTTTGCCACGCAGTTGCCCACTGTAAGATTGTTACTCGATAGCGATATTCAAGCTGCATTCGAAGGCGACCCTGCAGCAAGAAGCCCTGACGAAGTACTGGTTTGTTACCCGGGCATTACTGCGATCATTCATCATCGGCTTGCACATATCCTTTATCAGCTAGGCGCTCCCCTGGTTGCTCGCATGATCTCCGAGATCGCTCACTCAGCAACGGGAATTGATATTCATCCCGGTGCAGAGATCGGCGAGAGCTTCTTTATCGATCACGGTACAGGCGTAGTCATAGGCGAAACAGCAGTGATTGGGCGACATGTTCGCTTGTATCAAGCCGTTACCCTGGGCGCCAAACGATTTGAAAAAGATGAGAACGGAATGCTGGTCAAAGGCAATGCACGGCATCCTATCGTTGAAGATAATGTCGTCATTTATGCGGGTGCTACGATCCTGGGCCGCATCACCATTGGTCGAGGCTCCACCATTGGCGGCAATGTCTGGCTTACCCATAGCGTGCCTCCCGGCAGCAATATCACTCAATCGCATGTCCGTAGCGAATTGTTAAATGGTGCTGCAGCCGTAAATGAAGCCATCTGATTCCCGGAGCCTTTGCCCGGAATTTCACGAACCGGAAGCTCCAGCTTCTCAATATCGGAAGACGGAGCTTCCATAACTATTAGTTTCTGATCTGGAGATTGGAAATAAATTAAAACTAATTACACCAACCATAATAGGAAAATGTCATGTCCGAAGATATCCATGAAGGCCAATCCCACACCGCGTTAGGCGATGTCGCCGCGCGCACACTGGCAAATGCCACCAAAACCGTCCCCATGCTGTCAACCATCACCCCCCGGTGGTTGGTTCACCTGCTTCCCTGGACACCTCTTGAGGCCGGTATTTATCGTGTTAACAAGGTTAAGAATGAAACCGATCTCCATGTTGATTGTTCCAGTCTCGATGAAAAGGAACTGCCGCAAACGTTTGTCGATTACGAAGAATGGGGTCGTGAGTATCGTTTGAATGCAGTGAATACCGTACTCGACGTGCATACGCGTATCGCCGATTTGTATAGCAGCCCGCATAATCAAATTCATGAGCAGCTGCGTTTGACTATTGAAACCATCAAAGAACGTCAGGAAAGCGAATTGATTAACAATGCCGAATATGGCTTGCTCAATAACGTAGCGCCATCGCAGGTGGTGCAACCGGTTGCCGGAGGCACCGGCGCGCCAACGCCCGATGATTTGGATGAATTGATTTCTCGCGTTTGGAAAGAGCCCGCGTTTTTCCTGGCTCATCCAAAGACCATTGCTGCGTTCGGACGGGAATGTACCCGCCGTGGTGTACCACCTGCCATCGTCACACTATTCGGATCGCAGTTTTTGACCTGGCGCGGACTTCCTTTGATCCCATCCGACAAGGTTAGAATTATCAATGGTAAAAGCAAAATTTTGCTATTACGCACCGGCGAAAGCCGTCAAGGCGTGGTAGGTCTTTATCAGCCTAACCTGACCGGCGAACTGAGCCTGGGCCTTTCGGTCCGTTTTATGGGCATCAATCACAAAGCGATCGCCTCTTATCTCATCTCGCTGTATTGCTCGCTGGCGGTGCTGACTGATGATGCGCTCGGGGTACTCGAGAATGTCGAAGTGGGCAAATATCATGAATACAAGTGATTTTGAAAAATCCAGTCTAGCGCAACAAGGTTTTACGGCAACATCAGGCCAAGCAGCATCACTGCCCGATATAGATCAGCTGACTAAACTAGCCAATGAGCTATTTTCGGCTGCGCCATGCGATGGTTCAAGATTGGGTATAGCCGCTTCGGCAATACCGGGCGGCTTGGCTTCACCGTTGGCCGGCCTTGATAAAGCCGGGGTGACAGCTATTGCACCGCAAACTTATGGTCTGCCGGGGGAAGCGGAGTTGCGGCAGTTGTTCGCGCCGCGCAAGCAATCTTTCGGCAGCGTCCCTGACAGTCTTGATACGGGTCCAGTTTATGGCAATCCGACCTCCGCGACAGCAGAAGATTTGACTTCGCCATTGGCAGATCCGGATAAGGCTTTTCTGGCGGGTATTCCAGCGCATGACTATGGACTGCCTGGAGAAGCTGAATTGCAGCAGTTGCTGGTTTCGCATCCGCCTTCCGGAAGCCACATTCCCGTGAGTATTGATGCCGGTTCATATCCTGCCATTCCCGCTTCGGTGGCGACAAACAAATTGACTGCCGAATCGCTGGCAGATAGCGAAAAGCCTATGGAAACAGGTATTTTTTCGGAGGTTTATAAAGCAGAATTGCAAAAGCTGTTCGCGCCATTTTCTGCGCCTGCCGGAACGGTTCCGGCAAGCGCAGGATCGGGTTCATCATTTTATTTTCTTGATGAATTGAAAAGCGGCGGCTTGAATGGGCAAGCGCCAGCCCTTGGTTCTGCGCATCCGCCTTTTGATGTCCACGCGGTGCGCCGTGATTTTCCGATTCTCAGTGAACGTGTCAATGGTTATCCTTTAGCCTGGCTGGATAATGCAGCGACGACCCAAAAGCCACAGGTGGTGATTGACCGGGTTTCGTACTTTTATGAACACGAGAATTCTAACATTCACCGCGCGGCGCATGAACTGGCGGCGCGGGCGACCGATGCTTATGAAAAGGCACGCAATACGGTTGCGCGGTTTCTCAATGCGCCTTCCGCAGAAGAAATTATTTTTGTTCGAGGTACCACCGAGGGCATCAATCTGGTTGCGCAAAGCTGGGGACGGCAAAATCTCCTTCCGGGCGATGAAATCGTCATCACATGGCTGGAACATCATGCCAATATTGTGCCATGGCAGCAATTGACCGAAGTGACCGGGGCGAAGTTACGCATTGTGCCGGTTGACGATAGCGGTCAGGTGTTACTGGGCGAGTTTCAGAAATTGCTGAATTCACGAACCAAGCTGGTATCATTCACGCATGTATCCAATGCACTCGGGACGGTTACTCCGGCACAGGAAATCATCGCAATGGCGCATCGTGTTGGCGCTCGCGTTTTGCTTGATGCAGCACAGTCTGTTTCGCACTTACAGGTGGATGTACAAGCGCTGGATTGCGACTGGTGCGTATTTTCCGGACACAAGATATTCGGTCCGACCGGTATTGGCGCAGTGTATGGCAAGGCAGACCTACTTGAATCCATGTCGCCGTGGCAAGGCGGCGGTAACATGATCGATGACGTTACCTTTGAAAAAACCACATACCAGCCAGCTCCTGCACGCTTTGAAGCCGGTACCGGCAATATTGCCGATGCCGTAGGACTGGGAACAGCACTTGAATACCTGACAAAAACAGGTATTCATCATGTAGCGCGTTATGAGCATGACTTGCTGGTTTACGCGATGGAGGCGCTTAAGAGTATTCCCGGCCTGCGTTTGATCGGAACGGCAGCGGAAAAGACCAGCGTCCTATCCTTTGTGCTGGCTGGCCACAGCAATCAGGATATTGGTGTCGCATTAAATAAGGTGGGTATTGCAGTGCGTACCGGTCATCATTGCGCACAACCTATCTTGCGCCGTTTTGGTCTGGAAAGCACGGTACGTCCTTCACTGGCATTTTATAATACCTATGAAGAAATTGACCGGCTGGTCAGTGCGGTTAAACGGATTCAGGGTGGTAAAGTCATTTAATTAGTTTGCATGCGGGACACACCGGCTCTTTATAGATCGGCTTCCCGCGTATTAGCGCAGGAAGCCTAGCTTATTCAGCATGACATTTTCAGGCAGCCATAAATAATGGAATAATGATCACGTGAAATTTACAATCCGGCTACACCATCGCCCTGATCCTTTCGGCTATGTTCAAAAGAACCCTGACGAACGGGAAGCAAGGGGCCTTGCAAGAGCTTCAAATAATGGAGATAAATTTTGGCAATTTTACATCAATGGGTTGTTGAAAAGATTTATACTCGGACCTATTGTCCAGCGGCTAAACAGAAGGATGTATCAGTGTTGATCGACAAAGTTGTTTGTCTCTTCAAGAGCATCCGGGGGTAGCCACAATGAGATCAAAAGTCATCATCATCGGCGGCGGACTATCGGGAGCTTTGGCGGCCATGCATCTCGCGCAATTTGCGGGCGGTCCGGAAGTACTGTTGATTGAAAAAAACCCTGAGTTGCTGGGTCGTGGCGTTGCCTACCAGTATGATTTTACCCATCAACCATTGAATGTGGTTGCAGGGGGCATGAGTCTGTTTCCGGACAGGCCGATGGATTTTGTAGAGTGGCTTGAATCCAATCATTTTAAATATAACCATCTCATTGAAAAAGTTTCGCCGCAGGAATTCATCCCAAGGAAAATTTTCGGCGATTACGTTCTCGAAAACCTGGAAAAAGTTCAACATGAAGTTACGGGAAGATTACAGATCCGTATCGATGAAGCCATTTCTATCCTGAATTTTGGCAGTCGAAAAACGGTTGTTCTAGCCTCCGGCAATGCATTGCATGCAGATGATGTCGTATTAGCCCTTGGCAATTTTCTCCCGGCCGATATTTTTCCCGAGGACAATCCCGTCAAAAATGACCTGCGTTATTATGCCAACCCGTGGTCCGATAAGGTTTATAGCCAAATTGTCGGGGATGAAGATATTCTCCTTGTCGGCTCGGGGCTTACCGCGGTAGATATTGTGCTGGGACTGATCCTGAGAAAGTTCAAGGGAAAAGTCACCATACTTTCCAGGCGAGGGCATTTTCCGTTGCCGCATGATTTATCGCAACCGGCTTTCCAGCTATCGGAACCCGAAATTAAACACCCGCGAAACATGCTGCTTTGGATTCGCGATCTGATCAGGAAAAATCCGAATATTCCATGGCCTGCAGTGATGGATGGCCTACGCCCGTATACTAAAAAAATATGGCTGTCCTGGACAACGGAAGAGAAAAAATATTTTCTCCGGAAAATCAGACCTTACTGGGAAATTGCAAGACACAGGATCCCGGCAAAATCGGCATCACTGTTGAATGACATGATCAATGCAGAGCAGTTGGAATTGAAGAAAGGGTATATCGTCGGAGCAAGGTCCACTGGCAACGGCATCGAAATCGTTTATCGCTCCGGACCTCATGATATTTGTCAGGTTTTTCATAAAGTGATTAACTGCACAGGACCGGAATCGAATTACCGGAAGATTCGTTTTCCTATCATCAGCGATCTTATCGGGAGAGGAAAAGTAAAAATGGATGAACTTGGACTTGGCATTCAATGTACTCCGGAAGGCAGGATCATCAATGATAAGGATAAAATAGAAGAAGGTCTCTGGTGTATCGGCCCCATGCGAAAATCGGTGTTATGGGAAACCACGGCGCTGCGCGAATTACGGGAACAGGCATTGGAGCTTGCTTCGTTGATTGCGGGAAAACAGTGAACTAGCGGAAACAGTTTATTACCGCCGGCAGTGCATGCACCATCCGGTTGTCCTTTAATTCTTAACACTCTGTTCTGCAATTCTTCCGCCATAGTGAAATAACAAAGAGTGAGTGGCTTCCATTCTGTGACATTGTTCATTACCGGTTGGCGACAGGGTGGCGATGACGCTCACAATATCATTCAGTGTGATTTATTTTCTCCTCAAAAAACCAGAGGATCGGCGATTGCTGGAGATTTGGGAAGGTGATTTGGACGCTCGCTTACGGCCGACCATCATTAACTGTATGTCATTCACAGCAACCCTGCTGATTTAGCTCCTCAGCAGGGTTGCTGTGAGTCTTGATTCCGCATCAAATCCAATGCCGCCCTTAAATGACAGTATCAGAAAGGGGTGTTTTATTTGCAATCAAAAAAACTTCCATTTGATGCCCCTTATTAAAAATCCTGGCTGGAAGATTCAGCGCTTCTGACAATATCTTCGCCATTCGAAACAAAAAAGCCGGTACTTCCTGTTTTTCATAAAATTTCACCGACGACGTCCTGGCTTTCTTGACAGTAAAACCTGTCCGCGAGGCAAGAATCGCCAAAGATTTTAACGAAAAGAAACTGATATGGCCCCCATGATGCTTCATATCGAAAAAATCCCATTTGCTTCTCTTTATCCACCGTGTCCAGCTATCCACGTTTCCTGTACCAACCAAAAGAACTCCGTCAGGCTTTAAGATTCGGTGGCATTCTTTTAACAAAGACATTGGCTTACTGGCATGCTCAATAACTTCGTAAAGCGTTATCGCATCAAAGGAATTGTCCGGAAAAGCGACATCTTCCAAAAAGCCTGCATGAATCTTTAGCCCCCTGTTTATGCCATTTTGAACTGCTTTTTCTGACGGATCGATGCCTTCAGCCTTTACCCCCAGACTGTTGGCGATCGATATGAAAGCGCCATTGGAACAACCCACATCCAAAAGACGAATATCGGATTTTTTTGATAGAAGGTCAAAGATGGTATTAACATCTCTCGATTTTCGCTTAAGTAATCGTCTCATGTCTTTTTCTGATGGCCATGTTCCCTCTTCGGTGTTCCAATCTTGATTGGATAAGTCATAATGCTCTTTGGTACAAGAGCTTACTAGCTGTCCACATGATGGACATTTTCTGAGAACGCCTTCCGCTACCATTAGATTCGTTGGATATAGATCTCCTGCGCATCCATTGGGGCAATGTTGCAATAAAAAATCATTATTCGCGGTCATATAAAAATCATATCCTCCCTTTGTTTGCAAATCTTACGTAAAGCTGGAAAAGAAGCCGTATGGCCGGGCTTTTCAATTTTATATCGGCAATGTTCATCTCCGGCTGTTGCACTAAACTATTTCCCAAGTGCCTTGGCAACAGACTGCTGGAATATAGCGTCATCGGACCGGTCAACGCGTCAAAAATCTGCATCGCCAGCGGCATCAACATTTCAACAGCGTTTATAAACGGAAAGCGTTAAGCCGAAAGATTTACCATTGTAATCCGGCTTCTATATTTTCACATAAATCGCGTGCTTTTCCAGTTAACTAAAGTTATAAGTAATTTACGTACAATAGAATAGTGAAGAATTTTGCTGCTCATCCCGGACCGTGTCTGTTTCGGCGTCCCTGCACACCGGGCGATACGCGCCTATCCGCGTCAATGGAGTTATCATGAACGACACATCAAACAATATTTCGAAGGGTTCGGTCTTATACCTTTCCCATGGCGGAGGCCCTATGCCCTTGCTCGGCGACGAGGCTCACCGGGAGCTGATAGATTTTTTTAAGAAAATCACGCCGCTTCTTGGCAATCCCACGGCGATTTTAGTGATCAGCGCCCACTGGGAAGAAGACAAACCCACCGTGACCGCCGGGGCGTTTCCAGCATTGATCTACGATTATTACGGGTTCCCGGAAGAATCGTATGCGATCGAGTATCCCGCGCCGGGCGCGCCTTTGCTGGCGAGTAAAATAGTTGATCTGCTGAAAAGCCATCGCATTGACGCTAACTTTTCTGATCGGCGGGGGTTTGATCATGGCTTATTCGTACCCTTGAAACTGATATATCCCGCTGCGAATATTCCCTGCGTTCAATTATCTCTGGTCAAGAGTCTGCGGCCTGATGAGCATATCCGGATCGGCCGGGCTTTAGCCGGTCTGTTGGACGATAAGGTGCTGATTATCGGTTCCGGGTTTTCATTCCATAATCTCAGGGCTTTTTTTGCGCCCTCAACCCGGGAATCACAAGCCATGAATGAAGCCTTCGAGCAATGGCTTGTCGATACCTGCTCCAACCGCCAGCTAAGCGAAGCCAAGAGGGCGCAGAGCCTGGTTGATTGGGAGAAGGCTCCGGCGGCAAGATATTGCCACCCGAGAGAGGAGCATTTATTGCCCTTGCATGTCTGTTATGGCGCCGCCGAAACACCGGCCAAGCAGGTCTTCAGATTTGAAATCATGGGAAAAATGGCGAGCGCCTATCTGTGGTAAAGCGGCATGCACGCGTAGCTGCGGGTATTCGCCGCATTGCTTTTTAAGACACGGCATATCGGGCAACAATGAAGCCACTTCACAACAAGAAAAAGTCCCGCCAGCGTCTGTCATCCAAATGCTAAAAGGAAATAGACTTTGTTTTATTATTAACCTCAGCCTATGCGTTTTTGCCATATTGATCCATCGCCGCTCCCGATCTCCAGTAGCAGTGATTGGGTTGCAAACTCCGACGTTCCATCCTTTAAATCAAAAGTTTTCTATCATCACGTCGGCAAATTCGCTGCATTTCACTTCGGTGGCGTTATCCATCAACCGGGCGAAATCGTAGGTCACCCGTTTGCTGGCAATGGCGGCATCCATCGCGCGAATAATGGCATCGGCCGCTTCCGTCCAGCCCAGATATCGCAGCATCATCTCGCCCGACAGGATTAACGAGCCGGGATTGACTTTATCCAGGCCGGCATATTTGGGCGCCGTACCGTGCGTGGCTTCAAATACGGCCGTGCCGGTCAGATAATTGATATTGCCTCCGGGAGCAATGCCGATGCCGCCGACCTGGGCAGCCAGGGCATCGGATAAATAATCGCCGTTCAGGTTTAACGTGGCGATGACATCGAAATCCTCTGGCCGGGTCAACACCTGTTGCAAGGTAATATCGGCTATCGCGTCCTTGATTAAAATACGGCCATCCGCCAGGGCCTCCGACTGTTCTTTGTTGGCCGCGGCCTCGCCCGAAGCAGCCTTGGTTTTTTCCCATTGCCTCCAGGTATAGGTCTCCTCTGCGTATTCACGTTCGGCGAGCGCGTAAGCCCAGTTTCTGAATGCACCCTCGGTGAATTTCATGATGTTGCCTTTATGAACGATGGTCACGCTCTTACGCTGATTGGTGATCGCATATTCGATTGCTGAGCGTACCAGGCGTTCCGTCCCTTCTTGAGAAACCGGCTTGATGCCGATGCCAGACGTATCAGGAAAACGGATTTTGGCATAGTGCGCCGGAAAGTGCTCTTGCAGCAATTGCAGGAAAAGCTGGTTGTCCGCACTGCCTTGTTCAAACTCCAGGCCGGCATAGATGTCTTCGGTGTTTTCCCGGAAAATGACCATATCGACGGCATCGGGTTTCTTGACCGGCGACGGTACGCCTTGGAACCATCTGACCGGTCGCAAACAGACATACATATCGAGCAATTGGCGCAACGCCACGTTAAGGGAACGGATGCCGCCGCCAATCGGCGTCGTCAGCGGGCCTTTGATGGAAACCAGATAGTCTCTACAGGCATCGACGGTCTCATCCGGCAGCCAGGTATTGAACAGGCGATTGGCTTTTTCACCGGCATAGATTTCCAGCCAATGTATCTTTCGTTGTCCCGAATAGGCGCTGGCCACCGCGGCATCGAGAACCCGCACCGTAGCGCGCCAAATATCAGGACCGGTGCCGTCGCCTTCGATATAAGGAATAATGGGGTTATCCGGCACAGACAGTTTGCCGTTTTGCAGGGTGATCGGACTGCCGTTAGGCGGTGGATTGAGTGCGTGGCTCGTCATAACAACTCCATCATTAAAATTGAATTAGGCTGTATCGATGTCCAAATTGCTTCAGGGTAATCCGGATACCGATAAAACAACAGGGATATTGCATCACAGTATCAAGATTTAATCCATCGGTACACTTTAAATTGGGTATCCGGCGCTTATTACCCCACGAAAAGACCAAACGCAGCATATTTGAATCGGTAACAGCCAATCACTTTGATTTAAATGCAATTCCAGCAGACCAAAATCATTACACCCCTTACCAAGCAAGTGATGCTCTTTTCGAGCTTAATAAATTATGTCCAGTCTACGGGCAAGGTCTGTATATTTTTTCTATGCACAAATCTATATCAGTTTTTGAGTTTTCACTTGGGCAATAATATCGTGCAGCAGTAGCCGTATATGACTACCTATCCGGTTGTATTTATCATTCCATTCCTTATCGGTTTGTTTAATGGAAAGGTCGTGAAATAGTATGCCATCTTCTCTACCTAAAAAGATCCGGGCTAAATTCTCATTCGATTGCGCAAAACTATCAAGCAATTCCCTGCGTTGTGAAGGAGAAATAATTTCATACGTGCCACGGGCTTCTTTATAAAGGACTTCAGCTAAGATTTTAATGGCAGGAAGAGTCCATTTTTTACCGCCTGCGCTGTTGAAATAGCGTAGCAATGCAATGATATGAACCGGAAATCCGCGGTTAACAATTCCTGAAGGACGATCCCAATCTGAAATTTCCAATTGCATTTGCATAATGTCCGCTATGACACGGATAAAATCGGCCACTGAGTCCCTCTCGTAAAGCTGATCCTGTTCGTAAACCCGAATAACGACAGACCCGACGCCAAAAACTGATTGCCAATTTTCTGCAATTCTATCGTATTCGAATAAAACCCGGACACCTTCACTCACATAGTCATTAAATTGTTTAGCCTCGCCGATGGTAGCGACGACGGTTTGATAAAGTGCCTGCAATGCATTATCTTGACGCCTGGCATAGAGGACAATATGCACATCATAGCCATCCAGGATGTGTTTTAAGGCATTAATTGCTTCTGTGTCTAGCCAGACCAAATTTTCTGAAGATAGAAGAATGTTTTTATCCCTGGGTAGCAATTTCAAATAAGAAACGATATCTGCATCCGTCATGACTCCCGGGCGCAAGTTGTGAGATTTCCAAAATGTCGTGGCATCCATAAATAGATTTACCAGGCCATGGTGGGCTTGATCACCAACTATATCTCTATGCGTTAGCAGTTCTAAAGGATAAAGGATGCCCATGTGTTGTAAGCGGGAAGCATTTGAAACACAGAATGCCTGAATTGCGCTGGTTCCAGTTTTATGTCCTCCAATGTGTAGAATGGCTTTCTTTTTTACCATCTTTTTTCCTAGACAAAATGTGTCTTAATAACTGAAGTTACCCAGTTAATCCAATAAAATAGAAATTATGGGGTCGCTACGGAACCGGTTCTTTCACTATAACATGATCTGCCAGCTTCGCTATCAGCGTTTATACACAGGTAAGCTTTTTCAGGATCGACTGATTTTTAATATTGTTCTTTAACCGGTATCGTTTTGCTGATTTGATGGCCGAGAAAAAGCAAGGCCCCGAAGACGCCGAATAGGGCGCAGCCAAACGATAACTTGTAAAAGTAGAAATCCTGCACCCTGACTGTTCCGGATATGCCAAACATGATATTGGTCAATAGCGGCGCCAGAATCAGCATGATGTTCGAATAGGTCATCCAGAAATTGGCCCTCTCTTCCGTGCCGCAAAGATCAATCAGCAGTTTTCGCAGAGGATTGCTCAGAATGGCCAGGACAATCAATCCAACCGAAATGCTTATGGTCATTTCAATCAAAAAATACGTTAACGATTCCATAAAATGATCCTCTTTTTAAAGTTGTAGGGAGGAGATTGAGCCGAGACTCACGCTCCGACAAAAATAACATTTTCAGTACAAGTAGCGACCGCAACCTGAGTCATCGCCAAACTGAAAGATGAAACGCGCATTGGATTTATCTTAGCCGCTGATTTGAAATATTCCGCCATAACGGTACGTCTCGCCGAACAGAGGATGCCTTATTCGAAAATCCAGTTCGAACCGGCTGTCATCGACCGCCGTTTCGATGATGGTCGCATGCCCCAGAAACATCACGTCCGGAATCGGAATCCTGAGCCTGCCGGCCTGCCATAGATGACCATCGCTGCGATAAATCAACCGGTTGTTTTCGACGCTAAGATTCAGGTAAAGGCCGAAGCCCCAACCCACCCTTTCGATCAACTGATTGCCCTGACAATGCTCCATCCGCGACGCAAACACCGTGCCTTTGCCATCCGGCGACTGGATGCTGCGCTTCCAGAACAGGGTTCCCGGCTCAGTTTCGCTCATCCATTTTTCCACGCGCGCCGACATGCCGGCGCCTTTCATGCCGATCAATGCCCCCATCATGCGGGTTATCACCACTATCGGCGTGACGAAAACGGGATAGTGGATGTGCATGTCGCCGATAACAACATTCTGCGTCTGCTGCCCCAGCGGCAGCTGATAATGGCTTTGAATGACGGCGGGAAGTTTTTGCCAGTTATCGCCTAAAGCGAGTTTCAGTAAGGGAATGTGATTCATGAGTCAGCTCCAAAGCAGCGGTTTTTCAACCATGAGATAAACAATCGCCACCATCGCGGCGAACGCGGGAATCCCCAGCCAAAACCAGCAGCGCGCATAACGAAAATAGCGCTCCGATAGCGGGATATTCTGCAAGGCGGCGTGTTGGGCCATCTCGCGCATGCGTATTTGCAGAACAACCACGGGCAACCAGCAGGCGCCTGCGATCAGAAACAGCACGATCGAAACAATCAGCCATGGGGTCGTCAACGGCAGACCGCTGTGCGCCAGCATCATATAACCCGTGATCGGCTGCAGGATGACGGTCGGGGTGGTAAACAACCAGTCGGCCAGGACCACATGGCGGTTAGTGGTTGCGATAGCATGCACATCACCGTGACGGTCGGCCATGAATTTGTAGAAGGCGCTGCCCAGACCGGTACCGAACAACAGTACCAGGCTAAAAATATGCAGGGTTTTAAACGTCAGATAACTCATGGTCTTTCCTCTTCAAGTGCCAATAAAACAAAGCTTGCCACCAGCAAGGGCAGATTTTTAATCATCGGGCCGAAAGGATGCGCCCAATATTCAGGCAAGGCGAATGTAATCACGCCGGTGTAAATTAGCATGATCAGGCATTGGCAATAAACGACCGGCCTTATTCGCCAGCCTGTCAGCATGGCGAGGCCCAAGACGAAGTCCAGCATCGACGCGCCGTAAAGCATTAACGGATGCAATATCTGCGGTATGCCGACCTGTTCGAGCATCCGGTAACTATCCGCCTGCGAATAAACAAAGGCGGATACAATGCCTGTCCATAACCATACCAGCGCTATCGATAACCGAAGCGCCGGCTTCATAAAATAAAGACGGGCATGCCAGCGGTCGGCCTGGCTTGCAACGGTTTCCCGCATTGCCTGATCCATGCTTTTCGGCGCACGCCCCAACAGCTTGGCGACAGGCTCGGCATCGGCCGTATTGCCCTGATTGAGCATCGCGATGGCCTCCCGGTTTAAGGCCGGTTCGTTTAACCAGGCGCCCACCAGAGGCAGCGCATTCACCAGGATCTCAGGTGTCGAAATGAATATGCCTTTGGACTTGCCCAGCCATAGTCTTTGTTTTTGCAGCAAATCGGCTAAACAGAGCGGGGCAGGCCCCACGGCGTCAATGCTGAGCCTTGCGGGTATGTTGTCTTGCAGACAGCGCAGGATCAGTTCAACCAGATCATCGATATGAACCGGCTGCAGCCATTGCCTGCCATTGCCGATTAACGGAATGCAAGGCAGCGCCGCAAGCCCCCGAAACAGTCCCATCGATTTGGCGCCAGGACCGTAAACCAATGATGGCCTGATCACAAACCAATCCATGTCAAGCCGGCGCAAACCCTCGTCTGCCCTGCCCTTGCTGGCGTAATAACCGGTACTTCCGGCGCTGTCTGCACCCGCTGCGGAAACTTGTATGATGCGCTTGACTCCGGCCTGTTCGCTCGCGTTGAACAGTGCCAACGGCGCGTCGGTATGAACATGGCTGAAGGAATTGGCCGCCGTTTCCTGAATAATGCCGACCGCGTTGATGACGGCATCGATGCCTGTGAGGTGAGCCGACCAGGCGTCGGCGCCGGCTGCCTTGCCGAAATCAAGCTGCAGCGTTTTGAGCTGGGGATACAGCGCCGTCAATCGCTCAGGGTATCGACAACACGCGGTGACCTGATGCCCTTGCTCCAGTAGCGCCTGGAGAATATGCCGACCGATAAAGCCGGTCGCGCCGGTAAGGAGTATATTCATTTTGTAATTTCCGATATTTCTGTAATTTAAGAAATTTATGAACGAACGTTAACTTTCGATTGATTTAATAAAGCGCCTCAGCTTTTAAACTTCAGTAATTTCACCACACTGTCGCCCAACTTGACCAACTGCATCAAGGTGGCATTCGGCAGTTTCCTTAGCTTGTCATACCAGTTCGTCATCACCTCCAGAAAATCCAGCATGTCGGCGATGCGTTTTTTGACTTCGGGATCGGTTTCGACATCCTGATCGGATTCTATGCAGAGATCGCGCAATAAGGTGATGGTCGGATCGATTTCACGCCGTCTGCGCGCCTCAACCACCAGATTGAACATGTCCTGCACGTCTTTGAGCGCCTCAAAGTGATCGCGCCGGTCGCCGACGCCCACGTGCGTGATTTTGATCAAGCCCCAGCTTTGCAGTTCTTTTAAACTGGTCGACACATTCGAACGGGCCAATGCCAGCGTATCGGCTATTTCCTCCGCATTTAACGGCTTTGGCGACAGATAAAGCAAGGCATGGACCTGGGCTACCGAACGGTTGACGCCCCAGCGTGTACCCATTTCTCCCCAATGCAGGATAAAGCGTTCCATTGATGTTGTGAGGTTCATAATAATTCTTTAATTTCTGTATTGACAGAAATTAAAGAACAAACCATTTCCCGTGTCAAGTTTTTTAATTTACAAGCATCGACTTTTTATCATATTGCACAGTGAATTCCTTTTCGTTTAAACGATGGAAGCGGCCCAGCAAATCAGCCAAACCCAGGCTGAGTGACAAGATACACCGCCCCCGCTTTACCAGTCATCGGCTAATGGCCGGAAGAATCGTGTTCAACTGCCATGCCTGGAGCCGATGCGGCGGGCACTAACGCATAAGCATTCAATATTTCCCTGATCGAGTTAGATACTTTAAGCTCCAGATCGGTTCGCCAGTCGCCATTTCCCTTGCCGTAGACAATCACCCGCCGGGTGCTAAGGTCGATGGGAATATCTTCGGCGTTCCGGGAAATAATCAGCACCGGTTTGGCCAGCGTATGCGCAATGCCCAACTCGTAGAGAACGTTCGGATTTCTGCCGGTGATATCGGCAATCACAAAGTCGGAGACGTTCAGGTTTTGCCAGATGTCGACGAGAATATCGGTAGGCGTAAAGACATCGTCTCCACGCATCGGCAGAACATCGGCAGCCTTGCAGGCGCCCGACAAGATACGGTGCACCTCGTCAGACCATTCCAGGCTGAAAGGCATTACCAGGAAACAGCGAATGCCGCCTTGCCCGCCTGAGGGACTGGGCGCCGGGTAAAGGCGCTCAGGCCCCAGAAACAGCACATCCTGACGGAGCAATGTCGCCGACTCATTCATCGAATCCAGGTAGTCACCAAGACCGGTGGACTGCAAGGAGGCCTGAACGGGCAGATCCGCTGACCGCCAGTCCTCCGGCGCCAACCGGTTTTTACGCAACCGCATAGCCTGGTATTTAAGGTATTGTACCGACTCATCGAAACGATCGGTGAGCCAGACCTGAATCACCACCAGCACGACCACAAAAACCACTGCGCAAAACGATTTCCATACCGGATGTATCGGCAAGAGTCCGATAGCAACCGACAGCAACACACTTCCCAATGACAGCAGGATCAGGATACCCGACAGACCTGACCGTTGCCGGGCTCTTCTATGCGAAAAAGCTGCCACCGGCTGAGGTTGTCTTCGTCTAAGGGTTTCGGGAAGTATCAGAAACGCGGATAACAGTACAAACTGACCCAGCATCCAGACCGGTTCAATACCGGCCGGCACATCCTGTTCGCTATAGGCCATATCGCTCGCTACCAGCAAGGCCGTTGCCAACAGAATCCAGTTCAATACGACCGCTTCTCCCAACAATATACTGGTCAAACCGATAATCAATACGATGAATTCCAGGCCCGACGTCGCGGCATCCAGCCGTCCTGAAATCGTGTTCAGCGCCTGAGAGTACTGCGGATAATAAAAACCCGCCAGGATTAGCGCCAGCCCCAAAAACAATACCGCAAAAACCGCCCGGGTCAATGCGCCGGGCGGTTGCCGTTGCCACAGGGCCAGCGCCAGATAGCCCCAGGCGCATACCCAGGCAAACACGAACAGGGCGTAGCTGATGCTCGAATCATCCGGCCAGCCTGGCTGCGGAGAATGAAATGAAGGATGTCTGCCGTCAGGATCATAGGTTATCCACGATACCGTCAACATCAGCAGACCGATTCCCTTTACGATCAGAAAAACGGGATAGGGCTTGATCATCCTCCGCCCAATTTGAAAGGCCGAAGCAGCCGCAACTGCGGCTACCAGGGCCTGATCCCAGTTATAAAAATTAAGGCCGAAAGCCTCGTCTCCCAGGACCAGCCAGCAAACCAGCCAAAATAGGTAAATCGCCGCGATACCGCCCAGCTTCATCATTGTCGAGCCTGTCATGGTTTGTTTCCTGATCTCCAAGGTGATCTTCCTTTATCTTTCGGCATGAATAGGAAGCGCCATCAGTCATCTGTCTTTTCAACGGGTTAATGTAAATTGATCCGGAAACGGCGCCAAGACAACATGAAAATCGGTCATTCCACTCTCTGCGAATCCATAGAAAATAACGGAAAGATTAGCAGAAAATCGATTAATCCGATGCGTTTGGCCATCATTGGATTCAAGATAAGAACTTCCCCGTTATTGCTGTTTTGATCGAATCACTGTGATGTAATTGGTCAGGACGGAATCCCGATGATCTTGAAAGTTCCCGTCAAACAATCCCAAAACAGTTACATCATAGTTATCTAGTATATTCTTAGGCAAAATTTCCAACGGTTTTTCATTACATATAAATACCAGCGGCAGTGCAGTTGGCAATGCCTGTTCCTTGATGGGGTCCCACTGTCGAATTTCACGACCGCTAGCCCATACGACTTCAATAAATTTGCCTGATACATTGTCCTTGAAAAAAAATGGAACGTTTTTCAATTGCGGAAGGTGCCGCAGTTCTTCATAGGGCCTGAACTGCCGATTGGTCATTATCATTTCCGGTGCAGAACCCATGAGCATGACGCATGCAGAGGAAACCAGTACAACCATTGAAGCCCAAACGACACACGGTTTTTTAGTGATCGTAGCTCGCACCAGGACAACAGCCAGCGACCAAAAAACCGATAAAGTGACTAACTTAAGCCATAAAGTGGAATCGAAGCCATTTTTATCCATCATATACCAGACTGCAACAGGGGCAACAAAGCTGATGCACGCTATCAACAGACCGTTTGTTCTAAATAAAAAGGTATCTGTTTGAGTATTTCTTGATTCCTTAAATGAGTCAATCAAGTAGCGGAAGTAAAATGCGGTGACGATGGATAATGGCAGCAATACCGGAAGCAGATAGCGCGATTTTTTTTCGGGTAGAAAGGACATAAACAGTACAGCCGACCAGATCCATATCGCCAAAAATTTGTAATTTCCGAATTCTCCTATTCGTTTACGGGCGTAAGGGAAAACGAGTGTCATGGTTGCCGGAAAAGCCCAGATTCCCGATTGCACCGGAAAACTCCAATAGTAGTAAAAAGGCTTGATAGTTCTGTTGACCCATGCCGTTGATTCCTTATTAGCTATGGTTTGAGAAAAATCAGGGTACTTAGCATAAATGTAAATTGGCCAGATTGCGCTGATGATCAGAGCCGTTAAAACCATAATCAACAAGGGTTTCAGGTTTACTCTGAAATCGTTTCTTTCATATGCCATAATCCGCGCGGTCAGATAAGGCAACAACAAAGAAAAAAAGGATACCGGACCTTTGGACAGAAAAGATAATCCCATGAGGATTCCTGAACCGATAAAATATTTCAGGTTGTGATGCCTGATTTTCAAACCCTTGTGGATCAGCCATATAGCCCCCAGCATAAAACTGTGGCAAAAAATATCCCAGGTAATCGTACGGGACATCAAAAGGATCAGAAGAGACGTAGCGGCGGTGCCCGCAGCCATGAAGGGCAGTTTTTCGTTCCTGGTCAACTCTGTTGTCAGTTGAAACAGAAAGAAAACCAGGAGCGCCGCGGCCAATGCAGCGGGCAGCCTAAGCAGCGACAGGTTATCCCGCCCGAACAGATGCATTGCAAATGCAGTGGCCCATGTAGGCAAAGGGGGTTTTTCGAACCTAAGCTCATCGTTCATGGTGGGTTCAAACCAGTTGCCCTTTTCAAGCATTTCGCGGGCAGTGGTGAGGTTGCGTGATTCCATGGTATTCGCTTTAAATGCATCGTTGTTCACAAAAAAAGTGAATACCATTAGCAGCAAAAGTAAAGGTATAGTTAACTTTCCGCAGTTCATTGAGTTCCTTATAAGTTCCTAACAATTATTTAATCATGCTCGATGCGCCGAATGGCGGGCACTGCCATCGATTTGAGGAATGAATTTGAAGATAATCTCTGGGCCGTATCGAGAAATGTGATGAGATTTCCCGAACCTATTTGCCTGAAATATGACAAATCATTAACATCGATATCAAGAGCTATCAATATTAAGATTTTATGAGGCTTGTCATATAGGGTTACTACGTAACGGGATTAACTGAATCTTTCCAGTTAGTTGAATCTGCCTTAATCCAGTGATCAATAGTTAACAACCAAACAATTCGGCAATCAGCAGATTCTCGGCAGTTGTTCGCCGCTTAACAAATCGAGAACCCGGCTGACGCCCATGACGGTTTCCAATGTTACCATTCCCTGGGCTTGTGCCGAGTGGACATGGCCTATCCTGGCAGCCTGATGACCCAAGGGATGCCGGCGCATGACCGACAAAGCCTGTTCGGTTTGATTCCCGGGAACGAACAAGGCAAACGCGCCTTCGTTGGCGATATAAAGCGGATCAAAGCCTAAAATCTCGCAAGCGCTAAGGACATCCTGATGAACAGGCAGCGAGGTTTCGACTATTTCAAAACGCTGCCTGGCCGTTGCGGCCAGTTCTATCAAAACGGATGCCAGGCCCCCTCGGGTCAAATCGCGCAGGCAATGGATTTCAATGCCGGCTCCGATCAGATCCTGAACAAGTCCTGAAAGATCCGCGCAGTCGCTTGCGATGGCATGCTCGAAATTCAAGCCTTCGCGCTCAAGCAGCACGGCGATGCCGTGCCGGGCCAGATCGCTGTTCAGGATGATGCTGTCGCCCGTTTGAATGTTGCGGGGATTGATATCGAGACAGTTGTCGATGATGCCGATGCCCGCGGTATTAATAAAGACGCCATCGCCTTTGCCATGATCGACGACCTTGGTATCGCCGGTCACAATGAGAACGCCCGCCTGCTCCGCCGTTTGCTGCATCGACTGCACGATGCGTTCCAGGTCCGCCATCGCATAACCCTCTTCAATGATCAGGGAACACGTCAGATACAGGGGCTTTGCGCCGCTCATCGACAAATCGTTCAGGGTTCCGCAGACCGCCAGCTTGCCGATATCGCCGCCGGGAAAAAACAGCGGCTTGACCACATAGGAGTCGGTTGTCAAGGCCAGCCTGGAACCGTTGATGTTGAATACGGCGCTGTCGTGTTTCTGGTTAAGAATCGGGTTGCTGAAGGCCGGCTGGATCATGTGGTCGAGCAGTTGCTGCATCAGGCGGCCTCCGCCGCCGTGCGCCATGACAACCCGGTCGTACTGCAGGGGCAGCGGACAGGTGAATTCGGGCTCAGACATGCTGATAGCGGCGGTAGCGGTAATAGGCCGCGCAGGCGCCTTCGGAAGAAACCATGGTTGCCCCAAGCGGCTGTTCGGGTGTACAGCGGGTTCCGAACTCAGGGCATTGCGTGGGATTGATCAGTCCCTGCAACACATCTCCGCTGCGGCATAAAGAAGATTCTTTGGTATCGATATCTGCAACTTTAAACCGAAGCTCGGCATTCCAGTCGCTGTATTCGGTATTTAACGCCAATCCGCTCGCCGGAATGGCGCCCAATCCTCGCCAGCTCCGGTCGACGATGTCGAATACGTTACGCATCAACTGCTGGGCCGGAACATTGCCCTGTTCTTTGACGACCCGGCTGTATTCATTCTCAACGCCGTGCCAGCCTTCTTCCAGTTGCCTGATGCACAGATGGATACCCTGTAAAATATCGACCGGCTCGAAACCGGTAATGACGATGGGAATCCGGAATTGCGCCGAGAGCGGAAGATATTCGTGATAGCCCATAATCGAGCAGACATGCCCTGCTCCCAGAAAACCCTGGACTTTATTGCCGGCAGAATTCAGCAGGGCTTCCATGACGGGAGGCACCCGCACATGGCAAACCAGCAGTGAAAAATTTTCCAGATTTAATTGCCTGGCCTGATAGGCCGCCAATGCCGTTGCCGGAGCAGTCGTTTCAAAGCCTACACCGAAAAAAACCACCTGTCGATCCGGATTCTGCCGTGCAATTGCCAATGCATCCATCGGCGAGTAAACGATTCGGATATCGGCGCCTTGGGCCTTTCGACCGAGCAGGTCACTTTGTGAACCCGGCACTCGCAACATATCCCCGAATGAGCAGAAGATCACGCCGGGCAACTGAGCGATCGCCAGCGCCTTGTCAATATATTCGAGAGGGGTGACGCAGACCGGGCAGCCGGGGCCGTGTATCAGATTGATCGCGCCTGCCAGCAGCTGGTCGATGCCGTATTTTACAACGCTATGAGTCTGGCCACCGCAGACTTCCATGATGTTCCAGGACCGGGTCGCGGTGGATTTTATTGCCGACACCAGTTTTTTGGCGGTGGCCGGGTCGCGGTAGTCAGCCAGATATTTCATACGGGCCTCCCCTGTTCGGCACCTTTCGGGACCGGCTTGATTTCTCGGAAAGCCTTGTCATGATGCATCGCTCGGATCGTCCATTTCTTTAAAAGCCTTTAAACTCGCCAACGCGTCCTCTTCATCCAGCACGGAAAGAGCAAACCCGGCATGGACGATGACATAATCATCGACTTTGGCTTCGGGTACGTAGGCGAGGCTGATCTCCTTGGCGATGCCGGAAAAATCGATCCAGCCCTTACGAGCCAATGAATCGGTTTCGCTTGAGAGACTGATGATTCGTCCGGGAACGGCTAAACACATGGTCGTTATCCGATAAAGTTTGTTGCATAGAGCTGCCCGAGTGACAGGCCGCCGTCGTTGGGAGGTATTTTCTCATGGCAGTATACCCGAAAGCCCGCAGTTTTTAATTTACCGGCCGTTTTTTTAACGAGAAGTGCATTTTGAAAACAGCCGCCGCTGAGAACGATCGTCTCCTGTCCCGAACGTTCGGCAATCGCCAGAATAATTTCCGCCAGCGTATTATGAAATTTAACGGCGATCAATTCCGGCCTGATTTGGTCAATATCGGCTAAAAGATTCTCGAGAGTCATTTGCCAGTCGACAACTTGAGGTTCGGTTTCATGGACTCGAAACGGGTAAAAATCTTCGGAATCTTCTCCGGATGCAGAATTTTCCAGCGCCATGGCGGCCTGGCCTTCATGCTGATTAATCTGGCAAAGCCCCAGCAGAGCGACAACCGCATCGAACATCCGGCCCACGCTGGTGGTGCGCGGACAATTGATATTCTTCGACAATGCGGAACGCAAAAGCTTCCTTTCCGATCCGGAAAAATCAAGTTCGCAGTGATCGAAGACGCGGTCAGAAAAAATTTCATAGAGCAGTCCCAGGGCCGCGCGTCTGGGTTCCAAAATCGCCTTAGTCCCACCCGGCAATGAAAACGGGCGAAAATGCGCAAAGCGTTGAAAGCCTTTCGAATGCATCAGTAAAAACTCGCCTCCCCAAAGCGTGTGGTCGCTGCCGAGGCCGGTTCCGTCCCAGGCGATGCCCAGCAAGGGCGGCTCAAGACCGTGTTCCGCCATGCACGACAGTACATGCGCATAATGATGCTGCACCGAAGCAGTTTGCTTATGGTACTCGGAAGAGTTTTCGAGCCGTTCGGCAAATTGGCTGCTGCTGTAGCCGTCATGCAAATCGCGTACTGATTTGACCGGATTAATTTGATAAAATGTCTGAAGATCGGCAATGGTAGTCTCAAATTGGCGCTGCGATAATTCGGCATCCAAATCGCCAATATGCTGGCTTAAGATGATTTGCCGGCCGCGGCTGACGGCGACCGTATTCTTTAACTGTCCGCCTACCGCCAGCATATCCGGCAAAGCCTTTGTTAATGAAATCGGCAGCGGCGTAAAGCCCCGGGCGCGCCGTAGAACGGTAATTTTATCATCGATCAGTCGGACGACGGAGTCGTCCAGTGGACGCAGAATAGCGCGGTTGTGAACCAGAAAATAATCGGCAATGCCGGCCAGCCGTGACAAAGCCTGGTCGTTATCGGTACAAATCGGCTCGTTGTGGCGGTTGCCGCTGGTCGCCACCAGCGGTGCGCCGAAGTCGCCGAGCAACAAATGATGCAGCGGTGAGTATGCCAGCATCACGCCGAACAGTCCGCTATCCGGTGCCACGGCGTCGGCAACCGATGTCCCGTTTCGCCGTTTTAACAATACGATAGGCGCGGCATACGATGTCAATGCCTGCTGTTCAAGGTCGCTGATAACACAGAGTTTCTGTGCAGTCGAGAGGTCGGCAACCATCACTGCAAACGGTTTTTGCGGTCGCTGTTTTCTTAATCGCAGCCGCTCTATCGCCTCCTGATTTGTCGCGTCCACAAACAATTGATAGCCGCCGATACCCTTGATCGCAAGGATTTTCCCTTCCCGCAAATAACGAGTTGCCGCGAACAGCGCCTCATCCTTATCCGTTTGCGGCTTGCCGGCATGATCGAGTAAGCCAAGTTCAGGCCCGCAATTCGGACAGGCGATGGTTTGCGCATGAAATCGCCGGTTCTCGATAGTCCGATAATCCTTTTCGCAGTCAGAACACATATCGAATCCGGCCATGCTGGTACGGTCCCTGTCATAAGGCTGGCTCGACATGATGCTGTAGCGCGGACCGCAATGGCTGCAACTGGTGAATGGATAACGGTAGAAGCGGCTGGAGGGGTTAAAGATATCGCCGATACAATCCCTGCAGGCAGCAATATCGGGCAATACAAAAACGGATTTATTGCCGTCAGAGGAACTGGCTTTAATTTTAAAATCGCTAAAATGTGTCGGTTTTTGTTCGCTTATCGTCAGCGATGTGATGCTGGCCAGAGGCGGCAGTTTATTATTCAGGCAATCAATAAATAATTGTTGTGAATCAGGATCGCCTTCGATGGCTATAGAAAGGCCTTCCGCCGTATTGGCAACCCAGCCGTTCTGCCTGTGTTGCCTCGCAAGCAGGACAATCCAGGGTCTCATCCCGATGCCCTGGATGAATCCTTCAATAGTAATCAGAAGATGCTTCTTGTTAATTCTTTTTGCCTTTTGTCGATAAAATAATACAATTGATGCCACTGAGATGATAATGCTCTAAAACGGCGCTGACAAGCATACTAAATACCCAAGCCAAGGCGATCAAATGCAGCAGTTTATTCAGGATCTTGTAGCCAAAAATCACTATCAGCCAGTCCGGTTGCTGGAAATTCTGAGAGGGATTCAGGCCCGCCATCATCACATACCGGCCAATGCCATCGAACTCCTGGCCGATTTGCTGGACATTCCCAGAACCCGGATTACCAGCGTTGTCGAATTCTACAGCTTTTTCAGCGATAGCCCCAGAGGCCAATACGAACTTCTGATCAGTGATTCGATCACCGATCACATGCTCGGCAAAAACGAGTTGATGAGCTACATGGCAGGGAAACTGGGTGTTAATGTGGGCAGTGTTCGTGAAGATGGCCTGGTCAGCCTGGATAACACGTCGTGCACCGGCATGTGCGATCAGGGGCCGGCCGGCCTTGTCAATGGCCATGCCTTAACCCGTCTGGATCGTCCCAGAGTCGATGAAATTGCCGATTTGATCAGCCGGCAAAAACCGATCGATGAATGGCCTGCCGAGTTCTTTCAAGTGGACGACAACATCCATAAGCCCGGCTTATTGCTGAATCAGACGATCGCGAACGGAGATGCCCTCCGATCGGCATTCAACAGAGGTTTAGCGGAGACCCTGGTGGAAATCGATCAATCGGGTCTGAGGGGCCGCGGAGGCGCCGGATTCAAAACAGCGATGAAATGGCGCTTCTGCTCCGAAGAACACGAAAGCGAACGGTATGTCGTTTGCAATGCAGACGAGGGCGAGCCCGGAACCTTCAAGGACAGAGTATTGTTAAACTCGTTTGCGCATCAGGTATTTGAAGGCATGACCCTGTGCGCCGCCATCGTCGGATCGACACAGGGATTTTTGTATTTGCGCGGCGAATACCTGCATCTGTACGACAAACTTCAACACATTCTGGAACAGCGACGTCGGGGCGGCTTGCTGGGAACCCGAATTCTTGGTCAAGATTTCGATTTCGATATCGAAATCCGCCTGGGTGCCGGCGCCTATATTTGCGGCGAAGAATCCGCCCTGATTGAATCAATGGAAGGTAAAAGCGGCATTCCGCGCAACCGCCCGCCGTATCCGGTCAGCCAGGGTTATCTGGATAAACCGACGGTCGTCAACAATGTTGAAACGTTTTATGTGGCCTCTGCCATTTCGGTCCATGGCGGCGGCTGGTTTGCAGCAAGCGGTACCGAAACATCCAAAGGCAGTAAAATCCTGAGCATCTCAGGCGATTGCGCCAAACCCGGTATTTACGAATACCCTTTCGGCACATCAATTCGAACCATATTAAGCGATTGCGGCGCAAGCGATGTGCTCGGCGCTCAAATCGGCGGCCCCTCCGGAACCTTTATTTCCAACCATGAGTTCGACCGTAAACTGGCGTTTGAAGATTTGGCGACCGGGGGATCGTTTATTGTTTTTGATAACAACCGCAATATCATCGATATCGCGCATAATTTCACTCACTTTTTTGCGCACGAAAGCTGCGGTTTCTGTACACCCTGCCGGGTAGGCACCTCGCTGCTAAAGAAACAGTTCGACAAGATTGTCGACGGATACGGTTCAGCCGGAGATGTGGTCGCGCTCGAGGAACTGTGCCAGCTGGTTAAAACCCACAGCCATTGCGGCTTGGGGCAAACAGCCGCAAATCCGGTTTTAACGACCCTCGAACGTTATCCCGAACTGTACCAAAACCGTTTGAAAAAAATCAGCTTCGAGCCCGGATTTGATTTGGACGGCGCTTTGGAAACCGCTCGACGAATGGCAAACCGAACCGATGCAGGCGCGCATCTGGCACAGACGGAAGCAGATCATGACTAAAACCATTACGATCGACGGCAACGCGGTCCCTTTCGAAGAAGGCCAAACCATCATGGAAGCGGCCACTGCGGCAGGCGTCTATATCCCGCATCTTTGCCACCATCCGGACTATACGCCGCACGGCAGCTGCAAACTCTGCACCATAAAAGTCAACGGCCGGGTCTGCTCGGCCTGCACTTTTCCGGCGGCGGAAGGCCAGGATGTGTTGAACAACACAAAAGACCTGAACGACGACCGGCAAAAAATCACGCAAATGTTGTTTGTCGAAGGCAATCATCTGTGCCCTGGCTGCGAAAAAACCGGCAACTGCCGGTTGCAGGCCGTCGCCTACTATTTGAATATGCTCGACAATCATTTCCCGCATTTTTACGACATACGGAAAATGGATGCCTCGCATCCGGATGTCCTGATCGACCACAACCGCTGTATTTTCTGCACGCTGTGCGTACGCGCGAGCCGGGAAAAAGACGGCAAGGACGTGTTCGAAATCAGCGGCCGTGGCATCAACAAGCATCTGATTGTCAACGCCGAAAGCGGCCTGTTGAAAGACACCGATATCGAAGCCACCGACCAGGCGGCGCATATCTGTCCGACCGGCGCGATTTTAATCAAGCGTACCGGCTACAGCGTTCCGATTGGCGAACGCATGTACGACCACAGAGAGATCGATGAAGTCAGTCTGGCACAGGAAGGAGGCAATCATGGCCGATAAAAAAGTCAGAATCGCCACTACGTCGCTCGCGGGCTGCTTCGGTTGCCACATGTCGTTCCTCGATCTCGACGAGCGTCTGGTGCAACTGGCGGAAGTCGTCGAATTCGACCGCTCGCCGATCACCGATATAGAACACTGTACCAACTGCGACGTTGGTTTGATCGAAGGCGGCGTCTGCAATTCCGAAAACGTTCATGTGCTCAGGGAATTTAGAAAAAACTGCAAAATCCTGGTCGCGGTCGGCGCCTGCGCAATCAACGGCGGCTTGCCGGCACTGCGTAATTTCATTCCACTGGAAGAATGTCTGGCGGAAGCCTATCTGGACGGCATCGGCGTCGAGAATCCGCAGATTCCGAGCAATCCCGAACTGCCGTTGTTGCTGGATAAAGTGCGTCCGATTCATGAAGTCGTCAAAATAGATTATTTCCTGCCCGGCTGCCCGCCGTCGGCGGATGTGTTCTGGACGTTTCTGACCGATTTGCTGGAAGGGCATGAGCCGTCGCTGCCTTATGAACTGGTGCATTATGATTAATATTTTCATTGTTTTCATAGTGGCAGGGTACGCATTGCGTACCTTTCACTATTTAATGGTACGCAATGCGTACCCTACCATGTCATGGCATCCTTTATATGTATGAACATTTAGAAACCGCCGAAAACACCGAAAATTTGAAACGCGTCGTCGTCGATCCGGTCTCGCGGGTCGAAGGCCACGGCAAGGTTACCTTGTTGCTCGACGAAAACAACAAGGTCAAGCAGGCCCGACTGCATATCGTCGAATTCCGCGGCTTTGAACGCTTTATCCAGGGGCGGCCCTATTGGGAATTGCCGGTGCTGGTGCAGCGTTTATGCGGTATCTGTCCGGTCAGCCATCATCTGGCCGCCGCCAAAGCCATCGACCAGCTGGTCGGCGTCGATCCGGAAAATCTGACGCCCAGCGCGACCAAGTTAAGACGCCTGCTGCATTTCAGCCAGGTATTGCAATCTCATGCGCTACATTTCTTTCATTTATCCAGCCCGGATTTGTTGTTCGGTTTCGAAAGCGACATCGGCAAGCGCAACATTATCGCGGTGTTGAACGACTATCCCGACATCGGCCTGCGTGGAGTCAAGCTGCGTAAATACGGGCAGGAAGTGATCCGCATGGTGTCCGGCAAACGCATTCACGGCACCGGCGCAATTGCCGGCGGCATGAATAAGGCGCTGACCAAAGCCGAACGGGATTATTTGTTGCAAGACATCGATCAAATGATTACCTGGGCGGAGGACTCGGTCGCCTTGATCAAAAAAGTGCACTGTTCCAGCCTGCCCTACTACGACGATTTTGCGACGATACGCAGCAATTATCTGGGCCTGATCCAGCCGAACGGCGCTTTGGAACTTTATCACGGCGGCATTCGCGCCAAAAACGATCAAGGCGGAACGATTCTGGATCATTTCGATTATTGCCGCTATAACGAGGTCATTCATGAAGAAGTCCGTTCCTGGACCTACATGAAATTTCCCTATCTGCTGTCTTTAGGCATGGAAAACGGCTGGTATCGTGTCGGCCCGCTGGCACGAGTCAACAATTGCGACTTTATCGATACACCACTGGCCGAGGCGGCCCGGCAGGAATTCAAGGCGCACAGCGGGGAAGCGATGGTGCACAGCACGCTGGCGTTTCACTGGGCACGCCTGATCGAAACGTTGCATTGCGCCGAAAGCATCAAGACTTTACTCAACGATCCCGACCTCATGGGCCAGGATTTGCTGAACCAGGGCGAAAAGCGTTTCGAGGGCATCGGAGTGATCGAAGCGCCTCGCGGCACCCTGTTTCATCATTATCAAATTGATGAAAACGACATCGTCACCAAGGCCAATCTGATCGTTTCGACCACCAGCAACAACATGGCGATGAATGAATCGGTGCGGCAGGTGGCAGCGGAATATTTATCCGGCCGTGAACTGACCGAGCCGTTATTAAACAATCTGGAAGTGGCGATACGCGCCTACGATCCGTGCCTCTCGTGCGCCACCCATGCCGTGGGCAAGATGCCGCTGCAGATCGAATTGATCGATGCCGAAGGCCATCTGGTCGACAGGCTGATCAAGCACAACGATGGCCAGATCGCTCGGCATGACTAAGCCCGTACTACTGTTCGGCTATGGCAATCTCAGCCGGGGCGACGATGCCCTGGGTCCGCTGTTGCTTGAATTCGCCGAGAAGCATTGCGATTTGACCCGAATCGACCTGCTGACGGATTTTCAATTGCAGATCGAGCATGCGCTGGACCTGGAAAATCGGGAACTCGTGCTGTTTATCGACGCTTCCGTGACCGGCGATAGTGCGTTTGGCTTTATCGAGCTTAAACCGGCCAGGGATTCCAGTTACTCCACCCATGCCATAAGCCCCTCGGCGGTTTTGAATGTTTATCAGTCCATACAAAAACGACCGCCGCCACCGTGTTTTCTGCTGGGAATCAAAGGGGAAAGTTTCGAACTTGGCGAGGATCTGTCTGTAAACGCAAAGACTCATTTAGCGCATGCTTGCCACTTTGTTCGGCAGTTATTGGACACACCCAGCCCTGACGCGTGGCGGGAGCTGGCATATAGTCGATACGATGTTAATATGCTACGGACTTGCCTACAAACTGAAGAAGCATGCCAGGATAGCCATGCATGACCAATTTGCCTGGAGCAAATTCGCATTTACCCTTTGGGTGCATGAGAGGGAAAGCCATGCATGACAAATACGCCGGGAGCGGATTTGCACTTGCCCGAAGGGGGCATGGCAGGGATAGCCATGCATGAACTTTCATTGCTCGAAAACGTGCGCGAAATTCTGGAAAGCCATGCGCTGAGCCAGAATTTCACCCGAGTCACCCGGGTCACGTTGGAAATCGGCAAGTTATCCTGCATTGAGCCGGATGCATTACGCTTCGGTTTCGATGTGGTCATGAAGGGCTCATTGGCTGAAGGTTCGGAGCTGGTGATCACCGAAGCGAACGGAATTGGCCTTTGCCGGCAATGCGGGCAAGAGTCTGTCATCAAAACATTATACAATCAATGCGCCGTATGCGGCTTTCCTCTTGTGGATGTCGTACAGGGTGCGGAAATGAAAATTAAAGATTTGATTGTAATTTAACTGCGGATTAACTATGTGCGGAATATGCGGTTGCGGCTCCACCGATCCCAAACCGGGTCATCGGTTCGTCTTCAAACACGATCATCACCACCTTCATGATGATCAGGAAGAAGGACGCCTGATCAGGATTGAGCAGGAATTGCTCGGCAAGAATAATGCCTATGCGATGCAAAATCGGGCGTACTTCAATGAGCATCATATTTTTGTTTTGAACCTGGTTTCAAGCCCCGGCGCCGGCAAAACGACCCTGCTGGTCGAAACGATCAAAGCCTTGAAAGACCGGATTCCGATCGCCGTGATCGAAGGCGACCAGCAGACCGAACACGACGCCGACCGCATCAGGGCCACCGGCACGCCGGCGGTGCAAATCAATACCGGCCGAGCCTGCCATCTCGATGCGCATGGCATCGGTCATGCTGTGATGGAACTGGGCGTGAAGGACAACAGCCTGCTCGCCATCGAAAATGTCGGCAATCTGGTCTGCCCGTCCTCGTTCGATCTGGGCGAGGCGCATAAAGTCGTGGTGTTGTCGGTGACCGAAGGCGACGACAAACCGCTGAAATATCCGGACATGTTTCACGCGGCGGACTTAATGCTGATCAACAAAACCGATTTATTGCCTTATGTCGAATTCGACATCGAACGCTGCAGCAGTTACGCGAGACGGGTCAATCCCGATATCCAGATCATCCGTCTGTCATCAACCAAAGGCGAAAACTTTTCGGCCTGGACGGATTGGCTATTGGCGCAAATGCAGTCGCTCGCCTAATGGGCAATGCTGCTAGATGCCTCCCTCCCCTCTGCAAAACATACTGATGAACAATATCAACCCGGACAATCCGGACAGAAAACAGGACGTTATTTGTCACTGCAGCGGAACAACCAAACAGCACATCATGGAACTGATCGAGAATGGGATCGACAACCTGGAAAGTATTTCGAGAATTAGCGGTGCAAGTTCAGGTTGCGGAGCTTGCGAAACTGAGATACTGGAATTGCTGGTCTAATACCCTTACTTGAATGAGGGATCATTCCGCTTGCCTTTGACGAGATGTCATTGTCGTAACTGCCTTAACTCCAAACTTATGAAATGATGGCTTTGAGCCGGTTACGGCAACCGGCCATCGGCCTTTTTCGGATCGCCAACCTGATTTAATAAAAAGATACGCAGATTCCGGATCGGTTGCCAATACGGATTCCAGCGTATTGAAACAAAAACCTGTAGCTACCAGTTTATTAACTTCAGGTTAAAATTTTTACTCAAGTCTTCCGAGATTTAACAGGGTTGTTATGCGATAATGGGCGAATAAATCACAAATGCGTAATGGCTGATACATAAGGAAAAACCATGTTCTCATTGCAAACCATCTTCGGCAAAGGCGATAAATTCTATGGCCTTCTGGAAGCCAGTGCAGAATCCGCACGTTCGTCGGCCACAGCGTTGATCGAACTGATAAGCACACCGGCATCGCAACAATCAATGGACAAGTTTATACAGGCGCGCCGCCGGGAAAAAGACCTGTTCGCGCAAATTAGTGAAGAATTAGTCAATACTTTTGTTACCGTGCTCGAACGTGAAGATATTGAAGCCCTTAACAGCGCCCTTTACAAAATTCCGAAAGTCGTGGAAAAGTTCGCGGAGAGATATACACTCGCCTTACCTCGTATCGGCAATGTGGATTTCACTAGCCGTGCGATCATGCTGGAACAGGCCTGCGAAGTATTGGAACAAATGGTCAAACTGTTACGTAACGGGATGGATCTGGATCAAACCAAAAAATTAAACGATCAGTTGCAACACATTGAAGGGGAAGCTGATCGTCTAATTCTTGAATTGTATCGGGATGCCTATGCCAATGAATCCGATCCGATCCGTTACCTCGTAAAAATGAATTTATTTGAAATTCTGGAAAAAGCGATTGACCGTTGCCGAGACGCCGGCAATGTCATCTATCACATCGTCTTAAAAAATTCATAAAAGGCCTGCCATGCTGACTCTCCTCTTGTTTGTCATCCTGGCAGCGCTGGTTTTTGAGTTCATCAACGGCTTCCACGACACCGCGAACTCGATTGCCACCGTTGTTGCCACCAAAGTATTGACGCCAACCCAAGCGGTCATCCTCGCCGCAGCCACCAATCTGGTCGGCGCCTTCTCGGGTACGGCAGTGGCCAAAACCATTTCTTCGGGATTAGTGGATACCGGCATGGTGACTATCACCTCCGAAGTCTTGATCTGCGCGCTGATCGGTGCAATTATCTGGAACCTGATTACCTGGGCGCTGGGGCTGCCCTCCTCTTCCAGTCATGCTTTGATCGGGGGCTTGTGCGGCGCAGCGCTGGCGGCAGGAAACAATAATTTCGATGTGCTGATATGGTCAAAAACCGCAGCCGTCTGGACTGAGAACAAAGGCCTGCTTTGGAAAGTCGTGATCCCCATGGTCAGTTCGCCGATTGCCGGTTTTTCCCTGGGCATCCTCATCATGGGCGGCCTGATGGCTATCATCAGCGGCATGAATTCCGCTGGTGGGGCGTTGGCGCGCATGGCGCGTCCGAAATGGATTAATACGGTGTTTGGGAAAGCCCAGCTTGTTTCCGCCGGTTATATGGGGTTTGCCCACGGCAGTAACGATGCCCAAAAAACCATGGGCATCATCGCCCTGTCGATTTTTACCGCCAACAGTGCCGGTACGCTCGATCAATTGCCAGCCTGGGCTGAATTCTTACGACCGGATGGGGGAGAAAAAGATATCGATGCCTGGATTATTTTTACTTGTGCGCTGGTCATGGCATTGGGCACTGCGATAGGCGGGTGGCGAATTATCAAAACTCTCGGCCACAAAATGGTGAAATTACATCCGATCAACGGTTTCGCAGCAGAAACCAGTTCAGCGACCATTTTGCTGACCGCTGCCCACTTCGGTATGCCGGTTTCTACCACCCATAGCATTTCAACCGCGATTATGGGCGTCGGTTTTGCCAAGAATCCTCACGCACTTAAACTTTCCGTCATTGAACGGATTGTGTGGGCCTGGATATTGACGATTCCGGCAGCAGGCGGTTTAGCTTGGGGCATGGTGAGTTTGTTGTTGCAGCACCATTAGCGCGAGAGTTGTCTGTCGGCCTTGCTTTCCATGCCTATACGCCGACGATTGAATATCAGGACGGTTGAGGGGTATCGATAATACCCTCTGGGACACAAGATCTGATGCTCGAACTACATGGCTGACAAGGCTAGCCGGCGGCCGTTATCGGTCAATTCGATCCCCGCACCCATGGGCCTACTTTCCCTGTCCAGGGTCTGCTGCAGCCAGAGAACATCGTGAGGTTGTGCATAGTTCAAACGGAAGCGTCTGATTTTCATCGGCGTCATCATCAAGCTGACCAACTTTCCTGTCGCCAGGTCCAGCGTGACAAAATACATCAGAGACAGATCACCCCGAAATTCCTCATATCCCCGAATACCCTCATAGTCGTTCACAAAGTCGCCGCAGCCATAGAAAATCGGTTTGCCCCGGTACACCTCAATGCCCAGGGGATGGTGCGATGAATGGCCATGTACCACGTCCACCTGGGCCTGATCGATCAACCGGTGAGCAAATTCTCTGTGTGCATCCGATATCTTGTAACCCCAGTTGTGGCCCCAGTGGATCGAGGCCACCACACAGTCGCCTTTCTGCCTGAGATCCGAAATCCGCTCAGCGATATGGCCCACCGTGTCTTCGTATAAATCTGGCAGCAAATTGACGCCCGGCCTATAACTGCGGGCGCCCCACTTCCAGGAAATACCGCTGCTTTCATCGCCGAAACCGAATACCAGCACGCGTCCTTTTCCTGCTACATCGATTATCGCCGGCGCTTCGGCATCTTTCAGACTTTGGCCCGCCCCTGCGACCTTGATTTCGGCGCCGGCCAACGTGACCAATGTCTCTGTCAAGCCGGCATAGCCCCAATCCAGGACATGATTGTTGGCCAGCATGCAGCAGTCGATCTTCGCCGCGGTAATGCAGGATATGTTCCGTGGATGCATCCGGTAATGAACGCGTTTCCCTGGCCAATAATCAGAGCTCGTCGTCACCGCCGTCTCGAGGTTAATGATGCGGGCGTCAGGGTTGGTGAGCCCGAATTCCTCAAGCGCATCCCCCCAAATATAGGCAAAATCAACCGATTTCGGAATAGAGCCGCTGACTTTCTCCGCAAGCGTCACATAACCCTCCGCAGAGGTCATAAAGGATTCATATAACCGCGGCTCAACATGGTTGGGCAGCACCTGGTCGATGCCCCGGCCGGTCATCACATCGCCGCAGAGAAACAGCGTCATCGTTTGGCTATCGCGAGCGGTCGTCTGGGATGAAAGGCCTTGATTATTCATCGTGTCTTTCCTGTCCTTCGCCGAACGCGCATCGGCCATCCCCAGCGCAAGCGCCGTGATCCCGGCCAGTTTCAGGAAATCCCTGCGTGTCTTTTTGGGCCGATGATCATTTCGCCGGCGATGATATCTGGAGTTCATAACTCATAGTGCCTCTCGCACACACGTCTTCATTCATGTTCCGAATTTGAGGGAATGCAATTCGGCACAAACCAAGCGAATGACCTTCAGGTACGCTATAGCAGCGCCGTAAAGTAATTAATTTATGCTGTCATTGACAGTCATTCCCATCGAAAAGCACCGAATCCCATAGTTTATTTTGATAAGATCGTAACATTGGTCCATCATGCGATCCGATAAGTTTCATCGTGGAATGGATGTTGCTTGGCCATAGCAATCTCGAAGTGCGGTCAGAACATTTTGTATCAGACCTGAAATACCGGAACAAACCGGGATACAGCCTATACGCAAAATAAAACTGTGATCTTTGGTAAACGACCGCATCTCCAAAGCGGACATCTATACATGAATAATCAGCATATGAGACATGGCTTCCCTTAACCCTTCTCAGCCGGTCAAGTGTTTTTCAAACCACGTCAGACTCATAGCTAAGTAGGAGTTGAACTATATGATTCAGACTGCTACTTTAAGCGCATTGTGACTGACTGCAAATGGAATTCGATAATTATAAGATGATAACCGAGATCATTGTTCCAAGCCTGTATTTCGTAACCGGCATTTGCGCTTATGCCGGTTTCGTCCATCTGTCCGCCGGCTTACGTCGGCCGTTCGACCCTATCCAGTTATTATTTGGCTTGATGTGTTTGGCTGTCTCGATACATACCCTGTTTCATAGCCAGACTGTAAGAGCCAAAGATCTTGGCGATTTCATCGTTGCCCTCAAGTGGAGTCTTAACTTCACCATCATGTTTTTCGTGATATTCCTTTGGTTTATCGCTCTATTTTCAAAAAAATATCCATTAGTCCGGCTTTCGGGAATATCTCTGGTATTCGGCTCACTGCTGGTAGTTAATATGGCTCAACCTTACAGTTTGCAGTATGCCTCTATCAGCACCCTGAAAACCTTAACATTACCTTGGGGGGAAACCATCACACTTGCCAATGGCCAAGCCGGTGGCTGGTTTTATCTTGGCATCATCATGGCCTTGGTCAGTTTTTCTTATGTGTTATATGCTTTAGTCTGTTTTTACCGTCGCAGCAGTAACCAATATAGTTTACTCATGCTGGCCGCCATCATTTTTTTTATGATTTGCTCAATAGAGGGCATTCTGGTAAGGCTTTCTGTCATTAACTTTGTCCATTTGGGACCTTATGGCTTTCTGGGCATGACGATCGCGATGAGTTTGTTCCTACATCACGAGTATCATCAGCGTTTAAGCGAAAACGAAGAAAAACTGCGCGGACTGTACGAATTGTCGCCGCTCGGCATCGCCCTGACCGACATGAAAGGCCGTTTCATCGAATTTAACGAGTCTTTTCTTCGTATATGCGGGTATTCAGCGGACGAACTCAAAAATCTGGACTACTGGGCCTTGACGCCCAAAGAATATGAGTCTCAGGAAGCGGCCCAATTGGATTCTCTCATGCGTGTCGGATACTACGGCCCTTTCGAGAAGGAATACAGCAATAAGGACGGCGAACGCATTCCCCTCCGTTTAAATGGAATGCTTGTCAGGGGCACTGACGGACAAAACTACATTTGGTCTATCGTTGAGGACATATCCAAATGGAAGCAGACCTTGAAAGCATTAAGCGACAGTGAAGAGCGCTATCGGCTCATCGTCGAGAACAGTAGTGAAGGCATCTGGTCAATAGACAAGACTTTCCGCACAGTATTCGTAAATTCGGCTATGGCTCGGATGCTGGGATATACACCGGAACAAATGCTCGGCCGCCTGATGGAGAATTTTGTTGTTGAGAAGGACATTCCCAACTATCGTCGCGAAATGCAACTAAGAAGCCAGGGAGAAGACTCGCATTACGAGCTACGATTCCGGCGTAATGACGGAAGGCTATGTTGGTGCTCCATAACAGGCACCTCATTGAAAGACAATCATGGCAGCTTCGCCGGCGCATTTGCCATGTATACCGATATTACCAACCACAAGCTTGCTGAAGAAGAGATGCAACTTGCGGCTCTTGTGTATCAAGCCAGCAGCCAGGCGATGATGGTGACCGATGCCGACAATCGCATCATTACCGTTAATCCGGCTTTCGCTGAAGTTACCGGCTACGAATCCAGAGAAGTCCTGGGTAAAAATCCCGATTTTCTCAGATCCAATTGCCACGACAGTACTTTTTATCAGAACAAGCAGGACTCAATCAATAGCACAGGAAAATGGCAAGGTGAAGTATGGAACCGACGCAAGAACGGCGAAGTTTACCTGGCACGGCTGATCATCAATACCATTTATCGCGATGATGGGACCACTCATCGCCGAGTTTCGCTGTTTTCCGACATCACCGAGGAAAAGAAAAACGAAGAACTCATCTGGCGGCAGGCCAATTATGATTTTCTGACAGGCCTGCCTAATCGTCGGATGGTGTATGACCGGCTGAAAGATGAAATCAAGCGATCCCGCCGCGATCGTACCCAACTCGCCGTGCTTTTCATCGATCTTGATCGCTTCAAAGAAGTCAACGATTCTCTCGGTCATGATGTGGGAGACACGTTGCTCCAGGAAGCCGCGGCACGAATGGTAAACTCTATGCGGGAGTCTGACATTGTCGGGCGTCTGGGCGGGGATGAATTCATCATCATTCTGATCGGCCTGGACGATATTAGCGGTGTAGGGCGCATCACCAATAGCCTCCTCGATAAATTGGCCATGCCTTATAAGTTAGGCGACGAGTTGGCCTATATCTCAGCCAGTATTGGGATAACCATCTATCCGGAGGATTCTACGGACATTACAACCTTGCTCAAAAACGCTGACCAGGCCATGTATGCGGCCAAGCGTCAGGGACGAAACCGTTTCCACTATTACACGCCTGCAATGCAGGAAGCAGCTAACTCCAGGATGCGAATAGCAAATGATTTGCATGGCGCATTGGCCGACAATCAATTCACCGTGCATTACCAGCCTATCGTAGAACTGATGACAGGAACCATCCTCAAGGCAGAGGCGCTTATCCGTTGGCAACACCCCAAACTGGGTCTGATAAGTCCGGCGGACTTTATCCCCATCGCAGAGGATACCGGCCAGATCATCGAAATCGGCGACTGGGTGATCCGCCAGGCAGTTGCCCAAGTTGTTCGCTTGCGAACTTTACATCAGCCGGAATTCCAGATCAGCGTTAACATGTCGCCCGTTCAGTTCATGGCAAACCCGGATAATCAGATACCGCGCTTTGATTATTTGACGGAAGCCGGTCTGCCTGGCCAGAGCATCGTTGTCGAAATTACCGAGGGCTTGCTGATGGAAGCCCGAGAAGAAATCAGTAGCCAGCTGCTGGCATTCAGGGACAATGGCATACAGGTTGCGCTCGATGATTTCGGAACAGGCTATTCATCGCTGTCTTATTTGAAGAAATTCGACATCGATTACCTCAAGATCGATCAATCCTTTGTGCGCAACCTTGCTCCCGGCTCCAGCGATATGGTTCTTTGTGAAGCGATGATCGGAATGGCGCACAAGCTGGGCATCAAGGTCATCGCCGAAGGCGTGGAAACACCGGATCAATGCAGCCTTCTCAGGCAAATAGGTTGCGATTATGGGCAGGGCTATCTGTTTTCAAAAGCTGTCCCTGCCAAGGAATTTGAGACCATGCTATCGGCTTATAAAAAACTTCATGTCGCCTAATGTCGCCAACTCGCCGCGGACAACTGTACTTATTGACGGCTTTGTCGATATGCACGCCGTTTGGTCTTCTATGAATCGTATTGCTTAGTGGCCTCTGGCTGAAAATAGATCATGTCAATCCGTATGTTTCTTGTCCCTTCCGGGAACTCCCATTCAACCGTATCGCCAACAGAAAAGCCGATAATGGCGACCCCTAAATCGGAAAGGATGGATAATTTGCCTTGCTGGAGGTTTGCATCGCTTGGAAACACCAACGTATATTGCATCACTTCATGCGTGGTTATATCGGTGAGACGGACACAAGTATTCATGGTAACTACGTAAGGAGGTATCTCATCAGGGGCAACAATTCTGGCCCGGCTGAGTTCACCTTCCAATGTATTTAAAAGAGCTGACTGCGTGGAACCGAATTGTTTGGCAGTTATCACCAAATCGTTTAAGCGGGCATAGTCGAGCGAGGAAATAATGATGTTGCGAGCCTTCATGAAGTTTTCCATGGTCATGGTCTCCTGGCCAAACAAGTGATTATATGGATCCTGCATATCTTCCTTGTTCTAAGGTTTACTTGCAACAAATTTGTGGTGTTCGTCGGGTATTTTTTTAACTTTGCCAAAACAAATCTGAACTATTGAAAGCTCCGAATTCATGTAGTTTATTTTGATTAGTCCGTAGACTTCGGTAATTTCGCAGGTGACATGTTCCTGGGCAGGGTTTTGTAAGGATAAATCCGCACCTACACTATTGCGCGCTTCCCGTCAAAATTGCATTGGCGAATTACTTGTGCTTGCGCCCTATGGATGAGCCCAACTTATATTATCCTAAGATGTTTGAAGACTGTTTGCCTGTGAAGGATTATCGTGCGGCCCACGTTGCCCATTCATTACGGGCAGGATAAATATTTCCTTCGGCGGCAAGGCCTGATGTGAATTTTTTGCCCTCAAAAACCGACCTGCCCGCTTTGGACGAGATGCGCTGGTATTTAGCGTAAGCGGCGCCGGCGGAACTGCGCAATTCCGTTTCACTCGCCCCGTTTGCAAACCCCCTTGCCACTGCCTCCAACACATAGGCTTCCGGCGCCATGAAGCTGAACGTGGTGACCACTGGTTTTGAACCGGCGGCACGTAAATGTCCTGCGAAATAGGCATTGCTCAAGCAGGCCAGGACAACCGCTTGTTTATCGTGCCCGGCATGTTTTGGAAAGCGTTCAATGATGGGCTGGTTTTGCTCATCCATCAAGCCGTCATGGCCGATGAACACCACCATTTCACGCGTTGCCGCATCGGGCGGAGTTGCTGCTTGCTGCATAAAGTCAAGCATCGCCTGATCAATCCGGCTGCCGCGATAAGCATCGGCAGTCACGGTGAGCTTGTCCTTCCAGGCAAACTGGCAGCGTTCCAGGATAGTATCGCTAATTTCTTTTTCGCACCCTAACATTTGCCAACCTTCGGCCTTGCTCAAAAAGGTTTTTACACCGTAAAGCGCACCCCAATAAAGATTGCTGCGTGGATCATCGCCATTGCCGATTTTCGCAGGAACCGGCACGATGCCTTGCGATGCATTGTCGACCAGAGACACAATGACAGAAATGTGGGTGTTTGGTGCGGCTGCGGCAAAGGACGGCAGCACAGCAGAAAACAGCACAGCGAATAAAAAAATCAAGCGCAAGATAATCATGTGTACTAACCCTCCAGAGGCTAAGAAAATGTTATTAAACATATCCTTGTTTCATGACCATAGGATCAGCTAACGCATCCCGGTAGGGTACGGAACTGTGAAAATATTCGTATTTTAAAACTCAAGACACAAAAAGCAAGGAAATAGATAAGAACATGCACTAAAAGTAAATTCCCCGCCGCATTTTTCCGCGTAAACACGAAACGGCTTGAGCTCATCCCTTGTTTGATTCACCAACTATTCGATATCGAAAGACGTCAAGGCTCCATCCGGCTCCAGCTCGATAATGTCGATATGATCGACCCTTGCGGTAACCGGACCTTTGCGGCACCATTGAATAAACTTCTCTATGATAATGTGTTCGGCTTCCGCAATGATTTCGACCCGACCGTCCGGCAGGTTTTTGACACTGCCTTTTACGGCAAAATGTTTCGCCTTGTTCTGGGTAAAAAGCCGGAAGTAAACACCTTGTACCCTGCCTGAAACCAGAATTTTTACTTTGCGTAGTATCATGCCTGTATTCTCCAGCAGTAATGGATTTTAGGGTTGCGTGCAAAATCTTCCGGAATGGTCGACACGGTTATGTCTTCAACGTTGAAGCCGGACAACGCGTCATAATCGAATTTAAATCGCCGAAAGTTGGTTGAAAAGTATAACACACCCCCAGGCGCCAGCAGGGCGGCCGCATCCGTAATTAACCTGACATGATCGCGCTGTATATCAAATACATCATCCATTTTTTTTGAAT
>CAZMRW010000002.1:0-43031 GCA_964568805.1 uncultured Methylococcaceae bacterium | reverse complement strand
GGAAAAGGTCGGGGGGTCCAGAAAAATCAAATCGTACTGCCTGTGCAAAGTCTGCCCGGCTTCAGTTGCCAGCCATTCAAGACAATCCGCCTGAATAAATTCATGCTCACCCTGAAGACTGTTCAGGGCCATGTTTTTTTTAGCCCACTCAATATAGGTATTGGACATATCGACGGTAGTGGTGGCTTTGGCGCCGCCCATCGCGGCATGAACCGTCGCGCTGCCGGTATAGGCAAACAGATTCAGGAATCGCTTGCCTTTCGCTTGCCGCTGAATTAACGAGCGGATCGGCCGATGATCGAGAAATAAGCCGGTGTCCAGATAATCCTGAAAGTTCACCCACAGTTTGCAGCCGCCTTCCTCGATAACATGAAAAACACCCTGATCGCCATGTTTCTCGTACTGGTCGGTGCTTTTTTGTTTTCGTCGAATTTTCAAAAAAACCTGCTCGCGGGCAATGCCCAGCACCCTGGGAATCTCGGCTAATAAGCCCGCCAACCGTTGATCGGCCTTGTGCTGATCGATGCTTTTCGGAGGCTCGTATTCCTGCACGTTGACCCAGACTTGCTCGCCCTGATAAATATCCACGGCGGCGGCGTATTCGGGCAAATCCGCATCGTAAACGCGGTAGCAGCTGATTTGATTCTGCCTGGCCCATTTCGACAGTTTTTTCCAGTTCTTGCCGAGACGGTTGGCGAACATTTCTGCGCCCGCGGCTTCTTGCTCCGGCTGCCTGAGACTGCTCTCCTGAACTTGAGATATCCGCTCATCGCGTGTTTTGGCCTTCGGTACAAAGAAAGCACTTTCCTCGATATCCATCCGCAATAATTTACATTCCAGCGCTCCATTGAACAGAGTCACCGGTTTTTTCGAACGGATTCCCAAACGAAAGCCCAGTTCCGGATCGCTGATGATAATGGCAGCTTTCCAGCCGGCGAAGCGTTTTTTTAGCGTTTCGCCGAATTTCTTATAGAGCTCCGAGGTTTCCTGTTCATCGCCCAGGCGTTCGCCATAAGGCGGGTTGCAGACCACCAGGCCGGGTTTCCACGCCGCCGCCGGTTCCGCATCGTCAATATCTCGCCGTTCGACATGAATTTTATGCTGCAGGCCGGCATTGGCGATATGCGTCAAAGCGGAGTTGACCGAATGCCGGTCGAGGTCATAGCCGGCAATCACAGGCAGTTTTTCCAGACCGGCATTTTTGCGGTGTTCCGCCTCGGTCCATAATCTCTGCCAACAATCCGCATCATGTTTTTTCCAGCCCATGAAACCATAATAATCGCGTAATAACCCTGGAGCAAAATCTGCGGCGATCATGGCTCCTTCTATCAGCAGCGTGCCGGAACCGCACATCGGGTCGATTAACGACCCTTGCCGTTTGGCGATGTCCGGCCAACCGCTGCGCAATAATATGGCGGCCGCCAGATTTTCCTTGATCGGGGCTTTGATATTGATATCCCGGTAACCACGGCGATGCAGGCTTTCCCCTGACAGGTCAAGGCTCAGTTGAGCCATTTGCCTCTGCAAATAGACATTCACTCGGATATCCGGCTGTTCGGTATCAATGCTGGGACGCTTTTGAAATTTCGCCCGCATTTGATCGACGATGGCATCTTTAACCTTTAACGCGCCGAAATGCGTATTATTGATCGCCGGTGAGTTTTTTGCGCTGAATGACACGGCGAAAGTGCCATCCGGATGCAAATGCTCAGACCAGTCGATTCTCTTTACGCCTTGGTAAAGATCCTCCTGATCTTTTACTTCAAACGAGCTTAGTTCCAGTAAAATCCGGTTTGCAGTTCTTGACCATAAACAGGCACGATAGGCCGTTTCCAGATTTCCCTGGAAAGCTGCTCCTGCCATTGTCGGTTTAATGTTTGCGAAGCCTAAAGACCGAAGTTCATCATGAAGTATGGACTCCATCGCTTTTGGCGTGGTTGCAAATAACTGATAAACGGACATAGGATTATGAATCAAGCTAAAAGGGAATGGCGTCAGAGGATTATCCTGACATGTGTGTTTTGAAATCAGGTCCTGATAAGTTAGCGGGCAACTCCGACAGGATGTCGATCCCCATCCCCTGATTTTTTGATGAGCTCTCGCAAAACGAGGTTTTACGAGAGCTCATGTGATCCATAATTTTCCGTCGTTAATTAATTTTAATTAACTCAACGTCAAAAATAAGGGTTTCGTTTGGACCGATCGGTCCGGCACCATGAACGTCGTAAGCCAGTTCTGATGGAATGAAAAAGCGGAATTTATCGCCTTCTTTCATTAATTGCACGCCTTCCGTCCAACCCTTGATGACCTGGTTTAATGGAAAAGTAGCAGGAACGCCGCGGCTATAAGAACTGTCGAATTCTTTGCCGTCGATAGTCGTTCCTTTGTAATCAACGGTTACGCTATCCGTCGCGGAAGGCGATTCTTTACCCGCTCCTTTTTGTATCACCTCGTATTGCAAGCCACTCGCGGTGGTGACGACATTTTCTTTTTTGGCGTTTTCCGCAAGAAACGCTTTGCCCAGGGCTTTGCTTTCTTGAGGAGTGGTCGCATTTGCCAGTGACCAAATGGTTAACCCTATAAGAACAACAGTGACAAATGATATAATTTGAGTTTGAATTTTTCTCACGGTCTACCCTTTAATTCATTATAAAAGTGCATAGTTTATCAAAAAAATTATCTTTTGCTTTGCTTCATTATTTCATGTCGCATGTTTGAGACAAAACATCGTCAACGAAGACAACGCATTTTCATTGACCCAGTAATTGTAAACCAGTAGTGTCCCTCGATAAAACCGCCATGTTACGTCCCGGTTAAGGTTTGTACGCGCTCGACACCAACAAATGGTTGACGAAAAAAACTATTCTTTCCAAAAATTCAAATTAACACACTATAATTAATGATCAATATCGGTCGGCAAAAAATAACATACTGCGAGATGTGCAAACAGGGCGGGAGAGTTAGATGGATTCATACATAGAACGGTCATACCGTAAAAATCTGAAGTTGAATGGTTTAATTTATTTTGGCGGGCAAGAACAAAACATTACCGTTAAAAATTTATCGATAACCGGTTTGCTTGCCGAACTGAGCAGCGATGAAAAAGTCCCCCCCAACATCAATGACATATTCAATACCTTGAAGTCATCAACAATCGTTGACGTCTTTCTTCCGGAAATGAATCTGACCGGCGAAGTCGAGGTTATCAGGGTGGATATGGTCAGCAACCATATTCTGCTTGCCCTGGAATTCAAAAATATATCTTTTGAAAGCGATAATTTTCTATACTCCAGAAGGGAGTACAGAAAAAGAATGCAAGGCTCCGGAAGGATATTAATAAACGGAAAATATCACGATTTTAAGACGGTCAATGTTTCGGTAGTCGGTTTAATGATTCAGCTCAATGAAAAAATAGACATCGAAGAAGGCTCGATAACCCAGTTCAATTTTGATCAACTCGATCTGAACGGCGAGATTAAAGTCATTTGGGTTGAGCATCTGGCCGATAATCTGACATTGGTTGGTTTGCAATACCTTAATATGGAAAATACGGTCATAAAGGGAGTGCCCCGTTTTGCCAGATAATGATTCGATTATCTATATTTCACAGCCACTGCAGACGTGCCCAGCAGGCGTTTTAAACGCAGGATTAATTCATCGCTGGCGGTTACGCGCCACTCGTCGCCCAGCCGAACAACGGCTTGCGCCTGTCCGGAATTATAATTGATCAGAATCGGACAGCCGCCGCCTTTAAAAGGCATCAGCTCGGGGCTCAATTTCCGGACAATGGCATTGCCGTGATCAACAGCGCTCCAGGTTAACTGCAGTCCCCTGGCAAAGGCATCCCTGGCCTCTTCGATGCTGTAGAGTTTTTCTGCCGTTAATCGCAGGGTACCGGTAAAATCATCGATCATCAATGAACCTTCGGCCACCAGCAGGGTATCGCGCGACAGGATATTCCGGTATTTCTCATAAACTTCGCTGTAGGCGGCAATTTCGAGCCGGCCTGTTCTATCGTCTATGACGGCAAAGGCCATGGTTTTTCCGCTTTTGCTCTGGCGGGTCCGTATGTCGATCACCAGCCCGGCAACGCGGGCTTCCATTTTCCCTCTCGAGCGCTCTACATCGGCCTGCAGGCTGGCGATTTTGCCATGGGTAAACTGTTTCAGTTCCGATTCGTACTGATCGATCGGGTGCCCGGTTAAAAACAGCCCCAGGGTTAATTTTTCCGCCGCCAGACGTTCACTTTCTGACCAGGGCTCCACATGAGCGGTATAGGTTTCCTGGTCAAGGGTGGCGTCACTCGTGACAGCCAAACCGAACAAATCGTTTTGGCCTGTTTGCGCCATTTTATCGTGCTGTTCGGCCACTTTTAAAACGGTGGGCAATTCGGCCAGGTGTGCCGCCCTATTGGCGTCAAATTGATCAAAGGCGCCGGCTCGGCATAACGCTTCCAGCACGCGCCGATTCACTTTTCGCAAATCGACGCGTTTACACAAATCGTACAAACCGGTGAAGACGCCGTTAGTTTCTCTTTCCTTGAGCATATCCTCGATTGCCGCCTGGCCGACGCCCTTGATTGCCCCCAAACCATAGACGATTTGACCCGCCTGGTTGACGGTAAACCGGTAATTGGAATCGTTTATGTCCGGGGGGCAAATCAGCAGTTTCATCTGCCGGCATTCCTCGATCAACACGACGACCTTGTCGGTATTGTCCATATCGGAAGAGAGCACGGCGGCCATAAACGCGGCAGGATAGTGGGCTTTAAGCCAGGCGGTTTGATAAGCGACCAACGCATAGGCTGCCGAATGCGATTTATTGAAACCGTAGCCGGCAAATTTTTCCATCAAATCGAAGATATAGGTGGCGATACCTTCCTCGATCTGATTGGCGACCGCGCCCTGGGTAAAGATTTCCCGCTGCTTGGCCATCTCCTCCGGTTTTTTCTTACCCATTGCCCGCCTGAGCATGTCCGCGCCGCCCAATGTATACTGGGCCAGTTCCCGGGCGATTTGCATGACCTGTTCCTGATACAGGATGACCCCATTGGTCGGCTTCAGGATAGGGATCAGCGACGGATGCGCATATTCCGCTTTGGCTCCGTGTTTAACATTAATATAATCGTCGACCATGCCCGATTCCAGCGGCCCCGGGCGAAACAGCGCCACCAGCGCGATAATGTCGTCGAAGCAGTCGGGCTTGAGTTTTTTGATCAACTCTTTCATGCCCCGCGATTCCAGCTGGAATACCGCCGTGGTCTGGGCGTTTTTTAGTAATTGATAGCTTGCCTCGTCATCTCTGGGGATGGTGCTGATATCGATCAACGCCTCGCCTGTTGCCTGTTTTTTCTGATTGATGGTTTGCAGCGCCCAATCAATGATGGTGAGGGTCCTAAGGCCCAGGAAGTCGAACTTGACCAGGCCGACGGCTTCCACGTCATCCTTGTCAAACTGGGTCACCAGATTGCCGCCGCCCTGCTCGCAGTAAAGCGGCGTAAAGTCTGTGAGTTTGGTCGGCGAGATGACCACGCCGCCCGCATGCTTGCCGGCGTTTCTGGCAATGCCTTCGAGCGAACGCGCCATGTCGATCAGGGTTTTTACTTCTTCCTCGGCCTGGTAAAGCTGTTTTAGCTCGGGGCTATCGTTTAACGCCTTTTCCAGGGTCATGCCGATTTCAAATGGAATCAGTTTGGCCAGTCTGTCAACGAAGCCGTAAGCGAATCCTAAAACCCTGCCGACATCGCGAATTACCGCCTTTGCCGCCATCGAGCCATAGGTGATAATCTGCGCGACATGATCGCGGCCATAATGGCCCGCGACATAGTCGATGACTTCATCGCGCCGGTCCATGCAAAAATCGACGTCGAAATCGGGCATCGAAATCCGTTCGGGATTTAAAAACCGTTCGAACAAAAGATCAAATTCAATCGGGTCAAGATCGGTAATTTTAAGCGCATAAGCAACCAGCGATCCCGCACCCGACCCCCTCCCCGGACCAACAGGAATCTGGTTATTTTTCGCCCACTGGATAAAATCGGCAACGATCATAAAATAACCGGGAAAGCCCATCTGGTTAATGACCTGCAATTCTGTTTCCAGGCGCTCGGTATATATGCGCCGATTTTCGTCATCGGTTCCGCTGCCGACTGCAGGATACTGCGCAAGGCGCTCTTCCAGACCTTTTTTTGCGGCATCGGCCATGACCTGGCCCAGCGTCATCCCGGCGGGCACCGGATAGTCCGGGAGAAAATTTTCTCCCAGCGTCAATTCCAGATTGCAGCGCTTGGCGATTTCCACCGAGTTAGCCAATGCCTCGGGAATATCGGCAAACAGGGCCAACATTTCATCAGTACTGCGTAAATATTGCTGCTCGGTATAGTCTTTTGGTCTGCGGGTATCATCAAGTACTCGGCCCTGATTAATACAAACCCGGACTTCGTGGGCGGCAAAATCCTTTTGGTGAATAAACCGGACATCGTTAGTGGCGACGACCGGCAAGTCTGTCGCCACGGCCAAATCAAGGGCTGCGGCGATATAGACTTCCTCATCGGGTTTGCCGACACGCTGCAATTCCAGATAAAAACTTTGCTCGAACAGACAGCTCCATTGTTCGGCCAGCCGTTTCGCCGCATCCATGTTCTCCGCCAGAAGCGCCTTGCCGATATCTCCGCTCATGGCGCCCGACAACGCAATCAAGCCGTCATGGTTTTGCTCCAGCCACTCCTGTTTCAGCATGGGCACCCCCTGATGCTGACCTTCCTGATAAGCCTTTGATATTAGCTCAGTCAGCGTGGTGTAACCTTTGCGATTTTTAACCAGCAAAGTCAGACGATAGGGATTGGCAGGCTCGTCAGGATTAAAAACCAGTACGTCGGATCCGGCTATCGGCTTGATGCCCTGGGCCATTGCTGCACGATAAAATTTGACCAGAGAAAACAGATTGACATGATCAGTCACTGCAATCGCCGGCATGGACAGCTCGGCCAAACGCTTAACCAACGGTTTAATTTTAACTAAACCATCGACCAGCGAAAATTCGGTATGGAGTCTCAGATGGACAAATGCAGGCTGCATAGATATTGAAAATACCAGCGCTTATGAATTAATGACTTCTTGACAACTATAATGTTTTTTATAATCCTGCATAGACAGTCTTATCACTTCATGCGCTTCTTCCCGCCCGTAGACTTCGGTAATTTCGCAGGTGGCGTGTTCCCCGGGCAGGGTTTTGTAAGTCAAAAAGTAATGCATCAATCGATTAATATAGGATTTCGGGCAATCGGAGATATCGTTCCATTGCCGGTAGAATTCATCTCCCTTCATGACGGCAATGATCTTGTCATCGGCTTCCCCGCCATCGAGCAACCTGAATCCGCCTACCGGTATGGCCTGCAGAATGATATCGCCATGGGTGACGTTACGTTCGCTCAAAACACATATATCGAGCGGATCGCCATCGCCTTTGATGACTATTCTGCCCGACTTTTTTGCGGCAAACTCGGCAACACTTTCCGCACAATAGGTTTGCGGGATAAATCCATAAAGCGTGGGAACCATATTGGAGAATTTTTGCGGCCGTTCAATTTTTAGAAAACCGGTATTTTTGTCGACTTCATATTTGACGGTGTCGGACGGTACAATTTCTATGAATGCCGTAACGATCGACGGCGAATTGTCGCCAGGGCTTATACCATGCCAGGGATGTGCTTTATGTTGTATATTCATTTGAAATGTCTTTTTTATCTAAAAATGTTTAAGAATTTTACATTCATCGTAGATCCATTAAAGCTGGCCTGACTATCCGGGTTTTAGATATTCTTCGGGGAGCGTATTCAACGTCGGCGATTTGTCCGGGCAAAAGAAATGCTTGATCTTTAATACAAAATCAACAGTATGCGACAACCTGTAATATTTTCGCAGATTTTGTGATAGTTGCGTTGCCGAACTTCGGTAAATTACGGGTATTCCGAGTATTACCAGCTACTTTTGACTTGAATTAGGGAGCGTTTTCCATAAATCAAGCGATGGCGGCGATTTCAATCCGGCCTGACAGAATTTCAATGCCGTCAAGTTATGGAAACAAACCATCGAACAAGCCGGATAGCGGACGACGTTCGATGTTTGCCGAATAGACTCTCATTGCCGAGTCGCAAATAGAATCAAAGCGTAATTATCAATCTACAGTCCAGGATAATCAACAGATAAATCTATCTTATTTGAGGACAAAATAATTTAGAATACTGGATCGATACCGGAAGCACACAACAATCGGTCCGATCGTAAAGCCAAGGTATTAAAGCGGAATTAATCTAAACTCACTCAAAAGAGCACTCCCGTCGTCGACGGATATCGCCCGATCGTCAACATTATGCGTTTTGTTTAAAGCAAGCCTCGGCTCGCTTGCCAATTTCTTCCGGCGGAACATCTTCTATGTGTGTGGCGAGAAACCAGACATGCCCGAACGGGTCTTCCAAAGTACCGGAGCGATCACCGTAAAATTGATCCTGTAAAGGTCTGATCACCTTTGCGCCTGCTTCAACGGCCCGAGCAAATAGAGCATCCACGTTTTCACAATAGACATGAAGGCCGATCGAGGAACCCGCTAACGCCCCGGGATTACGGAACGATGCCTGCCCGCCACAGTCGTCGGCCAGCATGACGGACGAATCGCCAATCCTGATTTCGGCATGCCCGATTTCTCCATTGGGACTTGTCAAACGGAATGTTTCGATTGCGCCAAACGCATGCCGGTAAAATTCAATGGCATCGGCGGCACCTTTAATCATAAGATAGGGCGTGACGGTATGATAGCCCTCCGGAATCGGTTTTACTGCCATAAGATGTCTCCTGTCTAACGAGGTTAAGTCTGAATTCAACAATCCTTTGCCGCGTGAATCCGCCGGTTATTTTTCAGCCAGTTTTTTCAGGCTGGCAAGACCTTCTTCATACTTTTGGCCGACCATCTTGTCCATGCTGCAAAAAATCCCCATCAGCTTGGACATATAGGGACTGGGTCCGTACATGGCTTGCGTAAGGGTTGTTGTGTCGTCCTCCGTCACGAGAGTGAATTCAATGGTATTGTGAGCTTCAAAAGGCTTGATGAAATCGATTTTGAGTGCAACCTTGTACAGCGGCAATGACTCGATGATCTCCATGCGCCCTTGGCCTATGTTCTTGTTGCCGCTCCACTCGTATACCGCGCCTTCGCCGCTGGCGGCTCCGCTATAGGTTCGTTGGAGTGAGTGATCGATTGCTTCCCAAGGCGACCATTCAGGCCATTGATGAAAGTCGTTGATGAGCGCAAAAATCTTCTCGGGCGGCGCTTTGATGGTTATCGTGCGCTGGACGCGAAATGTATCGGGCCGGGTCGAGGCATAAATGAGCAAACAGGCAATGAGAGCAACGACAGTAATAACGATGGTATCGGTCATGGATTTCTCCGGTAAGATATTGAAATTAGGGCCTGGCAGTTAGAGGCGGCTCTACCTTTTGCGATTGTATTCCGCCGTCATGATTGGATGCCATTCTCCGTCATCGCCCAGCCTATGCGAAGATGTTCTTTTTGCGGTTCGGTAAACATGGTTACCTCCTTAGTTCTGCTTTGTCAGATTACGAAAAAAGCTTCGTCATTCCGGCATACCCTCTGGGGCGCAAGTGGATTGCCGGAATCCACGACTGCAAGGATGCAGGAGGTAGAGCAACGCAGGAGCAGTTGCCGAGACTCCATGGACGGATTTGAGTATACCATCCATGGCACTGGATGCCTGCTCTTGTGCCCTTTGGGTATCCCGGCGGGCATGACGGTCTTGAACAAATCTGACAAAGTAGAATTAGGCCTATCTGAACAATTTCATTTATGTCCTTTGATCAGATTGCCTGGAAAACGTTTAATTTTCCTGACAAATACTTCATTTGGCATATGCTAACCAGGCTATTTGATCAGAAGATCATTGTTAACAACGGCAAGGGTATTTTTTCACATTGAAAGGCCAACGCAGTAACTTGACATTATATGGTTAATCCCTAACAATCAAAACTGATTCTGAGCGTTACAGGATATCAAGCAGGCTTGCGTTATTATTCGAATAAAACAGGGGATCTCCAATGTCAATTTTCTACGGTGTGCTGCAAGGCAAGGTTGATGTATTCAAGCGTGAAGACAACGATGACACGCCGCATCTCCAGATCAGGGTCGTCGACGATAATAACCAGGCATGGCGGGTTCCCGTCAATGTGCTGTCCGCCGATCAATCGTTCTTGATCTTTCATAGAGCCGATCCCCTGCAAAGCCACCCAATACTGGCTGGCCTTTCCTCGCTGGCGCCCGGATTTACCCCGCTGCCTGCCAATGGCCGCTCCGTATCGAATGCCCTGGATTACTTTCGTTCCCCCCTCTTTGATTGGCCTACCGGCATCGAAGCGCCGCCTACGGGGCCCGGCGAAAATGACGATCTGCAGGATACGCTGACCGCTTATCTAAATACCCTTAAATCCCAAAACGGCGATTTGTTCGCATTCGGCGCCATGTTTCCGGAACCGGGCCGTTCTTCAAATCCCCTGGCTATCGATCGGGAATTTGGTACCGTCCAGGGAGTGCACGACGTCCACATGAATCAGGGTAACCCGTCCGGACCCTTTGCAGATGATAATGGCGTATTTCAGGATGGCGGTCTGATTTTAAGATTTCCGAACCGCTTTGTCGGTCTTTTTCTGCGTTTTCAGTCGCAATGGCTGCCCACGAACGATACGACCGGCAACCGTTTGCCGGAAGCCGCGCCCATTCCGCCAGGTGGTTTCCCGGCGCCCTCCCCTATACCGGCCCCTGTGCCCGGTACGGTAGCCAATCCGGATATCTATATCGAGCGGGCATTAATTAATCCCATCGGAAACGATGTTGGCATTGAAGCGGTCGTCATCGGCAATACCACGTCAGCTGCAGTCGACCTCACCCAGTGGCGTCTTGCCGATAGAAACGGCAATGAAGAAATCATTTCCGGCATTCTGCCGGCGGGCGAATCCCGTGTCATTGTGTTATCCGGCGATAGCGTTCAACTGGGAAATCGGGGCGGAACGATCCGATTAAAAGACGCCTCGGGCAATCAGGTTCATGCCGTCAGTTACTCCAGAGAAGATGCGCAGCAGGAAGGCCGCTACCTGAGGTTTAACAACTGATCCGTCCAGTTTAAGCATCCTCCGTGGTACTCCCGCGAATGAACATCACTATAACGGCCCAGCAAATGGACTCTCAAATCGTGCACCGGGGCTCAATAATATTCCGCCGATATAGTGCAGATTCCGGTTTCTATCGAACTCATCCAAGCCACTTGGGGACTGCGCAAGGCTTATGCTGGCCAACATTTCCATTGTCACCATTTTGAAGGATTTTTGTCATGAAAAAAACATGCTTTGTTGTTCAGGGTTTCGGTAAAAAAACCGATTATACCGATGGCCGCGTCCTGGATTTGGATGCCTCTTATGAGGTTATCAAAGAGGCCGTCGAAGCGGCGGAGCTGGAATGTGTACGGGCCGACGAAATCATCCATTCCGGCACGATCGATGTGCCGATGTACGAGCGCTTGCTGAATGCCGATTTGGTTATCGCCGATCTTTCCACCTATAACGTTAATGCCGCTTTCGAATTGGGCGTTCGCTATGCGCTGCGGCCTTATACCACCATTGTACTGGCCGAAGAGAAATTCAAAAATCCTTTTGATATGGGGCATATTGTTATTCGCCATTATCAACACCTGGGCGAAGACATCGGTACTCGCGAGGCCAAGCGCTTGAAGTCGGAGTTGAAACAGGCGATTGACGTCATCGTGAACAATCCCGTTACCGACAGCCCGGTCTACACCTATATACCTCAATTGCGTCAGCCGCTGCTTGAAGGGCCGGAGGCAGGTCAGGAATCCGTAAGCCAATCGCCGGTCAGCAATGTGGCGCCCGCCGCGGTAACCCATATGACTGGCGAGGACAATCCGAGTGCGAAAGCCATGCTGGATTCAGCCCTGGAAAAGATTGCCGCCAGCGATTTTTCGACAGCGCGTGTATTTCTGGAGGAAGTCAGAAAACTACGGCCGGAAGATCCTTTTGTCATTCAGCAACTCGCTTTGTCGACCTATAAAAGCAAACTGCCGAGCGCCGTTGAGGCCCTGCACAAAGCCTGTCAGATTTTGCAGGAATTGACACCGGAAACATCCAACGATCCGGAAACTCTGGGTCTGTGGGGCGCTATCCATAAACGGTTGTGGGAATTAAAAGCCGATCCTCAGTACCTGAAAGAGAGCATTACCGCTTACGAGCGAGGTTTTTATTTGAAGCAGGATTATTACAACGGCATCAACCTGGCTTATCTGCTGAATCTGCGCGCGGTGGAATCCCTTAAGAACGGCAATAAAGACGAGGCCATCGCCGACTTCGTCATCGCCCGGAGAGTTCGCCGGGATGTCATTCGCTATACTGCGCCGTTGCTCGATAGCATAGAGGATTTAACCAATCGTTATTGGATGATTGCCACTTTATATGAAGCGGCTATCGGCATTGGCGATGAAGCGGCGATCACGCAGTGGGATAACGAGGCAAAAGCAATGAAAGTTGCAGACTGGATGCAGGAAACCCGAATCGATCAAGGTGACAAGTTAAAAAAACTGTTGCAGGACTATCAGGATCGGCTAAGGTAAAACGAACATAGACCATAACTATTCGGCACTTTAATCTTAATTTTAAGCTGCCGTTCAGATTGCGAGTTTAATATGGCCACCGTCAATCCCTGACTCCTTAAAATCCGTAAAATTTAACCATGCCTTACTCTACGAAACCTCAAATTGCAGCATTTTTGGCCATGGCGTTGATAGGAGCCTATCCGGCATTCGCCCATGCGGAAGATGACGGTCATCGGCGTCCCAAGTCCATACAAGTCAGCGGCATGGGTCGTGTCTCCATTGCTCCGGACAAAGCCGATTTAACCTTATCCGTCGAAGTGCAGGCAAAAAGCGCGGAAGCAGCGCGTAACCAGGCAGCAGCCGCGATGACCGCACTGATTAAGGCTGTAAAGAAGGCCGATGTGGCGGACAAGGATATCCAGACCCGCCATATGTCCTTGTATCCCATTTATACTCCGGATACGGCCAATAAAATTAACGGCTACCAACTGGCCAATCAGGTGACAGTCACCATCAGAGACATCAAAAAAGTAAGCGAAGTCATCGATTCCGCAGTCAGTGCCGGGGGCAATGCAGTACGCGTCCAGGGTATCAGTTTTGCGATAGATAATCCGAATGCCGCGCTGGCTCAGGCTCGCGACAAGGCTTATGCCGACGCGCGCGCCAAGGCCGAACAATACGCAAAACTGGCAGACGTTAAATTAGGCCGAGTCATGCACATCAACGAAAGCGGAGGCCAACCGCCGATGCCGGTTCCCTATGCTGAAATGAGCGCCATGAAACTTGGGGGCGGTGGGGCCGATGCAACGCCGGTGCAAGTAGGCGAACAAGAGGTCTCGGTAACCGTTGATGTCGTCTTCGGAATCGAGTAATCCCTGTTTATCTGGCGTTTTTCAGAAAAATAAATCCCGTATCGGCCAAATCGTCAATCCATTATTGAGTTAATTTAACCGAGAGACATTTTGATTATTAAAAACTGCCTGATCTGCCATGAAGTCGCTGCATGTACTGCTGTAAAGAGTTTTCACGTTGAGATCGAAACCCTGCCCGATAAAAACCTCCTGATACGCTATATTTTGGCGGCAAATTTGGCGCAATTGCGCATTCCCGAACCAATGCCCCCTGTATTTACCGACGATTTATGGGAACATACCTGTTTTGAGGCGTTCATCGCCGTAGCAGGAGAAAAAGACTATCATGAGTTCAATTTTTCACCGTCCGGCCAATGGGCGGCATACGCATTCAGCGACTATCGGGTACGCCGTCAATGGACGGCCAGCCAGCCGCCTCGCAGCAAAATAGTCGTGAACCATAAACGGTTACAGATGGAGACGCTGATTGAGCCGGTTAATTTACCGGCAAATCCTCTGAACAAACCTTTTCAGCTCGGCCTGACTGCCGTAGTGGAGACGATCGACGGTTCCCGCTCGTACTGGGCGCTGCATCATCCTGACGTCCGTCCCGACTTTCATCATCGCGGGGGATTCATTCAGCCCGTTCGCACAATCTGATTACCTGTAAAAATTGCGTGCCGCTTTGTCAAAGCTCTGCCTATAATAGTGAGTTCACGCTTTATATCCCATTAACATCGATAATGTATTTAGAACATCCATGAAATTCGGTATTGACCGTTTACTTGAAGAGCCTGAGCTGAGAGCTCCGCTAAGCGGCAAACGCATCGGTTTGCTGGCGCATCCGGCCTCTGTCACCCGGAATTTGACCCATGCGCTGGATGCCTTGGCCGGTCTGCCGGAGATTAAACTCAGCTCTGCCTTCGGCCCGCAGCACGGCCTGCGCGGAGACAAGCAGGACAATATGATGGAGTCGTCCGACTTCATCGACCCGGCGCTGGGCATTCCGGCATTCAGCCTGTACGGCGAAGTCCGCCGTCCGACCGACGCAATGATGGAGAGTTTCGATGTGCTGCTGATCGATCTGCAGGATCTTGGCTGCCGCATCTACACCTTTATCACCACCTTGCGTTACCTTCTGGAAGCGGCGGCTGCGCATCGAAAATCGGTCTGGATACTTGACCGCCCCAATCCTGCGGGCCGGCCGATCGAAGGACTAAGCTTGCGCCCAGGCTGGGAAAGTTTTGTCGGCGCCGGTGAAATGCCCATGCGCCATGGTTTAACCATGGCCGAACTGGCGCGCTGGTTTATCCGCAAGCTTAATCTGGACGTGGATTGCCAGGTTGTCGCCATGCAGGGCTGGCAGCCGGAAGCTGCACCAGGCTACGGCTGGCCGCTGGGCGAACACAGTTGGATCAACCCCAGCCCGAATGCGCCTAACCTGTGGATGACCCGTTGTTATGCCGGAACAGTGATGCTGGAAGGAACAACCCTCTCCGAAGGCCGCGGCACAACCCGCCCTCTGGAACTGTTTGGCGCACCGGATATCGATGCCCGCGTGTTAATCAAATCCATGCATGACATCGCTCCTCAATGGTTGTCGGGTTGCCGGCTGCGCGAATGCTGGTTTGAACCGACCTTTCATAAACACTCAGGCAAACTGTGCAGCGGTGTGCAAATCCATGTGGACGACCCCGCATATAGCCATGACGCTTTCAGACCCTGGCGCTTACAGGCACTGGCATTCAAGGCGCTGCGACTATGCCGGCCCGATTATCCCTTGTGGCGCGACTTTCCTTATGAATACGAGCTCGACCGACTGGCGATCGATGTCATCAATGGCTCGACGTTGTTAAGGGATTGGGTGGATGACCTTCATGCAGAGCCTGATGATCTGGAGAACCTTTCGCGACTGGACGAGCAGGCTTGGGATGAAGAACGTCGTGAGTTCCTGCTTTATTAGATCAATGAATCTAATCTGCTGTAGTGAATAAGCATTAGGATAATTGATCGAATCTGTCTTTCACCCGGGCGTGATAGCCCAGTGAAAGACAGAAAAGGCGGGCGGGTTACTTTATCTTGAAACCAGTGATCCTGATCAGATCGTCGGTGGGATAGCCATCGTTGCTTTCGCAGTTGCTGCCGGCAATACAGGCCGTGTCGTTGCTATGCTGAATGTGGAAATAAGCTGTTTTACCGTCGCCGGTGAAGGTAAAACCCGTTGGCTCGGCGCTGCTGTCGCGAACCGACAGCGCTTTGACACAACCGTCCGATTTGATGTCACGATCATCGCCATCCGGCAAACAAGCCCATACGTCGCCAAAAGGATTATCTTCGATCACATACATATTGCCTTTAACCGGTTGAAAAGCCAGGTTATCGGGCTGGTTCAAGTCGGAATCGCCTTCCAGCACGCGATTGGCTTCGGCTACCGCAAAACCCTTGGCCTCCGAACTGTTGGCCAGATAGGTCAACCCAAATGAGTTTTTGGTGCTGTCAGTACCGGTAAGCTCACCGGTGCCCTCAGGCAGCGTGTCGGTCAGACAAACCACTTCGCCATGATTCAGCGCGCTGTTGTTGCCGGTGTTGGTCCAGCAGAACCTGACGCCGGAACCGCTGTAATTAGGATCAAAATGGCCGTCTTCCGGACGGTAAAAGCCGGTAGCCGAGTTTGCAAACGCCGATGCACGCGCATTGGCCGGATCAATTTTCACCCAGGCGCCTTCGCCGATCTCACAACCCTGGCCGAATTGCGGAAAACTGCTGCTGGTTCTGGCCTGGCAGGAGGCCTGGTAGGCATACACATTGCCCTGCGCCAGCGGCGACTGGGCCAGATCAGTTACCGGCGCGCCATCCCATAAATTGCCTGGCACGAATTTGAACAAGCTGCCGCCGTCGGCATCAGCACCGCCTGAACCGGGGCGCTCTTCGTCACCATAATATACGATTCCCCGCGGATTGATTTCGAGCCCTTCCCAGGCCAGCACACCGAGGGCGCCGCGGTATTCGACCGCACCGGTTACCGCATTTCCCGCGGCGTCGACGACATTACTGCTGCCGCGAGTCACCACGGTCAGATCGGTTATGGCCAGCGGGTTCAGAATTTCATACAACCCGCCGTCATCCTGTTCTTCAGTCGCCACAATCGTATTCCAGGGAGTGCGGCGGATACCGTCACAACCGCTCATGCCGCGCAGGATCGTATTGACTTCGCCAGTCGCCAGATTGACCGTTTGCACGGACGGAATAAATTTTGTTTGACCGCTGGAAAATGTGCCGATCGCGGCGTTGCCGGCTTCAATACAGGTCACGATATGAGTTGGCGCACTGTCATTGGGCCAGAAAGCCATCATATCGGAATTTTGTGCAGACTTGCGGGTAACAATCTCGGCTTTGAGCCCTTGTGCCAGCAGGATCAAATCCTTTGCGGTTTGCTCTGGAGCGCGAAAAACCGAAACGGTCTCCGATTCACCCAAGGGTTTGACGATGCCAAAATTTTTAAGGGATCGGGCTTTCAGCAATTTTTCGGATTTGACGCCGAAATCATCAGCGGCAACGGCACTGCCGGATACGATTACGCCAATTGCCAAAGCAAGTAGTTTTTTATTCATTATTGAGGTTCTCCCAGGTTTCAGGTTTTTATCAGTTAGCGAGTGGAAAACTAACCTGGGCTCAACACAATAAAGCTTGATTATGAAAATCGTTTTACAGTTGGATGAACGTTTTGTAATAAATATGGCATTAAGCCCGTCGACTCGCCCAGAATCAACGATAAGCGATGATTCCATGGGCGCTGAACGTATTAAACTGCAACAGAGCCAATTTGTTCAGCGATGTCTCAAATATGGATGCTTTACTGTTCCATGGCGTAAGCTTTGCTTTGTGAGCTTTTGGTTTTTCCAACGGAACAAATGGAACTGGCGATTTTTGCATAAAATGCTTTCAATAAAGTTTGCCTACGAGATCGAGGCAAGTCAGGTAAAGCCGCATATCAAATTCCAGTTGGTGGTAGTCGGGTTCCATATACTCGCATAATTTATAGAAGGCCTTGTTATGCTGTTTTTCTCGTAAATGCGCCAGTTCATGCACGACAATCATTCTTAGAAATTCAAGCGGGGCGTTTTTAAAGACGGCTCCGACCCGGATTTCATTTTTTGATTTCAAATTGCCGCCCTGAACTCTGGATACAAACGAATGCAGACCCAATGCTTGATGGAGTACATCGATTTTGTCATCGTAAATCACTTTGCTCAGCGGACTGGATTGCCGAAGAAATTGATTCTTGATGTCCACGGCGTAGACATAGAGCGCTTTGTCGGTTTTGATGTGATGAGCGGCAGGGTATTTTTTTAACAACACCTCAGCCAATTTACCGTCGTCGATCAGTCTGGTGACTTGTTCCGTTACGGTTGCCGGATAGCCGGCCAAGTATTTTAAAGTCTTCATCTCATGGTTTACGTGTTGAGTCGGTCCATTCGAGCCTGATAATCCTCTAAAAAGCCTTTTTAAGGCCCGTGAGTAGACCAGAAAGGAGCGGTGTAATTCATTTTGAGCAATCATCTTATGACCCAGAATGGTGCAATTTAACACCTTGCCCGACCCAAATGGCACCTTAATCCCGCTAACGTCACTTAAGCATATAACTATCAATGATTTATATTTTAACTTAAAAGTGGCACTTAAAATGCATATCTTATTTTTGACTATATAAGGAATATAGCTTTTTTAACCAACTTAGTCATGCCACGTCGGAACTGACCTGTGCAAATTTCTTATATGACTGTTTTACATGCTTCGTCACGTCATGCAGCAATCCTTATTCCTGTTTGAATTTTGCATTTACTGAACGAAGCGGCTTCCGGCTTGGAGAAGAATTATGAAGAAATATCTATTGACGATCGCGCTGTTCGGAATTGTGCTGGGCGGCGCAGTTTTATTATATGGCAGATTAAATTTGGGTCCCGACTTTAAGTCTGAGTTGGCTTATTCTTCGTTCATCAAACTGGTCAAGGCCGGTCAGATTGAACGTGTCGAAATTAGCGGCAGAATCATCAAGTTTCGGTCTTCCAGCGGTGAAGAATTTGAAACCTATAACCCGGGAGATCCGAATTTAATTGATGATTTACTGGCAACCGGCGCTCTAATCAGAACCGTTGCGCCTGAAGAACCGTCGTTGCTAAGGGAACTTTTCATTTCCTGGTTCCCGATGCTCATTCTGATTGCCATATGTACTTTTTTCATGCATAAAATGCAAAAAAACGGTAACGGATCGGGCAGCTTCGGCCATCAAAAAAATAAAGCAAAAATGTTCAAGGAAGATCAGGTGAAAACAACGTTTGCGGATGTAGCGGGTTGCGAAGAAGCCAAAGAAGATGTCGTGGAACTGGTTGATTTTCTAAAAGCACCGCAAAAGTTTCAACGATTGGGCGGCAAAATTCCACGCGGCGTCCTGATGGTAGGACCTCCGGGCACCGGCAAGACCCTCATTGCCCGAGCCATTGCCGGCGAAGCGAAAGTGAAGTTTTTCTCTATTTCCGGCTCTGATTTTGTCGAGATGTTTGTCGGTGTCGGGGCTTCCAGGGTAAGAGACCTGTTTACCCAAGCCAAGGAACATGCCCCCTGCATTATTTTTATCGATGAAATAGATGCCGTCGGCAGAAAACGGAACAATTCGGGAATGGGCTCCGGCAATGAAGAGAGGGAACAAACCCTTAACCAGTTGCTGGTTGAAATGGACGGATTTGAAGATAACGAAGGCATTATAGTGATTGCCGCGACTAACCGTGCCGATGTACTGGACGATGCACTGTTGCGGCCCGGCCGTTTTGACCGGCAGGTGATAGTCGGCTTGCCCGATGTCCGCGGACGGGAACACATTTTAAAAGTGCATCTGCAAAAAGTGCCTACGGCGGACGACGTTGAAATCAGTTATATCGCCCGGGGCACCCCCGGATTTTCCGGTGCGGAACTGGCCAATTTGGTGAATGAGGCCGCGTTGCTGGCGGCGCGCTCCGACCTGCCCGAGGTTTCCATGTCGCATCTTGAAAAAGCCAAGGACAAGATATTGATGGGCGTTGAAAAGCACACGATGGTGATGAGCGAAGATGACAAGCGCCTGACAGCCTATCATGAAGCGGGACACTGCATTGTCGGCAGACTGATGCCGGATCATGATCCCGTCTACAAAGTCAGCATTATGCCCAGAGGCAGAGCGCTGGGTATCACCATGTTCCTGCCAGAAAATGATCAATACAGCGCCAGCAAGCGCAAACTGGAAGGCCAGATAGCCAGTCTGTTCGGCGGCCGGCTTGCGGAACTGCTGATTTTCGGCGATGACCGGGTGACTACCGGCGCTTCCAATGATATTGAACGAGCGACCGAATTAGCGAGAAAAATGGTTACCCGTTGGGGCTTATCGAACAAACTCGGGCCGCTCACCTATGGGGAAGAGGCCGGCCAGGCTGCCTTCGGTCATCCGGGAGCGCAGGGCGGCGCAGTCTCCAGCAACGTAGCGCAAATGATTGATGAAGAGATCCGTTCGGTCATCGATCGCAACTATTATCGCGCAGAAAAAATTTTACAGGACAATATACAAATTCTGCACCTGATGGCGGACGCGCTGATGAAATGGGAAACCATCGACCGGTGGCAGATTGATGATTTGATGGCAGGAAAAGAAGTACGGCCTCCTATGGAATACGTTGATTTGAAAGCCTCAAACAGACCCGAATCAAAAGGTAATGAAAAGGAGAATAACGGTTCACTGCAACCCGATCAAAGTTTCGCTTGATGAGAATGCGGCGGCGGTGTAAGGGTCAGAACATACAGGTAACAGATAAATGCCCGGCTGGCCGGGCATTTTTTCGTATTCAGTGCAAAACCTGGAGAACTTAAACGCCTGCGGATGCCGTCAAAAAGCATTCCGGATTGTCGTTCCCAGGCAGAGTTTAAATCGATCAGGGCAATTGCCTGTTTTCATACCGCCCAACATCGGCATTTCAGATTTTCTTGACAAATTCCGATTTAAGTTTCATCGCGCCAATACCGTCGATTTTGCAGTCGATATCATGGTCGCCGTCGACCAGGCGGATGTTTTTGACTTTGGTGCCGACTTTGACAACCAATGACGACCCTTTGACTTTGAGGTCTTTGATGACGGTGACAGTATCGCCGTCTTGCAGCACATTGCCGTTTGCATCCTTAATGACACGGCCTTCGGTACTGTCGTCTGCGGTCGCTTCTTTCGGCCATTCGTGTGCGCATTCAGGGCAGACGTACAAACTGCCGTCTTCATAGGTGAATTCAGAGCCGCAGGACGGGCATCGGGGAAGATTGCTCATTACTTTTTTTTACCTTACTAATAGGGTTATCTCAACCGTGTGGAATACAAGGTTATTTGAGGCCGGCATGATGCCGGATTATGATGTTTATTGTTCATTAAAACTGGGGCATTTGCAGATTTCTAAATCAACCCCCTGTATTACCGGATTTGAATGATTTTAACATCGACACCTTCAATTTCCGACCAGGCAATATCAGCCGTCAGTGCCGCCAAGTTCCTTGCTGCAGCCAACCCTAGACATGCTCTGTCGCCTAGCGATAGTCCGTAGCGTTTGGTTTTCAGTATAAAATCGGCGGCGTGAAGGGCGTGTTCCTGAGTGAATGGGACGATTTCTATCGAGGTTTCGTTAATGTGTTGGATTATCGGTGCCGCATCGATGCCATCGCGTAGAAATCGTCCGGCGACTTCGCTTAAATTGACTGTGGAAATACAGGCATCTTCAATATATTTCTCTACAATTTCATGTCCTGATTCCCGAAAAAGGTACGCCAGTAGTGCCGAAGCATCTAAAACAGTCATTCGTTTTCTGCTTCCTGTCTTCGTTCCCGTATCAAATGCTCAACAACATTTGCCGGTTTTTTCCCGTGATAAACCTGGTCGACAAGTTGTTGCAGACCGGCGATTGGTTTTCTATCCATGCAGGCATCGGTAAGAATTTTTCGAACTTCAGCTTCCATGCTTAGCCCATCCTGAAACGCTTGACGGCGTAATGCAGCGTGGACATGCTCTGGTAAATTTCTTATCGTTAATGTGGGCATAGTCATTTCGTTGTATAAAGCCGAAGCTTACTATAGTCATTGCTAGCATTGCTGTCAATTGTTTGTTGCTAACATTGTTTGCTGATAATTCATAATGACTTTTCCAATCGCTTAATCTCATTTTATTCTCTTTTAAGGATAAACATGCTGTTTAATAAGTTAAAATAGCCGATTGCCAAATTCAGTTTTAACTCTATGAAAAAAATCGAACTTCTCTCCCCCGCCGGCACCCTGAAAAACATGCGCTATGCCTTTGCGTTCGGCGCCGACGCGGTGTATGCCGGCCAGCCGCGCTACAGCCTCCGGGTACGCAACAACGATTTCCTCGCCGAAAATCTCGGCATCGGCATCGCCGAGGCGCACAGGCTCGGCAAGAAATTTTTCCTGGCGACGAATGTCATCCCGCATAACGCCAAGATCAAGACCTTCATCAACGACCTCAGACCGATCATCGCGATGCAGCCCGACGCGCTGATCATGGCCGACCCCGGCCTGATCATGATGGTGCGCGAAACCTGGCCGGAAATGCCGGTGCATCTGTCGGTGCAGGCCAATACCGTCAATTACGCGACGGTCAAATTCTGGCAGAGCGTCGGCATCGAGCGCGTCATCCTGTCGCGCGAACTGTCGCTGGATGAAATCGCCGAAATCCGCCAGCAATGCCCGGACATGGAACTGGAAGTGTTCGTCCATGGCGCGCTGTGCATCGCCTATTCGGGGCGCTGCCTGCTGTCCGGCTATTTCAACCGCCGCGATCCGAATCAGGGCACCTGCTCCAACTCCTGCCGCTGGAAATATGACACGATGCCGGCACATGAAAACGCCGAGGGCGATTATGTCCCGGATGGCGGCGCCTTGACGATGAATGACCTGAGCACCGCCAGTTGCGGCGGCGCCGAACGCCATCCGCTGGCCGATAATGTCTATTTCCTGCAGGAAGAAAACCGTCCGGGCGAGTTGATGCCGGTAATGGAAGATGAGCACGGCACCTACATCATGAATTCGAAGGATCTCCGCGCGATCGAGCATGTGCAGCGCCTGGTCGAGATCGGCATCGACAGCCTGAAAATCGAGGGCCGCACCAAGTCGCACTACTATGTCGCGCGCACCGCGCAGACCTACCGCCAGGCGATCGACGATGCCTTGGCGGGCCGCCCGTTTCGTCCGGAACTGCTCGGCGTGCTGGAAAACCTCGCCAACCGCGGCTATACCGACGGTTTCTACCAGCGCCATCACACCCAGGATCACCAGAACTACCTCAATGGCTATTCAAAAAGCCACCAGCAGCAATTCTGCGGCGAAATCCGCCATTACGACAGCGCCACCGGCCTTGCGGACATCGAGGTGAAAAACAAGTTTTCGGTCGGCGACCGGGTCGAGCTGATTCTGCCCGAAGGCAACCGTGACATCGTCATCGAGCGCATGCAGGACATGCACGGACAGGCAATGCAGGTAGCGCCGGGCGGCGGCCATGAAGTAAAAATACCGATTCCGATGACGAATGCAGGATATGGGCTGGTGGCGCGGTATTTCTAAGGGATTTCTAAAATTCCTTCCCCAATAGGAGATGGTGAGGATGAAGGAAAATAAGCTTACCGATTTTTAACTTTTATTTTCTGCGGCCTTGCAAAATCTGACTCCTTTTTGCTCTAGCGGGGAATTGATAGCACTTCGGCAGAGCAATCGCCGGTCTCTGTTTGAAACCAGGCCACGGCATCGGCCAAGGCGCTTTCAGCCGTACGCGGTTGGTAGCCGAGTTGCTTGCGGGCCTTGTCACTGGAAAAATACATCAATTGCCTGGACAGCCGCACACCATCCACGGTTATCATCGGCTCGTTTCCATGAGTAAAATGAGCCCAGGTTTCGGCCATATACGCCAAGGGCAAAACCAGATTGGGTGACAGGCGAATCTTGGGCGGACGCTTGTCGGTCAGATTGGCGACCGTTTCAAGAATCTGTCTCAGACTCAAATTATCGCCGCCCAGAATATATTTCTCCCCTACTCGTCCGTGTTCGAAAGCCAGGAGATGCCCTTTGGCCACATCATCGACATGCACGATATTCAACCCGGTATTGACAAATGCGGGGATCCGGCCGAGAGCGGCATCCCTGATTAAACGCCCGGTTGGCGTGGGTTTAATATCGCCGGGGCCTACCGGCGCCGTAGGATTGACGATAACGGCGGGCAATGACCGTTCTTTTATAAGCCTTAAAACCTCGGCTTCCGCCAAGTATTTGGACTGCTTGTAATGCCCTTTCTTAATCTGCGAATTATCTGCCGTCTCTTCATTCGCTCCGCTGCCTTCCGATGCCATACCGAGTGTCGCGATGCTGCTGGTATAAACAATTCGTTCCACACCAGCAGCCAGGGCGGCCAACATGATATTGCGGGTTCCTTCCACATTGATTTTGTAAAATAGCGAAGAATCCCGGGTCCAAAGACGATAAAACGCGCCGACATGAAACAAGGCCCGGCAACCTGTTAATGCCTTGGCTAACGAAGCCGATCCGTCAGGTCGCCATACGCCAACTCGACCGGCAGCTTCCGAAAATTACTGCAATCACTGTTTGCGCGCACCAAGGCCCTTACATCATCGCCTCTTTCTAACAAAGCTCGAACAACTGCTGACCCAATGAATCCATTAGCGCCAGTAACAAGCATTTTCATAACAAATAACCCTAAAAATTACGGAATCGTCAACCATTATGAGCCAAACATAATCAATTTGACTATCCGTATCTGTAATTTATTCATCGTTAATTCTCTTTTTGCTGTTGTGTTATGCCGATTTTATCGCTCTCGCGAATGCCATCAAATTCCTGCTGGACTGACAGCCTCCGATTTCCGAAGCACTAAGGGCAGGCATCTGCGTCTGTATCCATGGGGCTTAGGTTGTGGTGCGCGATGCGCACCCTACAACTTCCATTTTTGTAAAAAATAGAGTATTTGATAGTTGTCAGAATTAAAGAAAACGAAAACTCAATCTGTATCAATGAGCTCAGTGGATGCGCGCAATGAAGCATCGTTTTTCCAGTTGTGAGTATGCTTGGACGAGTTGCTCAGTGGATGCGCGCAATGAAGCATCTCTGGTCGAGGTTATCATTGAGATACCACGAGGTAGCTTTTTGAAGCGGGATTCCACCGGGGAGTTGGACTTTATTTCTCCCTTGCCTTGCCCATTCAACTATGGTTCTGTTCCGGCATTCATCGGATTGGATGGCGATCTGCTTGATGCGGTAGTGCTCGGCCCGCGACTTCCTTTGGGTGCAACGGTAAGAGTTTATGCTTGGGGGGCTATTGGACTGATTGACCAGGGATTGCATGACGACAAACTGATATGCAGTCACTCGTCAATTCCCCGATGGAAACAACGGCTGATTCTTTTGTTTTTTATGATCTACGCTAAGGCCAAAAGTCTGCTCAATCTAATAAGAGGCTACAGAGGACGCAACAGTTGTGAAGGCTGGTGTGAGGCTGCGAGCGCCTTGGCAAGAGCAACACCCCGTGCTTATGGTGACTGGAAAGGACCAAATATCCCCTACTAATGCAGGTCATTTTAACTGGCGGTGTCAAACAGCATAGAGAATTTGCCAGTTTTTCCAGAAAAGAGCGTCTAAATTTTACCAACAGTCTTTGCTATCTTTTTGGTTTTAAAATACCTGTTAACATATTTAATTGAAAAAGTGGAAAAGCCGTTGCTGAAAGTGTAAAAAATTCGAAGTTTTTCAGACAGGGCCTCATTAAAGCACAAATAAATTCAAATTATGGGTTAAATAAACCTATTAAATTGTTCATTTCAACCTGACAACTCATATATAATGCCGACAAACTCAAACCGGTTATATCTATAGGGCTGATTTTATTTGTGTTTCTAAAAACTTGATTGATGGCATGAAATTGGCTTAATTCACATCAATCCTATCTTGAGGATAGGTTGAAATTAATAACTAAACCTTTTGAATGATTATTGCCTAATCCGCTAACGTTTTTCGGTTTTGTTTTACAAAATGCCGAGCCGATTTTGTCGATCATTCAATAATTGATACAAACGCTGTCAGGTAATTATTAATCGTTTCATAAATAACCGCATGCCACAGAGTTTAAAAACATGTTCTTTAATTCCAATGCTGGAATCGGGAAAGTGCAGAAACTTATGGGACGATTAATATAATGAGAAACGGAAAGTTAATTTTTCATCAGCTCGAATGCCGCCGTTCCATGTACCATAGAATAAGGCCATGGTTCGTTATTTTTATTTAATGTCTGGTAAATGAGCTCCCCATGAACATTGAAGCTTCATTAGCCGCGGATCTGCTGCCGCTGATTGTCTATTTTGCAACAGTGCTGTTCATTACCGGCATCATGCTTGGCGGCGCCTATATTCTTGGGCAGAGACATCACGCCAAAGCCGCCGACGAAACCTTCGAGTCAGGCATTGTCGCAACCGGCGATGTTCATATCCGATTTTCCATTCAGTTTTATCTGCTTGCTATCTTTTTTGTTATTTTCGATATGGAGTCCGTGTTCCTGTTTGCCTGGTCAGTGGCATTTTACGAATCAGGCTGGCCGGGCTATATTGAAGCCTTGATCTTTATAGGTGTACTATTGGCATCATTGGTTTATCTGTGGAAATGCGGCGCTCTCGATTGGCGCACTCGTCGGCAGCGTAAGGTTGATCCGGATTATCAGGAGTAAGTTATGAGTTGGAGTCTGACTAAGGCACAGAGCGATACGGCTCCAAAGCCGGGGCAGCAGACCTATGAAGAAGCAGTACGCCGTAATTTCCTGTTTGCCAAACTGGAAGATATGGTGGCCTGGGGCCAGTCCAATTCGGTGTGGCCCTTTAACTTTGGTCTTTCTTGCTGCTACGTGGAAATGGCGACCGCTTTCACCAGCCGGCATGACATTGCCCGCTTCGGCTCTGAAGTGATCCGGGGTACGCCCCGGCAGGCCGATCTGATTGTCATTTCGGGAACCGTTTTTCGCAAGATGGCACCGGTGGTCAAGCGGCTTTACGATCAGATGCTTGAGCCGCGCTGGGTGATTTCAATGGGCTCCTGTGCCAACTCCGGCGGCATGTATGATATCTACAGCGTGGTGCAGGGAGTGGATAAGTTTTTGCCGGTAGATGTTTATGTGCCGGGCTGCCCGCCGCGTCCCGAAGCTCTGTTGCAAGGCTTGATGCTGCTGCAGGAAGCGATCGGCAAGGAAAGGCGTCCCTTAAGCTGGGTCGTCGGCGGGCAGGACGTGATCAAACCATTGAAAACCAGTCAACGTGATTTGTTAAACGGAGAAAGGATGCGCATTCAAGAGCTGAGGGATCCCGATCATGTTTGAGCAAGCGTTAAGTTAACCGGGGAAGGCGATGAAAAGCAATACGGTGATGACCGAAATTGAATCTGATCTGCCTCAAATTGTTCACGAACTGTCGAACCGGTTCGGCAAAAGTCCTTTTATTCTCCAGCCAACGGCCGATGATATACCCACATTTTGGCTTTCCAAGGTTAATCTCCGTGGTGTCCTCGGCTTCTTGAAAAACGAAGCACAACCCCGTTATGCCCTGCTATACGATCTGACGGCCATGGACGAACGCCAGCGCCTGCATCGCCAAGGTTTGCCGGAAAGCGCGTTTACCGTGATTTATCATCTGCTGTCTTTTGGCCGCAATGAAGATATACGTCTCAAGGTGGCGCTCTCCGAAGATGCTGTTTCCCTGCCTTCCATCTGCGACCTATGGCCTTCGGCCAACTGGTATGAACGCGAGGTTTGGGATATGTTCGGCATCGTTTTCGAAGACCATCCCAATCTGCGCCGGATTATCATGCCGCTGACCTGGGTCGGTCATCCTCTGCGTAAGGAGCATCCCGCCCGCGCTACAGAAATGGAGCCATTCAGCCTGTCCGACGAGCGTCAGGAAATCGAGCAGGAAGCGTTGCGCTTTGTTCCCGAAGACTGGGGGATGCAGCGGCGAAGCGAGGACAGCGATTTTCTTTTTCTCAATCTCGGCCCCAATCATCCCAGCGTGCATGGTGCTTTCCGGATTGCCCTGCAACTGGACGGCGAGGAAATTATCGATGCCGTGCCCGATATAGGCTACCACCATCGCGGCGCGGAAAAAATGGGCGAGCGCCAGTCCTGGCACACCTTCATCCCTTATACCGACCGCGTCGATTACCTGGGCGGCTCGATGAATAATCTGCCTTATGTGCTGGCGGTGGAAAAGCTGGCCGGCATTAAAGTGCCGGAACGGGCGCAGGTTATCCGGGTGATGATCGCCGAATTTTATCGCCTTGCCAGCCACTTGCTGTTTTACGGAACTTATGCCCAGGATGTGGGGCAGATGTCGCCGATCTTTTACATGTTCATCGATCGTGAAAAGGTGTTCGATATTCTGGAATCGATTACCGGCGCCCGCATGCATTCCAGTTATTTTCGCATCGGAGGCGTAGCCCTGGATTTGCCCCAGGGCTGGGATAAACGGGTACGCGAATTCATCGGGTATCTGCCGTCGCGCCTGGATCAATACGACAAAATGGTCATGAAAAACAATCTGATCAAACGGCGCACTCAGGGCATCGGTGCGTATACCAGCGCAGAAGCCATTGACTGGAGCATCACCGGTGCCGGACTGCGGGCGACCGGATTTGAATGGGATTATCGCAAGGCCCGTCCTTATTCGGGTTATGAAAACTACGAGTTTGAAATCCCCACCGGCAACCGGGGCGACTGTTATGACCGTTGCGCAGTGCGGGTGGAAGAGATGCGGCAAAGCCTGCGCATCATCCAGCAATGCCTGGACCAGATGCCCGAAGGACCGTATAAGGCCGATCACCCGCTAACCACGCCGCCGCCTAAAACACGTACCCTGCATGATATAGAAACTCTGATCCAACATTTTCTCAATGTCAGCTGGGGGCCGGTCATTCCGGCCGGAGAAGTCTGTGTGACGATTGAAGCAACCAAGGGCCTGAACGGCTACTATCTTACCAGCGACGGAGGCACCATGTCGTATCGAACCCGCATCCGAACCCCGTCATTTCCTCATTTGCAGATGATTCCGTTCATGAGCCGTGGCATGATGATCGCCGATCTGATCGCGATACTGGCCAGCATCGATTTCGTGATGGCAGACGTGGACCGCTGACATGGCAGAGAAGACACCAAACAGTGAAGGGTTGAGTCCTGAGGAAATCAGGGAGATCAACGCAGAGATGGCCCACTATGCGGACAAGGCGGCGGCCTCCATAGAGGCCCTGAAAATTGTGCAGAAACACCGCCGCTGGGTTTCCGACCAGTCTCTGACAGCCGTCGCCGGCCTGCTGGGAATCTCCACGGCACAACTGGAAGGGGTGGCGACTTTTTACAATTTGATCTATCGCCGGCCCGTGGGTAAAACCGTCATTCATTATTGCAACAGCGTCACCTGCTGGATGCTAGGCGCCGAAACAGTCCGCGAGCACTTATGCCGGCATTTGAACGTCGATCTGGGAGAGATGACACCGGATGGCGAATACACAGTATTGCCGATCGTTTGCCTCGGCGCCTGTGATCACGCGCCGGTCGTGATGGTTGGAGATCAACTCAAGCTCGACATTACTGAAAAAAGTGCTGTTAATGAGATTTTGGGAGACAGTTGATAATGGACACAACGGAAAACAGACCGCTGACCAAAAATATCAGGCCTGATCGAGCCTTTGCAGCACTGGCGGAGTACGAGAGCACCGGCGGTTATGTGGGATTGCGCAAGGCGCTCTGGGAACTGCAACCGAAAGAAGTCCAGCAATGGGTCAAGGATGCAGGACTCAAGGGGAGAGGGGGGGCCGGCTTTAATGCCGGTCTTAAATGGAGTTTTGTGCCTATGGGCCAGGATGCGCCCAAAATACGCTATTTGATCGCTAATGGCGATGAGATGGAACCGGGAACTTTCAAGGATCGGCTGCTGATGGAGAAAGACCCGCATCAATTGATCGAGGGCATGATCATTGCCGCTTATGCCATTCAGGCCCAAACCGCTTACATCTTTCTGCGTGCAGAATATCATTTGGCCGCACAGCGCCTGGAAAATGCTCTGCTTGAGGCTCGCGCCAAGGGCTATCTGGGCGAGCATATTTTGGATTCTGATTTCAATCTGGAAATTCATCTGCATACCAGCGCCGGGCGTTATATCTGCGGCGAGGAAACGGCGTTGATCAATGCACTGGAAGGAAAACGGGCCAATCCGCGCACCAAGCCGCCATTTGCCGTAGTCAGTGGCCTCTGGGGCAAGCCAACCGTGGTCAACAATGTGGAAACTTTGTGCAACGTACCCCACATTCTTCAATATGGAGTCGAATGGTATAAAGGTTTGAGTCGCGGTTCCGATCATGGCACGAAACTGTTTGGAGTCAGCGGCCGTGTTAACAAACCGGGCCTCTGGGAGCTGCCCATGGGAACGCCCATCCGGGAGATCATCGAAGACCATGCCGGTGGCATGCGGCCCGGTTTTACATTGCGCGGCTTTTTGCCGGGCGGCGCATCGACTGATTTTTTGCTGCCTGAACACCTGGACATAGCCATGGATTACGAAGCTGTCGCCAGGGCGGGCAGTCGCATGGGCACCGGCACCCTGATCATTCTTGACGACAAGACCTGCCCCGTGCAGATGGTGCTGAATCTGGAACAATTTTTTGCCCAGGAATCCTGCGGCTGGTGTACACCCTGCCGGGATGGCTTACCCTGGGTTGTCACACTGCTGCAGGATATTATCGCCGGGCGCGGCCGCATCGAGGATCTTGATACCCTGTCGGGACTGGTCTGCATGATGAGCCCAGGCCATACCTTTTGCGCATTGGCCCCGGGCGCCATGGAGCCCTTGCAAAGTGCGCTGAAATTTTTTCGTGAGGATTTTGAACGGTATCTTCCGGTCAAACGCATCACGGTAGGAACCGGTTAATGACGGCGATCGAAATCGACGGCAGGCAATACCGGGTTGAAGCCGGCGAAAGCCTGTTATCTGCTTGCCTCGCCTTGGGGCTCGATCTGCCTTACTTTTGCTGGCATCCGGCTCTGGGCTCGGTCGGTGCCTGTCGGCAGTGCGCAGTGATTCAATATCGAGATGACAATGATACGCAGGGCCGATTGGTCATGGCCTGTATGACAGAGATCACGGATACGATGCGCATTTCCATTAATGCAGCTTCGGCCCGGCAATTCCGCAGCGATAATATCGAACTGTTGATGACTAATCATCCTCATGATTGTCCGGTCTGTGAAGAAGGCGGCGAATGTCATCTGCAGGATATGACATTGATGTCCGGACATACCGTCCGGCGCTACCGCGGCCTGAAGCGCACTCATGAAAATCAGTATCTCGGCCCGTTCATCAATCATGAAATGAATCGCTGCATTGCCTGCTACCGCTGCATCCGTTTTTATAACGACTACGCAGGGGGCAGTGATCTGCAAGTCTTGGGCGTGAATAACAATGTTTATTTCGGCCGCTTTGAAGACGGCGCGCTGGAAAACGAATTCAGCGGCAATCTCATCGAAGTCTGTCCCACCGGCGTCTTTACCGACAAAACCTTCAGCGCCCATTATGCCCGCAAATGGGATTTGCAAACTGCGCCTTCGGTCTGCGTGCACTGCGGACTGGGCTGCAACATTGCTCCCGGCGAACGCTACGGCGAGCTAAGGCGCGTTATCAACCGATATAACGGCGAGATCAACGGGTATTTTCTCTGCGATCGGGGACGCTTCGGCTACGGCTTTGTCAACAGCCCGGATCGTATCAAAAAGCCTCTCCTTAACGGCCGGACTGAAATCTCTGATGAAACGGCGGAACAACACTTTCGAGAGCTGTTGAAAAGCGACCAGTCTGTGATCGGAATCGGTTCGCCAAGGGCTTCGCTGGAAGCCAACTTCGCCTTGCGCACGATGGTCGGAGAAGATAACTTCTTTCTCGGTCTGGATGACACTGAACAGACATTACTTGAAACGATAGCCCATCTGCTACTCAACGGCGGCATATCGACGCCTTCCTTGCGGGAGGTTGAACAGGCCGATGCCGTGCTGATTCTGGGCGAGGATCTGACCCACAGCGCGCCCAGACTGGCGCTCTCGGTACGTCAGGCCGCACGCCATGCGGCATTGGCTCTGGCCCGCAATCTCCACATCGTACCCTGGCTGGATGCGCCTGTCAGGGAGCTGGAAAAAACCAATCGAAGCCCGATTTTTATTGCCAGTGTTTGCTCGACCCGTCTGGACGATGTGGCTACAAACGAGTATCGAGGCAGCCCGGAAGACATCGCCCGGCTGGGCTTTGCCATTGCACACTGCCTTGATCAACAAGCTCCCGGGCCTGCCGGTTTCAGTGATGCCGAGCTGTCTCTGGCAGCCATCATTGCGAACAGCCTGAAACAGGCGGAACGCCCTTTAATAATCTCGGGAACCAGTTGCACCAGTTTAGCCGTCATTCAGGCGGCTTACAATGTCGCCAAAGCGCTGCCGTCAAAAGATAAACAGCTTATTTTTACAACTCCCGAAAGCAACAGCCTGGGTCTTGCCATGATGGGCGGAAGACGACTACAGCAGGCTTTCGAGCGGATAAAGAAAGGTTCAATCGGCAACGTGGTCATTCTTGAGAACGATCTTTATCGCCGCGCGCATGAACGCGATGTCGATGAGTTTCTGCAGACCGCAGCGCATGTAGTGGTGCTCGACTCGCTGAATACTAAAACGACTGATAAGGCAGAATTGATATTGCCTGCTGCAACGTTCGCCGAATCCGAAGGGACCTTGGTCAATAATGAAGGGCGCGCACAACGCTATTTTCCCGTGTACCCTCCGGCAGGGCATCCGCGCAGCAGCTGGCAGTGGCTGTTGGCAGGCATGCCGGCCTCGGAATGGAAGCATTGCGATGAACTCACGGTCGCCTGCGCCCGGTCTTTTCCAGTTCTTGCCGGCATCACAAAGGCGGCTCCGAATGCCCAATTCAGGATTGACGGTATGAAAATTCCCAGGCAACCGCACCGCTACAGCGGCCGTACGGCCATGCTCGCCAACATAAAAGTCAGCGAACCTCAGCAAACCATCGATTCGGAAACTCCCTTCGCATTTTCGATGGAAGGAGCATCCGCCGTTGTGCCTGCCGCCTTGGAACCGGTTATCTGGGCGCCCGGCTGGAATTCGAACCAGGCCGTCAACAAATTTCAGGATGAAATCGGCGGTCATTTACGTGGCGGAGATGCAGGCGCAAGACTGATTGAGGCTTACGGTACGATGGATTGGTTCACGCATATCCCGAAAGCTTTCAAACCCGTGCAAGGGCGATGGCGCATCGTGCTGCTTCAGCATATTTTCGGCAGTGAGGAATTAAGCCGGCATTCGCCTCCTGTGGTCGAACGCATGGCTGCTCCTTGCGCCATATTGAATCCAGCGGATGCCATGGCAGTGACAGTCGAAACCGGTGGTCTTCTGGAGATTAGGAATCTGGAAGGACTTGCGATCGTGCGCCTTCCCGTGAAAATCGAACAAATGCTGCCTTGCGGGTTACTTGGAATCACCGCAGGACTGCCGGAAACCTTGGGAATCAGCCGATTGGACTGGGTCTCATTGTCCAAAGCGGACGATAGTGGAGACCAACCATGACCAATACAGGCCTGGGAAGCGGCACGGATATTATAGGTATCCTGATTTCGGTGATTGCGGTTTCCGCGATGCTGATCTGGGTGGAGAGAAGGCTGCTGGCCGTCTGGCAGGACCGCCTCGGACCCAATCGGGTCGGTCCATTGGGTCTGTTTCAGGTGGTGGCGGACATGATCAAGATGTTCTTCAAGGAAGACTGGATACCGCCCTTTGCCGATAAACCGGTGTTTGTGCTGGCGCCTACCATCGTGTTCATTACCATGTTGACCGGTTTTGCCGTAATTCCTTTCGCTCCGGGCGTCGGCATCATCGATTTCAATTTCGGCCTGCTTTACTTTCTTGCGCTGACTTCGCTGTCCGTGTATAGCGTCGTTCTGGCGGGCTATGCTTCCAACAACAAATATTCCCTGCTCGGAGGCCTCAGGGCCGCGGCTCAAACCGTCAGTTACGAAGTCTTCATGGGGCTTTCCATCATGGGCGTGGTCATGCTGGCCGGCACCTTCAATTTGAGGGAGATCGTCGAGGCCCAGCGCGACGGCTGGTTTATTTTTCCCCAATTTTTGGGCTTTATCGTCTTTATCGTTGCTGTGATTGCCGAAAGCCGCCGGGCTCCTTTCGATCTGCCTGAGGCCGAACAGGAATTGATCGGCGGATTCCACACTGAATATTCAGGCATGAAATTCGGCATGTTTTTCGTCGGCGAATATCTCGGGGTCACGCTTAGCTCTGCGATGATCGTAACTTTGTTCTTCGGCGGCTGGCTGGGCCCCTGGTTGCCGCCGCTCGTTTGGTTTTGTTTGAAGACCGGGATCGGCATCGCTTTCTTTATTTTATTACGGGGCTCTCTGCCGCGGCCCCGCTACGATCAGCTGATGGCTTTCGGCTGGAAAGTGATGCTGCCGGTGGCACTCATCAATCTGCTGATTACCGGCGCAGTGGCGCTGACGGTAGTGCACAGTTAATACATTGGGAATTTACGGTCGTATTTATGTTGAGTCAATTACGAACACTCTGGGAAGTCCTCAAGCATACCTTCGTCAAACCGGACACAGTGGAATATCCGGAGCGAAAACCGGCACTGTTCCCCAGGTATCGTGGCCGCATCGTGCTGACCCGCGATCCCGACGGAGAAGAACGCTGTGTCGCCTGTAATCTTTGCGCAGTCGTCTGTCCCGTGGACTGCATCGCCTTGCAGAAAGCCGAAGATGAAAATGGCCGCTGGTATCCTGCCTTTTTCCGCATCAATTTTTCCCGCTGCATTCTATGTGGCTTCTGCGAGGAAGCCTGCCCGACCTACGCCATTCAACTGACGCCTGATTTTGAAATGTGCGAATACAATCGTCAGAACATGGTCTATGAAAAGGAACACCTGTTGATTGACGGTACGGGCAAATATCACGATTACAATTTTTACCGGATCGCCGGCATGACCATTGGCGGTAAAAACAAGGGGCAGGCCGAGAATGAAAGTCCGCCTGTCGATGTAAAAAAACTGTTGCCCTGATCAGGAGGAGTCTCGTATGGAGATGATATTGTTCACTATCGCATCGGCCGTCGCCATCTTCGCCACATTGATGATGATCACCGGGTTCAATGCGGTGCACAGCCTGCTTTATTTGATCCTGTCACTGCTGGCCATAGGCATTATTTTTTTTCTATTGGGCGCGCATTTTGCCGCTGTGCTGGAAGTCATTATCTATGCCGGCGCCATCATGGTGATTTTTGTCTTCGTGATCATGATGCTCAATCAGGGTCAAAAGACAGTTGACCAGGAACATGAATGGCTCACCCCTCGGATGTGGATAATACCCGCCTTGCTGGCCATTGTCCTATTAGGCGAGATCCTGACGGTGATTGTCTCCGGAGGCCACGCCGAGACCGGCCAGTTGGTCAATTCAAAGCAAGTCGGGATAGCCTTGTACGGTCCATATCTTCTGGCTGTGGAACTGGCTTCGATGCTGTTGCTCGCGGGTCTGGTAGGCGCCTATCACCTGGGTAAACCCATAGTCAAAAGAAACAGGCAAGGGCGGCTATCATGAATGGCATTCCGATGGAATACGGCCTGGCATTATCTGCCGTTCTGTTTGCGATGGGACTGATCGGCGTGCTGGTGCGACGTAATCTCATTTTCATACTGATGTCTCTCGAAATCATGCTGAATGCGACCGGCCTAGCTTTTGTCGTGGCCGGATCAAGGTGGGGACAGGCGGATGGACAAATCATGTTTCTGCTGATACTGACTTTGGCTGCGGCCGAGGTGGGGGTCGGTCTGGGATTGGCGCTGCTTATTTTCCACCGGTTTCACACGCTGGACGCGGATGCCGTCAGCGAAATGAAAAGCTAGGAGGCTTAAATGATTACACTACTTTGGCTGGTTCCTCTATTTCCATTACTCGGATTTTTATTCCTGGCATTGGCCGGCAGCCGTCTCACCAAGCCAGTCATTGCCTGGATAGGCGCCGGAACCGTCGGAATCTCGGCGGCTTTTTCGGGGCTGATCGGAGCGAGCTATCTGTCAGGAGATCTGGAGCCTTACCGGCTGGTCATCGGTTCATGGATGGCCATTGATGATTTGTCAGTACCCTTCGGCCTCTATCTCGACGCCTTATCGCTCACGATGCTTTGGGTGGTAACCGGCGTAGGTTTTCTGATCCATATCTATTCGGCCGGATTTATGGAATCCGATACCGATTATGCACGGTTTTTTGCCTATATGAATCTGTTTATCTTCGCCATGCTGGTGCTGGTGCTGGCGGACAATCTGGTTGTGCTGTATCTGGGCTGGGAAGGCGTGGGGCTCGGCAGCTATTTGTTGATCGGTTTCTGGTACGCAGATCCGAACAACGGCTATGCGGCGCGAAAAGCGTTCGTGATGACCCGGATAGGCGATGCATCCCTGGCACTCGGCCTGTTTTTTTTATTTACGCAATTACATACCCTCGAGATTCAATCGGTGATGCTAAATGCCACTGCTCGGTGGCAGACCGGGACTCTTATGCCAGTGATCGCCTCCGCCCTGCTGCTGGGCGGCGCCGTGGGTAAATCCGCGCAATTGCCGCTGCAGACCTGGCTGCCTGATGCCATGGCCGGCCCTACGCCCGTCAGCGCATTGATTCACGCCGCCACCATGGTGACGGCGGGCGTCTATCTCATTGCCAGAACCCATAACTTGTTTATACTGGCACCCACGGTACAGTTTACGGTCGCGCTGATCGGCGCCGCCACCTTGTTGATGGCCGGCTTTTCTGCGCTGATGCAGACCGATATCAAACGTATTCTCGCTTATTCAACGATCAGCCAGATCGGCTATATGTTTCTTGCTTTGGGAGTCGGAGCCTGGTCGGCGGCAATTTTTCACCTGATGACTCACGCCTTCTTCAAGGCCTTACTGTTTCTTGCCGCAGGTGCGGTGATTTTCTGTTTTCACCACGAACATCATATTTTCAAAATGGGAGGCCTGCGTAAATCGATGCCGGTCGCCTTCTGGAGTTTCCTTATTGGCAGCGCGGCATTGGCAGGACTGCCCCTCACTTCCGGATACTACAGCAAACATCAAATTTTGCTGGCTGCCTTCGAAGTCTCTCCCGGTTTATGGGCGGCCGCCTGCTTCGGCGCGCTGATTACCGGTATTTACAGTTTCCGTTTGGTATTTGTCGTTTTTTTTGGCTCCGGAAGCGCCAAAGTCGAGACAGTCATCGGCGGGCGCATGAGATCCGTTTTGTTGACTCTGTGCCTGCTGGCGCTGACCGGCGGTTTGTTGCAGATCCCTTTGGATTCGGTATTTCCTGTTCCGGTTGAACAGGAAGCGCACCATGGTCCCGATTTAGTGGGCGGCCTCACCGTAGCGGCGCCCATTGCCGGTCTGATAATCGCGGTATTATTTTACCTTACCGGTACCTTCTCTGCCCGGCGACTGGCGTCACATGAATGGGTTATGACATTGCAGCGCTTCTGGTTTAATGGCTGGGGATTTGACGGGTTTTATAACGCTCTGCTGGTGCATCCCTTCAGGTTCATTGCCGGGATCAACAGGAATGATGTGATAGACGCTCCATACGAAGCCGTAGCCATGCTCAGCCGGCGTTTTCACCAATTCGCCAGCGCTTCACAGACCGGCAGGGTGCGCTGGTATGCGGCGTCTATGGGGTTTGGAGCCGCCGTCGTCCTCGCCATAGGATTGCTGTCATGATGCTGCTGGCGCTGATTTCGGTTTTATTTTTGGGGGGAATTGCGGCCTGGTATTTTGAGCGTTTGGGGCCATCCGCCCCACGCCGGATAGCCCTGATGACTTTGACGATCGAGGCCCTGCTGGTCATTAAGCAATTCTTGAGGACCGGATCGGTTGGTTTAATGCCGGTCGATGAACCGCCGGTCTGGATCGCCAACCTTAAATGGCAGTGGATTCCGCGTTTCGGTATCGGCTTTCATCTGGCCATGGATGGGCTCAGTCTGCTGTTGATCACGTTAACCGTTGCCCTCGGCTTTATGGCGGTCAGTAGCTCCTGGACCGAAATCAAGCGCCGGCAGGGCTTCTTTTTCTTTAATCTGATGTCTTGCCTGGCCGGTACTATCGGCGTCTTTCTGGCAGTGGATTTGTTTCTGTTCTTTTTCTTCTGGGAAGTGATGATCATCCCGATGTATTTTCTGATCAGCATCTGGGGACATGAAAATCGAGTCTATGCGGCAACCAAATTTTTTATTTTCACGCAGGTGAGCGGTTTGCTGATGCTGCTGGCGATAGTGACGCTGGCGCTGATTGTTCACAACAATACCGGTCTTTATAGTTTCGACTATTTTGATCTGCTTGAAGCTCAACTTGACCCGGATCTTGAATTCTGGCTGATGCTGGGATTTTTCGCCGCTTTTGCCGTCAAACTTCCGGCCATTCCGTTTCACACCTGGCTACCGGAGGCCCATACCCAGGCGCCCACCGGCGGCAGTGTGATCCTGGCGGGAGTACTGCTGAAAACAGGTGCCTACGGTTTGCTGCGTTTTGTTATCCCCCTGTTTCCGGAAGCGGCGCACCAGTTCGCGCCGTTCGCGATGACCCTGGGCGCCATCAGCGTGCTCTATGCCGCCGTGATGGCTTTCGCCCAATCCGATTTGAAGCGGCTGATCGCCTATACCAGTGTCAGTCATATGGGTTTTATCATGCTGGGAGTATTCAGCTGGAATCTACAGGCATTGCAGGGTTCGGTCATCACCATGCTGGCGCACGGCATTAGCGCATCGGCCTTGTTTATGATTGCCGGTGCTTTGCAGGAACGCCTGCATACCCGAGAATTAAGCCATATGGGCGGGCTCTGGTCCGAAGTGCCCAGGCTGTCGGCATTGACCTTATTCTTTGCCATTGCCTCGCTGGGTTTACCTGGCCTGGGTAATTTTATCGGCGAATTTCTGGTGTTACTTGGCGCTTTCAAAGTCGATATCATTTTGGCCGCTCTGACAACCCTTGTTCTTATCCTGGCACCGGTCTATTCCCTTATCATCATACAGAAAGCCTTTCACGGTCCATTACGCCAATCGCATCCGCTTTCCGATTTCGGTCGACGAGAACTGGTCCTCATGGGGCTGCTGGTGCTCAGCACGGTCTGGATGGGGCTTCATCCACAGTCGATACTGGACGTTGCAGCGCCGCCGCTGCAACAGGCCATACAAAGCTCTGCCTGGGTGATATTGGATGAACATTGATCAGCTGATCGCTTTTTTGCCCATCATCAGTATCGCAGGCTCTGCGCTTGGGGTCATGCTGACCATCGTCATCAGGCGACATTTTGCATTAGCCAGCATCGTTGCCTGCATCGGAATTGTCATTTCACTAATTACCGTGATCTTGACAGGGGGTAACGATCCTATTCAGGTAACGCCACTGATTAGAATCGATGCCTATAGCTTGTTCTATATGGGGCTGTTGTTGGTGTCCGGCCTTGCAGTCATTGCGTTTTGTTATGATTATTTTAAGGATCGTGACGGAGAAAACGAAGAACTGCTGTTACTCATTCTTATTGCTCTCCTGGGCGGTTCGGTGCTGGTGGCAAGCAGCCACTTCGCGTCATTTTTTATTGGCTTGGAGATACTCAGCGTCTCCTTGTTCGTGCTGATCGGTTATTCATTCGATCGTTCGAAATCGCTGGAAGCTGCAATCAAATATCTGGTCTTATCCGGCGTTTCTTCCGCCTTCCTGCTAATGGGTATGGCGTTAATCTATGCGCAATGCGGAGCGCTTGACTTCACCGGCATAGGACGTTATATCGCCAGTCAGCAGAAGTTCAATGTCATGGTTTTAAGCGGATTCGTTTTTATCGTGGCCGGATTGGGTTTCAAACTGTCGCTGGTGCCGTTTCATATGTGGACTCCCGATGTCTATGAAGGTGCACCGGCGCCGGTGACTGCCTTTGTCGCCACCGTCTCAAAAGGAGCCGTTTTTATCCTGTTGTTGCGCTATTTCATCATGACCGGCAGCTACTTATCACCTTCCCTGCTTACTGTTTTCAGTATTATTGCTGCGCTAACGATCCTTGCTGGTAACTTATTGGCATTGCTGCAACAAAATATCAAACGGTTGCTAGCCTATTCATCCATCGCTCATATGGGCTATCTGCTGATCGCATTCATCGCCGGAGGCGGCATCGCTCCGGCCCTGGTTACAGAGTCCGTTACCTTTTATCTGATCGCCTATATCATTACCACGCTGGGCGCCTTCGGCGTTGTTTCAATACTTGCCACCCCACAGACAGAAGCCACGGAATTTTCATTTTATCATGGGCTATTCTGGCGCAGGCCGTGGCTGGCAGCGGCTTTTACGCTCACACTGTTGTCGCTGGCAGGCCTTCCTCTGACGGTTGGTTTTATCGGCAAATTTTATATTTTTGCCGCAGGTATAGAAGGCAGATTATGGGGATTGCTGCTCATTCTGATTATCGGGAGCGGTTTGGGAATTTATTATTACTTGAGAATTATCGTGGTCATGTCGATGACTATGGATTTGATCGTCAATGAGGACGCTAAGCCGGCCTGCAAATGGATTTCCTATGCGACACTGGCGGTGTTAACCATGCTTGTCGTCTGTCTGGGCATTTTTCCGGGGTGGATCGCAAACTTTATATGAACCGGTAATTCTGCTCGACCACATATTTCAAATACTTAACTTGGCATATTTCTACAAAGCTGACCGGCGTTGTTGAATAAATCAGTTTTTCAGAACTGATGTGTCAACACTTTTCCGGACACAAAGTTAAGCAGATTTTAGCTTCATTTCATAGTCCACTGGCGACAAGTAGTTATTGGCAGAATGAAGCCGTTCACGGTTGTAGAACACCTCGATATATTCAAAAAGTTCCTGCTTAGCCTCAGCTCTGGTTTGATAACGCTGATGATGAACCAGTTCTGTTTTCAGGGGATGAAAGAGCTTTCCGAAACTGGTATCCCAACAGTTGCCTTTACGGCTCATACCCTCTGGGGCACAAGTGCTCTGGTAAATCCCGTACAGTTTTAACAGCGTCCGGCAGCATTCGGAAGCATATTAGCTGCCTCGATCGGTATGCCACAACAATCCTTCCCGAGCGATCTACCGCAAATTGACTATAAACATTTGTAAAATAAATATATTATAAAAATTAATTTTAAATATTCCCCCCAAATATACCACCACTTAACAACCACCCGCTTTTAGCGGGTGGTTGTTAAGTATCAATTACGACTCGCATCATACCTTGCTTTTCTGGCGGCCTCGACTTCATCGGTAATCACGTAGAGACTTAATTCGTCGTTTTTCACTTCTTTTAAAAATCACTTAAACCGGCCTGCAAAGGTTTCATGCTCCGGCAAGCGCAATAATTCCATTTTTTCATCGGCGTTAGATTGCGCAACCGCATTTTTAAGCTGCAAAAAATCAATCGATAAAGAGATATGTCAATCAAATTTGAAAATTATCGGGCCATTTTCTTGCCCCATGAAAAACAGCCAAAATTTGAATTTTGTTATCTTTCACACGATACGGCAAGATGTATTGGGTACATGTAATCACTAATTCCCACGTTCCGTCGACGCGCCCCATTTTGCCCATGAGGGGATTGTCTTGAAGTAAAACAGCGCGTTCTTTAATTACCAAAAGTAATTTGCCCACGGCCTTCGGGCTGTCCTCAGCTATATATTCAAAAACTTGACCACTACACGGACGAATTGCGTTTTAGAGTTTATTTTTTATGATCGTAGATCATTTATATATATCCTTGCGATGTCCAATCTCCAATACCAGGATAATTAACTCATTGTCTTTAATCTGGCATATCAGACGGTAATCGCCGATTCGATACCGCCATAATCCGGCATATTTTTTCCCCTGCAAAGCTTTGCCGTATGAACGGGGATTATTCGTATCTATAAGCTGACCAATCAATCGTTCAATACGCTGCTTTATGACGGTATCCAGTGACTTTAATGACTTTGTCGCGCTGCCTTTCAATTTGACTTGCCACTTAGTCATAAAGGCTTTTTTTTGCTTCGCTCCAGTCGATCAACTCGTCCTGATCATTTCCGAGTTCGTCCAACGCCTTTTCCGCAAGCAGCACATCATTGTAATCGGCCAAATATTCGCGCAAAGCGGCATTAACGGCTTGTTCAACGGAGATATGAGCTTGTTTGGCTAATAAGTTAAATTGTTTATCCAACTGTTCGTCAAGGGTTATTGTAGTCATCGTTAATTCTCTTTTTGCTGTTGTGATATTCCTATTTTATCGCTCTCGCGAATGCCATCAAATTCTTGCTTTACTGACAGCCACCGACTTCCGAATTATTCGGGGTGTGTATCGTGCGCCTATATTCATGCTGGGCTTAATTATGGTAAGCGATGCGCACCTACAACTGTCATGGTTTAATTCAGAATCTCATTATCGCGCCAAGCATCAACTTGCCCCGTTTTTTATCGTGCCATTTTTTATGCCCTTAATTTGATTGATTGCACTCAAGGGTATAACTAATACTTGCTCCGGTTTGGAAGCAGACGCTAATAAATATAACACCGCTAAACTATCAGAATTAGCCAAAATATAGCCTTCTTTTTCCGTACCGTTAATTGTAAGCACCTTCTTTCTGCTAAAGAGTCCCTGAGTGGAAACGAAATTTGAAGAAAACTCTTTATATTCTTTGACTGCTTTTTCTTTTCCTTGCGAAGCTGAAAAATCCAGCAACCTGTAAAACGAGAACAAAAAAATTATCAAAAAAGCAATCAACAAGAATATATAAAAACAGCCTTTGATAATTGACTGGAGTATGTAAGGTGGCTCTAATCCTTCCGGCTCTCTTGACTTAAAGAATTTATATATTCCCAATGCAATTCTTCTCACAAAGGGAAATTTAGAAATTTCTGTGATTGTATAAAGCGGTAAAAAAATCAAAACGACGAGCAATAATGCAGGGACTATTAATTTTATTCCCCCTACAAACCAAACAATAGCGCCCTGTACAAGAATTTCTTGGGTATTGCTTCTAATTAGGCTTGATTCAACTCCCCAGTCTATGAGGTAAGCGTCTAAAAAGGATACCCCAGAGATGTACAAAAGTGAGGTGGTAAACGCCAAGAAAATAGTGGCATTCATTAGCTCTTTGAATATGGATAATTTCTCAGACATTTAATGCTCTCTAAGTAACATAGTAGTTCCCGAATTTACCACGTTTAAACTGAAAAATAGCGGCAATTTTTACAAGTCCACGCATCATTTATCTAAATAGCCCAGATTGATAATTCTACTTTGTTAAATTCAAGATATCGCATAAGTAATTGATTTAAACTATA
>CAZMRW010000001.1:0-137055 GCA_964568805.1 uncultured Methylococcaceae bacterium | reverse complement strand
CCATGCTCGCCGCCAGCGTATTGCGCGACAGATCGCCGCCGAAACGGCCCAACAGGGCCGCTTGCCGATACCGGTAATTGTCAAAATAACTGTCGCCTCAATGGTTAATTTAAGCAGCTTTTTTCAAAGTCTGCCGGCCTAAATTTTTGTCCTTCTTGTCGGGATTCAAATAGACCACGCGCACCGGCTCCCAATTCCGTGTTTGGCCCCGCCAGCGTTCCGGACGTTGCTTTTTCGCGGCTTCATAGACTGTCTTTCGTTGTTTCAAAATCGCCCTGTCTTGCCCGCTATGCCTTTGGTCAGGCGTGACAAACCGAATGGCGCTGTGCCGATGTTCCTGGTTATACCAGTCCACAAAGCCGGCGACCCAGCGTCGCGCTTGATTCAAATCGGTAAAAGGGTGAGCTGGATAGTCCGGCCGATACTTGAGTGTCTTGAATAAGGCTTCCGAATAAGGATTATCGTTGCTGACCGCCGGCCTGGAGAACGAAGGCAGGATGCCCAAGGTCTGCAGGGTGGCCAGCATCGTGGCGCCTTTCATGGGGCCCCCGTTATCCGAATGCAAGGTCACCTGCTGACGGGGGATGCCTTCCCGCTGCACGATATCCCGCACAATGTCGGCCGCCCACTCGCTGCTTTCGCGTTCGTACACCTGCCAACCGACGATCTTGCGACTGTAGACATCCATAAACAGATAAAGATAGAAGAACACGCCTTTGACCGATGTGGGCAGATAGGTAATATCCCAGCTGTACAACTGATTGGGTGCGGTGGCCTTCAGTGCTTTCGGCTTGTGACAGGCGACCACGCGACTGGCCTGACGGTGCTGAAGCTGCTTGGCCTCGCGCAAAATCCGGTAGAAGGTCGATTCGGAGGCCAGATACTGGCCCCGCTCGGCCAGAATCGGCACGATTTGGCTGGGCGCCAACGCCGCAAACTCCGCGGAATTGGCCATGGCCAACACCGCTTGGCGTTCCTGGTCGCTGAGTTTGTTCGGAGGGACACAATCGCGTGCACGACGGCCGTCTTCCGCAATCTCGCCCGATTCCTGCCACCGTTGCAACGAGCGCAAGGCGATCCCCAGCAAGGCGCAGGCTTTTGCTCGACGCGCGCCGGCCAGACTGGCCTCCTCTATCCAGGACACGATTTGTTGGCGCTCTGCTAAGGCAATCATTCGTCCTTTTCCTCCCAGAGCGCCTGGTACTTTTTTTGCAACACCAATAAGGCTGCGGCCTCCGCCAACGCTTTCTCCTTGCGCTTCAGTTCACGCTGTAATGCTTGGTAATTCGCTTTCAGGTCACGCCATTCTGAGCGGCTCACGGCGGCTTCTGACGTGCCGGTTTCAAAGTCCTTACGCCACGCTTGTAAATGATGAGGAAAAATCCCTTGCTCTCGACACCAAGCATTCAACGTTTCTCCTTCTTTATCCTGACTGTCCAGGATCAGTTGAAAACGTTCGCTTAGACTCCAGTCTTGTGGCCTTTTGGTGATCAGGCCCGATGGGCTCTCAACCGCTTCTTTAGGTAATTTCATCCAATTCTTTAATGTCCAGGTATTAAGGTTTAAATCTTCAGCAATCGCTTGTACAGTGCGATCGCCCCGATTATAAACTTTCTCCAACGCCTGTTGCCGAAACGCTTTCGTATAAGTGGTCTTCTTTTTCAAGGGCATTTCCTCTAATCATCAATTAATGAAAATTAGAGGCGACAACTATCCTGACACAGGGGGAGAACATCGCGATTACTCTTATGCCTTCCGTTAAACTCGAAATAAATTCAGGGCTTTTCTAATCCTCCCTGCCCAAAGATTCATCGGAGCACGGATTTAATCCCCCTATGGGTTGAAAGCGCGATTCACCCAGACGCCTGCAACCGATGGAACGCCTTTGCCTATCCGAACCTGACGTTAACGCACCGCACCTGACCGCTTTGGCCGGTCCTTTTAAAGCACAAGACCCAACCACGACTCTGGCGAACAAGACAAGCGTCGATCGCGCGCTTTAGATGCGCGTCATTGGCCTCTCAGAGAGTCAGGGCGATAATCGGTCTTGTAGTTGTATATCTCTGCATAAGACTTTACCATCAAGTTTTCCTCCCGATGTGATTGAACAAATAGCTTGGAGTGTTTATGAGAACCCATCTGAAAAGACTGCTGTTGCTAAGCCTGTTGATATCGCCTTCCCTCGTCCACGCCCACTCGGCCGGTGCTGCCACGAGCGGCTGGCATGATGGCTTTTATCATCCGCTGCTGGGATGGGATCATCTTCTGACCATGCTGGCGGTCGGCATGTGGGCGGCGCAACTGCGCGGACAGTCCGTCTGGCAACTCCCCATCGCCTTCGTCGGTATGATGAGCCTCGGCGGTCTGGCCGGTGTTGCCGGTATGGACGTGCCCGGAGCGGAGTGGATAATTCTGCTTTCCGTGGCTGTCTTCGGTGTGCTGGTCGCAGGTAGAATTCGCCTCAGAACGACTATAGGCATAGTCATCGCAATATTTTTCGGTTTCTTTCATGGCTTTGCCCACGGCCAGGAGATGCCCGCTTCTATCAGTCTTGCATCATTCGCCATGGGCTTCATGATGGCGACCTTGCTGCTGCACGGCGCGGGTATCCTGACCGTGCGTCTGCTGACATTAGCCATGGCTTTTTTTCTCGGCAGTAACGCCTACGCGCAGCAAACCGCGACGACTTATCCGGTCAATCCCGAGTCACCAGCAAAGGAACAAGAACCGGCAGAACTCCCGGAAGTGATGGTTTCCGAACGAGCCGATTCACAGGTCGGCACAGCGGACAGTGCGTCCCAGGGCAATGTCGGACAGGAACAATTAAAATTTCGGCCCATCAGCCGCCCGGCTGAAGTACTCGAAACCGTACCGGGCCTTATCGCGTCCCAGCACAGCGGCGAAGGCAAAGCCAATCAATATTATCTACGCGGCTTTAATCTCGACCACGGCACGGATTTTCTGACCCGGATAGATGGCGTTCCTGTCAACATGCTTTCCCATGCCCATGGACAGGGCTGGACGGACACCAATTTTCTCATTCCCGAATTGATCCAGACTATCCATTATCAAAAAGGCAATTACTACGCGGAGAACGGAGACTTCTCCAGCACGGGCGCGGCCGATATCCGGTATGTTAATGTCCTGCCCGGCAATCTGGTTAAATTTACTGGCGGCAGCTTCGATTATTATCGCGGCTTGGCCATGGGATCACACAAACTTGGCGACGGCGCCTTGCTCTATGCGGGTGAAACTGTGCATAACGGCGGCCCATGGACAGCCAGCAACGACTACCTCAAGTTCAACGGCATACTGCGCTATAGCAAAGAACATGGTGATTCGGGCTGGAGCATCACCGCCATGGCCTATCAGGCGGACTGGAATTCGACCGACCAGATTCCCAAGCGTGCAGCAGAGTCCGGTTTAATTGACCGATTCGGAAATATAGATCCCACCGACGGGGGCGACAGTCAACGATACAGCCTGTCCGCCGAATGGCATCAATCGACCGGCTACGGCGAAACCAGAGTGATGGCGTATGGACTGTATGCCAAACTGGATTTATTTTCGAATTTCACTTTTTTCCTCGATAACCCCGTTCGCGGCGATCAATTTGCCCAGCCGGATAATCGCTGGACTTCCGGCCTCAAAGCCGCCCATACGTTTTTTCATCGCATCGGCCATGCCGAATCCGAGAGCACTCTCGGCTTGCAAATCCGTAACGATAACATCCATAACAGCCTTCTGCTAAGCCAAGCCCGGCAACCTTATGATGTCATGCGCGACGACGATGTCTGGGTCAGCAGCATCAGTCCCTACGCGGAAAACAAAACCGGCTGGAACGACTGGCTGCGTACCAGCATCGGCGTACGCTTCGACGGATTCCGTTTTAATGTTGCCGACAGCAATCTTTCCGAAAACAACGGTAATCGCACCGATGGCCTGGTCAGTCCAAAACTCGGCATTGTTTTCGGGCCCTGGGCTGAAACCGAGTTTTATCTCAACGGAGGGCTCGGTTTTCACAGTAATGACGCCCGAGGCGTCAACACGCATATCGATCCCAAATCCGGGGAGCCGGTCGACCAAGCCGTTCCGCTGGTTCGCACTTACGGCGCAGAAGCCGGCGCGCGCACGACCTGGATCAAAGGCTTGCAGAGCACGCTGGCAGTCTGGTGGCTGGATATCGATTCCGAATTGCTGTTTGTCGGCGATGCGGGCACGACTGAAGCCAGCCGCCCCAGCCGCCGCTACGGTGTAGAATGGGCGAACTATTATTCGCCGACCGAATGGCTGACTCTCGATGCGGATTTGAGTTTTTCCAGGTCGCGTTTTCGAGGGGATGACCCTGCAGGCAATTACATTCCGGGCTCGATTGAATCGGTCATCGCCTCCGGCGCGACCTTTCATGATGTCTGCGGCGGTTTTTTCGGCGGCCCGCGGCTGCGCTATTTCGGCCCGCGTCCACTGATCGAAGATAACAGCGTACGCTCGGATGCGACTGTCCTTTTATCTGCGATGCTCGGTTATCAATTCACCAAGACCTGGACCATTCAGGCAGAGGTATTCAACCTGCTTAATCGAAAAGACAGTGCCATTGACTACTATTACGCGTCCCGTCTGCCTGGTGAAGATGCGGCGGGTTTGAACGACATTCACTTTCACCCCGTTGAACCGATCAGTTTCCGGATGAGCGTCACGGCGAATTTTTAATGGCAGTTAAGGGCAAGCAGGTGCAGCGGGAATGATATAATCGGTCATTTTTTTGCTGAAGAATTAGTTATTATGATAATGATGACATGAAAAAACTAGACACTCCAATTAATGCAAAATTGGGAGCACGCTTGAAAACGGCAATTGCCGGATTAGGGCGCGGCGGCAAGAAAGCGATTGCCGATCTCTGCGGCGTCTCGCCTCAAGCGATTACGAGTTGGGAAAATACCGGCTGCATTAGCAAGGATAACTTAGTGATTGTCGCCAAAATGACAGGCTATAACATTAATTGGATAATTACCGGCAATGGCAACATGATTGAAGCGATGGACGATAACGCCCCGGCCAGGACTGAAAAAGACCAGGTGAGGAAAAACCTGGACGCCATCCTTGACGCCTGCGACATGGCAATGAGGCATTCAGGGCGTGAATTCAGCGACGATGAAAAACTGGATACTTACTTGGAAGGGATAGAGTTTGCAGGGAAAAAGCAGCTCTCAGGCGAGTTAGTTAAGCATTACCTGGGCGAGATGATTAAAAAATCAAAAGCGTGACGCAGGCACTATCTATCCAGACGGCGAGTATATCATACAGCCCTACCCCAACCATATCCACACCATTGCCGATAACCCCACTGACATGAAAAAGCGGATTAAAGTCATATTGGTTGACGATCATGCCGTCGTGCGCGCGGGCTTTCGACTGCTGTTGTCGACAGCGGAACACATCGACGTCATCGCCGAAGCCGACCGGGGTGAGCAGGCCTGTCAATTGTATCTGGAAAAGCAGCCGGATGTGATGGTGCTGGATTTATCGATGCCGGGCATCGGCGGGCTGGAAAGCATACGCCGTATTTGCAGCCGCGACAGTCATGCCAAAATACTGGTTTTCAGCGTGCATGATGAAATGGTCTATGTTAATCGAGCCATCAATGCCGGAGCGAAAGGCTATATCACCAAGAACAGCGCCCCCGGCATATTGGTCGCGGCCATCCAGAAAATCTCCGACGGCGGCAGCTTTATTGAGCAGGGCCTGCTCAAAAGCAGCCCATCGGCTAGCTGCGAAGCCGATTATCGAACCGTGATCGATTCCCTGTCCGCACGGGAATTCGATGTGTTTCTGCTGCTGGCCAAAGGCCTGACCGTTCATAAAGTCGCCGACGAATTATGCCTGGGTTATAAAACCGTCGCCAATTACGGCACGCAAATAAGAAACAAACTGAATGTCTCAACGGTCGCCGAACTGGCCCATATTGCCATGGTTTTGGGAGTGATCAACAAATAAGCCGGCCGCCGGCAAACAAAAGCGAAAATTTCCCGGTCCATATCGGGAAATTTACTCAATACCGCCTCAACTTATTTGTCGATAATGATACCTTTTTAAGGTATTTATCACGATGAAGTCCCTATTGATCACCCTACTGAGTATTTTATTATTTCCGTTATCCTCCCTGGCGCATGGGCCAACACCCCAAAAAGCCAAAGAAAGCATCAGCATCAACACGTCAGTCGATACGGTCTGGAATGCAATCAAGCAATTCGATGCGATAGCAGACTGGCATCCGGACGTAAAAGCCAGCCAAGGCGATGGCAAACATGAATCCGGAGGGGTTCGCACCATTACGCTGCAAAATGACGGCCAACTGGTGGAGGAACTGGATTATTACAATGACCGGGAACATGAATACAGTTACCGGCTTAAGACCGAGAATGTGAAGGCTTTTCCAGCAAGCTCCTATTCCATAGAAATCCAGATCAAGGCGGGAGCGGATGCCGACCATAGCGAGGTGATCTTGAAAAGCCGGTTTTACCGCGGCGATACCGGCAATGAGCCGCCTGAAAGCCTGAATGATGAAGCGGCGGTTAAAGCAATGAATCAGTTTTTCAGGAATGGCTTAAGCGGATTAAAACAAAAGCTGGAAAGGTAACTGGTCACAGGCCATAAACAGGATGGCGCGTTACCGCAAAAATCAACCTTGATTTACATCAATCAGACCTTGCCGGCTTGCCAGCAAGGTCAGTTCAGCCAGCGTTTCCACACCCATTTTTTCCTTGATCGCGGTACCGTGGTTACACACCGTTTTGTAACTCAGGCATAACTTTTCGGCCGCCTTTCGGACGGTATAGCCATTCGCCAGCAAACAGAATACGTCGAACTCTCTCGGTGACAGCTGTTTTATTTTTTCCGATTCATCCTGATTCGTCGCCAAAGAGGCCGCCAACTGCTGAGCGATATCAGGATCGACATAAGTGCCGCCTTTTGAAATCTTACAAACCGCAGTCACCAGCGTTTCGGGAATGCTGTTTTTAGTAATATAGCCTTTGGCGCCGGCTTTTATCGCGCGGGTGACATAAACCAGTTCATTATGAATGCTGAACACCAGGATTTTACAGGACGGATCGCGATTCATCAGCCTCCTGATACTTTCAAAGCCGCCTATTCCGGGCATGGATAAATCCATCACGACCACTTCCGGCTGATGCTGCATATATAGCTGGCAAGCGGTCTCGCCGCGGTCGGCCTCATAAATCTCGCCAATCTGGTTGGATAAGGCCAAGTAGGTTTTATAGCCTGTTCTGACGACGGCGTGGTCATCGACCAATAAGACGTTAATTTTACCCATTCCTTAAATACTCCCAAGTAAAATTCATAATGATGACTGTTTGCGATCAGTAATCCTATGGGAGATTTTCCTGTTTTGACTCACGGTTTTATGACAGGACAAATTCCCGGCCTATTTCAGGTTTTTTTCCTGCCCATTTCCGGGCTTCTTCCGTAACGCTGCAGGTACCGACTCAATTACCATTACTCCGGCAGAGCACTTCGTTTCTTTAGCGAATCGTGCGCACGCTTTGTTCAAGTAAGCCGGTCGACACAGTTGATTGCTGCCGGAACGCAAGGCTCTGCATAAAAAATAAGAACACATTTCAAACATGAGGAAAAACTATGCGGCTTTCCAAATTCACCCGCACTGCTGTGGTATCAGCAATCTATAGCGGCGCCTTATTGACGGTTTCCTTAGAGGCGCAGGCCAATAAAGAACTGGCAAGACTGGCGGAAGAGGACACTAACTGGGTCATGCAGACTAAAGACTACAACGCCAGTCACTTTAGCAAAATGACTCAAATCAACTCACATAATGTTCAGCATCTCCAACCGGTTTGGTCGTTCTCAACGGGCGTGCTAAATGGACATGAAGGAGGTCCGCTGGTTGTTGACGGCATCATGTACGTGCATTCGCCCTATCCGAACAATGTATTCGCCATTGACCTGGATACTCCCGATAAAATTTTATGGGAATACAAACCCAAACAGAACCCTGCTGCCCGTGCGGTGGCATGCTGCGATGTTGTTAACCGCGGATTGGCGTATGCCCCGGCGAGTTCAGACTATCCCGCTACTATTTTCCTCAATCAATTGGATGGGCACATCGTCGCCTTGAATGCCAAGACCGGCGAGCTGCTCTGGAAAATGGAGAATTCCGATATTGCCATGGGATCAACGTTGACAGTGGCGCCGTTTGTGGCCAAAGATCTGGTGATTGTCGGCAGTTCGGGCGCCGAACTTGGCGTAAGGGGTTATGCAACCGCTTACAGCATTAAAGACGGCAAACAAGTGTGGCGTGTTTATGCGACAGGCCCCGATGAAGACATTAAATTGGCCAAGGATTTTAACAGCGCCAATCCGCATTATGGACAGTTCGGCCTCGGTTTGAAAACCTGGGAAGGCGATGCCTGGAAGATTGGCGGCGGTACCAACTGGGGCTGGTATGCCTTCGATCCTGAACTTGACATGCTCTATTACGGATCGGGCAACCCGGCGCCGTGGAATGAAACCATGCGTCCAGGCGACAACAAATGGACGATGACCATTTGGGGCCGGGACATCAATACCGGCGAGGCGAAATTCGGTTATCAAAAAACGCCTCACGATGAATGGGATTATGCCGGCGTCAACTACATGGGGCTGTCGGAACAGCTGGTTGACGGCAAAATGACCAAACTGCTGACCCATCCGGACCGCAACGGCATCGTTTACACGCTGAACCGCGAAAACGGCGATCTCGTCAACGCATTCAAAATCGACGATACCGTCAACTGGGTGAAAAAGGTCGATTTAAAAACAGGCCTGCCGATCCGTGACCCCGAGTTTTCCACCCACATGGACCATGAAGCCAAAGGCATCTGCCCTTCGGCCATGGGTTACCACAATCAGGGCCTCGAATCCTACGATCCTGAACAAAATCTGTTTTTCATGGGCGTTAACCATATCTGCATGGATTGGGAGCCTTTCATGCTGCCTTACCGTGCAGGCCAGTTTTTTGTCGGCGCGACTTTAAACATGTATCCGGGCCCCAAAGGAACCTTGGGGCAGGTTAAGGCCATGAATTCGGTAACCGGCAAATTCGAATGGGAAATCCAGGAAAAGTTCGCGGTCTGGGGCGGCACCATGGCGACAGCTGGAGATCTGGTGTTTTACGGCACGCTGGATGGCTATTTAAAAGCTCTGGACTCGAGAAGCGGCAAAGAATTATGGAAATTCAAACTGCCTTCCGGCGTTATCGGCCACCCCATCACATTCGGGCACAAAGGCAAGCAATATGTAGCGATCTATTATGGCGTCGGCGGCTGGCCCGGCGTAGGTCTGGTGTTTGACTTGCAGGATCCAACCGCCGGTTTGGGCGCCGTGGGTGCATTTAAAGAACTGGCTCACTACACTCAGCAAGGCGGAGGTGTCATGGTCTTTGCTTTGGGTTATTAAGACTAAAGGCCGGTTGGAGACCTACGCCACCCGGCCGGCCAAATGACTCCGATTTAAACAGGTTAATGAGACTAACATGCAAGTAAACAAGTTATTGGCGACAACCGTGCTTCTGGGGGCCGGTTTAATTGCAACAGATATCGGCGCCGCGGAAAACAAGCCTCTAAAAGTCTGCGCGGCAGAAAACGAAATGCCATATTCCAATAAAAAGGGGGAAGGCTTTGAAAACAAATTGGCTGCCCTGATCGGCAAGGAACTGAACAGAAAAATCGAGTATGTTTTTTGGCAGGATCCGCGCTATTACATACGGGATTTTCTTGATAAAGGGCTTTGCGATATCACCATGGGGCTCGATAGCGGAGATCCGAGGGTGTTAACCACGAAACCCTATTACCGTTCCGGCTATGTTTTTGTCAGCCGGGAAGATGCGGATCTTGATCTGGAAAGCTGGGATAGCGAGATTCTGCGGAAAGCAAAACGAATCGCGTTTGTCCCGGGCACACCGCCCGAAGTGATGTTGCGGGCCATCGGCAGATACAACGATATGTTCAATTATTCCCAGGAACTGGTCGGTTTTAAGTCCCGGCGCAATCAGTACGTTAAATACGAGCCATCCCGGCTTGTCTCCGAAGTCGCGTCAGGCCATGCCGAAATCGCCGCGCTTTGGGGGCCTTCTGCCGCACGCTATGTCAAACAATCCGCGGTACCGCTGGAGATGACGATGATTCCCGACAACAGTGTTCGGGCTGACGGCCAAAAAGTCGGACATCACTATAGTACGTCGATCGGTGTCCGGAAAAATGATCCGACCCTGCTGGCTCAAATCAATAAGGTTATCGATGATCAACAGGACGAAATAACCGAATTGCTTGAAGAGGAAGGCGTGCCGCTGCTGGATGAGCCCGATAATGAAACGTAATCAAACAAGGTATAGGTCCAAGATGAAGAAAAAACAGCTATTAACCGTATCGGCCATCAGCCTGGCACTGGTGAGTATATCCGCGATGGCGGAAATCACATTCCGCAATGCCATCACCGGCCAACCGCTGGATATGAGTTTTGCCAAAAAAGGAGGGGACACCCCGGCGTTCAAGCAATTCATACAGGACGGGCGCAATCCCTATAACGGCGACAAGGAAGCCATAGAAAAAGGCAAGGATCTTTTTATGACGGCCTGCTCCGGCTGCCATGGTCATAATGCGGAAGGAAAGCTCGGTCCCGGTCTGGCTGACGATTACTGGACTTATCCGGCCAACGCAACCGATCAGGGCTTGTTCGAAGTCCTGTTTGGCGGAGCCAACGGCATGATGGGCCCGCAATATGTCAACTTGAATACCGATGAAATGTTATTGATTATGTCTTGGATACGCGACATCTATAAAGGTGATCCGCAAAAAGCCAAGTGGTTAAAAAAATAAAGAGGATAAATCCATGAACAAAATCGTTTTCCTGAGTGCAGGTTTAGTTGTAACGGCAATGTCATTACCGGTCGTCGCCTATGATGGCCAAAATTGCAGCGAACCGGGTGTTTGCTGGGAAGCCAAGCCCGGTTATCCGGATAAGGTCGCCGGCAGCAAATACGATCCGAAACACGATCCTAATGAACTTAATAAACAAGCTCAATCTATTACGGAAATGGAAGCGCGGAATCAAAAACGCTGGGAACATTTAAGTAAAACCGGTAAGTTTGTTTATGACGTAGAGGAAATCAACTAGCGATTTCCATTGGCACAAGTGCCCTGACTGTCTTCTTGCCATGCGGACAGAAGGGTACTGAGCCGACCCTCCCTGGAATCGAATGCTAGACGATCATACCCGCATGGCCCATCTCGCTGAATAAACGCTTTGCGGGGTTGAAGATCGATTCCAAGCTCGTGTGTTTTGACTAATAAACCCTCAATATCTCCGGCATCACCTTCGCCGGAGATTTTTTTTATGAAAAAAAATGGCTATAGACCTACAGCTTAGCGAGTGGCGTACTAATGCGCTGCAGTTCGAACAACAAATCAATCAAATCGTGATTGGTCAACAATCCTCGGTCAGAAATGTCGTCCTGGCGGTATTCGCTCGAGGCCATGTCTTGCTGGAAGGAAATGTCGGTGTCGGTAAAACCACCTTGCTCAGAGCCATTGCTCAGGGTTTGGGTGGAGACTATCAACGTATTGAAGGCACGATCGACTTAATGCCGGCCGATTTGATTTACTACACCTATATAGACAATAAAGGCCGCCCATGCGTTGATCCGGGACCTTTGCTGAAACAGGGTGAAAACCTGTCCACATTCTTCTTCAATGAAATCAACCGCGCCCGGCCTCAGGTTCATTCCCTGCTGTTAAGAGCGATGGCGGAACGCAGTATCAACGCCTTTAACCGGGATTATCCGCTTCCGCATATTCAGGTCTTTGCCGACCGCAACCGGGTCGAGAAGGAAGAAACGTTCGAACTCCCGGCGGCCGCCAGGGACCGGTTCATGCTTGAGATCAGCATGGATACACCCGGCGAGGATGCTGTCCTGGATGAACTGATGTTTAATCCCCGTTTTCATGATACCGACCGGTTAATCAGCCGTATGGATAATACCGGCATACCCTATTACCAGTTGAATGACTTTGCGCAAATACTGCAGCAAAGTATTCAAACGAGCCGGAAACTGCATGGCTATGCGCTGACTCTTTGGAAAGCCACACGCCAACCGCAACACTACGGCATTCAGTTAGCGGATGTCGAAATGGACCGGTTATTATCGGCCGGCGCCAGTCCGCGCGGCATGAGCTATCTTGTCCGAATCGCCAAAACGCGGGCCTGGCTGGAAGGCAGGGACCATGTCTTGCCGGAAGATGTGCAAGCGGTGTTTTATGCTTGCACGGCGCATAGGCTTTTCTTAAATCCGATGTATGCCTATAGAAAAGAACAGCTGTTGCCGGAATTGGTGAAGAGTATTTTAAATCAGATCGCGGCGCCCTGATATCAAGGTAATATGAAATGATCGAACCTCTGCTTTATCGCCTGCCCTGGCAAACCAGTTCGGTATATCCGGGCGCCCATCCCGGGCAAATGGTTGGCGCCGGGCAATTGTTCAAACGCCATGAACCGCTGATCGCCAGCCCCGATCCCAGACGCATTGACTTGCGCGCCACACTGCTTGATCCGTTTGCCGGTTACCGGGTTCGCGTTTATCAGCAACTCAGCACGGTCAATGTCTATTTGATCGCCGATTTGTCTGCATCGATGGACTATGCCCAAAAAAAACTCACCCTGATTCAGCTTTTACTGGCCATTGCCTACTCGGCTTCAATTTACGGCGACAAATTCGGATTTATCGGCTGTACCGAAACCACTGAACAACAATGGCTGCTCTCTTCTGGCCATCAGTTGGGATTGGTGAAGTCTCTGGCAAAACAGATTGAGGCGACCCGTTTTACAGGAACATCAACCGGCCTGCTGCTAGCAACGCCCTATTTGCCCGCAAGCCGCTCCCTGGTGTTTCTGCTGTCCGACTGTCATTTTCCGCTCTCTCAACTCGGACAAGTGCTTGAAAGCCTGCAAGGCCACGATGTCATCCCTTTAATATTATGGGACAGGGACGAATATAGCCATTTACCGGAGTGGGGCTTGATGTCTTTCCAGGACATGGAAAATAACCAAACACGCACCCTGTTTATGCGTCCGGCTTTGCGCCGAAAAATCATTTCCGCTTATCAGCAGAGGCAACACGATTTGAAACACCGTTTCAGAGCCTTCGGCATCGAGCCCTTATTCATTACCGAAGCCTACAGCACCCGGGATATCAATTGTTATTTGCAGCAGAGAACGGCATGAGACGTCTGTTAATTCCATTATTGATACTGTCCGGCTGTTCCGGATCGGAGAATAAGCCGGTCACTTATTTCAAGGTGGAAACACCCCGGCCATTCGGTTACGTTATCGGCGATGAAATACCACAACGCATTATTATCGAAACCCGTGAAGGCATCACTCTGCAAACCGGCAGTTTACCGGCTAAGGGACAAATAAACCGCTGGCTGAATTTGAATCAGGCCACGGTAAAAAACACCGGACAGCATTATGAAATCGATTTGCGTTATCAGGTTTTTTACGCACCGCTTGAAGTAAAGCTGTTAACCATTCCCGGCTTCAATCTGCGACTGGTTCAGGGAGAACAGGTTCTTAGCCAGATCGTACCCGACTGGTCATTTAACATCTCGCCACTCAGAGAATTGGCGGTACGCAAGGGCGAAAACGGCGAATATATGCGCCCTGATGCGGCGCCCTCCTTATTAACGAATGTGCCGGGTGACTATGGCTTGGCTATCAGCCTGATCTCTACTGTGCTCATTGGAACCTATCTTGGTTTTTTATACGGCTGTTTTCCCAAACTGTCACGGCGAACCCTGTTCAAACAGGCGTTACGGAAAATCGAAGGCCTGTCAAAAACCGACATGGAACAAGCCCTCACCATCGTCCATCACGCCTTAAACAACCTTAACAGACGGCCTGTGTTTCAGAATCAATTGGGCCGTTTTTACCGGCGTCATCCCCAGTACCGGCCCTTGAGTGCGGAACTGGAGTGGTTCTTTGGCTATTCCAACCGCTATTTTTTTACTGGCGGCATAATGGTCGCCGGCCAGGATTTGGAAAAGCTAAAAGACTTATGCAAACAATGCCGAAAAATAGAACGGAGCAGTCTGTGAATCTGGCGGTCGATTCCCCCTGGGTATTAACGGCACTGGTTCTGATACTGTTGCCGCTGTTCAATCAGGGCATGCGTTCAACACCTGCGCCATGGCTGGCGATGCTGCCCGCCGATAGCCTTTCCGTCCTGTTATCGCTGTTGCTGCGGCTTCTGTCCATGGCCGCAATCGCCGGACTGGTACTTGGCATGGCCGGCCTTCATCGGACCGAACAAAGTATTGAACGAATCGGACACGGCGCCCATATCGTCATCTTACTGGATCGCAGCAACAGCATGGATAACAGCTTTGCCGGAAAAACACCGAATGGAATTGAAGAATCAAAGTCGGCTGCCGCACGCCGGTTGCTGGCCAAATTTGTCGATCATCGCAAAACCGATTTAATCGGCCTGGCCGAATACAGCACCTCGCCGCTGTTCGTAATCCCCCTGACTGAAAACAAACAGGCGGTGCAAGCGGCCATTGCGGCGACGGCGACGCCGGCTTTAGCGTATACCCATGTCAGCAAGGGATTAAGTATGGCACTGTCCTTTTTTCAACAGCAAGCAGTTACCGGTTCTCGCATAGTCCTGCTGGTTTCGGACGGCGCAGCGGCCATTGATGCCGACAGCGAACAAAAATTGAGAGAATGGTTTAAACGGCAACGCGTTCGCCTGTACTGGATTTTCCTGCGCACCGCCAATAGCCCCGGTATTTTTGACCAACCGGCGGATAGCCGGGACGACAACGCCCAGGCCATGCCGGAACTCTATCTGCATAAGTTCTTTTCCAGTTTGGGCAGTCCATACAAGGCTTATGAAGCGGAAAGCCCCCATGCTTTGAAGGATGCGATAGACGATATTGATCGGTTGGAAAATTTGCCGCTGCACTATCTGGAGCGCATCCCCAAACAGGATTTATCAAACAGATGCTATTTACTCAGCGCCCTTTTATTGACTGTGCTGCTGGGTGTCAAATTTTGCGAGGTCAACGACAAACGATGATAAAAATGATTCATCATGCCCTGCTTTGGGGAGCCCTTGTGTTCAGCATGATTGTCTTTATGTTTCATGCCTGGTCTGTCTATAGTACCCATAAAGAAAATGAGCTCATCTCGCAATTGATTTCAGGAAAGGATGTTGACGTCAGCAACGTGATCGTCGGACAGCCCGAATTAAGAATGGCCCGTGCCTATTATTTCAAACAACAACATCGCTATGACGAGGCCCTGGCGACCCTCAGCCTGATCCTGAACAAGGGAAACCGCCAATTTCAGGCTAAAGCCCGCTATAACCTCGGCAATCTGTATCTGGAACAGGCCGTACAACACGCAGAAGCCCTGAACATGAATGAAGCTCTGCCTTTGGCCGGATTGGCGAAACAGGCTTACCGTCAGGCATTGGCATTGGACAGCCAAAACTGGGATGCCAAATACAATCTTGAAGTCGCCATGCGTCTGCTGCCTGAAATGGACATGCTAAGCATCCCGGACGACAGCGCCCGGCAACAGAAATCCCAGTTATGGACGACCGTGCCGGGATTCCCCCGAGGCTTGCCATAATGGCGATCGGGTTGGCTGAGAGTAAGAAAAAATGAAGCCTGGTTACGTCTTTAACGATTATCGAATAGGGTGTTTGCTGATGGCGCTGACAGCAATGCTGGTGCTTTTTTTGTACCCGTCGGAAAAACAAAACCATCCGGTCTATAACTTTACCTTCATCGTCGATATTACCCGCAGCATGAATGCAGCCGACTACCAAGCAAATGGTCAAGCCATGAGCCGTCTGGATTTTGTCAAACACAGTTTGCGCGAGTTATTGCCGAGACTGCCCTGTCAATCCAAAGTCGGTTTGGGCCTGTTTACCGAAAGACGTTCAACCTTGCTATTCGAACCGCTGGAAGTCTGTTCATCGTTTGCGGAAATAGATGCCGCCATCAGTAAAATCGACTGGCGCATGGCCTGGGCTGCCGACAGCAATATCGCCAAAGGCTTATTGAACTCGCTGGAGATGCTGAATAAAAGCGATAGCGCCGTCATTTTTATTACCGATGGACATGAAGCGCCGCCTGTTAATCCCGATTATCAGCCTGATTTTTCAGTATTGAAAGGCCAGGCAAAAGGACTGATCATCGGCGCGGGGGGATTGCAGCCGGTGCCGATCCCCAAATTTGATCATACCGGAAAACAGACCGGTTTCTATACTCATGAAGATGTGCCCCACCGGTCTACCTTCGGTCAACCGACCCGCGACCCATCCCAGATCGAAGGATACGATGCCCGCAATGCCCCTTTCGGCAGCAGGGCGGTTATCGGCAGCGAACATTTGTCGGCGTTGCATGAAAGCTATCTGGAAAAACTGGCTGCCGAATCCGGCTTGGGCTACGTCCGCTTGACTGATTTAGATAGCCTGATTCCGGCATTACAAACGCCCTATTTTGCGACAGTGAAAATCGTCCCGGTTGATATCCGCTGGCGGCCGGCATTGCTGGCGTTGCTGATGCTCAGCATCGTCTATAGTCCCAAGCCACCCAGGCTGTTTCGATTTTTCCGGCAATAAGCCAACAGCACTCCGTTATCTTCATCTTGAGAAAAGTTCATGAATAAGCAAATTCTGCTATCGAATCACCATCTTTTTATGCTGCGGTTATTCCTGTCCCTGCTGGGAGCCATGATTGCTTATGCTTACCGGCATGCCAGCCACGATTACTGGCTGGTCATGATGATTTTATTCGGCATCATTGCCATCGCCCCCGGCTATTACCGATTCAAGCACAACGGCGATGATCCGAAGCCGCTTGTCCAGCGGGCACTGCACTGGTTAGGCGGCCTGTTTGCAGTCATCATCGTCTACGCTTACCACATGTCGGGACGCATCTTTCACGAGGAAGCCGGCCTGATCGTGCTGTTGATGCTGGCGTTGACGACCTATCTGGATGGCTTTCGCAGCGGATGGAGATGCTGTTTTGCCGGCCTGTTTCTAAGTCTGATCGCCATCTGTATCGCTTATTTCGATAACTATCTCTGGCAGCTTGTCATTCTGGCGGCGGTGGCAATAATGGTCAGTTACTATTCGTATTCAAGCGAATCCCGCATCGAATTGCCGTCAGATGACTTTCCGCAATAGCATGAAGGACAAACCATCGCCCTGACAAGATTGTCATGAATTGAAGTATCCAGGGAAGATTGGGAAATTGGCGAAAAAGCGAGATTCCAAACCCGCTGGCCAACCAGAAAATATTTTTCCTGCGCCAGGATTTGCGCATCACTCTGCACTACCCGATTGGCGGGCCCTAAAGCCGCATAAGCCCACTGCCGTTTGTTAGGCAGGACGTTGGCTATAGCTCCCCAAAAAAGAAATATTCCTATGGCGAATCCATTGTCATGGCGTGATAATGCCGCTTGTAACCGGTAATTCCCTAAAGTTAGGCCATTGAGTGCCATCATCATTAAGGAACGTCGAGAGTTTTAAGACTATTACCGCTACACCCGGCCAAAGCCGAAATAGCCTCCTTTTTTAACGACATTGACTTAATGGCATCCATAATCGCATACGAACAATGACCCTACGCTATCAGCTCAACATCAGAATTTTATTTTCTTCTCTGTGCATTTTGTTACTGGGCGGATCGATAGCGATCTGGCAGGCACGAAATGCCGTCGAAAAGGAAATCGATTCCTCCATTAATCTGGCCTTGCAACTGATCACATTCGGATTTTCCAGGGTATCGCAAGCCACACTGACCGAAACCGACTGGTTCGCCCAATTGGACACGCTCAAGGAAACCCGGCACCTGAGCATACAGCTTAAAAAACCATCCGGACAGATCATTAATTTTAACCACGACAAGATCGAGGCCGATGCCGGACAAAAACCGCCAAAATGGTTTGTTAACCTGGTTGGCGCCCGTTATCCCGAGGCCGAACACCGGATTACCAGCCCCAGCGGCGAACGCATTACGCTGGTCATTATGGCCAATCCGCTCGATGAAATAACCGAAGTCTGGCAAGAAAGCTTGGCATTTTTTATCTCCATCTGTTTCCTGACCCTGTTTACTTTTTTGGCCGTCCATGTGGTTTTTAACAAGGCGATCAAGGCCATTGCCGTTATTGTCGATTCGCTTAAAGCGATCGAAACCGGACAATACCAGCAAAAACTGCCGGGATTCTCCACCCTTGAATTCGACAGCATCGCCAAGGCTATCAATCATATGACCGGCGAACTGGATAAAACCCAACAGGAAAACCGTGCCTTAACCCTGCACTCCCTGGAAATCCAGGAAGAAGAAAGACAGCGCCTGTCCCAGGAATTGCATGACGAACTGGGTCAATCGCTGACAGCGATCAAAGTCATGGCGGTAACGGCGGCACATAAAAAATCGGATACAAAAAAAATCACCACGGCCATTATCGGCATCTGCGATCACTTAATAATGGTCGTGCGTTCCATGATGCATCAATTGCATCCCTTGATACTGACTGAACTGGGATTGAAAGCGACGCTGGAAGACACGATCAATCATTGGTCGGAACGCCATCCCGGACTGACCCTGACCCTTCATTGTGATGATGCCGTAGATAAACTGGAACATAAAATCTCTATCCAGATTTTCAGGGTCATTCAGGAATGCCTGACCAATATTATCCGCCATGCTGATGCCAGGCATGTCGACATAACGCTTAGCGTCAGTCCGGATAACCGGAATATGCTGCACCTTCAGGTATCAGACGATGGCATTGGATGTGATACGAACACCTTTTCAACGGGTTTTGGCTTACGCGGGATGCAGGAAAGAATCAAAACATTAGGCGGTGCCTTGTCGTTCCATTCTCAACGCCATCGAGGCATGGTCATAACTGCGTGTGTGCCCATGCAATCATCAAAAGATCAAAGCCATCCGTTGACAACCCGGTCTTGATGCGTGGACTGGCGGCAGTTACTTTCCGCCAGCGAAACCACGGTCGATGAATTGCAGCAATGCCAATTAAATTGTTTGTATCGATTAAATACTACCATGGATTGGACTTCTAATGATATTGAATTACTATTATGGTAATGATTTTAATTCGACGATAATGGTATAGCCATTTTCGCAACGGACCATTCTGATGAGGCCGTTTAGTGCTCATTTTTTACCGCTTTCCGATAAAAACAAATTGACGTTGGAAATAATGCAAAGGTTTTATCCTAGATTACTGTGATACATCGTCATAAAATAAGAATATCGGACAGTGTAATAGCTTTTTCCCGACGCCACCCGCCCTTCACATATTCTAACTCGTTGTATGTTAAGAATTAATATTCTGCTTGCCTTGGGCTATTTTTTGGGCGGCTATGTGGGCACCTTAATCTCCATTCCGCCCAGCCATGCCAGTCCGATTTGGCCCGCCGCAGGGATTGCGCTGGCGGGCCTGCTGGTTTATGGCCGTAACGTGATACCCGGGATTTGGCTGGGCGCGCTGTTTATCGAGGCATTTGCGTTTTTGGATGCATCGAGTCTTGAAAGCATCTATTTTTCACTCCTCATCGGCTGGATCACGAGCACTGCAGCCACCTTGCAAGCGGCACTGGGAGCATGGCTGGTCAAGCGTTATGTCGGCTTAAACAATCCATTGATTGATGATGGCAGCATCCTGCGATTCATGGCATTGGGCGGTCCTGTCAGTTGTGTGGTTTCTGCCTCGATCGGCATCATGACTCTTTATCTGAAAGGCTATATCAACCTGGAAACGGCGCCGTCAAATTGGTTTACCTGGTGGATTGGCGATACGATTGGGGTGTTGATTTTTACCCCGTTATTGTTGTGTTTTATGGGTGTACCCCGCCATCTCTGGAAAATGCGCATTAACCCGGTGGCTTTGCCATTGTGTATGCTTTCACTGCTCGTCCTCTTTGTTCTCCATTTTGGCAAGAAACAGGAAATGACGCGCATTAACAGCCTATTCGAAGAGCATAGCGGCTTACTCCATAACGCCCTGCAAAATGAATTTAGCCGTTTTGTTGAACTTAACCAACATATCAAAGCCCTTTTTGACAGTTCAACCCCGGTCACGCCAAATGAATTCAAAAATTTTACTGCAAGTACTTTAAAGGGCCATCCCAACATCCAGGCTCTGGAATGGATACCCCGTGTTACCGCCGAAAACAGGGCTTATTATGAACAACTGTTGGGCCCCGCTTTTACCATCCGGGTGCCCGATGGCAAACTGGGCCTGAAGCCCGCTCCACCCCAAACCGAATATTTCCCTATCGTTTACGTTGAACCCTTCCAAGGCAATGAACGCGCACTGGGTTTGGACATCAAGTCCAAACCATATTCATACGAAGCCATTCAAAAGGCTATGGACACAGCCAGCACGACAGTTTCGAGAATGATCCGTTTGGTACAAGATATTCATAGCCGTTCTAACGTCGTGATATACACCCCTATTTATCATCCTCATCTGCCATCCACCCCCCCTGAACAACGCCGTCAGCAATTGCAGGGATTTGTTGCCAACGTGATTCGGGTAAACAACAAAGTCAACGCTGTTAAAAATCAATTTGCCCACTTACAACTCTCGTTAAAAATTACCGACGCCGGTGATGAACTTTTTAATGATTCAGTAAAAGCTTCGACTCTGATGCAGGATTTTCCAACATTGGAAAAAAATCGGCCCTTGCAGTTCGCCGACCGTTCATGGCTGGTTACTTATACGCCTGCACCGCAGTTTTATAATGAACAGATGACCTGGAATATCTGGTGGCTGATTCTGAGCGGCTTCCTGCTGACGGGACTGACGGGGGCCGGTCTGCTCATGTTAACCGGAAGAACCCTGCAAACCGAGAAAATCGTAAAAAAACGGACCAGGGAATTGGAAAGCGAAATCGCCGAACGCAAGTCGGCCGAAGCAAAGTCTCAACGGCTGACTCAACTCTATGCCTTATTAAGCCAGTGTAATCAGGCTATTGTGCGTTGCGCCACCGAAAATGATTTATTTACGCAAATCTGTAATGCCTCGGTACGAATCGGCGGCATGAAAATGGCTTGGATCGGCCTCATTGACCCCGACACCCAACTCGTTAAGTCGATCGCCAGCTACGGAGAAGGCGTCGAATACGTGCATAACATAGAAGTCTCGACCGATTGTAACAACCTATTTAGCAGCGGCCCGACCGGCAGGGCTATCCGTGAAAACCGGCCTATCTGGTGTCAGGATTTTTTGAATGACCCGATCACCGCACCATGGCATGAGCAAGGAGCTCGCTACGGCTGGCGCGCTTCGGCCGCCCTGCCGATCCTTAATAGGGGGGTAACGGTCGGCGCCTTTAATCTGTATGCCAACAAGATTGATGCATTTGACGAAGGGGTACGCAGCCTGCTGGTTGAAATGGCGCTGGATATTAATTTTGCATTGGACAACTTCGACCGCGATGCCATGCGCAGGCAGGCTGAAGAATCACTGCAAAAGAGCGAACAGTTCTTGCGGACCATTATCGAAACCGAACCTGAATGCGTAAAGGTTATCGACCGCAACGGCAAACTCCTGGACATGAATGCAGCGGGTCTTAACATGCTCGAAGCGGATTCGCTGAAGGATGTCCAACGGCACAGGCTCCTCTATTTTATCGTTCCCGAATACCGCCATGCCTTTATCTCCCTGCAGAAACGTGTAATGACCGGTGAAAACGGCTCTTTGGAGTTCGAAATCACCGGACTGAGAGCTACGCGCCGCTGGCTCGAAACCTACGCCGCTCCACTGCGTGATCACGCCGGCCAAGTGATTATGATGCTGGCCGTCACCCGGGATATCACCCAGCGCAAGCAAGCCGAACAAGCCCTGCAAGATTCTGAAAATCGTCTGAAGCTCGCCATCAAAGGTTCAAGCGATGCGCCATGGGACTGGAATCTGGAAAAAAATCAAATATATTACTCGCCGCAATGGTGGCGCATGCTTGGCTACGAAGAGAATGAATTACCCAGTGATGCCAAATTGTGGGAAAGGCTAGTGCATCCTGACGACATTGACACTATCCGGCAAGATTTACAAAAGGCTCTGGAAAGCGGACAGCATACCCATTCCGTCGAATTTAGATTACGTCACAAAGATGGCCATTATGTGCCTATTCTTGAACGCAGCTTTATCACGCGCAACAAGTCGGGCAAGGTCGTACGTGTGTCCGGCACCAATATGGATTTGACCGAACGGCGCCGGGTGCAGAGCCTGGAAGAGATACGGGGCTATATGTTCGAATGCGTGACCAGCAGCATGCCGCTAGCGAAAACGCTGGAGCTGATAGTGCTCAAGCTGGAAGCTCTGATGCCTGGCGCAATATGTTCCATCCTGCTGCTCGACGTCGATGGAAAAAAACTGCAACTCGGCGCTGCGCCCAGTTTGCCTCATTTTTATCGGCACTATCTCGATGGCATACAAATCGGCGAGAACAAAGGCTGTTGCGGCAGAGCCGCTTTTACCGGAAAATTGACCATAATCGAGGATATTGCCAACGATCCGGACTGCTCGGTGATAAGGGACCTCGCAGAAAGAGCCGGGCTCGCTTCCTGCTGGTCGGAAGCGATTCTCGGCCATAACAACCAGGTGCTAGGCACGTTTGCCGTGTACCGTCAGGTGCCCTGTTTGCCTGACAGCCATGATATCAAGTTGATCGAGACGGCTTCGCATTTTGTCTCTATCACCATTGAACGTAAACGTGCCGAAACGCAACTCAAGCTTGCCGCGCAAGTGTTTGAGCAAAGCAGCGAAGGCTTCATGATTACTGACGCCAAACACACTATCATTAAAGTCAATCCTGCCTTCACCGTCATTACCGGCTACAGCGAAAGCGAGGCTTTGGGCCAGAATGCAAACCTTCTGTCTTCGGGCCGCCATGATCAAGATTTTTATCGTCATCTCTGGGAATCCATTGACGCGAATAATTATTGGCAAGGCGAAATCTGGAATCGACGCAAGAATGGTGAAATTTATCCGGAACTGTTGAATATCAGCGTCGTGCGAGATAACTCCGGCAACATCAGCGAATATGTCGGCGTCTTTGCCGATATCACCCAGATCAAGGCCTCCGAAGCGCAGCTTGAGTTTCTCGCCCATCATGACCCGCTGACGTCATTGCCCAACCGTCTGTTGTTGTTTTTCCGGCTGGAACATGCCATCGATACAGCCAAGCGAGAGGGCTCACAACTGGCCTTGCTGATGCTGGACCTGGATCGTTTCAAGGATGTCAATGACAGTTTCGGTCATATGGCCGGCGATCAGCTCCTGCAACTCGTGGCTAACCGGCTGATGACGCGCTTGCGCGATGTTGACACGGTTTGTCGTTTGGGTGGCGATGAATTTACCGTACTGCTGGAAGCTATCTCCCATCCTGAGGATGCGGCACAGATAGCCCAGGCAATCATCTCCGATCTAAGTGAGCCCTGGACTATCCCCAAAAACGGAGAAGTTCTTATCGGAGTCAGCATCGGCATCAGCCTCTATCCTCAGCACGGGGATAACCCTGAACTGTTGTTGCAACAAGCAGATGCGGCTCTGAACAAGGCCAAAGAAAGTGGCCGCAACCGCTTTGCCTATTATTCCAATGAGTTCACCGTAGCCGCTCGTGAACGTATCGAACTTGAGGCTCGGCTTCGCCGGGCGATTGTTCAGAAAGAGTTGCGAATCTATTTCCAACCTCAGATCGATATCGCCAGCGGAAATATTGTTGGCGCAGAAGCCCTGGTGCGCTGGCAGGACCCGCTGGAAGGGCTGATTCCACCCAGCCGTTTTATTCCGCTGGCGGAACAAACCGGGCTGATCACGGCGATTGGCGCATGGGTGCTGAAAGAAACCTGCCGTCAGGGCCGGCAATGGCTGGATGCGGGTTTACCCCCCCTGACCCTGGCAGTCAATGTTTCGCCTCACCAGTTGAGGCAAGGCGATATCAGCTCCCTGGTTGCCGAGGTACTCAGGGAAACCCGATTTCCCCCTACCTACCTGGAACTGGAATTGACGGAAAGCGGTTTGATGGAAAGCCATACCAAAGTGGCTGAGCTTCTTAACAACCTCCGCGCCCAAGGCGTTCGGTTGGCTATTGACGATTTTGGTACCGGCTATTCGTCTTTGGCTCATCTTAAACGCTTTCCCCTGGATGTGCTGAAAATTGACAAAAGCTTTATCGATGATATTCCTCATCAACAGGATGATATGGAAATCGCCGCTACGATAATTGCCATGGGGCATACTTTGGGTTTCAAGGTGCTGGCCGAAGGTGTAGAAACACAGGATCAGCTGGCTTTCTTGCGGATGAAAGGCTGTGATTTGTATCAGGGTTATTTCAACAGTCCTCCTCTGACAGCGGAAGACTTCGCCGAAATCTTCGCTGACAGAATCTTGAAAAAAGACAAGGACATACTTCACCAACAGACTTTTTTTCCGCATCCTGCCAACGAATTGTGACGGCACCCCGATCAGTCCGAATAACGACTCCGCCAGCGCAGCAACAGGCGGCATAAAAGTCTTGCCTACCCGAATCGGTAAGGTGTAATGTTACGCCGATAGATTATTAAAGAGGTATTAGCCCTTTCCACCACCATGCTTCAATGGGGGAACAGGTTGGTCCTGCTCAGTATGAGTCACTAGCCGCCGATTTTTTATCATGAGGAATCAAGCTTGGATAATCAAAAAACTGTCTGGGATCGCCTAACCCATTTTCTTCCTGTTTCCTCGCCCTTTTCGCTGCCGATTTTAGTGGTTTTGATCGGAGTATGGACGTCTTTCTTCACCATTCCGGCGGAATCGGAGGGCATCGTTCTCAGATTCGGCAAATACATCAACAAAGTTCCTCCCGGATTGCATTACAAACTGCCTTTCGGCATCGACAGCATCATCGCCGTACCGACCCAGCGTCAACAGAAACTGGAATTCGGCTTCTCCACGCCCGGTTTTACCAATCCCGACCAATCGGGTTCCGAATCAGAGAAGGAAAAATCCATGGTCACTGGCGACCTGAACTCTGCCCTGGTCGAATGGATTGTTCAGTACCGCATTACCGAGCCGGAAACTTATCTCTTCGAGGTACGTGAACCTGGACAAACCTTGCGGGATCTTTCCGAATCGGTCATGAGAGAAGTGGTTGGCGATCGGACGGTCGATGAAATCATCACGATCGGACGACAAGAAATCGAAGAGACGGTTCTGAGCCGTACGCGTGAACTGGCCAATCGCTACCGTCTGGGCATTACCATTAATCAGGTGCAGTTAAAAAATGTCAATCCTCCCGTGCCGGTACAACCTTCCTTTAATGAAGTGAACCGCGCGCAGCAGGACCGGGAAAATTTGATAAACCTTGCTAACGGCGACTACAACAAGGCGGTACCGCGTGCCAGAGGCGCCGCCGACCAAAAAATTCGCGAGGCGGAAGGCTATCGCTTTAAACGGATTAACGAAGCGGAAGGGGATGCCAGAGCATTCAGCAACGTGCTCGAACAGTACGTCAAGGCGGCGGAAGTCACCCGCACCCGCATTTATCTGGAAACACTGGGATATGTCCTGCCTCAGGCCAGACAGCAAATTATCGTAGACGACAAAATTCAACAGATACTGCCCATGCTGCCTTTTTCACCTGCGCCGCCGGAACTGCCCAAATGACTATTCCAAAACCCGTTTTGCTAACAGCGGCCGTTTTCGCGTTCATCGTGTATTTATCGGCTTATACCATCGACCAGACCGAACAGGTCATTATCACCCAGTTTGGAAGACCGGTTGGAGCACCGATCACCCGTCCCGGACTCAACTTCAAGCTGCCGTTGATCCAGCAAGTCAACCGCTTCGACAAACGCTATCTGGCCTGGGATGGCCCCATGGTCGAAATGTCGACCAAGGACAAGACTTATGTGCAGGTGGACACCTTCGCTCGCTGGCGCATCACAGATCCGATGCGATATTACCTGAGACTCAGGGATGAACGCAGCGCGCAGTCCAGGCTGGAAGATATTTTAGGCAGCGAGGCCCGTACCGCCATCGCACGACATGAACTCATTGAAGTCGTTCGTTCCGATATAGAGCGCATTCCATTGAAGGACGAGAACCTGACCGGCGCAATATTGGATGAGGGCACGCTCGGCGTCTTACGCCCGATCCGGTTCGGACGACAGGTTATTGAAAAAGGCGTCTTTGATACCGCGGCGCCGAAGCTGGCCGAGTTCGGCATCGAATTGCTCGATGTTCGTTTCAAGCGCATTAACTACAATCAGGAAGTGCTTGAACGCATTTACCAGCGTATGATCAGCGAACGCCTGCAGATTGCTCAACGGTTTCGTTCCGAAGGAGAGGGCGAAGCGGCGCGCATATCCGGCAAGAAGGAACGAGATATCAACGAAATAGCATCCACTGCCTACAAGAAAGTGCAGGAAATCCGGGGAGAAGCCGATGCCAAGGCCACCGAGATATACGCGAAAGCCTATACGCAAAGGCCCGAGGCCTCGGAGTTTTTCAGGTTTATGAAGAGCATGGAAACCTATCGCAAAGTGATCAACCAGGATACGACAATTGTCCTGTCAACCGGCAGCGAGCTCTTTTCGCTATTAAAGCGCATTGAACATAAGAGTCCTTAACATGTTTAGCTTCATTCTTCCGCTAAAGACGGTTTTTGAACCGCTGACGCGTCAGTTTAAATTAAACTGAACATCCATACAGAGTCTATGGTCTCATTAAAAGGAAAAATGGAAAGGAGGTAAAAATTTTGTGTTTTATTAGCATTTGACAATATATAAATGTTAGTTTACTGTCGACTGAGAGGGACACTTAGTATTTGATCTCTTTTGTTTGGCTCATGATGTCAGATTTATCACCAACACCGGTTATAAATTTAATGATTGTTTTAACATTTCGAGAGGACTTAACAATGAACAAAAAAAACCTCTTTACTGCCTGCGCGCTAGCCAGTGCATTAATAACGGGACCATCGGCTTTTGCCGAAGAACAAGACTATTTATCCAAATTCACATCCAAAGTAAATCAGGGGTTCTTCAATACGACCACCGGATTTATTGAATTACCCAAGAACGTCATCAATATCAGTCAGGATCAAAACATATTTGTCGGTTTTACCTGGGGAATTCTGCGCGGCACTGCGCATGCAGTAAGCCGTACTCTGGTCGGAGCGGCAGAATTAATCACTTCGCCCATACCCACCGACGACTACATTTCTCCGCCTTACGTGTGGGACCGTTTTAGCGAGGATACCCGTTATTTTGGTGTTCATTACCCCGGCTTCTGGACCACATATGGACCGTTAGACGATGGCGACGATTAAGCCGCCGTTGACCCGGTGGGATTATCGTTAAAAACTTCCATCAAGATACGATGATTGAATTGGACTAAGAGGATAAGATTATGAACAGACAATGTATATACCTGCCCTGTGCTGTATTGGTTACAGCTCTTGCCGGCTGTACGCCCCCGCATAAGGACATTCCGGTACTCACATCGGAAATTGACGCCGTTACGGCCGGTCATTACGGCCAATCCATTTATCATGAGGAATTGGCTGAAGAAGCGCTGGAGGATGCCAATAATGTACTAGATCATTGGAAAAATGACGAATATTGGAACATAGAAGAAGGGCAAAAAGCGATTGATGCCGCGCGGGAAGCCGCCAAACACCGGTTTGAATCGGAAAAAGCGCTGTGTCGGTGGCTAACCGCGGTGCATAGCCCTAACCATCATTTGAGTGAGGTCGCCGAGCACGCCGCCGCCTATTTCAAAACCGGCAGCGACGTACCGTACAAAACCGAACAGGCAGAAATAGCAACCCTGGGCAGCTATTTGCAATCACATCCCGACGCGTCGGCAGACGTGACGGCTTACACCGACACGGTCGGCAGTACGCAAAGCAACCAAAACTTAGCGGAGAGAAGAGCGGCCACTGTCAGCCAGTTGCTGGTCCAACAGGGAGCCAGACCGGAACAACTCCGTGTTAAATCCGTAGGCGAAGCAGAAGGTCCTGACAATACGCCCAATCAGCACCACCGGGTGGTCATGATGAGTTCCGTTCATCCTGATTACCAGGATTGCGCCGGCTTAAAATAGTGCAGCAAATCCTCCTGCAGCCATAATCAGGCTGCAGGATAGTTTGCCTCAGGCGAGTCTTTCATAGGCACTTGCATGCTGTCTTCTGCAAACTCTCCGAAAATAGTGTAAATCGCTTAATCCTGGGCGAGACGGAAACCGACATTGTAATACCGGTAATCGGCATTTAGCTTGTAGCGATGCGCAGAGCGCAAGCCGACAGGGGTATCGACCCAGGATCCGCCGCGCAGAACATGCCGTCCGCAGTTGCCGTTATTTTGAGACAGCCAGGCCGAACCGTCAGCGGGAGCCGAATAATAACTGTCGTGCCAGCAATCCTGCACCCATTCCCATACATTGCCGCTGGTATGATAAAGACCCCAGGCGTTCGCCTTAAATGCGGAATCATCCACTTCGGCGGTTTGCTTGCGCTCGCTTTTGCCCTGCCAGTCGCTTCGGCAACCGTCGCATACCGCCATTTGCTTTTCCATCGTGCTTCCCCACCAAAACACGGATTCTGTTCCGGCGCGCGCGGCGTATTCCCATTCCGCTTCGGTAGGTAGACGGTAAGGGTTTTTGACCCCTGTTATTTTCGACAGCCACTGGGCATAACATATCGCATCGCTCCAACTGACATTGATCGCGGGGCGTTTGCCGCGCCCCCAATGCTCATCCTGAACCCTGGAGGTTTCGATTTTGTGTTTGTCGGCGCAGCCCCCGTCGCGATCGATTAAATAGGCAAACACCTGATACTGATCAAAAGTAATCTCGTACTGACTCATATGGAAGGGCTTGTTGATGGTCACGCGATGCTGCGGTCGTTCAATGATGTCCGCATCTTTCTCGTTAGTCTTCGATCCCATCAAAAAAGAAAGTGCATTCGCTTTCTCAGCATCCTCTTCAGACGGAATGTCAACCATTTCAGGTTCTATGAAGAAAGTGACGCCGGCTTTAGCCAACAGGACATAGACGCCAAGCTTAGGCGATAACAGTTCCTCAGTACCCACCCAAAACGCAAATGCCGCCGCCAAGCCGGTCGGCAGTAAGACTGCGGCCGCCAACTTGGCCCTGTGAATGATCGTCCGCGTATAGCTCTTGGCGATAAAATCCAGTTCACTCTTGTACAGTTGATTCCGCTTAACCAAGCGCCAGAGCCGGGCCTCCCTCAACCGATGCTTCTCAAGCCATTCGCCCTTTTCCAGCGCCAGATCCAGTTTTGCACGCCAACTATTAAATTGACGATCGTCAATCAGCCAACTTCTTAATTGGCGCCATTGCCGGATGAGCGTTTCATGGGCCAACTCTACGGTATCCTGTCCCTCTTCCAGTCCTTTTTTAATCACCAACAGATTTTGATCCATCAAATGCTTAATGACCGGTAGAGCCTCTGCTCCGAATTTGGTTATTGCCACACGCCTGCTGATATCGCCCATATCCTCCCCGGTTTGCACCAGCTCCACCAAAATAAGTTGCGCAATTTTTTGGCCCTGATCCGAGAGCGTCCGGTACGCCTCGCTCGTCGTGCGTATCAATGCACCGGCAAGCCCTTGCATGGCAGTATAAGCCTGTTGCCGCATATTGCCTCCGCACCGCTCGGGGTCGTCCCACAGGCGCTGCAACGCAAATTCCAGCAAAGGCAGGCTGCCGGGATTCAGCAAGGCATCATTTAACATGACTTCAACCAGACTGTCTTCAAATCCCGATCCTGCTTGTTCGGCGGGTTTTTCGATAGCCCATTGCAATTCTTCCCGCCTCATGGGCCCAAGGTTAAGCTGCGAATCCACCAATCTATCCGCTAACGGACGATGGCTAATGGCATGCGTCATAAAATCGGACCGGATGGCCAGAACGACCGAGAATATACCGGTCTCGGTCGCGGCAAGTAACGCTTCGATGAAAGCCGTTACGGCACTTCCTTTCCGGTCTCTGGCTTCTTGGTTATCACCGTTTGGCTGCAATGCGTACAATTCTTCCCATTGATCGACCACCAACAGAAATCGGCCAGAAAGGGGCTGGCTCTTCCTGATTATATTGATCCAGTTTTTAACTTGCGCGGGTTGCTTTTCCAGCGCCTGTTGGTGTTCTGCAATTTTGAGCGACCGTTTCTCTTCATCGAAACCGGGATAAAGCAAGGTCACGAAAGCCGACGTGAGGTTGTATAAAGGCCTGTCACCCGGAACGATGGTTACAATCTCCCAGGGTTCCTGCACTTCTTTACGCAATACGGGAATCAGGCCGGCCCTTACCAGAGAAGACTTGCCGCTTCCCGAGTCACCCACCACGGCAGCAAAATGGCTACGCCTGATGATCTCAGTGAGTTTTGTTACGGCCTCCTCCCGGCCATAATAAAAAGGCGCATCCTCTTCACGAAAATGGGCAAGTCCCTTGTAAGGATTAAGACCGCTCTTCGTTTCCTTTATTCGCTGTTGAAAATCACTGCCCAAGGGGCGGCGGCGAATAATTGCCGACAACATAGTCAAAGGCAAGGACTGATCCAATCCCTGCCGCAAATCGATCCAGATATCCAGACTCAATAAACCGAGCGCCGGCTCCGCACCTGGCAATAGCAACGGGAGCACCGGAAAATCAGTATCCGACTTCCTTTTTTCAAGAGCAAAACAGACCTCCCGCTGCTGCCAGTTATCCATTTCCCCGGAACCGATGCAGATGACCACGGATGCACATGAAGAAAGAATGCGATCCAGTTCCTGAGGCCATGGCGAATCGGGGCGCAGATACCAACGATCGAGAAAGACTTTTATATTTTGCGCTCTGAGTTTGTCCGCCAAAACCATAACGTTATGATGGTCCAGCCAATCGAAGCTCAGAAAGACATCGTATTTATTTGTACTAGCCATACTGTATGGGGTTCTGATTCGACTGAAATCGGGTAATGAATAACGGCATCCTCAATGTAGTAATAATTAAAAATCGGCGACAACTTAACGGCACGGCGTCATCACGGCTTATTTATCAACGATAATTTGTTGATCCTGATAAGTTTTATCTGGATGTTGACTTTTCAAACCTTTGATAAGCTTGCTGCATAGCTGGATGTTGTAATTATTGTCCGGCTCGATGTACATCGATAGAAAAGGGATGCAAAAACAAATAGAGCATTACTAAACTGAGTTCCGGGAATTAAGCCGTAATAAACTTCCAATGCCCGAAAAACCCAAGCGGCGCTAATCCTCTGCAAAACAACCCGCCCAAACAGAAGTATTACTGATTGGGTGTATTGTCGTAACCAAAAGTTTATCTACGGCTAGCATGAAGAGCTAAAGTAAGTTCATATACTTTAATCAACTTTTGATGATTAAATTGTTAAATATTTCACATTTTGCAAAGTACAGATAATGCCGGGAAACGCCTTGATTGGTGGGCAGTTTCCCGGCATTTTATCTATTCAGCCTGAATTAGTGGCTGGTCTCAACTCGGCCGCCCTTGGTTTGACCGATTTCACTGAGTGTCTGGTTAAACCAGGCGGCATCGATGTCAAAAGGTTTGCCGCCTTTAATGCGGGGAAACTCGATAGCGCGCAGAATATTGCCGCGGTCTTCGTCATGCCCGATGACGCCGGCTTCACGGCGCATCGCGCACTCTACGGCGAGATCGGCGCAGGATTTGATCAGACGAATGTCTTCGGCATTGGCCGCGGAAGCACGAGCGAAATAACCTGATTTTTGCACCAGCGTTTTTTCGGCGCCGATCATCTGCGCGAATTGCTCTCCAAACCACTTGCCCGGATTGACTGCGTCCAGTTTGATATGGCCGAAAGCATCGCGAGGCACTTCCTGACCTTTAGCCTGCATTTCGGCTACGATCGCTTCAACGCCGGCGCCTTCGGAAACAAAAATATTAACGCAATCGGCTTTGTCCATCACGGCTCGCAGACGTTTGGCTTCGGCAGCCAAATCGACGCTCATTTCGGGGACAAAAACGCCATGGACTTCAAACGCGGCGCGATCAAGGCCAAGTTCGGGTAACCATTCGGCGCGGTCAAGCAATTTGCGATATTCCAGGGCAGTCGCGGCAGTCAGCCAGCCGCAACTGCGGCCCATGACTTCGTGCACGATCAGCATCCGGGGATTGGAATTGTTTTCGGCCACCACATTCCAGAAATAACGCGCGCCCTGCTCGGCAGCAGTCCAGGCGCCCAGCGATTGCCGGATAGGAAATACGTCATTATCGACCGTTTTCGGCAAACCGATGACGGTCAGTCCATAATCGTTTTTAGCCAGAAAAGCCGCCAGATCGGCTGCAGCCGTATTGGTATCGTCTCCGCCGATGGTGTGAAGAATGTCGACGCCGTCTTTAACCAGCTGGTCGGCAGCGACTTTTTGCGGGTCCTGACCTTCCTGCACCAGACCGCGTTTGATGCAGTCTTTAACGTTGGTTAATTTAACGCGGCTATTACCGATCACCGAACCGCCGAAACGTTGCAATAATCCGGCTTTTTCCCGTATAGCCGGTGTGACTTTAATAGCATCACCCAGCAGGAGACCTTTATAGCCGCTGCGGTAGCAAATAATTTCAATCGAAGGATCGATTTCGGTGTAGCGTTCGATCAGACTGCCTATGGCTGAGTTAAGGCAAGGCGCCAATCCGCCTGCGGTGAGAATTGCGACTTTCTTGGGTTTGTTCATGAGGTTATAAGCTGTGAAGTTAAAGATAATAAACGAAAGCGATAGTGTCGGCCAAAAAGCCCCACATCACAACACAATCCCGCACCATTGCTCAGTCAGACCAGCCGGATTGGACAGCAATAACGATCCGGGCTTGATAACAAGACTAACCTTGGTCACGGAATCCGACCAATCGAAATTTTATCATAATTACAAAAAAATCTGTTGTTCGATAAACTTATGGGAAAATGATTAAACGGCATCGGCCTGATGCACCGGGCCTGTTTTCCATATACTGATCCCCTGGAGTAAAGATTTTCAAATGATTGTTTTATGGACCGACGCCCTGATATACGTCCTGATTGTCATCATGACCGCACTGGCGATGTATCTGCGCGGCAAGGAACATTTCAAGCGTCCTCTGCAAGTCATAGCCGGCAACAGAGTCGGCATGGTTTCGCTGGCGGTATTATGTTTTTTTATCATTATCGGCCTGCTGGACTCGGTGCATTTTAAACCCACGAACGGCACCGATCATGACATCATCAGCCTGCTGGACTATTGGGCGACTCCGCTCAGGCAGCACGGTGAAAAAACCTATTCGGCGCCATTTGCCGTCACGCTTTACAACAAGGAAATGACAACCCTGCCGGACGGCAGCACACACTGGGATTATCCGCGACTCCAATTTGGCGGCCGCCACCTGGCCAATCCCGACACCGAAAAATGGAGCGATATATTACAAAAATCGCTGTACGGGTTTTTCCAGGGTTCCAGCCTTTTTGCATTTTTTATGGTGCTTCTTTGGGGCACGTTAAAAGGTCGTTCTATGCGGCTTCTCAGAGGTACGACTGCGAAAACTGTCTGGGCCGTTGTATTTATCCTGGTTTCGATCAGTTACACCTTGTGTTATTTATCCGGCTATTATCACGTCCTGGGCACGGACAAAGTCGGGGAGGATGTATTTTATCAATCCATAAAAAGTGTCCGCACCGGCCTGGTGATCGGCACGCTGACAACCCTGATTATGCTGCCGATGGCTATCGTTTTCGGAATTCTGGCCGGCTTTTTCAGAGGCTGGATAGATGATGTCATCCAGTATATTTATACCACGCTCAATTCCATTCCCGGCGTCCTGTTGATTGCCGCGTCGATATTAATGGTTCAGGTCTATATGGCCAATCATGAAGAGGCTTTTACCAGCATCATCGTCCGCGCCGACATGCGGCTCCTGTTTCTTTGCCTGATTTTAGGGGTAACCAGCTGGACCGGATTATGCCGCCTACTTAGAGCGGAAACCCTTAAGCTCAGGGAAATGGAGTTTGTGCTTGCAGCACAGGCATTAGGGGTTAAACAGGGCTCGATTCTACTGCGTCATATCCTGCCCAATGTCATGCATATCGTGTTTATTTCGGTCGTGCTCGATTTCAGTTCTCTGGTGCTGGCGGAAGCGGTCTTGTCTTACATCAATATCGGCGTCGATCCGACCACCTATAGCTGGGGCAACATGATTAACGGCGCTCGCCTGGAAATGGCTCGCGAACCGATCGTTTGGTGGTCTTTATCCGCCGCGTTTGTCTTTATGTTCGTGCTGGTGCTTGCGGCAAATTTATTTGCCGATACCGTTCAGGATGCATTCGACCCCAGACGGAGCGGAAACGGCTAATCGATGAAGCCGACCGGCCCGGTAATGGCATATCGGTCAACCGAAGACCGGACTTAAAAAATGACAGGGTTATCCTGTCCGCTAATGATTTTGACACCAAAGGTATCCTACCCATGAATCAGACAGACCCTGTTATCAACGCCTTGGAAACTTGCAAGGAATTAACCGCATTTTGCAGCCAAAACGGATGGATCATCAACGATTCGATCCATTACGAAATATTGGAAAGAAATGCGGACAGCCTTCTGATCTATGTGACTTTTCTGGAAAGCGTTATGGAAGGCTCCGGCTGTCAGGCCGATCAAAAATCCTGTTACGGACGATTGCGGCTGAAACTGACCGATCAAGGCGATATTAACGGCATCGAAATTATTTAAAATTGCTGTCTTACGCGTTCCGCCCCTCGCAGGCAAAATGACCTGCTACCATTGCCACTGCATAACCGGCATGGTAATCCGTTTTTTCACCCATCGAACGCACAATATGGATTTACGACGGTTTGGCGCACCGTTTCACTCAGTTTCAATGAAACATGCTAATGTTACACTGAAACAGCGTGAAACAACTGCCTTGTAAAGGATGGCCGATGGAACCCTTTAATAATCAAGGCAGTCAACAATTATTAATGACATATTCAATTTGGCACATCCTTTGCCTTATACCACTACAGGAGATTTCAATCGCACGATCGTCGTACCCATAATTCCAATACATTGCAGCAACAGGAGACACGAAATGATTTTCAAACAATTATTCGACCAAGAAACCTGGACGTATACTTATTTAATAGCCGATCCGGTCAGCAAGGAAGCGGTCCTGATCGACCCCGTGAAATCGCATATCGATGAATACATCGCCTTCCTGAATGATCTCGGGTTAAGCCTCAAATACTCGCTGGAAACCCATGTCCATGCCGACCATATTACCGCCAGCGGACTGTTACATCAGCGCCTCGGCGCAGAAACCGGCGTCAGCCAGTTATGCGGTGCAGTGGGGGCAAACTTGCAATTGCAGGACGGCGATGTGCTTAAATTCGGTAGCGAACAGATCAAAGTCATTGCCACGCCGGGCCATACCAAAGGCAGCGTGTCATTCTTATGGCGTGACCGCGTTTTTACCGGCGATTCCTTGTTTATCGGCGGCTGCGGACGAACCGACTTCCAGAGCGGCGATGCCGGCGCACTGTATGACTGCATCACCCAGCGCCTGTTCACGCTTCCTGATGAAACACTGGTTTATCCGGGTCATGATTACCAGCAGCGCTGGGTCAGCAGCATCATGCAGGAGCGCACCACCAACCCGCGGCTGGCCGGAAAAACCCGCGAGCAATTCATCGAAATCATGAACAATCTGAATTTGCCGAAACCTCGTTTGATCGATGAAGCCGTGCCGGCCAACCGCTACTGCGGCCTGGATGAAGATGAACGTCAGGACGCCTTCGCTCAACGTGAAACAACGCGCCCCGAGCGCACCACGACAACCGGCCAGGACTTGGTGGCGGAGGCCAAAAAGCACATCACCGAAATCAGTGTCGAAAAAACCAAACAACTGCTGAAGGATGGCAATATCGTGGTGGTCGATGTACGCGAAGAAAGCGAATTTGCAGCGGGCCATCTTGACAAGGCATTACCGATTCCACGCGGCGTACTGGAATTTAAAGTCGGCAATTTTCCCGAACTATCAGACAAGTCGAAGACTGTTCTTGTTTATTGCCGTACCGGAGGACGCGCAGCCCTGGCCGCACAAACTTTAGAAGTTCTGGGTTATCACAATGTACTGTCGATTAACGGAGGCTATGAGGCCTGGCAAAAAAACGCATCATAGAAACTGATAATTACATTGACTTATATCTTGAATTAAGTAAAAAGTTAACAGGTTGAATTTGGCCAGGTACGGAAACTTTAATCTTATCCAGAACCCGGCCTTAACAATCAACCACTCATAATAACAATAACAAACTACGGCTGCCTTCAATCCCGCGCAACGCAGTCTCAATCAAACGAGGAGATCACATGTCACAGCAACACCATACACTTTTGATCGTTGGAGGAGGAGCGGCCGGCGTTTCCGTTGCCAACAACATGCTCAGGCAGGATTCGAAAATGGATATCGGCCTTATCGAGCCGTCCGAGAAACACTATTACCAGCCCGGTTTCACGATCATCGGCGGCGGCGCTTATACCCTAAAGAAAACGACCCGAAATGAAGCCGACCTGATCAATCCGAAAGTCAAGTGGATCAAGGACTATGCCGAATCGTTTCAGCCGGACCAGAATCGCGTGACCCTGCGTTCCGGAGAGTCGATCAGCTACGACTATCTGGTCGTCTGCCCCGGCCTGCAACTGGATTGGGACAAGATCAAGGGTCTTAAGGAAACCCTGAACCAAAACAACGTCTGCAGCAATTATTCAGCAGACTATGTCGAGTACACCTGGGAATGCATCAAAAACGCCCAATCGGGAACGGCCTTGTTCACACAACCGACCATGCCGATCAAATGCGCCGGCGCGCCGCAAAAAATCATGTACCTCGCGGCCGACCGGTTCCGTAAAAAAGGCATACTGGATAAATTTACCATCGAATTCTGCAATGCCGGGCCGGCCATGTTCGGCATACCGTTTTTCGCGAAAGCTCTCGCCAAGGTCGCGTCCGGTTATGGCATCAAAACGTCATTCAATCATAACCTGGTGGCCATCGATGGACCCGGCAAAATCGCGACGTTTGAAACCACCGATAGCGCGGGCAATAAACAGCAGGTCACCAAAAAATTCGACATGATTCATGTCACGCCGCCGCAAAGCGCTCCTGACTTTATCAAAAAAAGTCCCTTGGCCAATGCCGCAGGATGGGTCGATGTCAATGAAAACACCCTGCAACACAATAAATACCGCAATATTTTCGGACTGGGCGACGCAACATCGACGTCCAATGCCAAAACGGCGGCGGCGGTGCGCAAACAAGTCCCGGTTGTGGTCGACAATATACTCGCTTTAATCAGGAGCAAAGCGCTTGAGCCGGGTTATGACGGCTACGGTTCCTGTCCGCTGACCACTTCGCTCAGTACGGTCATGCTGGCCGAATTTTCTTATGGAGGCAAGGTAACGCCGTCATTTCCATTCCTGGATCCCAGAAAAAACCGCTGGATCTGGTGGTGGGGTAAAACGACCGGTTTCCCGTGGCTTTACTGGCATCTGATGCTGAAAGGCTATCGGATTGACATTCCTCACCGTGAAAGTTACGCCGAACGCTTTATCAAAGAAGAATAAGCAAGAAGGCGAAAGGCGCAAGGCAAAAGGCGAACAAACTACCTTGACTCTTGGGCCTTTTGCCTTTCGCCTTGAACCTTTCGCCTTATCCAACAAAATGCCATTATCAAAATTCTTTCCGATTTTCGGCTGGATTAAAACCTACAATCGCCAGGATTTTAACAGCGACCTGTTCGCCGGCATTATTACCGCCATCTTATTGGTGCCGCAGGGCATCGCCTACTCGATTCTGGCCGGTTTACCGCCGGAATCGGGTCTTTACGCCAGTATTCTGCCGCCCGTACTCTATGCCTTGCTCGGCACCAGTCGTACCTTATCCGTAGGCCCGGTTTCAATTGCCGCCATCATGATTGCCAGCGCACTCAATGCCCCTGATATCAGAGCCTTGGGTCACCCTGAACAAAGTGCTCTGATATTGTCTGCCGAAAGCGGGCTTATCATGATATTGATGGCGTTACTTCGGATGGGAGGCCTGGTCAATTTCATCAGCCATCCGGTTCTCAATGGTTTCACCAGCGGCGCTTCGATCCTGATCATCGCCAGCCAATTGCCGCACGCACTCGGCTTAAAAAATCCGTCCTGTGCAGCCGATGCTGCCTGCTATGTGGCGTACGTCAAACAAAGCAACCCCTTAGCCCTCGCCATCAGCGTGGGCGCATTCGTCTTATTGATTTTTTTCGGCAAGCCCCTCCCTGCCTTGCTAAATAAAGCAGGCTTGAAACCAACTTTAATCACCGCCGTCAGCAAATGCGGGCCGTTGCTGACCGTCATTATGGCGACGCTGGCAGTCACCTTTCTCAATCCGTCAGGGCTGCAAAAGATAGCCGTGGTGGGTACGGTCCCTTCCGGTTTTCCTGACTTAAGCCTTAATTTTATTAATCTTGAAAAATGGCAGGGATTGCTGCCCTACTCGGCCTTTATCGCATTGATTGCTTATGTGGAAAGTGTGGCGATAGCCAAAGTAACCGCCAATCTGAGAAGTGAAAAAATTGTTCCTAACAGTGAACTCGTCGCACTGGGTGCAGCCAATATCGCAGCGAGTATTTCCGGCGGCATGCCCGTAGCCGGCGGCTTTAGCCGGACCATGGTCAATTTTACTGCAGGCGCACGCACTCAAATAGCCATGCTGATTGCAGCCGGCATACTGGCCATTGCCGTGATGTTCTTCGCCTCCTGGTTTGAAAACATTCCGAAAGCGGCTTTAGCGGCGATCATTCTGGCCGCCATCATCCCCTTGGTGCGCCTGAAAAGCATCATAGAAACCTGGCAATATGACAAAGGAGACGGCATTGCCGAACTCATGACGCTGCTCGGCGTATTGGTTCTGGGTATTGAAGAAGGCATCGCTTTGGGCATTATCCTGACAATTTTCAGTTATCTGCGCAAAACCAGTCATCCGCATATTGCTGTCGTGGGCCGCATACAAGGCACCGAACACTACCGGAACATCAAACGCCATAAGGTGGAGACCTGGAAACATCTTCTGCTGATCCGTGTCGATGAAAGCATTACCTTTGCCAATGTCAATTTTATTGAAGAGTTCATAACCGCAGAGTTAAAAAATAAACCGGAAATCAAACATATCGTGCTGATTTTCACATCGGTCAGTGATATCGATACCACGGCACTGGAGGTACTGGAAAATCTGAACCAGAACCTGCAAACATTGCATATCACCCTAAATCTGTCTGAAGCCAAAGGCCCGGTACTGGATAAACTGGATAAAACCGATTTTCTCAAACAATTAAATCCCGGAAAAGTCTATTTCCGCACACAGGATGCCGTCAACGAACTGGCTTGATCACTGGTAGCATTAAGAAACCTCAATAATCGATACTACTAACAGTATTCGGCATTTTACCGAGCCTTTTGGCTATTGCTGACACCTAACGCACTTACCTATTAATCCGCATTGGGAGCGTTCAATGATCATTGCGCCTGACCAAGGAGATTTTTGCGGCATTGCGGATTGCTGACCTTGAACGTAGCAAAGAATCCGTACAGGGCTGCGATCCAACATTGGCCGCACCACTTACTCTCGCCTTTCAAGCAATCGATCATGGGGTTGCTAACCATTGCCTACTAAAATAGCCTGGTTAGCAAATGACAAATAAAGTATTCTTCAGAAAAATAATACGGTTTATTCAGCGCGTCCCTCAAAGAATAGCCACGTTTCCGCGAATCACCGCTGTCTTCTAACTGATAGACGAATTAGGCTTTGTCAACAACGGATGGTATGAATATGTTCCTTATAGCAATTCTCTTCTATGTCGGGGGCCAATGAAAATCCATCAAATTTCCGCTGAAGAAGCGCTCGATAGTCTTAAAACAACGCATGACGGATTGTCTCAAGTCGAAGCGGCGCGCCGATTGGATGAGTATGGCCCCAACTGCGTCGAAGTGGTACGGGGCGAATCGCTGTGGCTTCGATTCATCAAGGAATTTACCCATTTTTTTGCATTGATTCTCTGGCTGGCTGCCGGATTGGCATTTTTTGCCGAATCCCGGCAACCGGGCAGCAATATGTCTACCCTGGGTTATGCCATTCTCGGGGTGATTGTCATCAACGGCCTGTTTTCATTCTGGCAACAGTATCGCGCAGAACGCGCCATCGCCGCCTTGCAGAAGCTATTGCCTTCTTACGTTAAGACGCTGAGGCAAGGCAAGGTAGGGCAAATTTCGGCAGTAGATATCGTTCCCGGCGACATCATCCTGCTGCAGGAGGGCGACAATGTCCCCGCGGACTGCCGTCTGCTTGAAGCGTTCTCATTGCGTGTCAACAATTCGACAGTCACCGGCGAATCATTGCCCAAGGCCCGGGATGCGTTGCCGTCTTCGGAAGACGCTTTGCTTTATAGCCGCAACATTCTTCTTGCCGGCACCTCCATCGTTTCTGGCGAAGGCAGGGCCGTGGTGTTTGCCACCGGCATCCATACCGAATTTGGCATTATCGCTCACTTAACGCAAACGGCCGGCACGTCAGACTTTCCTTTACAACAGGAAATTGCCCGTCTAAGCCGTATTGTCGCTCTCATAGCACTCGCGCTCGGCATCATCTTTTTTTTTATCGGCCAGAGTATGGGACTGTCTTTCTGGGCCAATTTCATTTTTGCCATCGGAATCATTGTCGCCAACGTGCCCGAAGGCCTGCTACCCACGGTGACCCTTTCTTTGGCCATGGCTGCTCAGCGAATGGCACGGCGTAACGCTTTGATCCGGCACTTGCCTTCGGTGGAGGCTTTAGGATCGGCAACCGTAATATGCACCGACAAGACCGGGACCCTCACGGAGAACCGAATGGAAGCGAGAACCCTCTATTTGAATGGCCGAATCCTGCATCCTATAGAAGTCAAGCGGAATCATAAATTGACGCAGGACTATCGCCGGTTTTTCGAAGGCGCTCTGCTTTGTCACAATCTGAAAGAAATCATATCTAAAGGCAAGGCACAGCTAATGGGGGATCCCATGGAAGTAGCGCTGGTACGTATGGCAAAGACCTGTCTAGGCGAAACGCTTTCTTACCCCAAAATCAACGAAGTGCCTTTTGACACTGACCGTAAACGGTTGACCACGGTTCACCACACGCCTAAAGGACTCATCCTTTATTGCAAAGGCGCCCTGGAAACTCTGTTACCTCTATGTCAATCCGCGCAGATGGCCGGAACGATCGTAGATCTCAGTTCAGACATTCGGAAAAATTTTATTAACGCCCAAGAAGAATTGGCGGACCAAGGTTTGCGCGTATTGGCTTTCGCCTGGCGTGGATTGGATAATGGCCATCCCGCTGAGCAACAGGAGCGGGACATGATCCTTTGTGGCCTCGTGGGATTAGAAGATCCTCCTCGCCCTGAAGTTCCGGAAGCCATAAGTAAATGCTTGCGAGCAGGAATCAAGGTGATCATGGTAACCGGCGATCATCCCCATACCGCGTTGGCCATCGGGCGGCAGATCGGGCTGATACAATCGGAACATCCAACCATTATTACTGGCGACAGACTTCGCCATATGTCGGAAATCCGATTGCGATTGGCCCTGGATACCCCGGACATTATTTTTGCACGGGTCGGAGCCGATCAGAAAATGCGCATCGTCAGCGCATTGAAAAAGAAAAAGGAGATCGTCGCCGTCACCGGTGACGGCGTTAACGATGCGCCGGCATTGAAAATGGCCGATATCGGCATCGCCATGGGCATTACCGGCACCGATGTAGCCAAAGAGGCGGCAGACATGATTCTGCTGGACGACAATTTCGCCAGCATCGTGGCAGCCATTGAGGAAGGACGCGCCGTTTACGAAAACATTCGCAAATTTTTGGCCTATATTCTGGCGTCGAATATCCCTGAATTAGTGCCTTATTTGGCTTTTTCGCTGTTCAATATTCCGCTGCCTTTGACGATCATTCAGATTTTGGCGGTCGATCTGGGCACGGATATGGTGCCGGCGCTTGGACTTGGTGCCGAAAAACCCTCTTCAGACAGCATGTATAAGCCCCCTCGGTCGGCGCATGAAAAACTGATTGACGGACGTCTGATTGGCCGAAGCTACCTGTTTCTTGGATTAATGGAAGCGGTCGCCTCGATGGCGGTCTATTTCTTCGTTCTTTTCAGCGGCGGATGGCATTGGGGCGACGATTTGGGAAAAGGCGACCCGTTATATCTCCAGGCGACCACTGCGTGCCTGAGCACCATTATCATCATGCAAGTCGTCAATGTTTTTCTGTGCAAATCTCCTGAACGAAGTGTGTTTACTCGAGGATCATTCGACAATCGAATAATCCTTTGGGGCATTGCATTTGAAATCGCCTTGATTCTGGCGATCGATTACACGCCCTGGGGAAATCTGATTTTAGGAACGGCACCTATCGCAACGGAGGTCTGGTTAATGATGTTGCCTTTTGCCCTGGGCCTGTTGCTGCTGGAAGAAGGGCGGAAGTGGTTGATATCCTGGCGGGGCATACATCAAAAATAGTTTGTGCCGCAGCGCCGGACCATGAAACCGGACCGCTTCCTCTCCCGGTTCAGGATAATAAATTAGTCCCGGAATTGATCTTGATTCTCCAAAAACCACTGATAAGCCCGTTGCAAACCTTCAGGCAATTCAACCCGGTAGTTCCAGCCCAACGATGCCAAGCGGGATACGTCCAACAATTTTCTGGGCGTGCCGTCGGGCATGGCGGTGTTCCAGATGACCCGGCCCTGATAGCCCGTCACGCGTACGATCTCTTCAACCAGCGAGTTAATGGTGATATCCTTGCCGGTGCCGATATTGATATGAGACAGCATTGGGTCGGTTTGTTGCGCATAGATCTCGGTGTCCAGCATCATCACATGTAAACAGGCTGCAGCCATATCATCTACGTAAAGGAATTCCCGTCTGGCCTGGCCGGTACCCCACACTTCAACTTCCGCCTGATTGGCGACAGTCGCATCATGAAAACGGCGCAACAACGCAGGGATGACATGGCTGTTTTTTTTATGAAAATTATCCCGTGGGCCGTAGAGATTGGTCGGCATCACCGAGCGGTAATCGGTGCCGTATTGCCGGTTATATGATTCGCATAACTTAATGCCGGCAATTTTAGCCACGGCATAAGGCTCGTTGGTCGGCTCAAGAGTCCCGGTCAGCAATGCTGTCTCCGGCATCGGTTGTGCCGCGAATTTGGGGTAGATACAGGAACTTCCCAAATATAAAAGCCGGGAGCAGCCCGCACGGTAAGCCTGATGGATCACATTGGCTTCTATCATCAGGTTTTCATAGATAAAATCAGCCGGATACTCGTTATTGGCAAAAATTCCGCCGACTTTAGCCGCCGCCAATACCACATAATCCGGCTTTTCCTGCTGCATAAAATCGCAAACGGCCTGCTGATTCAGCAAATCCAGTTCTTTGCGGGATCGAGTCAGTAAATGATTAAACCCCTGTGCCTGCAATTGCCGGCAAATGGCGGAGCCCACCATGCCGTTATGACCGGCGACAAATATACGGGTATCCTTGTCCATGCTTTATTCCTTCGAAACAGTCACAGCGTAGCCATGACCAATCAACAATGAGTCGCGCTTGGCCTGCTCCAGATCAAACGCCATCATCTCCTGAATCATCTCTTTCAGGGTAGTTGTTGGCTGCCAGCCCAGTTTTTCGCGCGCCTTGCCGGGATCGCCTAGCAAAGTGTCCACTTCCGCGGGTCTGAAATAACGTGGATCTACCGCGACAATTCTGTCTCCGACAGTAATTTTAGGTGCTTTGTCACCGCTGATCGAAGCAACATAACCGCATTCATCGGCGCCTGTGCCTTGCCAGCGCAAGGTGACACCCATTTCTGCGGCGGCATATTCGACAAACTGGCGAACCGTATACTGCACGCCGGTAGCGATGACAAAATCATCCGGTTGCTCCTGCTGCAGCATGAGCCATTGCATTTCCACATAATCGCGGGCATGGCCCCAGTCCCTGAGCGAATCCATATTGCCCAAATACAGACAGTGCTCAAGTCCCTGCCCGATATTGGCGAGGGCCCTGGTAACCTTCCGGGTGACAAAGGTTTCGCCTCGACGCGGCGACTCGTGATTGAACAAAATGCCATTGCAGGCATACATGCCGTAAGCCTCACGGTAATTGACGACGATCCAGTAGGCATAAAGCTTTGCCACCGCGTAAGGCGAACGGGGATAGAACGGCGTGGTTTCCTTCTGCGGAGTTTCCTGCACCAGTCCATACAGTTCGGAGGTCGACGCCTGGTAAAACCGGGTCTTTTTTTCCAGGCCTAATAAACGAATTGCTTCCAGCAACCGTAAAGTGCCCAATGCGTCGACATCGGCGGTATATTCCGGCGATTCAAAACTGACCGCCACATGGGATTGCGCGCCGAGATTATAGACCTCATCAGGCTGTGTTTGCTGGATGATGCGCGTTAAGTTCGACGAATCGGTCAAATCACCATAATGCAATATAAAATTGCGGCTGGACACATGCGGGTCCTGATAGAGATGATCCACGCGTTCAGTATTAAACGACGAGGCTCTACGTTTGATGCCGTGAACTTCATAGCCTTTTTTCAACAGAAATTCAGCGAGGTAAGAACCGTCCTGTCCGGTGATGCCGGTGATCAGTGCTTTTTTCATTTAGATTCCTTAAGTTTTACTCAACGCAAATTATACTCGATGCGGTAGTATTGTGTTCTCCGCCTTAAAAGTATAACTGACATGGCAAAAAACCAATGCGCCATTCAAGAATTCGCGCAGCAAACACTTGCCGGTAAACCGGAAAATCGAATGTGTCCTGTGTGACTGAATTTGCTCGCCGGTCAGGCCAATAGCGCGGCAATGATGCCGGTCAGGAAAATACCGTCAAAAGTGCCCGCTCCGCCGATAGCAGCAATGGGCGCGCCAAGGTCGATGATATTGTTAAGCCGAAGAATATCCGCTCCAATCAGCACGCCCAGCACGCCGCTGACATAGGCAAGATGAGCGGCGTGGGCGGGTTCAAGAACAAACGCCAGGGCCGCCGCAGCCAACGGCGCTATCAATAACGGCATGCCGACACCCAGCCCGGGAATGATCCGGCTGATCCTATAACTTAATGCGGTGATTGCCAGCAATGCGATGACCAGGTTGAGCGGATTAATCAATTGCAGCGAAATGAAATAGAGGCAAAGTCCGACCGGAATAATGCAGCCGCCGACATTGATCGCGATGACGACTCTGCCTTCCCTCACCGGCTGAAATATTTCCCAGATCGGCTTTTGATCCGGAGAGATCACCAGATGACCCGATTGTTTGGTGCGCAGGTCGAAAAGAGGCAGATTAATTCCGCTGCCGACCAGCGTTCCAACCAATAAAAGGAGCGTAATTTCAGGCGTTAACCCCAGTTTTGCAAAAGCAATTTCAATGATATGAATCTGTATCATCGCTGCAAAAATCAACGTGATCACAAAAAATACCACTAATGAAATGACCGGCATAGATGCCTCCTTATGAGTTATTGACAAAAAGCCCACAAATATATAAATCCGCTGATTAAACTATCGATATGAGCCACGCCATCGTCATTGTTGGCCTGCCCGATCAGTATCCGAGGCGATAATTATTAGGCGACAATCCGCCCGATAGTTCAATACATTCTTGGTCCTTATTATTTTTTAAAGTAAATCAGTGAGGCCGTTGTCCTTTTTTTATTTACTGAAAGAGGCCTTTTTATCATACAAACATTCGCATGAGTATCTTTGTTTTCCAAGGCTCAAATGAACGGCCATGCTTTCATTATCGATCTATGTTGACCGAGATTTTCCTTTCAGGCTGATAAGCGATGTTGCCGTTATCCTGTCAATCAATCGGCAGCAACTATGTAATGCCGCTACCTAACGAGCATGGGAACCGGAACGATCCGGTCATGTCATAGTGTAATTGTCGGGGCGGTGACCAGATCGCGGCTATTCGCGATGAAGCCATTGCACCGGCACGAACTGAATGGTTTTCCTTAGGGTCAGGCATTCCGTTAAATAAAGCGGTTGTTTCCAGGGAAACAGCCAAATTCTGACAGCGTTTATACGGGTGGCATAGAGAGCCGCTATCAAAAAATCGGGGGGTTCAGCATGGCTATCGCAAGGTGGAACGGTAAAATCATCGCCGAAAGCGATGAATTCGAGACAGTGGAAGGCAATGTGTATTTTCCGCACCATTCGATCAAGACAGAGTATTTTTGCGAAAGCAGCCACACAAGCACTTGTCCGTGGAAAGGCGTCGCCCATTATTTTGATGTTTGCGTCGACGGCAATATCAATCGGAATGCCGCCTGGTATTATCCAAATCCCAAAGAAGCCGCCGCAAATATCAAGGATCATGTGGCATTCTGGAAAGGCATCGAAGTCGGGAGTTAGGTGCTACCGAGATAATGGACGGGAATTAATCAGCCGCTTTCAATAAGAACACCCCAAATCTTGATTCCTGCCGGTCTTCCCAGACCTGCCGGATTTTCCAGCCGCAGTCCCGGGCAAATGACTCAAAATCCGCTCGGGAATATTTGTAGCAATTTTCGGTGTGAATCGTTTCGCCCTGTTCGAATTTAAAAGCATTTCCGTTTATCTTGACTGTCTGTGCCCGCATGCTGACCAAGTGCATTTCAATGCGACTTTCACTCTGATTGAAATACGCGCGATGTCGAAAAAAATCAGTATCAAAATCGGCTCCCAGCTCACGGTTTGCGCGGACTAGAATGTTTTGATTAAACTTTGCAGTAATACCGCCGACATCGTTATAAGCGGCAATTAACTGTTCTTCGTTTTGCGTCATGTCCACGCCAATTAGCAGCCAAGCGTTTTTGCCGGCAAAGTTCCGGATAGAACGCAATAATCCTCTGGCTTCATCCGGCGCGAAGTTGCCGATGGTTGAACCGGGAAAAAACACCATGCGCTGCTTATTCTCAGCCAGTTTAATCTGGGACAGGGACGATGAGAAATCCGCCACGAATGGCGCTATCTCCAAAGCCGGGAAAGTCTCTTTTAGCCGGTTTACGGATGCTAGCAGAAACTCTTCCGAAATATCGATCGGGATGTAAGTTTGTAAATGTGGCTGCGACCCCAATAAAATTCGGGTCTTGGCGCTGGAGCCGCTGCCCGGTTCGATGACAACAGCCAAATCAGGTATGAGTTCAGCCAGTTCCTGGACCAGACCGAGCAAAAGCCTCGTTTCAACGCGCGTCGGGTAATACTCATGAGTCCGGGTAATGTCCACAAATAGTCTTGAACCGGTTTCGTCATAAAACCATTTACAGGATAAGGACCTCGGGGTTTTCGATAAACCTTGAAGAGTATCCGATGCAAATTCAGATGTGATGTCTAAATTGATACGCATAGCTTTACCCATTGTTTAGGCTGGTCAATATTCCGAGAAGAGGCTGTCCGCAGCAAGCCGCAATCCGGTAAATTGCCAGCGCTGGTTAGGATAGAAAAAATTCCGGTAACTTAACCGACCATGTCCGGACGGCGTAATCCAGGATCCCCCGCGCAAAACATATTGGCCATTCATGAATTTACCGTTGTATTCGCCGATTGCGCCGGGAAGCACCCTAAATCCGGGGTATGCCACATAAGGGCTGGACGTCCACTCCCAAACATCGCCATAAATCAGGCGGCCTGGATCGACAGCGCCATGCTCGCAACCGAAAGCATGCGAAGCCGGCCTTTCTGTGCGAACCGCCACTTCCCACTCGGCTTCAGTGGGCAGTCGTTTACCGGCCCAACGGGCGAATGCATCGGCTTCAAAATAGCTGATATGGGTTACGGGAGCCAAGGGGTCAATGGGTTGCAGCCCCGCCAGCGTCATGCTCTGATAGCCGTCGCGGTTAGCCCAGTAAAGCGGCATTTGCCAGTTTTCGGACTGAACGGTTTTCCAGCCATCTACCAGCCACAACAATGGATTACTGTAGCCGCCATCTTCGATAAAGTTGATCCAGTGTGCGTTACTCACAACATCGCACGCTAGCCGAAAGGGTTCGAGATAAACCTTGTGACGTGGAAATTCATTGTCAAAACCGAAGCCGTTGCCGTCATGGCCAATCTGCTCCAGTCCGCCCGAAAACTCAATCATTTCGGATTCGGAAAAGGGCGCTATTTGCCTGGTTTTTGCAATCGATGGCTGATAGGCTGGAAAAAACGGGTTTTGCGCCAGATTGAAGAGAATGTCCGTCAAAAACAATTCCTGATGCTGCTGTTCATGATGGATGCCCAGTTCAATGATGTTCTCCAGTTCTTCGCTCACGCCGTTATCCAAAGCCTGGATGACGGATTGGTCAATCGTTTGCCGATAGTTGAGCACCTCGTCAAGACCGGGCCGCGTGATGAGCCCGCGTTTGCCTTGGGCTTGCCGGTTGCCGACAGTGTCATAATAAGAATTGAACAGAAAACGGTAGGCTTCTGCTTGTTTACACTGTTTATTCAGGGCGCGTAAAAAGAACTCCTCAAAAAACCAGGTGGTGTGGGCAAGGTGCCATTTACCGGGACTGACGAATTCCGCTGCCTGAATCGTCATGTCGGCTTCGGAAAGAGGTTTTGCAAGCGCCAGCGTCTGATCTCTGACTGACGCAAAGCGCCTGGATAAATTATTCGACATGCGGCCTCCTGAGATATGACAACGCATCCGCGCCAATGGATAACAAGTGAGCCAACGTTGCCTGTTAAAACCATCAGACTAAGATAAAGTGAATTCTATTCCGGATGTCCCCTTAACAGGAAATAGTTTACATCAGTACCGATTAAATAGATCATATAGGCGGGTATGAATAATTACCCTGTTGGTTACTGTACATGGAAATTTGGTAAAACTGCATTTTATCAAAAATGCCACGAATGGAATTTTACATCATGTTATGAGTCTTATTGTCTCCTAGATTTGACTTTTTTAGAGTTTGTGATTGTATGTCAGTAATAGCCCGCAGGAGACTATTATGAAACAAGATTTACACTATTTAAAAGGCTCGTTCGATAATGCGGTGGTCGCTATCGTTCAGGGCATCGACCGTGATGTAGAGCGGGGAGAGGATATGCTGATGCTCGGTTTCGGAACCGTGATGCTGTCTCCCCTTTTCGCCCCGGTGGCGCCGCCGAGCGTTCTATTGCCTTTGATAGCGCTGACTTTTGCCATAAATGTCTATTTTTCACGCAAGAATTACTACAGCATGGAACGAAAACTTTCCGTATCGATGGCCCGGCTTCCCACTCATGAACAAGTCATACTTCGCCCGATTGCTGCTGTTTTCGATGAACTGTCGGTAGACTCTCTGTCGGAATCTTTCAATCCGATCAAAAACCTGAAACGAACGCTAAAAAGCGCGCTAGGCGGACTTTTGATCAATCCGTTATGGATGCCCATTTTTTATGTGATGGGACTCCATATGAACGAGGAAAAAAATCTATACCAACTGAATAGAGCAATCATCGGCGTGGAACGAAAAATCTATCCGCCGTCGACTTTTAAAAGGAAAAAGAGCTGAATTTGACTTAACGTTCCTCCGAACTACAGGCCGTTATAAGGACGAACCGTTTCAGGATTGGAAAGGCAATTCACACCAAAAAGTCTTGGCAACCATTCCTTTAGCCCAAAACAGATACGCCTCAGCATTCCGTTAAGTTCACCGCGAGCCCCCCGCGCGAAGTTTCCTTATATTTGGTTTTCATATCGGCGCCCGTTTCGCGCATGGTCTTAATCACCTTATCCAGCGATACGAAGTGCGTCCCGTCGCCGCGCAAAGCGATACGCGCGGCATTGATCGCCTTGACCGAACCCATGGCATTGCGTTCGATACAGGGCACCTGAACCAGTCCGCCCACCGGATCGCAGGTCAATCCCAGATTATGTTCCATGCCGATTTCGGCGGCATTTTCGACCTGTTCCGGCGTGCCGCCCAGGACTTCAGCCAAGGCGCCGGCCGCCATCGAACAGGCGACGCCGATTTCGCCCTGACAGCCGACTTCGGCGCCGGAAAGCGATGCGTTTTCCTTGTACAAAATGGCGATAGCCGCGGCCGTCAATAAAAACCGGATCACGCCGTCTTCATTTGCGCCGTCACAGAAGCGCCAGTAATAATGCAGCACCGCCGGTATAATGCCGGCAGCGCCGTTGGTCGGCGCGGTTACCACCCGGCCGCCCGCGGCATTCTCCTCGCTGACGGCCAGCGCAAACAGATTGACCCAATCCAGCGTCCCAACCGGCACGCCCGGCGTTTGCCTGGGAATGACGCCGGTTAATTGCTGGTAAAGATTGGACGCACGGCGTTTAACCTTCATGCCGCCCGGCAACGTCCCTTCCTGGTGCATACCTCTGTCGACGCAGGCCTGCATCACCTGCCAAATGTGAAGCAGATTTTTACGGATGTCCTGTTCACCATGCCAGGCTTTTTCATTGTTCAGCATCAGCGCACTGATCGGCTGATTATGCGCGGCGCAAAGTTTTAACAGCGCCGCCGCGGATTTAAACGGATACGGTAAACAGGTATCGTCATCGGTCAAACGATCGGCTGCCGCCGTGTCGCCGGTCACGACGAAACCGCCGCCGACCGAATAATAATCTTTTTGCAGCAGCTCGGTTCCCGAATCATCGAAAACGGTGAACCGCATGCCGTTAGAATGATACGGCAGGACTTTACGATGGAACAGCAAATGCGACTTTTCATCGAATCGCACCGGCCAGCTCTTTAATAAATTAATCGTCCCGGTTTGCCGGATAACTTCGAGCCGGTCGGCAATGATCGCCGGATCGATCTGATCCGGCGCCTCGCCTTCAAGCCCCAGCATGACCGCTTTATCGGTGCCGTGCCCCTTTCCGGTAGCGCCCAAGGAACCGAACAACTCGACCATCAGGCGATGGGTCTGTCCGATAATACCGGATTGTTCCAGTTTTACGGCAAATTCCATCGCCGCGCGCATTGGCCCTACGGTATGAGAACTGGACGGGCCGATGCCTATTTTAAAAATCTCGAATACACTGATCGCCATAATCGAAGCCTGCGGCACAAAAGGAGATAGAATTTTATCCCCGACTTAATATCTGAAGGGATTTGAAAACTGAGTCGGTGACTACTTGAATTATAGAAGCAACTATTGTGCCCAAAAAATATCAAATTGAATAACTATAGAATTAGACCCTCTGCAATCAATATGTTCAACGTATTGATTGCAGAGAAAGGCAATCCTCGATATATGCGGATTAGACAAGTTTTATCGCCAACTGTGCCGGGGCGATCAGTGGAAAATCCTTTGCCGGATGGTATGTTCGTATATCGCCGATGAAAGAATTCAATGATGCTCGAACAATTCCTGGTCTTATCCGGGATGTGCACTAATCGAATGACCCTCCAACAAGCTGGCCATGATAGTGTATCATTATGCTAAATCTTGAATGACCGATGAGAACGTGGCTGACAATCTACCGAATAATGACCCAGGGGCGATAGAACCTGCGGCAAACGATGCTGAAACAGAGATCGCTGCGCTTCCTTCCGAAACAAGGAATCATTTTGACAGGATGGAGTGGGCGGGGGCATTCGGTGATCTTGGCACCTTGATTCCGTTCGTCATTGCTTATATCAGCGTGGCGAAGGTTGACCCGCTCGGGGTGCTGTTTGCATTCGGCGTGGCGCTTGTCTTCAGCGGTTCCTACTACCGTACGCCGTTTCCCATTCAGCCCATGAAGGCTATCGGCGCGGTTGCTGCCACTCAGGCCGCCCAAACCGCCGTCATTACGCCGGGAGCTATCTACGGCGCCGGACTGGTGACCGGGCTTATCTGGTTGTTGCTCGGACTCTCCGGCGCGGCAAATAAAGTTGCAAAGATCGTGAGCCGTCCGGTCTTGGTCGGCATCATCCTGGGGCTGGGCATGAGTTTCATGCTGGAGGGCGTCAAGATGATGGCGACCAACTGGTTGATATCCTCCGTGGGCTTTGTCGGGACCTTATTGCTTCTGACCAATCGGACCATACCGGCAATGCTGTTGCTGTTGCTATTCGGCGTGGTCTGCGGGGCTATTCAGAGTCCGGAACTTGTTACAGCCCTTGCCGGTATTTCGATCGAATTCAGAGTCCCCGGCTTTGCACTGGCTCAGGTCAACTGGTCCGATCTGATGATCGGTTCGTTGTTTCTGGCCCTGCCCCAGATTCCTCTGACTTTGGGGAACGCTATAATCGCGATCCGCGAAGAAAACAACCGATTGTTCCCTAACAGGCCAGTGACCGAGAAAGGAGTCGCCATCTCAACCGGCCTGTTAAACCTCTTTGCATCTTCGATTGGCGGAGTGCCGATGTGCCATGGCGCAGGAGGCATGGCCGGTCATGTTGCGTTTGGGGCAAGAACGGGCGGCGCTCCCATCATCCTGGGCGCCATTTTGCTATTGATAGCTCTGTTTTTTAGCGGGTCGGTAGATGTCGTGTTTCGTTTACTGCCGGCAGCGGTACTCGGCGTCGTGCTCTTCCTTACCGGCGCGCAGTTGGCCCTGGGTTCCTGCGATTTCAGCAAAGATAAGAGCGAGCGGTTTATTACCCTGATTACCGCGGCATTCGCCATTTGGAACGTTGGCCTCGCCTTTGTCGTCGGCGTGGGAGGAGCTTACATCAACAGGCGCGGCTGGCTGAAACTTTAATTCAATTCGCCTGTGAGGGACCTACCCAGAATATCCGGTTTCAGCATCGCTCCGTCATGTCAACATGCAGTGATCAATAAGAACAGGTGATTCGGCCTCATGGCGTTTCAAGTTTTGTTGAGTTGTACCGATAGCCGCCTTATTGTTTAAATGATCGTCGCAACTGTCAGCCTTTAAACTAAAGGGGCTGATCGGCCGTTTCAGTATGCTGGTCGGTCAATAATTTTGTAAAATGAATGCGTTTATGTTCCGTGGCCGCTTGGTCGACGCCATTAACGGTAATACTTAACTGGCCATTCTCCAGACGGCTGATCCAGCCTTTTTCTTTCAGGTACCACAGATGAAATTCGAGATGCTCGCGCGGACACCCCGATAAACGTTCCAGTTCGAGATTTCCGATGCCGGGGTTTTGTATATTGCGCCTGCGCTTCACATACAAGATGGACAGCAATCTTTCCTGAATCACCGCATCGAGCTCTAAACCCTCGCTATCGCTGGCTTCTTGAGCCAGTTTCCAACTGTATTCCAAATGCCGTTTGTGATCCAGATCATATTGGGCCCGTTTTTCCGGATGTCTTAATATTTCATGCGCCTGCACGATTTCAGAAAATCTGAGATGGTCGCCGGTTTGATGATTGTCCGGATGATAGCGTTGGGCCAGATATCGAAATATCCGGTCTATCGTATCCGCAGTTGCGTTGGGGCTGATTTCCAGCAATTCATAATAATCGGTAAATGTTGTCATTTATAACCTGCTCATAAACAAAGAATAGAGTTTGTAATCATTCGGCCGTCTACAATGTTTGCGTTCCAATCCATCCGGCGTATCGTGCTTATAAAATTCGCCGAGCATCAATCCGAGAGCCATTAATGGCAGCGATGCGGGTTCCGCGGCATATGATTTCTGCTTCAATAACGCCTTACCGGCGCTGACTGAATAACGTTTACCTAAGACTAGTTTTACCTGATCGAATAATCAAGTTTTCAAAGCCCTGATGTCGGAAATACCAAAAGCCGCACTGTGCAAAAGCCAGCTTCGCGCAAACATTTGCCGGGAGGTCAGGATGTTGGATATCCAAAAAGAATTTTTTACTTTTGGTTTCCCCTCACCCCGGCCTTCTGTCTTGCCGAGTTGATGCATGAAATCAAGCATCAGGCCGATCTTGAAATTGGCTTTTTATTAATCTGTTGTTTCCTTTATGTTTATAACGAGTCCGGTAGCGACCAAAGCAAAAAGACCGGAGGTCACAAAGGATACGGTATAATTTCCGGCCAAATGATGCAGATAGCCGGCACCATAAGAAGCTAACGCCGCTCCAACCTGATGAGCAAAACAAATCCATCCGAACACAACGCCGACATTGTGCTTGCCAAATAAATCCGCCGTCAGCGCCGACGTAGCCGGGACGGTCGACAGCCAATTCAGTCCATAGACGGCGGAAAATGCCATGAGTTGACCGGTCGATTCGATAAAGGGCAATAACATCAACGAGACGCCCCGAAGCGAGTAATAAATCACGAGCGGCCGGCGTTTGCCGAAGCGATCGCATAGCCAGCCGGAGAAGATGGTGCCCAGCACATCGGTAGCGCCCATTAAGCCTAACGAAACCGCCATGGTCATTTCCGGAAAACCATGCTCGATACCGTGCGGAATCAGGTGCGTCTGAAACAGTCCCGAAGTCGTAAAACCGCAGATACCGAAACTTAAAGCCAGCAACCAGAATTGAGATTGGGCCATTACCGAACGCATCGGATTCGGATCAGGGCATGGCTTGGCTACAGCCAAGCCTTTAGCACCATAGGGCTGCGTGCCCTTTAAGTCAGGATCGTCTGCCATAAACCGAACGACCAGAGGCAATACAATTACCCCCATCATTAAGACAATCAGCAGGGTTGCAACCCGCCAGCCCAGGTGAATATTCAGGCTCATGATAATTGGCGTGAAAATTAACTGCCCGGACGAGAAGGCAGCGCCCAGGATACCCAAAGCCAGTCCCCTTCGCGCATGAAACCAGCGATTGACAACCGCGGAACCCATAATCATTGAAGTTCCGCCCGAACCTGCTCCGACAATGATTCCCCAAAACAGATACAACTGCCAGGGTTCCTGCATGAAAATACTGCCTCCCGCTCCCAGTGTCACCAAAGCAATCATTAACAGAGTGATGGCTTTCGCTCCATACAGATCCATCAGCCTGCCTAAAAAAGGACCTGCAAGCCCGAATAAAAACAGGTTGATGGAAACTGCGCCGCTGATCGTTTCCCGGCTCCACTTAAATTCATGCTCCAGGGACAACATAATGATCCCCGGAACGGAGCGGAGCGCCGCCGCAACAAACAAGCAGGCAAAGGTCACCGCGAGTATGATCCAGGCATAATGAATGCGGGTGTGTTTTCTTGTCGTCATCGATAGCGGGATCTACATAACTTGCCTGGAAAAAATAACATCCCGATTTGGAAATTCGACGAGCGAATGTAGGAGCGAATTCATTCGCCCAGGGCGATTAAAATCGCCTCTACGGACTTGCGAAATGTCAGAGAAGTTATATATTTTAGCCAAATCCATAAAACCGTATTCCGACCCGAATCATGGCGCATCTTCCAGCTCATCAAGCAGTTCGATCAGACGAGTTGTGCCTTGCAGCAGTATGCCGCCGACCCCCAAAGCGAACCAGACGCCGATCACAAAACCCCAATGAATGGGCGCTGCGAAAAACTCTTCCCTAAACCAGAACGTATGCCCCCATTCATTAAAGCCGACGCTCACCAGAATCATGAACGGCCCGAATACGGCCAGCGTCAACGGCAGCGAAATGCCCTTGGCATACAGCGGCAGCCGGGTTCTGGCATATAGCCAGGCGCAGCCGCCCAGAATCACATAGAGCGGGAAATTGAAATAAAACTCGATGATATGATTGGCGGTAAACGGCGTATCGCGGATAGCCACCTGATGCCAGGAATTATCCTGTTCGGCGAAATAACTGCCGGCCCAATATACCGCAAAGGTGTAGATGCTGATCCACATCGTGAGAGTAAAATAACGGCGGATTTCCTCCCTCGGTTCCAGCTTGTCCAGGTTGCGATCCCTGGAAAACCACAAATACCCCCAGATGCCGGTCACGAAGACAGCGAGAATTCCCAATTCGATGTAAAACAGCCGCATCCAGTACTGTTCGAAAGCCGGTTCGGTGGAATCAAGGCCGGACGATACGGCAAATGCGCCCTGGTACAGGCGCAGACCGATATAGATGACGGTCAGAACGCCGAAGCCCTTTAGGTATCTTGGCAAATCCTGCAGATACCAGGGTACTCTGTTGTCATTTTCTATCAATATGGGTAATTGTTCGGATGTAGTAGACATGGCGTTTTTCCTCTTGAGATTTAATTGAATTTGGGAATCACGGCGGCGGATAGGCTGGAAATAAATCGCTCGCCTAATACGGAGTCGTATAAAAACAGCAAACCGCCGATACGGCTGTCGGCATCCCGGATGAGCCCGTCCAGTTTCTCCGACTCCCATAACGCATCCCTGGCAATAAGCGTCATCGTACGTTGTTCTCCGGGTTGTATGGGTGCAGGATTATCCAGGCTCAATCCTTCCGGGGCCGCCATAACATTCGGACTGGTGTGATCAGGCGCCGTAACATCCTTGTTGAAAAAACGTACATTGGCAGTCGCAAACTCGCCGATCTGGATCGGTTTGTCGCTTTTGTTATTGATGTTTACGGTGAAAGTCATCGCTCTTTCCGGCACGAGGTATTCGGCCTTTAAGGTTTCGACTTCGACCACGCCGGCATTGACCCGGGCGGGAAGCGGCAAAATCTGATCCAGAGAGGCCTGCAACGGAATGGTATTCGGATATCGGCTTATCGTCATCGCGTTGATGGCCAGCACCAGCACAGGCACGCCGATCAATACGGCTTTGGCAAGCAGGCGGTCAGTTGATGTGACCAATTCGTCTTCCATACCTGCCTGCAGCATTCGATAGCGGGCGATGAATAACGGCCGCCGCAGCCACCAGAGCAGCCAGGCCGTGGCCAGCACACCCCAGAACAGATGCCAGAAGATGCCATTGCTAAGTCCGTAGGTTTCCATATCGACCAGATCCCCGTTGATGGTAAGGATCTCATTGGTAAAATCAGACGCCTCACCGGCTACTTCCAGCCATGCGCCGGGCCCCATCACTTGCCCTGCATCTTTCAGATTAAAGAAGGGGTGGATGTGATAGCGTCCGGGCAAGCGTCCCTTGAGCACGATCTTGAAGTGGTAATCGCCGCCCGGCTGCAATGCCACCGAATTCATGAAGGGTTTACCGTTCAGATAGCGCTCGGTTCGGATCAGCACCGGCCCGGGCGTCGATAGGTTCAAAAAGGCCGCTTCCGGTTTGGGAACGCTGACAGGCCAATCCTCGGCGACATGAAACTTGCCGCTGACGCTGACTTCTTCATTGACATTGAATTTTTGCCTGGACCATTGCACGTCGTACCACTGTATCGTGCGCATTCTGATAAACGGCTCCAAAGCCTTTTCCCCGTGCGCCATGGCGGTCTGGATATCGAGCGCGTACAACGAAAGTATAAGCCCCAGCGATGCCAGGCATTTGTTAAATAGCGTTTTCATAAACCGGCCTCCGTCAGATTTTGGTAAGGTAACGAACAGTTGCGAACCACTTGCCGATGTACCACCACAGGGTGTACATGAGAGAGCAAAGCAAGGCCGAACAAAATGCCGATAGCGGCGTCGCGTATTGTCCGTAAGTACGCAATGTGCCTCTTTCAATGATCCGCAAATATTCCGGCATGCCGGTCCGGATGTATTCAAAGCCGAACAGATCGGCTACCGTCAACTGACCATTACCGTACTCGACAGGCAGATGAAACAGGCCGAAGATCGGCCAGTTGCTGGGATAGAACAGCAGCGCGAAGGCCGCGCCTCCGAAAATCGCGGTAATCGTCAGGCTGTTGCTCAACATCAGAATAACGTCCAGGGCGAGCGCACCCGGCAGCATCGTTGCAGGCAACACCATGTTGACGGGGAAATAATTCCAGTAGTGATAGGCGAATATCCGGGTTACCCAGGTTCCTATCAACAAGGCCGAGACACACAAGGTGGCGCCCAGCGGCAGACGGAATTTATCCCACAAGACGGCCTGCACTGCCGCCGGAAAGGTAATGCCCATCAGAGGCGTTACCAGCGGCCACCATTGCCGGTCCTTCCAGTCCACCCAGAAATCCCAGTCACCGACGGTCAACGCAAAATGCAGATGAAAGGAACCGATAAACAGAAAAAGTGCCAATACCAGGATCAGATAATCGTAAGCGCGGGTAATCCTGGCTTTTTCTCCGGTATAGGGCTGAACAGCCCGATTTGAAATATTGACTGACATGTATGCTTCTCCAAAATTAATTATTAATGAGCGCGTCGTAAATATTGCCGATCAGTCATTAAGTCCATTACCATTAAAGAGAACCGACTCAATCTTAACAATGCGCTTGAGCCATACAGTAGGTTGAATAAGAGGCTTTGTTAAATGTTTAAATTTCATGTCACTATCGACATAATTCATGGCCAGTGCACTCTAATGTTTGGTTACCATAACGCCGGATCACCGCCTTCTGACACTATTGAAAATCTCCCAAATGTCTAATTTAAGAACCTTCGATCTGAATTTATTGGTGGCGTTTGATGTGCTGATGCGGGAACTCAACGTGACCCGCGCCTCGGAGCACATGTTTATTACGCAATCGGCGATGAGCCATATCTTGCATAGATTGCGCCAGCACCTGGACGATCCGCTGCTGGTAAAAACGCCGACGGGCATGAAGCCGACGGAAAGAGCGCTGGCCTTGATTGAGCCGGTCAGGGCCTTATTATCGGAGATGGAACAACTCATTCAGCCGCCTTTGGAATTTGAGGCCGCCACAAGTCAGCGCCGATTTGTCCTGGCCGCCACGGATTACATGGAATTTCTGTTAATTCCCGAGCTATTCGGACTGATCGACCAGGTGGCCCCCGGCATCGATATTCATGTCAAGCGCACCGAGTCGTCGTTTCCGGCTGCCCAATTGGAAAACGGCAGTCTGGATGTCGTGCTGGGTTTCGAATCGGTGTTGAACCCGCCCGCTCACTTGCATTGCCAGCCGTTATTCAGCGACCGAATGGCTTGCATGGTCAAAGAAAACCATCCGCTGATCAAACAAGCGCCTTCACTGGCGGAATATATTTCAGTTCCCCACATGCTGATATCCCGAACAGGAAGCAATGTGGGCTTCATCGACCAGAAATTGACCGAACTGGGACTGGAACGGCGCATCAAGCTCATCGTCCCGCACTTTCTGTCAGCACCGCTGATCGTTGCTGAAACCGATATGATCCTGTCGCTGCCGTATCGAATTGCCGAACAGTTTAAAAAATTGGCGCCGCTGGCAATTTTTCCGGTGCCGATCGACCTGCCGTCCTACGATTTGGTCATGATCTGGCATCCGTTGCGGGACAAGGATCCGGCCCATCTTTGGCTGCGGGATAAAATCACAGCGATAGGCAGGAGTATTAATGGTTCAACTGATTAGCAAGGAACATCAGCCAAATTAAGGCGGTTGATCAATTTTGCATTAGCGTCCCGGCAATCCGGCAGCCAGGGATTTCACCCGTAACAGATAATAAGGCGGCTTCGATTTCGACACGCCGCCGTTCAGCACTGCCGACTGATGCAGCCGATTGACCACCGCAACCAATTGTCCCGCCGGGCCGAAGCTGAACGAATCCACCCATGAAAGTTTCGGGCACTGCGCCAGCCTTCGGTAGCTTTTATCGGCCGCAATCACGCCGATGGCGTTTGCCGCCAGTTCCCCCAGGTAAATATTGTTATCCTTATCGATCGTGATGCCGTCCGATACCGGTTTGTCGCTGTAGCGCTGCACGCGATTCGCCAATGTCTTGCTGTCCAGTCCGGCATTGGCCAAGTCGTCCGCCTTGATCCGGTAAAGACTGTGCCCATGCATCGGGCCGAAATACACCCATTCGTTGTTCATATCTTCGGTAATCGGGTTGACGCCGATATGAGGCCGAACCAGTTTTCCGTTTTTATCTTTGACTTGAACCGGCACGTTGTCGATGATCAGGTCGACAGCTTCAGGGATAACGCTGCTATGGCCCTCCAGTACGCGCCTCGCCGTTCCGGTGTTCAGATTGACGACAATCAGCGCGGCGTTACCCCCGCCCGCCGGGTCGCTGATATAAATATGATTGCGCAGGGTATCGACTGCAAAATCGTTGACAAACGCATCGGCGGGCGCAACCGGCTGCGGCAAATAGATGACCTGATGCAGCCTGTCGATTTTGGTGTCCCAACCCACCAGTTTCGGCGTGACGCCGCTGCGCATGCCGTTATCCAGCATCCATACGATGCCGTTGGCGTCGGACCGGATGCCCAGCACCGAATCGAGTTTAAGATTTGACATCGAATCCGCATCGGCCAATACCTTATTGGGAAACGGCACGAGAGTATCGTTTTTATACTCCACCACCGTGTATTTCGGCAGATAAAACTGATGCAGGCTCATGATGATGCGTCCGTTCGCCATCACGGTCACGTTACCGGGCCCCGAATCGAGGCGGGCCAGGATGTCGAAGTTCGATCCGGCGTTGGCCTGAGCTTCTAAGACGAGCAGCAATAAAAAGGCTGCGAATTTACCGAGGATATTCATAACATAGCTCCCACAAAAAAAGATTCTATTAACAGTACCCCATTGAATCGGGGCTGTTAAATGATCTTTATTCATGGGGGTATTGATAAATTTTGTGATGAATCGGCGGCTTAATTTGTGGGCTTGATCAAGGACTCTTATGCGTTTTATTTGAATTTATCCATAAATAACAAAAAATCGTCATGGAAAGGCGTCGCTATCGCGACGATTATTTTTATCGGGTACTCGCACCCGAAGGCGAGTTTCTTTCTTTTGCGCGGCCAAAAGAAAGAAACCAAAGAAAAAGCCGCCCGGTTGCCGCTTGAATCCTGCGCTCCTCGCTTTGACTCGGGGTTGCCAAAAGGGACTTCCTGTTCCTTTGGCAACGCGTGGCATCCTGCCACGCCCCTTCCGGGCTGTTCCGGGCCAAAGCTGCGGTGCTCGGCGCGGCAAACGGGATTCATTGATCTACTTTGATTGCTTTCTTATTTATGGATAAGTTCTTAATTTTGTATAAAAGGTTGCGATCAAAAATTGAAAGTTATAGCATCTGAATCCAATGGTTTGCCGGGATGGCGTTATGCGTCAACAATTGTATATTTATATTCACCTAATAAGGTGTCAACTTATTATTTAGGCTACCGATTGCCAAATGAGCAAACATAAATACTCGCGAGTCCTCATGAAAGTGGGATCCACCCATTACGACCTGTTGCGTGTCTGCTTGTCGGCCGACCAGTCAGTTGTAATGCAGGTTCCGTACACATGTCAGTCACAGGTTGAAGCGGTCTTTGATAGAATCGCGGGCGATGTGAGGCCGCCAAAGATTGATGCCCCGAAAACATTAGAGAAACCAAAAGTTTCCTTTCACACTACGGGCAAATACAAACTCTCGTCTCAAGTGGGTTGGCTTCCTGTGTCGAGAGATCGCGCAACTGTGGTTGGACCGCGATTGGATGAAATTACAACGCCCCGGCGAATGCTCGAGATTCTTATACCTGAAGTTCTGCCAGTCGGTTCCAAGTACTCCGAAGCGATGGACCTGCTTCTGAACGCAAGCGAAGCGCCTAAAGTGCCCCTCAGGTGTACGATTTCTTGCATGAGTCGGGACGAATACGAACGTCTCGCCGGAGCACAAATAAAGTGGGTAGATACTTCCATTTGGGAAGCATGGGCAACCCTTGCAAACGAACGGCAAGCTTGGGTCTTTACACTCCGAGCCTCAAATGACACGGTTTACTACCCCCGTTTGGGGTTCTTCTTGTTTGGAAACATGAAATGGGGCTCGGAGGTCATAACGTAATCAAGTGACGACCTAACTACTCGGTCGCAAGTGGAAAAATGGGTTCGTGTCTTGCAATCACGCCCTCAGTTTGATTTGTTTAGCATTTTTTAAAACCACAAGAGGAAAAATGTCATGCAACAAGAAGAAAAACTCAAGTATCTGAAAATTGCTCTTTATGTGATCGGCGTTCTTTTCGTTGCGGGTGTCCCGGCGATGATGATGTGGATCTGGCCTTCGGGCTGGGGTTGGACGCCGCCGCAACCAGAATATGAACATATGATTATGGGGGTCTACGCGACCTTGGGCGTGTTTTTGATCCTGGCGGCAAAAAATCCTTTGGCCAATACCAGCCTGATCTGGTTTACGGTCTGGTCGAGCATTGTCCACGGCGGCATCATGTTCATTTATGCCATTATCGACCCGACTGACCGGATAAACCTGGTCGGCGATGTGCCGGCTCTCTTTCTCATTGCATTCGTTCTCTGGTATCTGATGCCCAAACCGTCTCGGGAGCAATGACCAGCGAAGAGTCCAAAACCAGACGGCTTGAGGAAAGCCGGTTAAGACGTGCGAAAGCGTTGGCCGGCATTGATACGTGCGATCCGAATAGTGAGCCCCCGCCGGGAGCCGTCATCGCCGATCAACAAGAACTCGCGCACAACAATACGTATGGCCGTCTGCCCCGGTTCTATGTCGATAAGGCGGTCGTTTGCCGGCAATGCGGCGCGGAAGAAGTCTGGCCCGCCGCAAGACAGAAATGGTGGTACGAGGTTGCGAAAGGGAACATCAATACCGATGCCGTGCTCTGCCGCTCGTGCCGGGAAAAAGAAAATGCCCGAAAGGAAGAAGCCAGGCGAGTCCACCTCGCCGGTCTGGCGAAAAAGCATGGCGGCAATGAAACCAGATAGCCTTCGATTGGGTCGAATGTCGGTTTTTAGTACTCTGATTGAATCCCGGGTTTAACCCCGGCTTTTAGATCCGGCTTTTTCCGATCAAAAGATTACATTCGGCATGCGCTTCGGAATGAAACGCCATTTGCTTTCATCAATTGTTAACAAAATCGACATCAAATGGAAATTATCACAACGTAATGTTTGTAGCCTCCAGGTTGAATCCTATCAACTTAAATTATTCAAATCAGAGGCTATCATGAGCTTGTTTAAAAATCTACTTGCCGGCGTGGGGGTATTGACCGCGTTGTCACCGCTAGTCGCCTCGGCCGTCCAAAATGGCAATGACGATGCCGATCGCCGACACCACAGGCAAAACGTCCAGTTGGGACCAAGACCGTTTTTTCTGGTCTCGGATATGAAGCAGAGCGAGCTTAAAAGCGCTCTCCAGCAATGCTCAAAAGGCCCTTTTTATAAAACCGATTTTTCGATCGGCCACCGGGGCGCCGCCTTGCAATTTCCCGAACACACCAGGCAATCCTATGAAGCAGCGGCACAGATGGGAGCCGGTATCGTCGAATGCGATGTCACCTTTACCAAGGATAAGGAACTGGTCTGCCGTCATTCACAATGCGATTTGCATACCACAACGAATATTCTCGAAACCGAGCTGGCCGGAAAATGTTCGGTACCGCCGGACTTTACCAGCGCAACGCCTTTTGCAAACGTTCAATGCTGCACCAGCGACATTACCTTGGCTGAGTTCAAGTCGCTTAAGGGCAAGATGGACGCCGGCAATCCCGATGCAACGACGGTTGCCGGCTATCTGGATGCCACCCCCGGTTTTCGTACCGATTTATATGCCGGCAACGGAATCCTGATGACGCATAAGGAAAGTATTGCGTTGTTCAAAAAACTGGGTGTAAAAATGACTCCCGAGTTAAAAGCTCCCAGTGTCGCGATGCCGTTCGATGGCTTCAGCCAGGAAGTGTATGCTCAGAAGATGATCGATGAATACAAGGAAGCCGGCGTGAATCCTGACCGTGTTTATCCTCAGTCCTTTAATGTAAACGACGTACTGTACTGGATTAGCCATGAGCCGGCATTCGGCAAACAAGCCGTCGCTCTCGAAGACCTGAACACGCCGGAAGATGTGGTGGCAGCCACCGCGAAATTGCCCGAACTGCTTGCCGGCGGCATACAGATCGTGGCTCCCCCGACCTGGACTCTGGTAACGCTGGATGCTGATAACAAAATAATCCCTTCCGATTATGCCAAGGCAATCAATGCATCTGGATTAAAGATTATCACCTGGACGCTGGAGCGCTCAGGTCTTTTGAAGGACGGCGGCGGTTATTACTACCAATCCGTCACCGACGGCATTGAAACGGACGGCGACACGATGATCCTGCTCGATGTGCTCGCCAAAGATGTAGGCGTTATGGGCGTTTTCTCCGACTGGGCCGCGACCGTCACCTATTACGCCAACTGCATGAACTTGAAATAACCGCATCCGGGAACAGTTGGGCTAAACGGCTAGCTCAACTGTTTATCGCCATCATCTCCGAAAACAGGGCGGCATGTTCTATGCTGCCAGTGACCAGTTATCGGTATATTTGACACACACCGGTTGTTTAAAACGCATTTTCAGCCAATTCGTCATCATCTCACACTGTTCAGCAAAAAAAATCATGGCAAAAACTTGTCCCAATGATATCCCATGGAGGTTTACCCGATTGATTTGGCCTCATTGATTTTTTGTGGCGTATTAAACGCCATTATTCTCTGGCGATTTGGAACTCAACAGGTATACTTGCCTCTATATAAGAGATTCATTCAGAGGATCCGCCATGACCGTATTGGGCCCCAAAACCGCTGACTTTATCCGCCAGCCCAAACAACTTCTGATCAACGGCCGCAGGGACCATGCTTTGTCCGGCAGGACTTTTCCCGTTACCCATCCTGCGACAGCCGAAAGCATAGCCGCTGCCGTTTTTTTAGGCATACACGTTTTAAAAAAACCAAGATCATTTTGCAATGGCTATCGCATTAACCAGTGAGAACAAACTATGTATAACTATCTGATTATTTCATTCATGGCGATTATCCTGTCCGGATGCGGCTATAACACGCTGCAGACGACCGATGAGAACATCAAGGCCTCCTGGAGCGAAGTCCTGAACCAATATAAACGCCGTGCCGACCTGGTGCCGAACCTGGTTAATGTCGTCAAAGGCTATGCGGCGCACGAAAAAGATGTGCTGACGCAAGTAACCGAGGCGCGCGCCAAAGTCGGCTCCATCCAGGCCACGCCCGAACTGGTCGACGATGAAGAAGCATTCAATAAATTCATCGCCGCGCAAGGGCAAATGACCAGTGCGATATCGCGCTTGCTGGCGGTTGCCGAAAATTATCCGCAGCTTAAAGCCGACGGTTTGTTTCGTGATTTGCAGGCGCAGCTCGAAGGCACGGAAAACCGCATCACCGTGGCGCGTAACCGCTATATAGACGCAGTCAAGGACTTTAACGTCACGGTAAGGTCCTTTCCGACCAATCTCACCGCGATGCTGTTCGGCTACAAAACCAAACCCGGATTTACCGTCGAGGATGAAAAAGCGATTGCGGTGCCGCCTGAAGTCAATTTCGGTGCTCCGGCACCCGCTCCGAGCCGATAAAACCTGACCGCTAATGATCAATTCCATCCGCATTGGCTTGGGCTTATGTCTGCTTGTTTTTTTTACAACGGCGTGGGCGCAAATCGCAGTCCCGGACTTGTCGCATCGAGTCACCGATCTGACTGCCACGCTCGCTCCTGCTCAAATCAGCGTCCTGGAGCAAAAATTGGCGGCATTTGAAGCCGAAAAGGGCAGCCAGATCGCCGTACTGATAATTGCCACGACCCAACCCGAAGACATTGCCCAATTCGGCATTCGGGTTGCCGATGCCTGGAAAATAGGACGCAAAAACATCGATGACGGCGTCATCCTGATTGTCGCCAAAAACGACCGTAGATTACGTCTGGAAGTCGGCTACGGCCTGGAAGGCGTAATTCCCGACGCCGTCGCCAAGCGCGTGATTGCCGAAACCATCACGCCTTATTTCAAGCAAGGCAACTTTGCCGGAGGCATCGATGCCGGCGTGACTCAGTTGATGCAGTTGATCCGGGGCGAAGCATTACCCGAACCGGTGCAACAGCCGGCTGATGAGCGGAACATGGGCACTTTCATGTTCATCCTGGTTGCCGGCATGTTCACGGGTTTTGTTTTGACGGCATTGATGGGACGTTTCATGGGCGCGTTTATTGCCGGTCTAGGCAGCGCCGCAGTGGCGGCCATCATACTGGGATTAGGCTTTGCTTTCATGCTGGGACTCATGGTGTTTATCTTGCTGCTTGGCGGCTTCACCCGCGGTGGCGGTGGCGGCTGGTCCAGCGGCGGAGGTTACCGTGGTTCCGGAGGAGGAGGCTCGTGGGGCGGAGGTGGCGGCGGTTTTGGCGGCGGAGGCGCATCGGGATCATGGTAAACGTTAAACGATGGCTAATCCATGCTTTGATGCCGCCCTGGCGATGGCGCCTGGCTTTTCCCGAGTCGCTGATCAACGAAATCGAAAGCGCCGTAAAACAGTCCGAACGTCAACACCGGGGCGAACTGCGCTTTGCCATTGAAAACACGCTTCCCTTCGCCTGGGTATCGCGGGACATGGCGGCATATGAGCGCGCGCTGGACGTTTTCTCGAATTTACGTGTCTGGGATACCGAAGAAAACAGCGGGGTTTTGATCTATCTGCTATTGGCGGATCATGAAGTTCATATTATTGCCGACCGCGGCATTGCCAAACGGGTCGATCAATCCGCCTGGAATGAGATCGCCCAAACCATGCAAGCAGCGTTTCGGCAAGGCGATTTCCGCCGCGGGTCATTGGCCGGTATTGAAAAAATAACCGCATTGCTGGCGACGCACTTCCCGGCCAATAGAGACAATCGCAACGAACTGACCGACCGGCCTGCCATCATCAAAAAATAAAGACCGGCTCGTTTGTCCGTTGAATTCCGGCAATCAATACAAACCCAATTGCAGCTGGGCCACTTCCGACATCATATCCCGGGACCAGGGCGGGTCCAAGACGACCTCGACATCGACACGGTCCACGCCAGGGAGGGCGCGTATGCACTTTTCCACGTCCCCCTGGATAACCGGCCCCATGCCGCAGCCCGGCGCAGTCAAGGTCATTTTGATATGAACATCGTTGAGTCCTTCGCCAACCGGCGTGACTTTACAGGAATAAACCAAACCCAGATCGACGATATTGACCGGTATCTCGGGGTCGTAAACGGTCTTCATCACTTCCCAGCAGTTTTTTTCGACCGATTCAGGGCTGGTTTCGGATACCAGGGTATGCAATTGATGAGTTTCCATGCCGAGCGCATCGGCATCGACCCCGGCAATGCGCACCATATGCCCCATCTCGGTAACCACGGTATAGTTATTGCCCAGCGACTGGTGTATGGTCACCATCTCCCCTTTTTTTAAGGTCCCGGCAACACCGTCGGGTATGGTAATGATGTTGACATCCCTGGTTAGAACAAAGCTTTCTCGATCTGCCATAATAATACAGTTATAAATGAAAGGTCCGGGCATCGACTGCCTGACCGGTGATGCCAATGCTTTGAGAACCGAATAAATACTGGTAGACGGGCGCCAACGACGACATGGTGGGAAGCCTGCTTTTATCTTCGGCAGGATAGGCCCGCTTTCTTAGCGGCGAATCGACGGGCCCCGGAATTAATATGTTGACCCGGATCTTGCCTGATGATTCCAATTCCTCGGCCAGTATTTTTGCCATGCCCTCAACAGCAATTTTGGAAACGCCGTACGCACCCGAATAAGCCGGGGCGGTTCTTGCCGAAGAGTCGGATGTAAATACGATTGACGCATGCGAACTTTTTTGCAGAAGCGGCAACAAAACCCGGCAAAGCAAAAAAGGCGCATTAAGATTGACGTTGAGGGTGTGCCCCCACTCTTTGGTTCCGACCAGGGACATCGGCGTAAACGCGCTAAATTCGACCGCCGAATGCAATATCCCCTGTAAGGAGCCGTATTTTGCGTCGATTCTGTCGGCGAGTTCCTGGTAATCATTTTCGCTGGCCCCGGCCAAATCAAAGGGATACATAACGGGTTCGGGCGCATGGGCCGCGACGATGGCATCGTAAACCGCTTCCAGCCTGGCAATCTGTTTATCCAGCAGGATAATATGCGCGCCGCTCTTGGCCAGGGTCAGCGCGGCCGTACCGCCAAGTCCGCCGCCTGCGCCGGTGATCAATATAACCTGATTGGTTAACGGCATCTTCGCGATCCTACCCAGTGTGAAATTTGTTGAGGGGATTCCATCAGGGCATCGGCGCCCCAGGTTTCCGGTTTGTCGTCCGGCTTGAGATAGCCGTAAAGAGCCGCTATCGTTTTCATACGGGCGTTTTTTCCTGCAGTAATATCATGCAGGGCGTCGCCGATATAAACGCATTCCTCCGGCTTTACCGCCGCCTGCTGACATGCCGCCAACATCGGCTCGGGGAACGGCTTCGGTTTCGCCGCCGTGTCGCCGCTGATAATGCAGGCGGCTCGGCCGGTCAGATTCAACGCGGCCATCAACGGCTGCGTGAAACGCTCCAGTTTATTGGTGACGACGCCCCATTTCAAACCTAAACCCTCTATCATATCCAGAGTTTCCGCCATTCCGCCGAAAAGCATGCTATGTTCCGCGATGTTATGCTGATAGATATCATGCAGGGTTTCAAGAATCTGCGCCTGAAATTTCTCATCGGCCGCGGTCTTCAGACTCGCTGATATCATCGCGCCGGCGCCATACGATATGGATGGCTTTATCACTTCCGGCGCCGCGGCTGGCAAACCATAATGTGTCAATGCCTTATTCAGGCATGCGATCAAATCGGGAGCGGTATCCACCAAGGTTCCGTCCAGATCGAACAATACGCAAGACAGTTTAAAATCGCCCGACATCAGCACGATTATTCCTGCCGTTTATAAGCGGCAATATAATTGACGTCGATGTCTTTGCCGAGGCTAAAACGCTTGCTGAACGGGTTGTATTCGATGCCGACCATGCCCTGCAGTTCCAGGCCGGCGTCACGCGCAGACTGGCTTAACTCCGACGGCTTGATGAAGGTTTTATAGTCATGCGTGCCCTTTGGCAGCATTTTCAGCAGGTGCTCAGCCGCAACGATCGCCAAAAGATAAGCTTTGGGCTTGCGGTTCAATGTCGAGAAAAACACCATGCCGCCCGGCTTGACCAGTCTGGCGCACGCTTTGATGATGGATCCCGGCTCGGGTACATGTTCAAGCATCTCCATGCAAGTTACATGATCGAAACTGTCAGGCTGTTGTTCCGCCAGTGCCTCGGCGCTGATCTTTTGATATTGCGCGCGCACGCCCGACTCCAGCCCATGCAAATCGGCAATATCGATCAGCTCTTCGCTTAGGTCGATACCCAGCGCATCGGCGCCTTCCTTGGCGAGGGCTTCCGTCAAAATGCCGCCGCCGCAGCCGACATCGACGATGCGTTTACCGACCAGATCGGCATAACTGCGGATGAATTTGATGCGAAGCGGATTGATATCGTGCAGGGTTTTAAATTCGCCATGGGGATCCCACCAGCGTTCCGCCATCGAGCCAAATTTATGAATTTCATGTAAATGTACGTTTTCAGTGACTGCCATTTTGTTCAACCAAACTATGTTAGCTATAGTGTACTATAACACTAGGTTATTCGTCATATGTTGTTCCTGATGACGGCAGGAATTTATTTCACTCGCCGTGAGTTTCTCCAAAGTCCGCGGGGCTTTAATAAGGTCAGCTCGACAGCCGTTGCTGCCATTCGCTGATTTTGGCCGTTAAATCAGCACGATTGACCGTGGTCAGATTGCGCTGATTCAACAGGCGCTTGCCGGCTACCCAAACATCGGTAACTTGCTGGCGGCTGGCGGCGTAAACGATCTGCGATATCGGACAATAGATCGGTTGCGTTTCCAGATGGGCCAAATCGATGGCAATGACGTCTGCCGCCTTGCCGGCGGACAGTGAACCGATTTCATGATCCAGGCCCAGGGCTTTGGCGCCATTGATGGTCGCCATTTGCAGAGCCGTCATCGCCGGTACGGCTCGGGCATCGCCGGCGACGGCTTTCGCCAGCAGCGCGGCCGTGCGCATTTCGCCGAACATATCCAGATCATTGTTGCTGGCGGCGCCGTCTGTGCCCAAGGCGACATTGATGCCTGCTTCCACACATTTGGCGACCGGGCAAAAACCGCTGGCCAGTTTCAGGTTCGATTCGGGGCAATGGACGATATGCGCTCCGGATTCCGCAAATAACCGGATTTCATCATCGGTCATCTGGGTCATGTGCACCGCCAACAGCGAAGGATTGATCAATCCCAAGGCATGCAATCGCTGCAGCGGCCTGAGGCCGGTTTTTGACTGTTCCTGCTCGATTTCATGCAGGGTTTCATGGATATGCATATGGATAGGCAGCTCCAGTTCATCGGCATACATCCTGATTTTTCTCAAGGGTTCATCCGAAACGGTATACGGTGCGTGCGGAGCGAAAGCCGTCGTGATTAACGGCTCATGGCGAAGCTGGTCGTGCAGGGCCAGGCCTTTTTCGATATACTCATCGCTGTTTTGAGCCCAAACCGATGGGAAATCGATGGCGATCAAACCGATATTGGCGCGAATTCCATGGTGGACTGCTTGCCCGGCGGTAATTTCCGGGAAAAAATACATATCATTGAAACAGGTCGTTCCGCCCAGAATCATTTCCGCAATCGCCAGATCAGTTCCGTCCCTGACGAAAGCCTCGCTCATCCATTTTTGCTCCAGCGGCCAGATATGGTTTTGCAGCCAGTCCATCAATTGCAAATCATCGGCGATGCCGCGCAGCAAGGTCATCGCGGCATGACTATGGCAATTGATCAAGCCGGGAAGCAAGGCGTGATTTTCGAGATTTTCGACGGTGGCAGCCTGATATTTTTGTCGGGCGAGCGCGCTAGGCAAGAGGTCGACAATACGTCCGCCGTCAATAACCAGAGCATGGTGTTCAAGGGTTACGGATTCCGGTTCTACCGGTATAATCCAGCGCGCGTGTATGATGGTATCGACTTGCATGATATGTTCCTAGATTCGGTCCCGGAATTATAACTTTTTACTAGGGTTTTTGATAAAAAATGACAAAACGCAATAAAACGGCTGTCCAGGCGCTGCTATGGACGGGAAATTCTTTAAAAGTGCTGGATCAACGGCAACTGCCCGAGATCAGTATTTACGATGAGTATCACGATGCCGCGGGAGTGGCGGAAGCCATTGCCAGCATGCGCGTCCGTGGCGCTCCCGCGATCGGCATTGCCGCCGCTTACGGTGTCGTGCTTTCTGTTCGCGAGCATGTTAATGCCGATCCGGCAAACTGGCGGCAAGGCGTTTTAGCGGATATCGATCAGCTGGCAAAATCCCGGCCAACGGCGGTCAATCTATTTTGGGCTTTGGAGCAAATGAAGGCCATTTTGAACCAGCCGCTGGATAATCCGATGCCTGCCATTCTGACTTGCGCAGAAAAAATCCATGCCGAAGATATTGCCGCCAATCGCAGAATGGGCGAACTGGGAGCCGATCTGCTGCAAGGCGCTAAAGGAGTACTGACGCACTGCAATACCGGGGCTTTGGCGACCGGCGGATACGGCACGGCGCTCGGCGTTATCCGCAGCGCCTATCAAAGACAGCCCATACCGGTCTATGCCGGAGAAACCCGGCCCTGGCTGCAGGGCGCAAGATTGACGGTGTGGGAGTTGTCGCAGGACGGCATTCCGGCGACCCTGATTGCCGATTCGGCAGCCGCCTGGCTGATGAAATCGGGTGCCGTCGACTGGGTCATCGTTGGCGCCGACCGGATCGCAGCCAATGGCGATACCGCCAATAAAATCGGCACCTATTCCCTGGCGGTCCTGGCTAAACAGCATGGCGTCAAGGTCATGGTGGTAGCGCCGACGTCCACGATCGATTCGAGCATCGAAAACGGTGACAGCATACAGATCGAACAGCGCAACCCGAATGAACTATTGCCCGCATGTTATACTAAGGAACACACATTAGTCAGCGCCTGGAATCCGGTATTCGACGTCACCCCGGCTGCCCTGATTTCAGCGATAGTCACCGAGCGCGGCGTCGTCCTGAATCCATTCGAACAAGGCGTCAGGCCATTGCTTGCCTGATGCAGGCACGATCTGCGAATGGAGAGGGCCGCACCGGAAAGCAAGCAAACGACGGGCGCAACACAGACAACACAATCCAGCATTCGAAGCATGATAGTCAGAAACAAAAAAAACAATCCTCTCACCGCCATCGGTTATTTTCTTAAAGGGCTAAAATTATTGAGCCGTCCCGAACTGCACAAGTTTTTAATTGTTCCGGTGCTCATCAATCTGGTGTTGTACAGCGCCGCATTGACCCTGGGTTATTACTACATCAATGACCTGATTGTTCAATTTATCCCTGCCTGGCTGCAATGGTTAAGCTGGATCTTATGGCCTTTGTTTTTTATCTGTTTTTTTATTATCGGTTTTTTTACCTTCACGGTCCTGGCCAATCTGCTGGCCGCGCCCTTTTACGGACAATTGGCGGCAAAAACCATGTCGATCATCAAGGGACAAGCCACCGTTTCGGCCGAACAACCTATATCCAGGGTTATGATCGCCGAACTCAAGCGCGCCGGTTATCTGTCGCTCAGAGCGTTGCCGTTGCTATTCCTGTTCGTTATCCCCGGCATCAACCTGATTGCGCCGTTTGTCTGGGCGTTATTCGGAGCCTGGGCCATGGCACTGGAATACATGGCTTATCCGCTGGAAAACGAGGGAATGTTATTTTCCGAACAGAAACAACTGGCTAAATCGATACGCCTGGGCGCATTAAGCTTCGGCGGTATCGTCATGATGGGTCTAACCTTGCCTCTTCTGAATCTGATCGTCGCGCCGGCGGCCGTCATCGGCGCGACTATTTATGTTCATGAATTAAAAGGCTAGTCCGGGCGATTCATGGGGCAAGACAACTATATCTATAAAGGATGGGTTCTGATCCGGTAGAGCGCTCACTTGAGTGAATGACTTGAATGACGCAGATGAATATTTTCTCGACTAAATGGAAAGCTTACAGATGAATTACTGGCTGATGAAATCGGAGCCTGATGCCTTCAGCATCACAGACCTTTATAACAGGCCCGGCCACACCGAACACTGGGATGGGGTTCGAAATTATCAGGCCAGAAACATGATGCGGGACGACATGAAACTGGGCGATCAGGTGTTTTTTTACCATTCCAATTGCGATGAACCGGGCATCGTCGGGATCATGGAGGTTGTCCGCGAAGGCTATCCCGATTTTCTGGCTTTTGACCCAGAAGACAAACACTTCGACCCTAAAAGCGATCCGAAGCAGCCACGCTGGATCATGGTCGATGTCAAACATGTCAGAACTCTGTCACGCACCATTACGCTCAAGGAGTTAAAGGAAAAAACAGAGCTGTCGGATCTGGCCCTGATCAAACGCGGAAACCGCCTGTCCATCATGCCGGTCAGCAAGGAACAATGGGAATTCATCCTCTCGTTGGAATAAAGTGAATCAAGGTTTATACAAGACGATGGCAAGCAAAGGCCTCCCGAATTTTCGGCATTGGCTTTAATTCCATAACCGGCAAAAATATTTTTAAAAATTCGGCTGAACTATCTTGGCATCTGCGGTATTATCGCTCGCTGGGGAGCCTCTATAAATTCCCTCTCCCATAGGGAGAGAGCCTAAGCTGATAGCATAACTGATTGATTCAAACACCCTGATCGCCGCTTTCTCGCGAAAGGATTTTCGAATTTTTAGAGGTGCACTTTAAGTTTTTAACTTTTACCTGAATAACGGGAACTTTATGACACAAGACGAATTAAAAAGAAAAGTTGCAGAGGCCGCTTTAAAATATGTAAAAGACGTGCCCATTATCGGCGTTGGCACCGGCTCTACAGTGAATCACTTTGTCGATTTTTTGGCCGATATCAAAGCCGATATCGAAGGCACGGTTTCCAGTTCCGTTATGACGACCGAGCGCCTGAAAAAGCTGGGTATTCCGGTGCTGGACTTGAACGCGGTCGGAACCATTGAAGTTTATGTGGATGGTGCGGATGAAATCAATCCGAGCAAACAACTGGTCAAAGGGGGCGGCGGCGCCCTGACCCGGGAAAAGATCATCGCCGCAGCCAGCAAGAAGTTCGTCTGTATCGCTGACGGGTCCAAACGCGTCAATATTCTGGGCGCATTTCCCCTGCCTGTCGAAGTGATCCCGATGGCCAGAAGCTACGTTGCCAGAGAAATGGTCAAACTGGGCGGACAGCCGGTATGGCGGGAAAACTTCGTTACCGACAACCACAATCATATTCTGGATGTTCACAATCTGGATATCAGCGACCCGATCAAGATGGAGCAAACGATCAATAACATTACCGGCGTCGTCACCGTCGGTCTGTTTGCCATGCGTCCTGCCGATATTATTTTGGTGAGTGAAGGGGAAGAAATCATCACCTTGTAATGCCCGCCCCCCCGGTCGGCTCTGCTGCCTGGCCGGGGATATTTTCATTAAGCGTCCCTTTTCCGCATAAAAACGCCTCTCCAAGTCCCTGCTTGCTTGTATTTAGAATTGCCTCTTTAGCCTGGCTTTCAGGTTTTTTGCACGACAATGCTGGGAAATCTGGAGCTGAAATCCTTCGCTTTTAACGCCAGCCTGGCTGCCGCTTTACGGGCGATCGACCGGTACATCTCCGCAACTCGTCCCTCCGGATCGGACGCCACCGTGGGTCTGCCGGAATCGGCAAATTGTCGGATATTGATATCCAGCGGCAACGAACCCAGAAAATCGACCTTATTTTTTTGGGCCATGGCGCTGCCTCCACCTTCGCCGAAAATCGCTTCGGCATGACCGCACTGGCTGCAGATATGCATGCTCATGTTTTCAACAATGCCGAGGACCGGCACATTGACTTTCTGGAACATGCCGAGGCCGCGCTGGGCGTCGATCAGAGCGATATCCTGCGGCGTCGTCACGATAATCGCGCCGCTGACCGGAATCTGCTGGGCCAGGGTCAACTGGATGTCGCCCGTCCCCGGCGGCAAATCGACGAACAGATAATCCACATCGTCCCAGTTGGTATCCCTCAGTAATTGCTGCAGGGCATTGGTGGCCATGGGCCCCCGCCAGATCATCGGCTGGTCCGCGTCAATCAGGTAGCCTATCGACATGGTTTGTATGCCGTAGGAAACTTTCGGCATCATGGTTTTATTGTCATTGCTCTGCGGATAACCGGTAAGACCCAGCATCGTTGGAATGCTGGGTCCGTAAATATCGGCATCCAGTATGCCGACATTGGCGCCTTCGGCCGCCAGGGCGAGGGCCAGATTTACCGCCGTGGTCGATTTGCCGACGCCGCCCTTGCCCGACGCCACGGCTATGATGTTTTTCACGTTAGGCTGGGGCTTTAGCGCCTGCTGCACCGCATGCGAGATAATTTTAACGGCAACCTCGACCGCAACCTGTCCCACGCCTGGCAAAGATGCCAAGCGCTGCTCGACATCCGCCTTCAGCACCGGCAGATAACTTTTTGCCGGATAGCCCAGCTCCAGTTTAACAGTGACGCTAGCGCCGTCCACGGCGATCGATTTAACCGATTTGGCGGAGACCAGATCGAGATCATGGTTCGGGTCGATAATCGTTTTTAATAGGTTTTCAACATCATTTTTTTCGATGTTTGCCATGTCATAATTCCAAATAATCAATGAACGGAACGAGTCAATCTCCAGGCTATAACCTAGTTATTTACTCGGGATATAAAGTATTCTACAACAAAAACGCCGTAATACTCCGGCCTGCTTGCTATATTCTGTAACAGCGTCTGTTTTATGCAATAATACCGGATTTCTTTGCATTCGTATTCGCCAGTTACTTACTCCATATGTCAGACAGAAAAATTTTAGTCACCAGCGCCCTGCCCTACGCCAACGGCCCGATTCACCTCGGTCATCTGGTTGAATACATTCAAACCGATATCTGGGTGCGCTTCCAAAAACAGCGCGGCAACCCCTGTTACTACGTATGCGCCGACGACACCCACGGCACGCCGATCATGCTCAAGGCAGACCGCGAAGGGATTACCCCGGAGGAATTGATCGCCCAGGTGGGCAAGGAGCATCTGGCCGATTTTACCGCATTCGGCGTCGCCTTCGACCATTATCACAGCACTCATTCCGAAGAAAATCGGACTTTTTCATCGCTGATCTACCAACGTCTTCGCGACGGGGGTCACATCAGTTCGCGCACGATCACCCAGGCTTACGACCCGGTCAAGCACATGTTCCTGCCGGACCGCTTCATCAAGGGCGAATGCCCGAAATGCGGAGCTCAAGATCAATACGGCGACAGCTGCGAGGCCTGCGGCGCGACCTATTCGCCGACCGAACTGAAAAACGCCGTTTCGGCCATTTCCGGCGAAAAACCCATCGAAAAAGACTCGGTCCATTATTTCTTCAATCTGGCCGACTTCAGCGACATGCTCAAAGACTGGACTCATGAAGAAGGCCATTTACAGCCGGAAGTCCGCAACAAAATGGCCGAATGGCTGGAAGGCGGACTGCAGCAATGGGACATAAGCCGCGATGCGCCGTATTTCGGTTTTGAAATCCCCGATGCGCCGGGCAAGTATTTTTATGTCTGGCTCGATGCGCCGATCGGCTACATGGCCAGCTTCAAATACCTGTGCGACAACCAGGGATTGAATTTTGACGACTATTGGGCCAAGGACAGCACCGCCGAGCTCTACCATTTCATCGGCAAGGATATCATCTATTTTCACGCGCTGTTCTGGCCGGCGATGCTGAGCGGCGCTGATTTCAGAACGCCCAGCGCGATCTTCGCGCATGGCTTCCTGACCGTCAACGGCGAAAAAATGTCCAAGTCGCGCGGCACCTTCATTACCGCACGCACCTATCTCGACCACCTGAATCCCGAATACCTGCGCTACTATTTCGCCGCGAAGCTCAGCGCCGGCGTCGATGACATCGACCTGAATTTCGACGATTTCACCCAGCGTGTCAACTCCGACCTGGTCGGCAAGGTCGTCAATATCGCCAGCCGCTGCAGCGGCTTCATCGCGAAGCGCTTCGACGGCAGACTGGCGCCGCATTGCTCGGAGCCTGCCTTGTTCCAGGATTTCATCGACGCCAACGAATCGATCGCTATCCATTACGAATTCCGGGAATACGGCAAGGCGATGCGCGAAATCATGGCGCTCGCCGATAAGGCCAACCAGTATATCGACGAGAAAAAACCCTGGCTGATCGCTAAGGAAGAAGGCAAAGACGCCGAACTGCATGAAGTATGCTCGATGGGCGTCAACTTGTTCCGCCTGCTCGCCGCCTATTTGCGGCCGGTTTTGCCGATGCTCGCGGCCAATGCCGAAGACTTTCTGAACATCGCCCCGCAGCTCTGGCCGAATCTGGCCGGGCCGCTGCTCGATCACTCGATCAATGCGTTCAAGCCCTTGATGACGCGCGTCGAAACCGACAAAATCGCCGCGATCGTCGAAGCCTCGAAAGAAAATCTCGAAAAAACGCCGACCCAGCCGAAAACTAAAACCTGCGAACCGATCGCTCCGACGATCGACTATGACGATTTCGCCAAAATCGACCTCCGCATCGCCCGCATCGTCAAGGCCGATCACGTCGAAGGCGCCGAGAAGCTGTTGCAGCTGACGGTCGATATCGGCGACGAGACCCGCAACATCTTTGCCGGCATCAAATCGGCCTATGCGCCCGAAGACCTCGAAGGCAAACTGACCGTCGTCGTTGCCAATCTCGCACCAAGAAAAATGCGTTTCGGCGTTTCGGAAGGTATGGTGCTGGCCGCAGGGCCCGGCGGCAAGGATTTGTGGGTGTTGCATCCGGATGCAGGAGCGCAGCCGGGAATGCGGGTCAAATAAGTTACCGCTCGGTCCCGAGCTCCGGCCAGCCCGCAGGCCGGGTTGGAGCTTTGCGCCCCCGGCAACCGGCATCAGTTGGTTGCCAGGTTCAGCTTTTCTCCTCCGAACTGATCGGCGGATACGGCGCAGCTATCTTTGCCAAAGCATGAAATAACAGTCTTACAAACCGATGAGGCCTTTTCTGCTTGACAAAAAGTATCATTTGACCAATAAATACAAGCAAAATGATACCATGAGTTTTGACTATGCTGCTCGTCTCCCCCGAAAATATTGCTTCCGTGATGGAACTGGATATCGTTCCGCATTCATTCTCCGAACTCGATCAGATGGTAGCCGAAGGTCTGCCGAAGAAAGCGCTCAAGGCGAGTGTCGAACGGATTTGTTCGACCTTTGAAGAAAAAAAGCGCCTATTGTATAAGATCGTGCCCGAAGCAACCTACAAGCGCCGCCGCAACAAGCTGACTGCGGAAGAATCGGGACGAGCCGAACGCCTCGCCCGCGTTTATGCGACTGCGCAGTATGTGTGGCATTCCGACGATGATGCGAGAATGTTTCTGCATACCCCTCATCCGATGCTGGATGGCCAAACCCCTCTCGATGTTTCGATGACGGAACTTGGGGCGCGCCGCGTCGAAGAACTTCTCTGGAAGCTGTTTTATGGCATCGCGGCCTGATGTGGATTTTCCGGATAGCAGACAGCCGGCATCCCATTTGGGACGGTACCGGCGCGGTTATGGTCGGCGGCCGATGGAACAGCCCCGGCCGTCCGTTCATTTACGGTTCTTTGAGCTACTCATGCGCGATGCTCGAGATTTTGGCGCATGCGAACATCGGCCGAATTCCTGAAACGCACGGATACGTCGTCGCGGAAGTAACTGACGATATCCCGATAGAAACGCACGGCTCTGACTCACTTCCCCAAGGCTGGGAACTTGAAAACAGCGCATCCGCCAGAGCATTTGGCGATCAATGGCTGCAGGAATCGAGAACTGCGATATTGGTCGTTCCTTCGGTGATTGCCAGACTGGATGCCAACGCCCTCGTCAATCCGGCTCATCCGGATGCAAAAAAACTGATCATCACTCCTCCCGAAAAGATTATGTGGGACAAACGGCTATTCGAAAAAAGAGGATGAATTCACTCGGGATCAGCTTCGGCAATCACGGAACGTCAAACAAAAAATAGAGTTTGGAAACCCAGCATTGAAGTAATCTACTGAAATGTTACGATCGGGATGAAAATTCCGTCCGGCTCAGCTACAATAGCATCCTCACGCAGGAGAGGTGGCAGAGCGGCCGAATGCGCCGGACTCGAAATCCGGTATACGGTTTACCGTATCGAGGGTTCAAATCCCTCCCTCTCCGCCATTTATAACTTATAAATGAATAACTTATATTAATTTATAAGTTTCTACCCACCTGTTTACCAACTAGGCTGCGCCGGATTATTGCAGACACTGTCGGACAATTCGCCGGTAATGATTGCGGTTAGAGCCTAACATGACACTCCATTAGAGTCTGTCAATAGATCTCTGGTTTTTCTAGGCTTGTGCTTTCATAAGCGTCTGGAATCCAATTTCCAATTTTTCATTCCAACGTGAAAATCCGTCCTTTGCCTAAATTTAGCTCGAAAGTGCAGGGGGCTTTGCCGCAAACCCCCGGGTTGTAATTGAACTGCCTGCGAGAATGACTGTATTCTTCACCGAATTCCACCACAATATCCTTATAGAGGCGGCCGTAGCCGTTCGATACAAAATAGGCGTTGAAATTATCCGCAAGCGCCTTAGCCGCCTTGTCATAGATTGCGTTCATTTGCGATTTCCCTTTCACAGCCAATTGTGCGGACGCTTCTTGTTTCAACTTTTCGAGTACAACGTCTTTATCTGGTCCAAACAAAAACCGATCGGTAGACTCTTTTAGGGTCGATAAATCAACAGGGACCGGCGTGGAAAGGTACAACCGTGGCGCAGAAATAAAGACGGTGCCGTTTTCCGCGTTAACCTTGAGTTCTCTCAACTTGACGTGATACTGGTAGTTCGCGACGAGGGATAGTTTCGCCATGGTATCTCCGATCGGATAGCCCATCAGCGTCATGTAGTTTTCCGCAATAAACTCTTCATGGGTCACCAGTTTGGCAAGCACGTATTCATCCAAGCCCTGTATCTCGACAAACTGGCTGAAGCTTTTGTTGATCTCTTGGGTTTTGATCAGCGAGAACTTGCCGGGAAAAAACAGCCAAAAGATCAGGGCGGCAACCGTTGACGCGAGCAACGTCAGGACAATTAATCTTACTAGCGAAAGCATGGTTTATCTCCCAAAACTGGGGGCTATAGCAGAATAGAAAATGTGTTGAAACCGTCTTACTCATTTGTTCATCAAAGATCTTTCTCGTAACGACTCATAAAGCTGCGCGGGTCCCAGCAGAATATCCCGAAGTCCGCTGCGCACTTTCTCAGACTCCAGGGCTTGCTTGCTCATCGTGTTATGTGCCGCCAGGGCGTCCATGATGGCATTCATCAATTCATTCGACAGATCGGGCGAGTTGGCGAACTGCTCCTTGGTATTGTTGGCCGCCTGTTGAACCAGCGTCTTTGATTCCAGCAATTTTCCCTTGATCACATTGTTGACATAGACCAGCCGGTCATCTTCGGTCAGCTCGCCGTCGAACAGGTCATTGACCCTGGCGATAATATCAAGCAAATACGCTTTTTCCTTTTCCTGAACCGAGCCGCTACCGGCACCCGTGATGGGTTCCAATTTCTGATACTCGCCCGATTCCAGCGCCAAATCACGCTTCCCGATGCGCTTGAGTTTGTGATGAGTCAGCACGACTTTGGACAGGTCAATGCCTTCGCGTTCGCGCCCGAATTCCAACAGCGGCAGCAACCGTTTGTAGAAGATAAAGCGCTTCTCGATAGCGGTATTGCCGTAATCGAAAATCTGCGAGAGGAAGGCATACAGCCGCTGAAATGCCCCCATATCATGCTTGAACAGGATCAGCGCATTCAGCTCGTTTTGAGCGTCCGCCGTCGCTTTGCCGTCTTCTTTGGCGGCAGCCACTTTCAGCTTTTCCTGTGCCGCCTTGTATCGTTGCAGCAAACGAGACACGACCGGCTCCAGCGCCCCGGCCAGGTCGCTTTGCCTGGCTTTGGGATTAAACTCGATCTCTACTACCCGGTTCACTTCGAATTCATCATAAAACCCTGTGGCGTCCAGCTTTATGCGCAGATCGAAGACCCGATGCGGATCAGTGACATTCGCCAGTTCGGCAGTTTCATAATAGGCCCTGAACGCGGTCAGAATCTCCTCGGGATCGTTGACGAAATCGACCACATACGTCGTATCCTTGCCTGGATGGGCACGGTTCAGCCGTGACAGCGTCTGCACGGCGGTAATGCCGGCCAGCCGCTTGTCCACATACATGCCGCACAATAACGGCTGATCGAAGCCGGTCTGGAATTTGTTGGCGACCAGCAGGATTTGATAGTCGTCGGTGTCGAAGGCTTCGCGTATGCCCTGCCCCTTCAGATTCGGGTTCATGGTCTTGCTGGTTTCGCTGAATGGATCGGGGCCGGACTCGGCATCATTCACGTCGCCGGAAAACGCCACCAGCGTGCCGATCTTGTAGCCCTGTTCCTTAATATATTTGTCTATCGCCAGGCGCCAGCGCACCGCTTCCAGGCGGCTGCCGACCACGACCATCGCCTTGCCTCTCTCATTGAGCAATGGCGCGACGTTTTCGCGGAAATGTTCGACCACGACCTGCACCTTCTGGCTGATGTTATAGGGGTGCAATCTGACCCAGCGCATGATGCCTTTCAAGGCTTCGCTGCGCTCGACTTCCTTATCGTCCAGTTTCTTGCCGTCATGAGCGAGCTTGAAGGCCAGTTTATAGGGCGTGTAGTTAAGCAGCACGTCGAGAATGAAGCCTTCCTCGATGGCCTGGCGCATCGAATAGACGTGAAAGGGAGCGGGCAGATTATCGGCGCTGGCGGGTAAGCAGGGATTCGGGCGGCAACCGAAAAGCTCCAGCGTTTTGGCCTTGGGCGTCGCGGTAAACGCCACATAGGTGATGCCGCTCTCCGAAGCGCGATTCTCCATTTGCGCGGCCAGCAGATCTTCGGTGCTGACTTCGCCGCCGTCGGCCAGTTCCTGCAATTCTTCTGCCGTCAGCACGGCTTTCAGCTTGGCCGCCGCCTCGCCGGTTTGCGACGAGTGCGCCTCGTCGGCAATCACCGCAAAGCGCTTGCCGTGCGTTGCGGCCAGTTCCTGAACGGCCTTGAGTGCAAACGGGAAGGTCTGGATCGTGCAGACGACGATTTTCTTGCCGCCGGATAAAGCCTTCGCCAGTTCGCCGCTCTTGCTCGCTGATTCACCCTTGATCGTCGCGACCACGCCGGCGGTGCGCTCGAAATCGAAAATCGCTTCCTGAAGCTGACTGTCCAGCACGTTGCGGTCGGACACCACCAGCACGGTATCGAACAACTTTTGATGATTGGCATTGTGAAGATCGGCCAGGAAATGCGCCGACCAGGCTATCGAATTGGTTTTGCCGGAACCCGCCGAATGCTGGATCAGATATTTGCCGCCCGGCCCCTCTTCGAGCACCGCCGCCAGCAGTTTGCGGGTGGCGTCTAGTTGGTGGAAGCGCGGAAAAATGATCTTCCTGATCTGCTTTTTGCTGTCCTTGTGTGCGACCAGATAGCGGCCCAAAATTTCCAGCCAGCTGTCCCGCGCCCAGATGCTTTCCCACAGATAAGCTGTGCGATGCCCGCCATTTTCGTTGGCAGGATTGCCCGATGCGCCGTGATCGCCTCGGTTGAACGGAAGAAAGTTTGTCACCGCCCCTTCCAGCCGGGTCGTCATACGCACTTCCATATTGCTGACCGCAAAATGCACCAGTGCACCATCAGGAAAGGACAACAACGGTTCTACACTGCCTTGCCCCTTAGGGCGCGGATTGCGATCGAAGCGGTATTGATCCACCGCATCGTCCACCGACTGAGTGAAGTCGGTTTTCAGTTCTGCCGTGGCGACCGGAACGCCGTTCAGAAACAGAACGAGATCGATGGCATTTTCGTTGTGCAGCGAATAGCGCAACTGCCGCACCACGCGCAGCCGGTTCGCGGCGTATTTGGCGAGAATATCCGGATTCATCGCTAACGCCGGTTTGAACTGCGCCAGGGCAAGCGGCTGACGCAGTCCGAGCAATTCGATGCCATGCCGCAGCACATCCAGCGTGCCGCGCTGGTTGATCGAGTCGCGCAGCCGTCCCAGCAAGATCTCTGTGGCTTGGGAACCGTGATTTTTGCTCAGCGCGTCCCAGGCCTTTGGCTGCGTTTGCTGCACCCAGGCCACGACATCGGCCGGAAACAGCGCTCTCGCGCGGTCATAAGAAGCCGCGTCGCCCTCGGCATAGAGCCAGCCCTGAGCGGCCAGATACTCGCAGATTTCAGTTTCGAAGTGGATTTCTTTGTGAAGTTGAGTTGCCAAGGAAAATTACTCTTGTTTCTTTATAAAATCGAAAAAAACGGTCATTAAATCTTTTGGTTTTATTTTCTCAAGTGCTTTATCAAATGCCTCACTTATCGGTGAGGTGTGATCGGCCTTTTTCAGCAGAATTTTAGCTGGATTTGCACTGAAGCTGCATATAGCCGACTCTTGCAATAGCTTAAGCATTTCAGCGTCACCCGCCACTTCGTTTCTATATCCAGCAAAAGCCATTGCAGCAGCTTCCTTGAATGCATAGTCCTCACCCATGCGTAAGGCGTGGCTGTATTGGCGTGCAGAAAACCAAGTAAACCACACTATAGGACCAACCAGTAATAAACGAACTGCAACTTTAATGACAATCTCATCAGGTGTCATGTTAGGAATGGAAAGCAAAGGCAATAGCTCTTTAAATCCGATACAAACTAGTGATATGATTCCAACGGTAAAAAGTATTGCCCAAATTATCCATGTTCTTACAAGAGATATTCTTCTTAGCTGAAATGCCCTTGCTAAACCAACCTTATTGGCATTTTCAAGTAAGCTAGTTATCTCTGCTCTCCTGTTCTCAAATTCCTTAAATAATTCGTCTTTTTGAGAAACGGAGCCAGCTAATAATGAGGCAAGTTCTTTAACCGTGTTGTATTCACTGGTAGCACTTGCAGCAGCTGCTTCTGAATTTGTTTTGGCCGTGCTTATCTCTCTTTCCAGTGACTGAATTGCCGACAAGGAGGTATTTGCTGTTTCCTGGATGCCTACCGCAGCATGTTGGTGCGATTCTATTTCTTGCAGGAGACCGATAACTGACTCTTTTATTTCGAGAACGGCCTTCTTATGCCCTTCTACTTGAGATATCCAATTCTCAACAGATAAAACTTTTCCTGATAAAGTTCGCTCAAAATCTGGAGATAAATGATCAATTTCGGGATGGATCGGTAAGAGCTGATTAATAGAGTTTTTTATGCTCCATAACCACGAACAAAGAGAGGCTATACTTCCTGATAATTGCGTAGGATTATTCCAATGACTTTGAAAAAACTGAAACATTGAAGTAGACGATGATGTGATCGTGTTTCTATGCACATGCCACCCAATCACGTCAATCGTTTCTGCCTCATTTATAACATTTAGCAAAGCCAAAACCTCTTCAAAAGACCTTGAAATATCTGCAGTATTAACTCCAGTTCCTTGAATATCTTCTTGGGTTGAAAGATTAGGTGCAGCCTGCTCCCAAAGTGATTTAGATTCTACAACCTGGGTGATCGCATTAGAAACTTCAATCCGCATATGCTACCTCATAAATAATAGTGATTTTTCCAATACTTTTCCCGCTAATAACGGAGCTCAATTAGCGAAGTGAGTTGGTTTATGGCAACCCTGTGCCGGCTTTGATGGCGGCTTTAATAAGGGATATAAGCGCTTGGCTGCCGATTTTGCGAGTTACGTTACCGAGAAAGGTGAAAAGCTCGTTATCGACCTCATACCCACAATGAATAGCCGTGCCAGTTTTAAAGGCAAAGTGCTGAGCCAAATGCATATAGCCCGTTTTGAAATCGGGATATTCTCCCATTGCCACCCAAAGTCTCACGCCTTCCGCGATTTCCATCGCGGCAATCGATTGCCCGATTATTAAATTACTGCAACGTTGGATATCTCCTTGCCAATAGACGGTCAGCAGCCCGTCTTCATACAGCTCCTGACTTTCAGGCGCTATAAATACCGTGCCATCGGTAATGCGTCTGGCAACCTCCTTGCGTTGAAAGTATCGTCATCAAACTGGGGTAGTTTCGATAAAAAATTAATGATCCGTAAGCTAACATTATCCGCCATACATATCTTCGCTTTAAGTGCGTTGTTGAGTAAACTGCCCAAATCTATCTTGCTGGCGAAAACCCAGGAAAAAACGCCCCAGACCGATCATTGGATGCCTCTCATTTTCGTGGTAGAACCAACCATAAGCGGCCAGACACTCGCAGATGTCGGTTTCGAAATGGATTTCCTTGTGCAAGGTCATCGGCGCCCTTTATTTGTAAGGTAAGCGTTCTTCAAGCAAGCCGGGCAAATTCTCGAATTCCGGGTCTTTATGCACCAACGCAACACTATTTTCCAGCGCTGCGGCGGCTATCCACGCATCGGCCAGCGACAACGGATGCGTGGCTTTTACCGATGCCGCGCGTATCAATAATTCGGGAGATTCGTGCAGCCAGTCAATAGGCAGGGCTTGGCAATCAGCATAAGCTTCACGTCCAGCTGATTCGCCTTCGTCTTTCCAGACCCGGTAAAACACTTCCATTAACGTCATGAAACAGCCGTAACAAGGCAAACCGCCGTTTTGGGCCTGTAATAACAGTTGACTGACTTGCTCCGCGCCTGGCTCATTGTCGCGCAGAGTCAGCAATGCAGAGGTATCCAGCAAAAAGCCGTTCATGCTTCACGGTCGCGATCGGCTCGACGATCCATTAACAGGCGTTCAACCGCGCCGCCTTTGCCTTTGCCGCGAAAAGCCGCAATAGCCGCCTGTGCCGCTGTCTTCAAGGATTGGCTATTCGCTGTCTCATGCCCTTGCGATAAAGCTTCGTATTCTTGCTGTGATATTACGAAAGCAACCGGCCGACCTCGCCGGGTGATCGTGACAGGTTCCCGTTGAGCAGCATCCAGCAATTCGCCAAAATGATTTTGGGCTTCGACAGATGTCATGGTCCGCATGATTAAATTCTCCAATTAGTTAATATAGCTATTATAGATAACTTATCGAATTTGACAATTCTGGTCGGTTGCCTAAATGAAGCGAGTCCAGCCGTTTCAAATGGCTTTCTGGCGATCCCTTGATAAAACGTCCTGCCGCCCTATCCTGACGGGATTCGACCCACGCGGCCTCATTCTCTGGACCGGCAAAAAATCAATCTGAATGCGGCTGACAACGGCGCACATCGATCTTGCCGGTGACGGCGGCGGAAATCAGCGCGGTGCGGCGCTCTTTCAGCAAGTCGATGCCGCGTTGGGCTTCGGCGGTGAGAGTGTCCAGTGTGGTAGTTACATCTTGAAGGAAATCCGCAATTAGCTTTTGTTCCTCAAATGTTGGTAGCGCCAAAATAAAAGAGCGAAATTGGTCCTGTGACAGGTTTTGCATGCTGGAGCTGGTTCCAGAACATACAGATTTGATGTAAGCCCTATAAACAGGAGTTTGAGTCCAGTAATAAACGAATGCCGGAAAAGCATCCGAAAAGCTAATTTGCCATAATCTATCCGGTAAATAAATATTTTCTGGGGCGTCGGTCACTAATCCAGTTGCTCCAACGAGCTCAGGGGTATTCATTCTACTTACAATCAAAGTGTTAGGTTTAACTGGGCAGGATACTCGATCAATTTCCTGTTCAATTACTGTTTTATTTTCTGATGGATCAAATATCCCTGAGTAAACACAGCTCGTTTTTAGAACACCAATCTCATTAACTCGCGCAGGCTCATCGGTTGCATTAACACTAGTTCCTGATTCAATTTTGCTAATTACAAATTTTATCGGTCTTACTCCCCAATGCGCCGGCACATCACCCAGCCATTCGATGCCGGAATCCTTCATCGGAACACCCTCTCCCCCGGCCCCTCTCCCACAGGGAGAGGAGAGAGCAAGCCCTTTGGTGACGGCGTGGGAAATAACCGCCTGCCGCTTTTCCTTCAGCAGTTCGATCAGCCGTTGTTGTTCGGCAATCAGTGCGTCGATTTTGGCGGATTCGCGGTCGAGGAAGGCGGCAATGGATAATTGTTCAGAGTATTTCGGTTGGGGAATTCTCAATCGACGAAAATCATCCCTAGAAAGATAACTTTGTATAGCGCCTGTTCCAATTGAGTTCAAATGGTCAGTGGCCGCAAGAAACAGATAAAAAAGAAAATCAGATAGGTAGCCCGATTTAGGCACAATGCCAATGAAAGTTTGATTTGTAACTAAAGGTCTGGTCACAATAGCTGTTGCACCCATGCTACAACTGCAAGAGCAAAGCACTGAACCTGCTGGGAACACCTTTAGATTAATGGCTGATACTGTTGCTTCAGAAACTCCCTGTCCAGACTTGGATGATGAAATATATTTTCCGTTGAAATCTTCGATTCGAATCCAAGGGATTTCACCAGTAAGGTCTTCTGGTTTATCCCTCATGGGGACCACGGTATCACACTCATAACCTAAGCGTGCTACATTCCAATGCTCTGGGACATTACCTAGCCATTCGACGCCGCTGTCCTTGTAGCTTTCATAGCGCGGAAAACTCATGCCGACAGCCCCTCGATCATCGCCTTGATCCGGTCGGTGCAGTGCTTCAAATCCGCGTCAATCTCGGCCAGCGGGCGCGGCGGCTCGAACACATAGAAATGCCGGTTGAACGGAATTTCATAGCCGATTTTGGTTTTGTCATGATCGATCCACGCTGCCGGCAACCCACAGGGATGTGGGGAGTGCGGCGAATTGTCCGGAACCATCGCCGCCGCATGCGGCAGCACTTCGCGCTTGAAGTAAGTCTCCACGTCTTCATGCAGCGGCACGTTTTCGGTATCGCGCAGGCTCGTGTCCGGCAGCGGCTTGCCTTTCAGCTTGCCCTTTTCGCCAAGCAAAATCTTCCCGTTTTCGTCGCGCAACGGGCGTTCCACGGTAATCGTCCGGTAGCCGAAGTCGCTGTTCTTGAAGATGCGCGAGATCGGCTTCCTGCCGTCATAATGTTCGACGAACTGGCCGAACAATCGGGTGATTTCGGCGATATGATTATCCGACAATTCCTTGCGCTTGGAACCCAGGCTCTTGCGCATTTTCTGCCAGAAGCCGGATGCATCGATCAGTTGCAGCAGGCCCTTGCGGTGCTCCGGCTTGCGGTTGCTGAGTATCCAGACATAGGTCGAAATGCCGGTATTGTAGAACATGTCGGTGGGAAGGCCGATGATGGCTTCGACCAGGTCGTTTTCCAGCACATAGCGGCGGATTTCGCTTTCGCCGGAACCTGCGCCGCCGGTAAACAGCGGCGAACCGTTGAGGACGATGCCGAAGCGGCTGCCGCCGTCATGGGCCGGGCGCATCTTGCTGATCAGGTGCAGCAGAAACAGCAATGAGCCGTCCGAGACGCGCGGCAGGCCGGGGCCGAAGCGGCCGTTGTAGCCCTGTTTTTCGTGTTCGTTGCGAATGTCCTTTTCGACCTTTTTCCACTCGACGCCGAACGGCGGATTGGACAGCATGTAGTCGAATTTCTTGTGCGGATGGCCGTCATCGGAAAAGGTGTTGCCAGGCTTGATGTTGGCGACATCCTGCCCCTTGATCAGCATGTCGGCCTTGCAAATCGCATAAGATTCATCGTTGAGTTCCTGCCCGAACATGGTCAGGCGGGCTTCAGGGTTGTGTTCCTCCAAATATTCCCCAGCCACCGAGAGCATGCCGCCGGTGCCCGCCGTGGGATCGTAGATGGTGCGCACCACGCCGGGCTTCGCCAGCACATCGTCATCCTCGATGAACAGCAGGTTGACCATCAATTTGATCACTTCGCGCGGCGTGAAATGTTCGCCGGCGGTTTCATTCGAGATTTCGGCGAATTTGCGGATCAGTTCCTCGAACACCAGGCCCATCTGGCTGTTGCTGACTTTGTCCGGATGCAGATCGACGTTGGCAAAACGTTCGCTCACCTGATAAAGCAAACCGGCTTTAGCGAGGCGGTCGATTTGAGTGTAGAAATCGAAGCGCTCGAAAATATCCCGCACTGCCGCCGAAAAGCCCTGAATGTAGGCGAACAGGTTCTCCTTGATATGGTCCTGATCGCCCATCAGTTTTTTCATGTCCATCGGCGAGGTGTTGTAGAAACTTTGCCCGGCCTTGCGCAGCAGGAAAGGTTCCGGGTTGATCCCGGCTTGCTGCTTGGCGGCGTATTCGGCCAGCACCGCGGCCTTGGTGGATTCCAATACGCAATCGAGGCGGCGCAGCACGGTAAACGGCAGGATGACCTTGCCGTATTCGGATTGTTTGTAATCGCCGCGCAGCAGGTCGGCAACCGACCAGATGAAGGCGGAAAGGGCAGGTTGATTCATGCGTCCTTGATTTTAATTAAATTATGCTAGGGTATTTTGGGGAGTCATACTGAAAAATTTTGGTGAGCTTCTTCAGCATGAATCATGAATTATCGCTGATTTGATCACTGATTGCCACCCATCGGGCAAGCAGCACTTTTGTCTGTTCCGTAATGAGAGGCCATACCCATTGCATTCAAAGTATTGGCAACTGCCGAGCTATTACCGAAGTGCTGCGCTTAATTCATCAATTTGCTGGTCTGAGTTGAGCGCCCCGTTAGACGACTTAGACCAATCACCCCACGCTATCGCTAACATGCGAAACCATGATTCTCTTAGCTGAAGTAAAGATCACCTATATCGTAAGAGATTATATAGGACTAGGTGAGGAGGGTCTTAGGGCAATGGAACCGGGAGCTTTCGCCCGAAAAGTCATGGCATGGTATCGGCATAATCGTTGACGCCATGGTCCTATCAGAGCAATTTTTTAGCTGTCAATGGCCAACAGAATTGAGCCAGTTTTGGCCATTAAAATTGGGCCACTTTTCCAGAGTTTCCTTCCCGTGGCCGCTCTCCGCATTTACCCGTAGTCATTTGACCACTATGCTCAGCGCATTCCAGCGGTCGACTTCAATGCAGGCAGATTAGACAGATGATATCCGGCTCTGTATAGCTATCTTTATTAGGGATAATAACCTGCTAGCCACTGACCTTATCAGGAATGTGTTGAAGTCCGGGCTTAAAATTGGGAAGATAAGCCAAAACGGTCAAATTGCTTGCCGGACTTTCTCGTAAACCCTCACGCTATATGATGCCATGAAGCTAAAGCGCATTTAAGGACACATAATGGAATGGCTTAGTCAACCGGAACAGCAGGGTATTGCCGTCCTTATTGCAATTCTCCAGATTGCCTTCACTGTGGTGCATTATCCAGGATATGGAGGCTTACGGTCCTCAGGTATGCCGGCACGGATTGTACAAGGCATCGGTTTGCTGATCATCGGCTGGCTCATCTATGGTATTTTGTGGGCGCTCCTCGCGTTTTCCATGAGATTTCCGCCATCCATGGTGCTCAGTCCGCTTTTTTTTGTGCTCGGTGCATTTACTGTAATCGGTGCAATCACCGCAAAATCTCCTATTGTCGGTGGCTTTATCGGAGGCAGTGTGCCGCTCGCTACACTTTCGTTATTTTTCCTGTCGTTAAATCCGCAGATGCAAGCGACGGCTACGCCGCTTGCATGGTTTGGTATCTGCATGATGTTCGGAGGCCTGATGGGCGCCCTGACGGGGCCGGCCACCATTGGAATTTTCCAGGCAGTAAGGCTACAAACGCCCGTTTGGCATAGACAGGGCAATGCGAAGGAAGCGCATGATAATCGCTTTGCCATCGCATTCGACGTCTTCCTCAGCCATAACAGCAAGGACAAAGAGGCCGTTCAGCAGTTGGCCCGGGCGCTATCAGCGCGCGGTCTCCGGGTTTGGCTGGATGCGGAGCAACTCGTCCCGGGCCGGTCGTGGCAGGAGGAGCTGGAAAAAATCATTCAAACGACGCGCACTGCCGCGGTGCTGGTCGGCAAGGACGGTTTCGGTCCCTGGGAAAACCCGGAAATGCGAGCCTGTCTGTCACAGTTCATCAAACGTAGCATGCCGGTGATCCCGGTGTTGCTGCCGGACGCATCCGCGCAACCGGATTTGCCGCTATTTCTGCAAGAGCTCACCTGGGTCGATTTACGCGGCGGATTGACTGAAGACAACCTGAATCGGCTGGAATGGGGTATCACCGGCATCAAACCGGGACAATCAATCCGCTAGCCGCCGCGATGAAGCTTCGCCAAATCGAGGATAAAAAACCCGAAACCTTCGATTTCGCTGCACGTCATCAAGGCTGCTTTACTTCGATCGTCAAGGCCGCAGATAGCTATCGAAGGACTTCAGCGGTCCCTGCTCGGACGTGCGGCCATTTTTGCCAACGGCAGGAACATGGAGATAGCTGTCCTTGAGCAGATCGGTTCCCAGAGGATTGACGCCATCCTCGTGGCCATGCGGAACCAGCAGCTCCGGGTGGTCGAAAGGAGCCCTTTCCCAGCGGACCCGCTCATCGGTCAAGGTCTTCAGAAAGGCGACCAGATCCGACTTTTGCTGTTCCAATAGTCCTTGCTGGAACACCAGCGTGGAAAAATGGTGCCGATTATTCAGATTCCCTCCTCGGTTGTAAAACTCGACGACTTCCTCCAGAGACTTCATGCTGCCATTGTGCATATAAGGTCCGGTGAGCTCCACATTTCTCAGCGTCGGAATCTTAAAAGCCCCGGTCACGGCCATCGTCATGCGGCCCTGATCGGGTTTGTTCAGCTCGGCTTTGACTGACTCAGGGGAAGGCACCTTCGACAATTTTTTGTGTCCTGCGCAACTCCCTTTGCCCATTGGGTCTTTTTTCAACTCATTGGATAAATAATCCACGATGAACGGATCGTCCATTTGACAAGCCGCGACTTTGACCGGGTCAACCATGGCCTTCGAAGTACCGGCCAATACCGATATATACTGTTCGGTGAAAGATAACGGATTACCGAAGGGGTCCTTGTCCCCCAGACCCGCATCATAGTCATTCGGGACGACGCTGGTATCAGCAAATCCTGTATCGACAAGCGTTCTATCGACGCCAAACTCATCGCTTTGCTCTGTCAGCACGGTTCTGTTGACAAGACTGAAATGCGTCTTCTTCTTGCCTTGGCTAAGGTATATCTCCGGATTGACCGCCGCCGAAAATGTAGGGCCCGAATGACAATTGGAACAATGGGCATCCTGGAATACAGTCAATCCCCTTCTCTGCTGATCGTTATAACCCTGCGGAAAGCCATCTTCGGCTACGTCCTGATCGAAGAGTGTTTGATCCGATATCAGGGTACTCTCGTAAAGCTGGATCGCCAGCCCGAAAAAGAAGGCAAAGTTGGCTTCCGCCTGCGTGTAGGCGTTGCCCGATGTTGACAGGCCGAAGTCACCTGTTCCGGACCAGTATCGCTTTGCAAATGCCCTTTTGACCAGTTCCTCATAAGTTGTATTGAGCCCGTATCCTGAGATATCACGCATGGTTCCCAAAACGCTGTCTTCTTCATGAATTAACTGAGTCTCGAGCGGACGGCGCTGCAGCAGTTTTCGGCCTAACTCGGGAAAGGTTCTGCCCTGGCAGGACATCTCGGTCATATCCATCGGCGGGGCGACGGCTTGCGATGCCAGCGCGGCATTTTTCAGAAGTATGTTTTTTTTCTTGGCTTTCTTGCCGTTATTAGCGACCCAGACACCGGCGTTCGGGTCCCGGCCACCGAATGCCGATACGCCATTGAAAAGATTGTTGGCGCGCCCATCCCAGAAATTCCGGAAGTTAAAGGCCGCATTAATGACGGTCGGAGCATTGCGTTTAGTGGCTCGACGGGCATTTAATGCGCCGATATGAAAGATATCGTCATATTGTGATCGGCACTGGTCATTTCCGTCGCCAAGTTCGTTAACGTTTTCATATTGACGAAGAAAGGTACCGGCCGAGGAAACAATATCATCCGTCGAAAACAGAAGTGCCGAGTTCTTGCTCGATGGATCAGCCAGCTGGTACAAGGGAAAGTCGCTGGCTTTCAGCTCGTAATCAGGGCCGCCGTCACCGTTGGCATTGATTTCGAAGGATTGAGCTGTTGCCGTATCGGCAGCATGCAGGGAACCGCTTTCCAATTGATTTCGGGTCCTTCGATCGGAACCGGCATGAAAATGGCAGCTTGCGCATGCCATCCCATCACTACCCACATTGGCATCCCAAAACAACGCTTTTCCTAATTGTATTGCCGCATTCTGGTCAACCACGATGCGGGATTTGCCTTTAATCAGGCCGGGCGTTGAAGGCAATTTCACACCCTTCAGCGATTGAGCATTGATACTGCCATGAGCCAGAACCAATCCCGGCATGATCAACCACATGGCAGCCATGCATAGCGGCAACAATTTAAAACGATAAGCTGCAGATTTGTTATCAAGGCGATACATATATTTTCCAACACTCACGAGGCAGGCAAGGCAAAGACAGCCGGCCTGATTAAAGTCATCCAGGTATTTGAATAAAGAGTTACTCGGAAAAGCTGACGGTAACCTCGAGGTTGTGTCTGTCAGTGGTGCTGAGGCCATCGTCCGGATTAATGCCGCCAACCACGAACTGGTATACACCGGTCGTTTCCGGTGTAAAGGTCAGGCTGACGGTACCTGCTACACCGTCCACTGTTCGATTCAGCATGGACTGATCAAATTCGGCGGGAAGCGGATCGATCATCCCGTCCCGGTCGAAGGCATTTGCGACATACTGCATCTTGATTTTTCCAAGCCTTACCGGGTTCGCCGGATCATCCGTGAGTTGAGCATTCGAGGCCATGATGTCGTTAAACTGGTTGTAAAAATGATCGTCCACATAATTGACGGAAACCAGCCCTCTTTTTTGAGGCCTGAACCATACCGTGAGCGCAGGATGGAAACCGGCCGCTCCGGCTGTTACCGTGATGGTCACCGGTTTGTCTTTTTTGAGTTTCATATACCCCCAGGACGAGTGGTGCGTCCAACCGGTATAGCCCATCGTCGGGTTGTACCAGGATTGCGCCTTGGCCGTTAAAGTGTGAGTAGCGCTGACATTGGAAAATTGTGTATTGTTGGTTTCGATTGAGGTTGCCGCATGAGCGGAAAAAGCCCCCATTAAGCCGGCAGTCGACAAAATTAACGCAATCCCACTCAACTTTTTGTTAAAACGCATTTTTTTCTCCTAAGTTTAAATAATCACCACCACCCATCTCATAACCCATCCGCCATGATCGCAACGAATGACCTGAACAGGCATAAAAATAACAACGCTTAAACAAGCATCGCGCAGGTATACTTGGAGCAAATATTATGCCATTATAATACTCTAATGTTTTCAACCATATAACTTGTACGGGAATTTAAAACTGCGTCATTTCACGCAGCGGCTGTGTGATATCACACACTTTATCCGTTTTATTATTCTCAACGGGAAATGGATAATCCCTTCGACAGCCGGATTTGTTTCAGCAGAGCTGCAAGAATCTTGAAAGGTTTGTTTGATATTAATTTTCCCATAAGTTTCTGCACTTTCCCGATTTCAGCATTGGAGTTAAAAAACATGTTTTTAAACTCCGCGGCATGCGATTACTTATGAAACGATTAATACGATCAGACTGTATGGATGCATATCATCTAAGATGCTTGTTCAAACCAATAAGTAAGCAATTCCGGCTTTTGGCTACCTGGCCGGACTCAATGTTTTTAACCGGACCGGTTCCTGAGCCACTATGCGCTCTTCCGGAACTTTCTCATTTTATGTACCATTTAACACAGGACTCTTGCTGAGCCTCATCACCGAGTAATGTTTCGCAATTTTATGGAGAACCCATGTCTAAAGACAATCCGATTGACAAAAAGCTAAGCAATTGGCATAACCTCGGAGTTGACGAGGTGGTCAAACGTCTTGATTCGGATCCCCATATCGGCCTGTCTTCGCAAGAGGCTCGGCTGCGGATAAAACGTTTCGGCCGCAATCGTCTCCCTCCACCCCGGAAACGCTCCGCCTTATTGCGCTTTCTTCTTCAGTTTCACAATGTTTTGATTTATGTGATGCTGGTTGCAGCCGGAACAACGGCATTGTTGAGCGACTGGGTGGACACTGGCGTGCTTCTGGCCGCCATTCTCGTCAATGCGATCATCGGTTTTATCCAGGAAGGCAAGGCTGAACAAGCCATGGACGCAATTCGCGGCATGCTATCGCTGCACACGATTGTAATACGCGACGCCAAGCGCACAGCGATCGAAGCCGTGAATCTGGTCCCGGGCGATGTCGTGGCGCTTGCATCCGGGGATAAAGTCCCCGCCGACCTCAGGCTTATCGCCGGCAAGGGTTTACGTGTCAATGAGGCCATTCTGACCGGAGAATCCGAAGCACGTGAGAAGACAGCCGGCTCCGTACAAATTGATGCTCCGCTTGGAGACCGCAATTGCATGCTTTACTCGGGCACACTCATAGCATCCGGTCAGGCGACGGCAATTGTTGTCGAGACTGGCGTTCGGACTGAACTGGGACGCATCAGCTCAATGCTTGAACAGGTTCAGACAATGACCACCCCACTGCTGCGCCAGATAGCCGGATTCGGCCACTGGCTGGCGTTGATCATCGTGTTGTTGTCCGCAGCGACATTCCTTATCGGTGTGTTGTGGCACGGTCATCCCCCCGCCGAAATGTTCATGATGGCTGTAGCCTTGGCGGCATCCGCAATACCGGAAGGACTGCCTGCTATCATGACCATCACGCTGGCCCTCGGCGTTCGCCGCATGGCCAAACGCAAAGCCATCATCCGGCGTCTGCCTGCTGTAGAAACGCTGGGTTCGGTGACGGTGATTTGTTCCGACAAAACCGGCACTTTGACCCGGAACGAAATGATGGTACAAAAAGTGGCCACCGCTGATCATATATTCGATATCAGCGGCGTCGGCTATGCGCCCGACGGCGGCGTTTATCTGAAAGGAGCGGCGATACCAGTCGACGACCATCCCGAATTAGCTGAAATTGCCCGTGCCGCCGTGCTTTGCAATGATGCGCAGTTACACCGGCTCGACGATAAGTCCTTGCAAATGACGGGGGATCCAACCGAAGGCGCGCTGCTTGCGTTCGCAGCCAAGCTGGGCGCCGATCCTGCATGGGAACGAGAAAATCTGCCGCGCACCGATGCCATCCCATTTGAGTCCGAACATCGTCTGATGGCTACGCTTCACCACGACCACGCCGGAAATGAATACATTTATGTAAAAGGCGCGCCCGAACGTATCCTGGAGATGTGCGATCGCCAGGGCAGTCTTCGGCAAGCCGCGACTTCACTCAATGCCGGCTATTGGCGGCGCTGCGCCCGGGAAGCCGCCGCCAGCGGCCTGCGGGTCCTGGCGGTTGCCGTAAAATGGGGTGAGGCATCACGGCGCGAAGTGAACTTCTCGGATTTGGAAGGAGGTTTTGTGCTGCTCGCATTGGTCGGCATCATTGATCCGCCTCGAGAAGAAGCGATAGCCGCCGTAGGCACCTGCAACAGTGCCGGTATTCGAGTCAAGATGATCACCGGCGACCATGTCGATACCGCGCGAGCCATTGGCGATCGGCTGGGGATCGGCCGGGGTAAACCGGCGTTGACCGGAGCTGAAATCGAAGCAATGGATGACAGGCAACTGCGCGGCGTAGCGCTGGAAGTCGACGTATTCGCCCGGGCGAGTCCGGAACATAAACTGCGCCTGGTGCAGGCCTTGCAGGCGGCAGGCCAGATTGTTGCGATGACCGGAGACGGCGTCAACGATGCACCTGCGTTGAAGCGGGCGGATGTCGGCGTGGCCATGGGGCTAAAAGGCACCGAGGCGGCCAAGGAAGCGTCGGATATGGTGCTGGCAGACGACAATTTCTCCACTATCGGCAATGCCGTATACGTGGGGCGGGGCATCTACGACAACATCCAGAAATTCATCCTGTTCATGCTCCCGACGAACGGCGGCGAAGCTCTCGTGGTGTTTGCCGCCATCCTGTTCGAACTGGCGCTGCCGTTGACGCCTGCCCAGGTACTCTGGATCAATATGGTCACTTCCAGCACGTTGGGACTCGCGCTCGCCTTTGAGCGGCCGGAACGCGATATCATGCACAGAAAGCCTCGCGACCCTAAAGAGTCATTGCTTTCCTGGTTTTTCGCATGGCGGGTTTTGATGGTTTCAGTGCTCTTCATGATAGGAGCGCTTGGTCTGTTTCTCTGGGAGATACATCGGGGGGCCAGCCTGGAAACCGCACGCACCATGGCGGTCAGCACAGTGGTAGGAGCGGAAATGTTCTACCTGATCAATAGCCGCTACATATACAAATCTGTCTTGTCATTCGAGGGCTTACTCGGCAATCGTTATGCGTTGATCGCCATCGCCGTTTGTGCGGCCTTGCAAATCGCATACACCCATACCGAACCCATGCAGGCCCTGTTCGGTTCAACCGATTTGTCTCCGGATGAATGGCTGAAGGTAACGCTTGCCGGGGCATTTGTCTTTACAGTCGCAGAACTGGAGAAAACCGTGATTCGTGTCTCAGGAATCCTTAAACAGGCAAAGACACGCAGAGCACGGCATTTGAAAGATCAATAAGGCTTTGTTTGCGGCGATTGGCGTTCCAGCAGGCTTGGAATTCAAATCAAAACGGATAGCTATCGAATAAAGTTGATTTGGTTGGTAACTGCGGCGACCTTTATTTCACACCGAACACTTTGCACAAACCGCGTTGCTGCTGGGTACCAGTGATAAGCCTACTTTTCTGAGTCATAAGTCCGGCCGGATTTGCTGAATAACCCATCCAGCATCAATCCGGCCATTAAACCCAGCGCATCCGCAATGAGGTCTGCCAGTTCTGCAAAACGGTAAGGCGTGAAGGACTGAAGTAGTTCGATTAGCCCCCCATAAAGAAGCAACCCCAGGAATAATCCTGCGTTGTGCCCTGGATAGGCTTTACATCCTAGAATGGACAATAAGGCAAAAGCAAGAAGATGGTTTGTTTTATCCCAACCCGTCGTGGGCATATGGGGTACGGCAGGCATCAAAGACAATAAAAGGACAAGCAGCAGGCAAGTCCGGAAAATGAAGTTCCAGCGCTCGTTTGCTTTTATGCCCGGATTCATTATGTCACCAATATGTCAGCGAGAGCTTTCGGCATTCTCCGGATATCCGGAACAGATCGAACGGCTCTGTTGTATGGACTGAGCTCTTTTACCCCCTGCCTCGCTACTTCAAACTCGCGGTCACATGAGGCTCGATCAACTGATACATGATCTGGTGCATCTTGGGATTGCCGGCGATGACATTGCCTGATTCGATATACTTATCGTTGAAAGAAAAATCGGTGACGACGCCGCCAGCCTCCTTGATGAGCAGAATGCCCGCAGCCATATCCCATTCCATGATGCCGATTTCCCAGAAACCGTCCAGACGTCCGGCGGCGACATAGGCCAGATCGAGCGCGGCGGCGCCGGCGCGGCGTATGCCGGCGGAATCGGTCGTCAAGGCTTTAAACATGCCGACATAGGCGTCGAGATGCTGATCGGTCTTGAACGGAAACCCCGTCCCTATCAGCGCGCCCTTTAAACTGCTCTGATTGGTGACCCTTATCCTGCGATTGTTGAGCATTGCGCCGCCGCCGCGTTTGGCGGTAAACAGTTCATCGCGCAGCGGGTCATAGACGACGCCGACTTCGAGCTTGCCCTTGTACTTTAATGCGATTGACACCGCGTATTGTGGAAAGCCATGTAAAAAGTTGGTGGTTCCATCCAGAGGATCGATGACCCAGACAAACTCGTTGCCTTTATGGCTGCCGCTTTCTTCGGCGAGGATGGCGTGATCGGGGTAGGCGGCCCGAATGATATTGATGATTTCCCGCTCGGCTTTGCGGTCAACTTCGCTGGCGTAATCGTTCTTGCCTTTTTGATCGATTTGCAGATGGCCGATATTGTCGGTCGAGCGCAGGATCAGATCGCCTGCGCTTCTCGCGGCGCGGACGGCAATATTAAGCATTGGTTGCATAGATTTTTGTGTTACTAATCACGGAAAACGTTATAGGATACCAAATCTTTTGTTAAACTTGGGGCTTTTTTCACCGAAGGTTAAACCGTTGCTGTCTGATATTAAAATTGTTTTGGCCGGAACCACTCACCCCGGCAATATCGGCGCCGTCGCCAGGGCAATGAAAAACATGAAGATAACCAATCTGTGTCTGGTTGCGCCGAAAATTTTCCCCAGTGCCGATGCCACCGCCAGAGCCTCCGGAGCCGACGATGTGCTCGCATCGGCCGAGGTATGCCAAACGCTGCAGGAAGCCATCTCCGGCTGTCAGGTCGTGTTCGGCGCCAGCGCCCGTTGCCGCACGATCAGCTGGCCGGAAATGACGCCCAGGGAATGCGCGGAAGAACTCATGGTCAACAAACCCGGCAATAAAGCCGCCATCGTGTTCGGCCGGGAGAATTCCGGATTGAAAAATCATGAACTCGATTTGTGTCACTATCTCCTGCGAATTCCCTGCAACAGCGAATTCAGTTCGTTAAATCTGGCAGCGGCGGCGCAAGTGGTTTGCTATGAGTTATTTGTCGCCGCAGGAATCACTGATCAGTCGCCAATCGGCGATAGAGGCGAATGCCCGCAAGCAACTGCGGCGCAAATGGAATCGTTTTACACACACCTGCATCAGACCTTGATTGATATCGGTTTTATGAAAGCCAATAAATCGAAATCCATTATGCGCCGATTGCGGCGAATTTATAATCGAGTGCAACTGGATACGAAAGAAGTGGATATTCTTCGAGGTATTTTAAGAATGTCGCAAGGCGAATAAAAACGGACCGCTTGAGTCGCAGAGACATCTCTTGAAAGTTCGTTAAAGTACCAAATTCGTTCGCCGGACTTGTCTAAAGTTCTGAGGGTTAAACAAGCTCATGAACGGTTTCGAACATCCTGGGGTCAAACCCATAATTAATAATTTCCAAGCCCCTTACCCTGAACAAAGATAAGAAATGACAACTTTTATAGATCGAATAAAAGAAGATATTGCCTGCATATTTGAACGTGATCCGGCTGCTCAATCAGCGCTGGAAATCATCACGACCTACCCCGGATTTCATGCCGTGCTGATTCACCGGCTCAGTCACGCCTGCTGGAAATCCGGGTTCAAGTGGCTGGCACGATTTATTTCACATATCGGCCGATGGCTGACCGGGATTGAAATTCATCCCGGCGCTGAAATCGGCAGACGTTTCTTCATCGATCACGGCATGGGCGTGGTCATCGGCGAAACCGCCATTATCGGCGATGACTGCACCCTGTATCATGGCGTAACACTGGGCGGCACCACCTGGAAAAAGGGCAAACGGCACCCGACTCTCCATGACGGCGTGGTCATCGGCGCTGGAGCAAAAGTATTGGGGCCTATCGAAATAGGCCAAGGCGCACGTGTCGGCTCAAATTCGGTGGTATTAAAACCCGTCCCCGCCGGCGCCACCGTGGTCGGCATCCCCGGCCATCTTATCGATCCCAATGCAAAAAAATCAACGGCAGAACGCGATGCGATTGCCAATAAAATGGGTTTTGACGCCTATGGTACAACAGCCGATATGCCCGACCCGATCGCCAATGCCATTAATCGTATGCTCGATCATATTCATGCCCTGGATAATCAGATTGAACTGATGAAAAAAGCCTTTAACGATATCGGCATCAACTATCCGGAGCCATCCATGCCCAAACTGGACGGCTGTGAAATTGAAGACAGCTATGAAAACAAACACGAGGAAATATAGCGGGTGCTTGGCGCCGTAGCTATGGAAGCGTTGATTTACTCAGCGCTTCCCGCAGAACAGACTGAACTGCCAAAATCAATAACGGCGGTTATCGATTTAAGCGGCTCAACGGCGTAATGCCGCTGGTGACCGCTGAAAACCCGGAGTGGATTTATTCAGCGTTTCGCCAGGATTCTCTTTGGGCATGTTAAGACAACGGCTGATCAAGCACGGCTCACAGCCATGCAAAAAAAATCACCTGAAAAGTGACAAGTCCATGAGCTCGTTGTTATGCAATAAAAGACGAAAATTATGAGTGCTCTTCTGCGCTCAACAAGGGAGCAAAAGGTTTAAAGGTCTCGTTATGGTGTTGGTTACAGACTGAAAACTGATATTTCTGTTTATTGATCGTACGCTGAATATGGCCCAGATTCGTCGTGTGCTTGCATTGGGAGCCTTTAACAGTGCTCGCTTGACATTGCTTGCCATCATCCAGATGAATCGTAGTGCCTGCTGGCTTGGGCTTTTCGACCGCATGCGCTTCAATGACGGGCATTTCAGAGGCTACAACTGGCTCAGCGGCTTTTATCTGGACAACCTTTTCAATTGCAGGCGCGGCCGCAGCGGCTTTCGCTGCCGGTTTTTCTGCTTTTTTGGGTGCAGGCGCTGCAGTTTTAGGCGCCTCGTATTTATATGACCCCGATGTTCCTAGTCCAGCCAGATATTTGCCGACGCCGGTCTTGGGGACAGGCGCCGGCGCAGGAGCGGGCGCCTTCACGGCAACTGCAGGGCCCTTACCCTGACTGGCAAGATATTTGGCAACACCGGTTAACGGCCCTTGTACCGATTCAGTCACAGTGGGCACTTGCGCTTCCAGTGCGGCCTGTCTGGCCAAATACTTTTCAACACTGCTGGCTGTGGGGGCTACGGCAGCAGCTTCTTTGGCTTTTGCGGCCATTTCCTGTTTTGCCAAATATTTGGCAACGCTTGATTGCTCGCTTGGCTCATCCCTGTAAATATTTTCATGAGCAATCGGGCCGGCCAATTTGCTGGAGGCGAAGCTAAGAAACTGTTCAAATAAATTTTTTGCCATATTGTGTACCTTTGGTTTGGACATTAAAAAAATCGATGTGCCGTAATCATATTCCAAACCTCATCCCCGGTAAAGGGATTGACTCTACTAAGTCGTTTAAAATGACCGCATTTGTTCTTAGTTTCTGACCCAAAGACAAAAATTCCGTTCGGTTCGAGTTTCTTGCGCATTCCAGATGATCTGATATGCAATGCGATTAAGAGAAAACCGGAATTCATTTCTTATCTAGCATCAGTCCCTGATTCGGGCTAAGGGAGACTGAAACATGGGTGTTGATTTTTTGATTGATTGAACTGGATCCCAATCGCTTTTATTTAAAGTTAGTCATTTAGCCCCAGGGGGCTTTATTGACCTGGTTTGCCGGGTTGCCGGGTTGCCGGTTTGCCGCGCAGACTCCATCAACCAGGTCAGCAGCGGCTTCAGCTTAGGAGGGATCGCTGTTTCCGAGCAAGTAACACTATGCTTCTTTCCCTCTTGCTCGATAATGACCTGGTATTGAAAACGATCCGGTTGCGGCGTAAAGGGAATCACCGCCGGCAATTGGAAGAAATCCGCCGCATCAACCATTTGGCTAAGCCGGTTTGCTTCATCGGAAGACATGGCAGCGCTGTCGATTGATTTGGTCATGGGAATACCGGTGAATCCCCCTGTTCTTTGAATAGTCACTCGCATTGCTTTATATTCCGAAAGAGCCTTGGGCTGGATTGCGCATGCGACAAAACCGCTGCTCGGCAGGACGGCACTCCAGACCAGCAGTAAAATCCCAAGGCGGCCAAATTTCATGGTGTTGTTTAACAATTCTATATCGGCATGTTTTTCGGCAGCCAGCTATCAGCACGCCGACGGCAATGACTATTAAGTCTTATGTCGTCGTCGGTTCTGCAGTCTGATGACGATAGATCCCGATATTGTTTTAGAGTACGCCGACAGATTCCCAGGCGTTACGCACCGCCGTTTGCTCGGTACCGGACTCACCGTACAGATCACCTGCAACACTGATCGTTGCATTAGCGGCTCGTCTGAAGTTTGACCTGGAACGGAGGACATCCCTCAGAGCGATATACCATATTCTGCCCGCTTTTTCCCAGGCAAAACCGCCGATTTCCATGGCTGCCAGATAAAAGGCATGATTGGGAATGCCTGAGTTGATATGGACGCCGCCGTTATCCTGGGTTCCCCGGAAACGGTCATTGTAATGTGCAGGCTGGGGATCTCTGCCCAACATGGGATCATCGTATGCGGTTCCCGGCGCTTTTAAGGAACGAAGCGCAGCTCCGTTCACCCCATCTGCCAGCAATCCGGCGCCGATCAGCCAATCGGCCTGATCCGCTGTCTGATTCAGGGTTCTCTGTTTCACCAGGCTTCCAAACACATCGGCAAACGATTCGTTCAAGGCGCCCGACTCATTCTGATAAATCAGGCCGGCTTCAAACTGAACCACGCCATGCGTTAATTCATGACCGATCACATCGACCGCTATGGTAAAGCGGTTAAACAAGCGGCCGTCGCCGTCCCCGTAAACCATCTGGTTGCCATTCCAAAACGCGTTGTCATACTGCACACCATAATGAACGGTCGAATCGATTCGCAGGCCTCGGTCGTCAATTGAATTACGCTCATAGACATCGCGGTATAAAGCATAGGTGGCGCCGGCGCCATCATAGGCTTCATTAACGGCGATATCCCTGCTTTGCCGCCCGCCTTCGCCACGAACCAAATTACCGGGAAGCGTCTCCGCCTGTCTGGCATCATAGACGGTGCGGCGTTTTTGACCGGTCGGAACCGCAACCGAAAGATTTCCCATCATTTCCCGTTTGCCGCGGAATTGCTCCGTCGCCCTCATCGTATCCAGCGTCCACGTTCGCATATCGTCATCGCCGTGCCTGATGATATGGTCCGACATATAAGGTGGAATAATGCAGCAAAAAGGACAGTCATGCCTTCCCGATTGATTATTATGCATTGATTTTGTCGATTTATTTCGTTTGTGCGCCATGATCATCTCCTTAACAATTAATTGAAAATGATATCTTGGGAAGCGCTGATTCAATCTTTCCACAAACTCAGGATGAATAACAACCTATTGATTTTACTAATTGTATTCTTGCCGCCCCTGAGCAACAGCGCTGTATTCCGTGCTTCCCTGGAAGCCATTCGTAACCTTAACTAACATATTTGTCAATCTTTTTTTAAAAAAGATCGCGGGCGCGCTACATGAAATCAGTTTCGACTGGTCAGATTGTTGATGAATCATTGAGTTAGCTCATGTCGATTGTTATTCTGAACAATCTATTGAAAATCCGTCTTATGATTTACTAAACGAAGGAAGAACCCTGTAATCCGGTCATCCAGGGTTCTTTGGTATGGGGATCGACATGAAAGGCCAGAGCTTCGGGTTTATAGAGCAGGCCTTCCGGCCCCGAGGCATTGGGGTTTAACTGTCTCTTTTCGATAAAATCCACCATGCGGCGGGTATTGTAGATCGCCAACACGCGATTTCCGTTCGTCATCGGATAAATCTGAAAAGCGACGTTGGTTTCGTCAAATGCCGGGTTTCTTTCAATCAACGCGTCGAGCTTTTCCTGATCGCCTCCGGCCAGAGTTTTCAGCAGGGAATCATTGTGCTGATGGAGTATATCGTTAAAAAGACCGACAAGAGAGCCTGACAATTGTCCCTGATGCAAGATTGCGACGTCCTCATCGGATAAATTGAAGCTTTCCGCCACCAGATAATGCCTGCCTCTTTCACCGTCATTGGCAAAGAGTGACAGTTTATCCAGCGCCGGATCTTCCAGGGCATTGTGGAACGATTCGGGCGAGCGCATGTGTTTATAGACCGTGATGACCCAGGGCAAGGCGCGCCCCGTCTCTTCGAATCGGGCCTTGACGCTTTCGATCACACCCGATCTGAACAGCTCGGCCTCGCGTCCTGCAGGCTTGACGATAAAGGCGTCGACCGCCGTAATCTGGGTATGAAATCCGGCCTCCTTAAATTGCCTGACCAGGCCCGAATAGCGAGGATGATAGGGAATGCTGGTGCCGTCATATAGGATATTGATCCCGCTTGCCATGGCCTGCTCGGCGACCATGTCCCGCAACCGGTTGGCGAAAGGCTCGACATAAACATAGTCGTCGCTGTGATGGCCGGCGGCTGTCAGCACCCGGTACAGATCGCTGACTTTTCGGAATTCATCCAGCGATGCGATCACGAAATTATCGCCGCACTGCGCCCTGGCGATCTCCTCCACGGCGGTTTTGCCGGCGCCCGCTCCACCCATGCATAGGAATAATTTGGGCCTGGAATCGGGGGTTTTGCCTTTAAAAATGTTGTCTTTAGCGGCCTCCAATATCCTGGATATCTTGTTCAGCCGGTCATAGGCGACTTCAATCGTGCGTTCAAGCCTGCTGTCGCCATCGGCAGCGGTCAGCAATTTATTCTTGAGCGCCTCGTTATTAGTCAGTTTAAAAAGTGACGCTCTGTCCCCTTCACACAGTTTCAGCAATTCAAGCAGTTCGGTATGGCTGGGTGAGCGTAAACCGGTCAGCATGTTGATATCCAGACAAAACAGCGGCGCCCCGCCATTATCACCGATACGGACTCCGTCTATTTCTTGCTTCTGCGGCAAACGCAAGTCTTCCGTGCCCGGCAGATATCCGATAACGTTTTCCGAGACACTGAGCGGATAGTCGGCCAGCAGCTTGCCCGCGCTAAACAGCTCTTCCCTGATGCTGTCCAGCGGCACCAGGCCGCCGTTGACCGAAACCAGGCATTCCATGCCTGCCTCGGTGTTATGGGATAAAAACGGAATGCCCGACACAAACGTCTTGTGTTCCGGCCATTTGCCGTAGGCATTGGGTTTGTTCGGCAAACTTTGGGTACGGGCCGGATCCAGCGCATGTTGAAACGCAACCGTAATTGCTTCGCGGCCGCTCCCGGCATCATGCAGGGCTGCCGCATCATCGGCGCTAAGCCGCCTGAAATCGATGCCCTGTTCATAAACGCTTTTGAATGCAGGCAACTTGCCCAACACCGTCATAAAAAAATCCAGCGTGAGCCGGTTGCCGTAAGAAAAAGGTCTGATACCGCGCATTTTCAAATAGAAATTGGCCAATCTTTCGGCAATGTTATCGGTATGAATAACAAAGCCGTTGTTGTCAAAAATGGCGGTGTCCCGGTTTTTCTCGTCATCAAGCACCAGGCGGCTAACGGTCTTGCGAAATTCCTGGCGCTTGTCCGGAACGATCATGGCGCCGGGACGATGATTAACGGTCGGTTGCTCCATCCAGTCGTGAAATATTTCACGATGAATGTACGAGAACAATTGCGTAAGATACGTGACACGCTTGGTCTGGTCATGCGAAACCGTCGCTTCCGCCTCCTGACGGAGCGCCGATAGGACCACGCAGCCGCGGGCAATGGCCAGGACGGTGCGCAATTTCTTGAGCTGGCTATATCCCGCAACATGCGGATAGGCGCTTTTATTCATCAATGCAGCCTTTTATCCCGCCAATTGGCTCAATGTGATGCAGCGGACCGGAACGAATCCGCCGCATGGTCAATTGCCGCCTGGACGGTTGGATTATTTCTTCCGGATATAAAATATCTGAATATTCGTTTGCCTGACAAACTCAATCATCTGATGACCGGCCTGGTCGGTATAAACGCCCAAATCCAGATGTGCAGCCGGATCGGTAGCGATGACCTTCACCACATCGCCGCTGGCCATTTCCATCAATGCTTTTTTCAAACGCAATAAAGGCAAGGGGCAATTAAGACCGCTCGCATCTACTTCTATATCAAATTCAATCATTATTCGATTTTAAATTTTAACTACAGGCAACAGAGCCCATATAATACCACCCTCTGATACATCCGAGAATGATAGAACTGAATGGATTATTTTCCCGTTTTTGTAAAACTTAAAGATCAAGACTGCCTGGTTGTCGGCGCAGGCGAGGTTGCCGCACGAAAAATCGAATTGCTGGCCAGAGCCGGTGCCAGGATTACGGTGATTGCCAACCGGATAAGCGCCACGGTAGCGGATCTGAAGGTATCGCATCGGCTGACGATCCTGCAAAAATCCTTTGCACCTGAAGACTTGCCTGGATTCAGGCTGGTTGTTTCGGCGACGGATAATATCGAGACCAATGAACTGGTGGCCAAAACCGCCGATGAACATCGCATACCGGTTAATGTGGTCGACAATCCCGGACTCTGCAGCTTCATCTTTCCCGCCATTATCGATCGCTCCCCTATCATCGCCGCGGTATGCTCCGGCGGAGCTGCGCCGGTTCTGGCCAGGTTGCTGCGCGCCAAAATTGAAAGCGTCATTGCTCCGGGTTACGGACGCCTCGCGCTACTGGCTGAACGATACCGCAACGCGGTAAAGCAGCAAATCAAGCAACCCGCGCAGCGCCGTATTTTCTGGGAAACCGTGTTTCAAGGCGCCGTTGCCGAGCTAATCTTCTCGGGAAAGGAACAGGAAGCCGATCAGTTATTACGGCAAACGCTGAGCAACCACGAAAATTCTCCAAGCCAGGGAGAAGTCTATCTGATCGGCGCAGGCCCCGGCGCGGCGGACCTGCTCACTTTTCGCGCATTGCGACTGATGCAGCAGGCCGATGTTGTGGTCTATGACCGGCTGGTGTCGCCTGAGATCATCGATCTGGCACGCCGCGATTCGGAGAAGATTTATGTCGGCAAACAACGCCAAAATCATGCCCTGCCCCAGGAATCGATCAATATCCTGTTGGCCGACCTGGCCAAATCGGGCAAACGAGTCGCACGGCTGAAAGGCGGAGATCCTTTCATATTCGGGCGCGGCGGCGAGGAAATCGAAACCCTGATGCAGCAAGGCATCCATTTCCAGGTTGTGCCGGGCATTACGGCTGCGTCCGGTTGCGCCACCTATGCCGGTATTCCGCTAACTCACAGAGATCATGCCCAATCGTGCACCTTTGTCACAGGCCATCTTAAAGACGGCACGGTCAATTTGAACTGGGCGCAACTTGCAGCACCCAGTCAAACCGTTGTTATCTATATGGGACTGGTCGGACTGGAAAAAATATGCCGGTCATTAATTGCCCACGGCAGCCCAAAAGATTTGCCGATCGCCCTGATTCAACAAGGCACCACCCATAACCAGCGCGTCATTACCGGCACGCTGGAAACCATGCCTGCCGCTGTTGCCGATCAGAATATCAAACCGCCAACCCTGATTATAATTGGCACCGTCGTCAACCTGCATAGCAAGCTGGACTGGTTTCATACTGATCAGCCCTCGGCATAGAACAACATTAAATAATGACAAGGGTAAATCAGGCACTAGAGCGCGGCGACTGCACGGATGCAGGAGCCGCCGCCGAAAGGACATTGACTCCATACCGGGGTTCTTCCGGACCCTGCTCACCCATAATCACCCAAAAATATTCAGTTATAGTTCATCGAAACTATTGATAATTCAAATGTCCGATTAAAAATAATCCTGGCAACTGTAAAAAAAAATTGAAATTTCCAGTTAAATTCCCTATTCTTTCGGGGTTTAACTTTTTTCCGGACTGTATTTGCATTTGAAATTACAGTTCTTATTATTCACACAAGAGAGGTCAGCATGAAAAAATCATTAGGCGTAGTAGCAGGTATTGCTTTAATCGCTTTAAGCGGACAAGCGTATTCCGGCGAAGCCAACGAAATCGGAAAAAAAATCTATGAACGTGCTTTCGGTCGCGGCTGCGGCACTTGCCACGACATCGCCTCAAACCCTCAATTATCTGCCTTAATTAAAGCGGGCACTCTGGACAGAGCCAGATTTGAACAAGTACTTAGAGAAGGCAAAGGCGGCATGCCGAAAGCATTGGATGAGATTATGAAACAGCCTGCTGTTTCAAAAGCGGGTCTGACTGAGGAACTGGCAATTGATGATTTGTACGAGTATCTGAAAAACAAATAATCCAGCCGGATTAGAAAACAAAAAGCCGCCGCAAGTGATATTGACGGCGGCTTTTTATTGTCCGCGACTTTTTAGACTTTTATTCAAGTGCAGGCCGATACTATTGCTTACCCAGATATTCGGTGATTACTTTTTTATACGTCAATTTGTTGGCGTTTTTTAACCAGATGCCTGCAACCGCGGCCAGCATCAAACCGCAGGAAGCAAGACTGACATAAATCAGCTTTCTCAACTGCGACATTTCCTGGAGCAGTTGCTCGTTGACAACCGCGTCTTTGGAATTTTTTTCTGCAGGCTGTGAATAGGTACGCAGCACTTTCACATCGTTCTTAAGATCCTGGATGGTTCCGAGCGCATTTGTGGCCGTCCCCATGCGGATGCTATCTTCCAATGTCCTCAGCTTGCTTTCGATCGAGCCGCTAACCAAACCGATCATCTGCTCTTTCAACGTATTGACCTCAGCGGATAATACCGGGCTCATTTCTGCATGATAGCTGGAAGAACGGTTATTTTTTTTATATTTAATATTAATGGCCTGATCAGGAAATAATAAAAAGCCCAATATTAGAATGAGAGCCATCAGAGAAAGAACAATGGCCAGCAATATCCGGTTAACCTTCATCAAGTCATAAGGCGGGTGAATAGTTTGCAGTTCCCCTCGAGCTTCAACTAACTGTGATTTTTTTTCTTGTATATCGCTCATTATGTACTCTCTTCAAACTGGGAATTTGTCGATATGGACTTCATGAAAACAACCCGGCCTGTTCGTGACTGCATTGCTTCAGACTGAACACCTGTTCGCACAATATCAACAGAGGTCCAAGCCTGTCGCGGCTTACCCTGAACAGGCCAGCTACGGCTTCCATAAGCCATTGACAAAATATCCCGGCTCATCAATTATTATTCTTAGTTGCACATGGGCATGCATTTATCTTCTGATTATACAAGTTAAATCATATTTGTCCTGTATTTATTTTATGACTTGCCGAGTCGTTTGGCTGATGCAATTCGCATGCGCAAGGCATTCAGTTTAATGAAGCCCTCGGCATCCTTCTGATTGTAGGCGCCGGCGTCATCTTCAAAAGTGGCAATGCTTTCATCGAACAGACTGTCGGTATCCGATGCGCGGCCGACAACAATGACGTTCCCTTTATAAAGCTTGAGCCTAACCTTTCCGTTGACATTGACCTGAGAAGCATCAATCATTTGCTGCAGCATTTTTCTTTCAGGACTCCACCAGTAACCGTTATAAATTAAAGATGCATAACGCGGCATTAATTCGTCCTTCAAATGCGCCACTTCCCTATCCAAGGTCAGCGATTCAATCGCGCGGTGCGCTTTCAGCATGACGGTTCCTGCCGGTGTTTCGTAACAGCCGCGGGATTTCATGCCCACGTAACGATTTTCCACGATATCCAGGCGCCCGATGCCATTGCTGCCTGCGATTTGATTGAGTTTTTCCAGAACGGCTGCCGGGCTATGCGGGATATCGTCAATGGCAACGATATCGCCTTGCTGATAGGTCAGTTCTATATAGCTTGCCTTGTCAGGAGCCGCCTCGGGAGAAACCGTCCAGCGCCACATATCTTCTTCGGGCTCCGACCATGGATTTTCGAGAATGCGGCCCTCATAGGAGATGTGCAATAAGTTGGCATCCATCGAATACGGCGACGCCTTGCCTTTTTTCATTTCGACAGGGATGCCGTGCTTTTCAGCATAAGCCAGCAACGTTTGCCGAGAAGTCAGATTCCATTCACGCCAGGGTGCAATTATCTTGATATCGGGCCGTAAGGCATAAGCTCCCAGTTCGAAACGCACCTGATCGTTGCCTTTGCCGGTGGCGCCGTGGGAAATAGCGTCTGCGCCGGTCTCGTTGGCGATTTCGATCAGGCGCTTGGCTATTAACGGACGGGCGATCGATGTGCCCAGGAGGTATTCTCCCTCATAAATGGTATTGGCCCGGAACATGGGAAAAACAAAATCCTGCGCAAATTCCTCACGCAAATCGTCGATGTAGATTTCCTTAATGCCCATAGCCTGTGCCTTCGCCCGCGCCGGCTCGACTTCTTCGCCCTGGCCTAAATCGGCGGTAAAGGTGACTACTTCACAGGAATAAACGTCCTGCAACCATTTCAGAATAACGGAGGTATCCAGACCTCCGGAATAAGCCAGTACAACTTTATTGATTTCCGACATAAAACCTACGCACCTTAAGTTATAAATGACTGAGATTATACCGGATTAAGGCCTGCGGCAGAAAGGCATGATGACAAAATCCGGCCTTTTCTGCCAGCTTGGTTCAAACGATCGATCAAATCGAAAAAAACATACCTGTTGTAATTTTTTTGATCTGTTATAAATTCCAACCATCGATCTTGGCTAATAATGACGGTTATGATGATCAGGAAATACTATTTCCTGTTTAAAAAATTGCACTTCGACAAGCTCAGTGCGAACGGTAGCCTCATAAAATCAGTAGTTCATCCGTTCATGCTGAGCCTGTCGAAGCATGAACGGATAATTTTTAGAGGCTCCCTTAAATTCGGGAGACAGGGATAAAATTAAGCCAAAAACAGCTGGCAGTCCACGCGGCGGCGCGCCACGAAACAGTGTAACGCGGGACGTCTCGGGTACTCAGCCTATATCCGCCGAGCTACCCGAAACGCTTTAGAAGAAGTTCGTGTATTATGCGCCCTGCCCATGAAGACGCTTATTGACCTCAGTTTCGATAAAATGATTCGTCCAGTTGTCAAAATGGCGCACCAGGATGGAATCGGTTGGACGGGGCGGCAAGCCGGACTCTAACGTATATCGCAATGTTGCCAGATAATGCCGCCTCAGCATCGAATCCTGTGGCAATCCTTCTTTCTTGACGCTTTCCCTGTTTACGGCGGCAGCTCCGACCTCGGCCTTACTTTCAGTGATTATCACCGGCTCGATTGGCTGAATCGGCGCCGGTGCCGGTTTTGAAGTTGTCCCCTGCAGGCTTGCCATTAACGAATCATAATGCCGCCGAAGCATCGAATCGGTCGGACGCCCCGGCAACCGGGACTGCGTTCTTGCCTGAATATGCGTCAGATAATGCCGCCGAAGCATTGAATCTTCAGGTATTTTTTCCGAAAAGTCCGCCTTTTCGGAAACGGCGGCAGCGATAGTTTCAGCGACTGGCGGTACGTGCGCTGATGGCTTTAACGGAGAAGGTGCAATATCAGGCTGAACTTCAGCAACTGTCTTTGCGGCGGCAATGGGTTCCGGTTTAGCTTTCTCCATTTCGGCTTCGGCCAATGCCGCGGCCGGAATTGCCTGTTCTTTTTCTGTCACCGGCTGGACCTTAGGGCTGCTTTCGATTTTCTTGATTAACTGAGCCATTTCCTTGCTTTTCCGCCTGCAGCCAAGCCATACAACAAAAGGCATTATGATGCCCACTAAGGCGGTAATTCCGGAAAGAATAGCCGATCCTGTAAAACCTTCATTAATGAGGTATAACGCCCAACAGGAAAAAAAGGCAAAGACAATCAATCCGAAGATAAACTGAAGAATCAGACTGAACGTTGAAATCAAACAATAACGAGTCGATTCATAACCCGCTAACGTTGACGATTTGATGTCACCGCCGGCGAGTGACTCGGAAAGTTCCTGAATTTTTTGTCTGTGAGTATGTTTCGCTCGTCGTAAATCCAGGATCTCTAAAATCGTGACCAGTGCTACGACCAGAACACCGGCCAGTGTTGCCTGGATTTCAACAGCAATCGTTGCGAGTGCGTCCATAATTCCCCTCCCAATTCAATAATGAAATAACATCGTTATAGTTATAGTTTTTATCTGCACCGTGCAAATAATAGTGTTCTCTCTATCTGAATCCCATTTCAACTTTAGTCAGCTTTGGAATCTATCAGAAAACGTACTGATTTTCCAACAAAATATTATGCCGAACCATGACCTGACGTGTTGGATTTGGTGTTCCAGGAATGGGTTTGCGGAATTCTGGACAAAAAAAATGCAGCTGGTAAGGCCGCATTAGAGAAGGATATAACTCTGACTTGCCATGGAGGAAGTTGCATCTCAAGAGTTGATTACATTGTAGTCAGAAAAATAAATTAATAAATGTGACATATTGTCGCATACTAATTCTCGATCGTTTGTCAATATATTTTAGGACTCAGACTCAACAAATTACTCAATCTGGCAAAATCGTATAGCGAGATATTCTCCGCCCTTAAGCTAGGATCTAGTGCCAAACCGGCAAAATCGTCTTCGGTAATTAATTTTCTCATTGAATTTCGGATGGTTTTCCGCCGCTGTGAAAACGCCATCGTGACAATTTCCTTAAATCTGGCCATATCATTAATCTGTACAGGGGCTTGCCGATGAGGGACCAGTTTGATGATAGCCGACGTCACTTTAGGAGGCGGATCGAAACTTTCAGGGCCGACATCGAACAGATGCTCTGTCGCGCAATAGTATTGCATCATGATACTCAGCCTGCCGTATTGCTTGCTGCCGGGCGCCGCACAGATCCGGTCAACCACTTCTTTTTGCAGCATAAAATGCATGTCTTCGATGCAATCGGCATTTTCCAGCAAGTGAAACATTAATGGCGTGGAAATGTTATAGGGCAAATTGCCGATGATGCGCAGTTTTTCGCCGTGTCCAGCCAGCGTCGAGAAATCGAACTTCAAGGCATCGGCACTGTAAATAGCCAGATTAGGATATCGGCTGAATTTTTCAGTCAGCAAAGCGACCAAATCCCTATCCAGTTCGATGACATCAAGGCGTAGCCCTTTTTTAAGCAGCGGTTCGGTCAGTGCGCCCTGCCCCGGGCCAATTTCGACCCAGTGCTCATCGGCTCGAGCATTCAGCATGGCAATAATGCTGTTGATGACGCCGTAATCGTGAAGAAAATTTTGGCCGAAGCGTTTGCGTGGTATGTGCGTCATGTTTAGCGGGACAGGTGAGAAGTCATTGAAAAAGCAATCTGCAAAGCATATTTCAAGCTGCCGCAATCGGCTTTTCCGGTACCGGCCAACTCCAAAGCCGTACCATGATCGACTGACGTACGGATGATCGGCAGGCCAAGAGTAATATTAACCGCATTGCCGAAGCCCATGTGTTTGAGTACGGGCAAGCCCTGATCATGGTACATGGCTAACACGGCGTCCGCGGGTTTAAGATATTTAGGCGTAAACAGGGTATCGGCCGGCAACGGGCCGATAATGTTCAATCCCTGCTTACGAAAACCATCAAGGACCGGTTCGATGATTTCGATTTCCTCGCGGCCGAGATGGCCGTTTTCGCCGGCATGCGGATTCAGTCCGCACACAAATATTTTGGGATTTTCGAGATTAAAACGCGTACGCAGATCATGGTCAAGAATCCGGACAACTGTTCGCAAGCGTGTATGGGTAATGGCCTTCGGTACTTCGGATAGAGGCAAATGGGTGGTCACCAGCGCAACCCGAAGACCCGGCGTCGCCAGCATCATCACCGGATGTCCGCCGCTGATTTCGGCGATATATTCGGTATGGCCGGTAAAGGCAAAACCGGCGTCATTGATGGCGCCTTTGTGTACGGGACCGGTCACCATGGCATCGAAGATACCATCGACACAGCCTTTGGCGGCTTTGGAAATGGTTTTTAACACGTAATGGCTATTGGCCGGATTCAACCGGCCGCACTGAACAGGCTCCATTAGATCGGCAGCCAGTACCGTAATCGACCCCGCCCGGTGAGGGGCCCGATCTTTGCCCGCGTCAAACGCATTAATGCTTATCGACAGGCCCAACTGTTCAGCGCGCTGCGCCAATAATTCCGGACTGGCCACCACGATCAGTTCGAAAGGCAAATCCTCCTGCGCCAGTTGCAGGCAAAGATCGGGACCTATGCCCGACGGTTCTCCGGGTGTTAATGCGATGCGCGGTATCGAGTGACCAGTCGTCATTGAATCCAAATAAAATGAATTATTTTACCGTATCGTGACAATGGATAGCCAGATTGGGTTGATTCTAATGAAGAATATGAACTGCGGGCATGCCGGTAGATAAAAGCCTGGTAGGCTACGCATTTATGCCCCAGAGGGTACCTCGTACCTTTTTGAAGTTTTTTTCACCTAAACACTTTAGCAATGGTACGCGGTGCATTCCCTACTACCTGATATAGTAACCGATGAATCGCTCAAGAAGGTTTATCCAGCCGCCTGTTCGCTCTCTCTGGGCCGATCGACCGACCATAATTTTTCAAGCTGATAAAATTCGCGTGCCTGGGCTGTCATCGCGTGAACGATCACGTCGCCCAAATCGAGCAGCACCCAATCCGAACCCAGATCACCCTCAACACCCAAGGGATTACAGCCGTGTTCCTTAACCTTTTCCACAACATAGTCGCATAAGGACTTCAGATGACGGTCAGAGGTACCGGTCACCAGCACCATATAATCGGTAATACTGGTTTTTCCGCGAACATCCATAACCGTTATATATTGCCCTTTACGCTCATCCAGAACGTGTTGAACAATTTTTAGTAACTCTTCTGCTTGCATTCAATTTCCTGATGGTTAATGAGATTAATTTTTCTCGTAAAGCCGGTTGCGCCGGATATATTCTATGACAGCATCGGGCAATAAAAAACCCGGATTTCGATTTTCCGCGATCATTTGCCTGATCGCGGTAGCCGATATATCGAGCTGAGTGACCGTCTGAAAGAATAGCTTTCCCGCTGTCGATTGCTCCAACTGCTCTTTATCCGCTGCCAGCCTGGCCTGATAATAGTCGTCCAAAGCCGACATCGCAAAGCCGGGCCTGGTCATGACCACGATATGCGCGTAATCGAATAAATGCCGCCATCGATACCAGAACATCAAACCGCTGAAGGCATCGGAGCCGATAAACAGCAGCAAAGTCTGGCCCGGGAAGTCTTTTCTTAAAGAGCAAAGCGTATCCACCATATAGGAATGCCCTTCCCTGTCCACTTCGCGGGTATCGACGGTTAAATCCGGCTGATTCCTAATCGCAAGCTCCAGCATTTGCAGGCGCTGGACCGCCGTAGCAACGGGTTGTGTGCGATGCGGCGGCAACGAACTTGGAATCAATCGGACTTCAGAAAGGCTGAATAGTTCCTTGACTTCCAGCGCCGAGCGCAAATGCCCGTAATGGACCGGGTCGAAGGTGCCGCCGAAAATGCCGATCATTTATTGCCTGATATGGCCGTCGCCTAGAACGATGTACTTCAACGAAGTCAGCCCTTTTAACCCGACCGGTCCCCTTGCATGCAGCTTATCCGTACTGATGCCAATTTCGGCGCCCAGGCCGTATTCAAAACCATCGGCAAAACGCGTCGAGGCATTGACCATGACCGAACTGGAATCCACTTCGCGCAGGAAACGCCGGGCCAGGGTGAAATTTTCGGTGACGATGGCGTCCGTATGCGCAGAACCGTAGCGATTGATGTGCGCGACCGCTTCGTCGATGCCGGCGACAATTCGGATAGACAAAATCGGCGCCAGGTACTCTGTATGCCAGTCGTCTTCCGTCGCCCGTTTGCAGGACGGAATCAGGGCGCAGGTTTTCAGACAGCCGCGCAGTTCAACGCCTTTCCGGATATAAATATCGGCCAAAGCCGGCAAAACCCGGTTAGCGATGCCTTCAGCGACCAGCAGCGTTTCCATGGCATTACATACGCCGTAACGGTGAGTTTTGGCATTATCGGCAATCTTGACGGCTTTTTCCACATCGGCCGACTCATCGATAAAAACATGGCAAATACCGTCCAGGTGTTTGATCACCGGGATCGTCGCATCTTGGGAAATGCGCTCGATCAGACCTTTGCCGCCTCGCGGCACGATCACATCGACAGTCTGATTCATGGTAATCAGTTCGCCCACGGCCGCGCGATCGGCGGTCGCGACAATTTGCACCGCTTCAATCGGCAAGCCGGCCGCTTCCAGACCTTGGGCAATGCAGGCGGCTATCGCCTGATTGGAATGAATGGCCTCCGAACCGCCTCTTAAAATACAGGCGTTACCGGATTTAAGACACAAGGCTGCCGCGTCGACGGTCACATTGGGACGGGATTCGTAAATAATGCCGATCACACCCAAGGGCACGCGCATTTGTCCCACCTGAATTCCGCTGGGCCGGTAGTTCAAATCGGTGATTTCGCCGACCGGGTCGGGCAAGGCGGCAACCTGTTTCAAGCCTTCAACCATTGCCCGTATGCCTTTCGGGGTTAACTCAAGCCGGTCCAGCAAGGACTCATCCAGACCATTATTGCGGCCGGCATCCATATCCTTTCGGTTTTCTGTGATCAGCCGCTCATGGCTGCTTTCAATAGCATCGGCAATTTTCAGCAACGCCAGATTTTTTTTACCCGTGTCGGTCCGGCTGATTTCTCTTCCAGCTTGCCTGGCTTTAACACCCAGACTTTGCATATATGATTTAATATCCACTATCATCACCAGCTTGGATTGATTAAATTGTTCGATTATAACGGTTAATCAAGGCCATTAACAGTCCATATTCGATCAACTATCGGATAATAAAAGAGTTTCTTATTATTTTTATGCCGGTGCACAACCACACCCCAAACGGATTTGTCTTTGCGAATGGCATATGAGCTTGTCAAAATGCAAGAAAACCGTTAAAAAGCAGTTGAATGAGCAATCTCATTAAAGAGGGCTTCGTGAAAACACTTTATTACAGCCACCCGGATTTTCTATTGCATGATACCGGCCCCGGCCATCCCGAATCCGCCGACCGGCTTAGAGCGATAGAAAAAGCGCTGTCCGGACCCGAGTATGCCGGCTTGACCAGAAAATCGCCCCCCTTGGGCACCGAAAAGCAAATCAGGCTGATACATTCCCAACATCATTTCGATGCGATCGTAAATGCCACGCCCGATAAGGGCCTTTGGCACATCGATTCCGACACTGTGCTGTCGCCCGGATCAAAAAATGCCGCATTTCGTGCGGTAGGCGCCGTTTGCGATGCGGTAGATCAAATTCTCAGTAATAAAGCCGACAATGCCTTTTGCGCGGTGCGCCCGCCCGGACATCATGCCGAACCCGGACGGGCCATGGGCTTTTGCCTTTTTAACAATGTCGCGATTGCGGCCGAATACGCTCGCCGCCACTATCGGCTTGAACGGATCGCCATCGTCGATTTTGACGTCCATCACGGCAACGGCACACAGGCTGCCTTTTATCATCAGCCACACGTGCTTTATGCCTCCAGCCATGAGATGCCGCATTATCCAGGCACAGGCTACCCGTCAGAAACAGGCGTTGGCAACATCATCAACGTACCGCTCTCTGCCGGCGATACCGGCATCGACTTCATGAAAAAATACAAGTCCGCCATTCTGCCTGAACTGGACAGGTTCAAACCTGAATTGCTCTTGATTTCAGCAGGCTTTGATGCCCACCGGGATGATCCCTTGGCCAATATCAACTTGCTGGAATCGGATTATCGCTGGATAACCGAAGAACTGATGGCGATTGCCGGCCGTTATGGCAATGGCAGAATCATTTCCGTTCTGGAAGGCGGCTATAACCTCAAAGCTTTGGCCAACAGCGTTGCCGGTCACATTAAAACTCTGATGGGCGATTGACACTCATCTTAACCGGAATACAATAACCGCAGAATCATCAGGTAACCATTCAATTTACAGGGAACAGCCATGACCTCTCGATACATCTATTCATTTCACGACGGCGACGGAAAAAACAAGGTGTTACTGGGAGGCAAAGGCGCCAACCTTTGTGAAATGACCCAGATTGGATTGAATGTGCCGCCCGGCTTTGTCATTACCACGGAAGCCTGTCTGGATTATCTAAAAAATCATCAACTCCCTGACGGCTTGATGGATGACGTCAAACTGCACATCCATGAAATTGAGCAAAGCACCGGCAAACGTTTCGGAGCAAGCGCCCATCCTCTGTTGGTTTCTGTACGTTCCGGCTCCGCCATCTCCATGCCGGGCATGATGGACACCATTTTAAATCTGGGTCTTAATCAGGCAACGCTCAAGGGTCTGATTGAAGAAACTCAGGACCCGCGTTTCGGTTATGATGCCTACCGCCGATTCATTCAGCTCTTTGGCAAGGTAGCACTCGGCATTGCTGATGAAAAATTCGATGTGCATTTTGATAACATCAAGAGACAGGCAGGCATCAAGGCCGACCTGGCGCTTGGTGCCGACCACCTGAAAGAAATCAGCGAGTTGTTCCTGCAAGTGGTTAAAGAAGAAACCGGCAGACCGTTTCCCGAAGACGTCTACGAACAACTGGAACTGTCCATCAAGGCCGTCTTTGTCTCCTGGATGGGCAAACGCGCAGTCGATTACCGGCGCGAGTTTCGGATTACGCCTCAAATGGCAAACGGCACCGCCGTGAATGTCGTTACCATGGTATTCGGCAACATGGGCAACGACTGTGCGACTGGTGTCGGCTTCACCCGGAATCCGGGAACCGGCGCCAACGAAATGTATGGCGAATATCTGGTCAATGCACAGGGAGAGGACGTGGTCGCCGGCATCCGAACGCCCAAACCGGTGCAGGAACTGGCTGTAGAAATGCCGGATTTGTACCGGCAGTTGGTCGACTTGCGCAACAAACTGGAACAACATTACCGGGAAGTTCAGGATTACGAATACACCATCGAACGCGGCGTGCTCTTTTGTCTGCAGACCCGAAACGGTAAAATGAACGCCGCCGCCATGGTCAGAACCTCGGTAGAAATGGTCGCTGAAGGTCTCATCAGCAAGGAACGGGCGCTGCTGCGAATTGACCCCGAATTACTGGAACAGTTGCTGCATCCTCAACTTGATCCGGACAACAAGGTCTCGCCTCTGGCGCAAGGTTTGCCGGCATCGCCCGGCGCTGCCTGCGGCAAGTGCGTATTTGACGCCGATACGGCCGAAATCATGGGGCGCGCCGGTGAAAAAGTCATCCTGTTGCGCGAAGAAACCAAGCCGGAAGACATCCATGGCTTTTTCGCCGCACAAGGCATACTCACCAGCCGTGGAGGCAAAACGTCTCATGCTGCGGTAGTCGCCCGGGGCATGGGCAAAGCCTGTGTCGCCGGCGCCGAAGATATCAAAATCGACGTGAAGTCGCGCCAGGCCCTGGTCGGCGATGTCAATATCCGCGAAGGCGATGTCATCACGATAGATGGCGGCTCCGGATACATTTATCTGGGTGCAATAGCAACGGTCAACCCTTCGGTTTCCGGCGAATTACAGACATTACTATCCTGGGCCGACCAATTTGCCGAGCTCAAGGTATATGCCAATGTCGACACGCCGGAACGCGCTCGTATGGCGGTTAGCTACGGCGCGGCGGGCATCGGTTTATGCCGCACCGAGCGCATGTTCAATGCCAAGGACCGCTTGCCGCTGGTCATCGACATGATCCTCGCCGAAGACCCCGAAAGCCGCACCGCAGCCCTGGAAAAACTATTCCCGATCCAGCGTGAAGATTTTGTCCAGCTCTTTACCGCCATGTCGCCGCGCCCTGTGACCGTTCGCCTGCTGGATCCGCCCATGCATGAATTTCTCCCCAGCGAGCATCAGCTGGAGGATGAAATTCGGGCGCTGCAACAGTATGAAACCATTATCATGGGTCAGCGGGTCACCCTGGAAACGCTGGGCACGCACGAAATTCTGCCAGGGCCATTTAATCTTCTTAACGAAGAAATCATCAACAAGGCCATCGCCAAAAAACAGTTGATGCTGAAAAAAGTCCGCGATTTATATGAGGTCAACCCGATGCTCGGCCATCGCGGGGTACGTCTGGGCATGTCCTACCCAGAAATTTACAAAATGCAGATCCGCTCCATTCTGGAGGCCGCTGCACTCTGCTCCCTGAAAAATCTCCGCATCGCTCCGGAAATCATGGTTCCGCAAGTCATCACTGCCGAAGAACTGAAAAAAGTAAACGAGTATGTGCTCGAGATTCAGCAGGAAGTTGAAAAGCAGTATGGACTTACCCTCGATTTTAAATTCGGCACCATGATAGAAACCGTGCGCGCCTGCACACGTGCTGGTCAATTGGCTGAATACGCCGAGTTTTTCTCATTTGGAACCAATGATCTGACTCAGGCGACTTTCTCCTTTTCCCGTGAAGATGCGGAAAACAAATTTTTACCGCTTTATAACGAAGCGGGTCTGCTTAAAGATAACCCGTTTGAAGTGCTCGACATTAAAGGCGTCGGCAAGTTAATGAAAATGACTGCCGAACTCGGCCGCAACACAAGGCCTGACATCAAAATCGGCATTTGCGGCGAACAGGGCGGACATCCTCAATCGATCCGGTTTTGCCACCATATCAAACTGGACTACGTTTCCTGCTCAGCACCGCGCATCCCCATCGCAAGACTGGCCGCAGCACATGCCAAACTGCTGGAAAACGACTTTACTGCTTAATTTTTTGCATGAATTAAGGTAATAATCGTTTGGGACGGATTTCTCTAATATGCAGCCGAAAAAATCGCGCTAAAAGTATAGAAACACCTTAGCGCCCTTGCTGCAATTCCTGTTCAGGACAATTACACTTGGAACTCGGATAACTTATGACCGGAATTTAATAAATCACGCATCCATTTTGGCGTCACCCCGCGACCCGTCCAGGTCTTCTCCTGATCCTCGGGATGCCGATATTTGACAGGCACCTTAACACCCTTACGAACAGATTTTTTTTCAGTCTCGATAATTTCGATTGTCAGATCAATGGAAGCCGCAAGTTCTTTAATTTGCGCAATCACTTCTTTTCGCTTATTGGCTTGTTTTAATTTTAAAGCTTTTTCCGCACTCTCAATAACAGCCTGTAATTCATTTTCAGATAAATTCTGATAATCGGTCATATTTACACCTTACGACAAAATAAATATATTATATCAGAATCGATATACATGAACATTTTTTTTATTATAACTTATCACCGCGACTCCAATACTTTTAAAAAATTAATATAATATCTAGTTTATATTATCGTCTGCTTTATATTGAGAGACTGTATTTAGATATTTATTTTTCATTCAAGGTATTCCATCCGCTTGCATTGATGGCCGGCCGGCCACGGGTAACATAAAAATATCCATGACCCTCTGATTCAGCATATTCAGTCCGTTTTCTTTTTGTCCTTATCGCCTCGTTTATTAAACCTTTCGATAAAACTATCACAAAATATATAGACCAAAATCACTCTGTCAGAGTTTCGCCATTAACAGCTAATCCAAATGACAGTTCGTACGGGGCGCCCTCATCCGCGCCGTTGATTGGGCTCCCGTCGAACGGTATCTTTTTAACGACAAACAGAGCAAGTCTCGATTTCTATCCGTAAAACGATGAGTACAATGCCCGCCAGATTCTAAAGTGTCCTTACTACACATGAGGATATGTCATTAGCAATTCAATTTGCTGCGAATGTCCTGACTTAACAACCCTGTGAAAAATCAGCCGGCCCGATTATAAACAGTCGATCGATTCAAAGTACAACTACTTAAATTTGTCCGAATTATAAATCAGTGTATATTGAATGTATTTAATTTGGGTTTTAATTATGAACTTGAAAAAATTGGGCTCACAAATCCGGCTGTTCACTCAAGAAAAACCGATTGATGCATTTCTTATTCTATTTTTCGTTCTCCTTGTTGTAATTTTAACCAGTTTATATTTCAGAGTTGATTTTGATGATGAGCACTGGGAACAGTTCAAGGCTGAGCATCACTGCCAATTGCGCACCACCAAAACCGGAACCCAGCGCGCGAGTTGGGTTTGTGATAACGGCACTTATTTCCGTTGGAGGCACCAGCGTTAGCAGCCTTCTTATAACCCTGACTCGGGGCATTTCAAAACAGAAAGCAGACGTTACTTCTCGGGATCACAAGACTGTTTTTGAACACAAACCAGCCTGGCTTCGACGATTAAACGGAATAATAGACATGCGCTGCTTACTTAATAATCTTTTTAGCCCAAAATTGAACTCCGTCAGCTATAAAAGCCTCTTAATTTAAATTAAACAAATTTGCCTCCTTGAAAATTCAAAGGCTTGCAAACAATAGGAAAGGGTTCTGTTTCCGGAATAAATGAAAAAACATTTCTGACCGCTGCCGGTTGGTACGTTAGTTACGGAAAGTTGATTCTAGCAAACACATCATTCATTTAAATCTACCGCTATGGGGTTTTAAACATGAACACGATGAATAATAAGCCAGAGACTCAAATACCCCCCTTTGTGCTAAAGGATTGTGAATTGATCGCGATCGCGACCCATAAACGCGCCAATACCTTAAAAGAGTTCCGCGATCATATCGACAACCTGAGTCCGGACAGCCTGTACTACCATTTCTGGGCCCATTTATTATTGCCGCATTTTGATGAACTGGAATACATCAACGATTTTGCCAGTTGGGTGCGTCATAGCCTGCATGACGCGAAACTGGGAGAACAACTGGCCGTCCTGGATCCGACCTCCTTCAATGACCTGGAAGAGTTGCGCTACCATTTACTGGAATGCATAGACAATCGATTAGAAGAAAGCGAATATTTGCAATGGTTTCATGCCTCGCAGCGGTTTGAATTTATCCGCTCGCAGATTGTAGTATTTGATACGCACACCAAAATCAGGGAACCGCATGAAATGTCGGCTCTGATTCCCAGAATGTCGGCAAGCAGCGTGTTTTACCATTTTATCGATGCGCGCCGCCGAACTCAGGACAAAATCGATGATTTCCGTCATTGGCTGGCTTTTTTTGGTGAATCTTATCAGCCCTTAATTGACTGCTTAACCGGTATCGATCCTTACTTCAATACCCTGGTCGATTTACGCCAGCTTGTGGCTGCAACCTTTCAAAACTACTTTAAGGAAGTGGCGCCATGACTACGATGCTAGAAGCTTATGCCGCAGTAACGGGCGAAGATGTCATCCGGCATCTGCAACAATTGGCTGGACTCTTAAAAGGCAAGACCGTGGTTCATGTCAATTCCACTCGCATTGGCGGCGGCGTTGCCGAAATACTGGAAAAACTCGTGCCGCTGACGCGGGAACTGGGAATCGATACCCGCTGGGAGGTCATAAGCGGCGATAGCGAATTTTACCAGTGCACAAAAAGTATCCACAACGCCATACAAGGCAACAGGGTCACGATTCCCGATCATTTGCTGAACCATTTTCAAGACGTGAATGAACAAAATGCCAATCAATTGCATTCCATTCTGGAAGACGCGGACTTTGTCTTTATTCACGACCCGCAACCCGTAGCAATGATTAAGCATTGCCGTAATCGAAAGGGCAAATGGATCTGGCGCTGCCACATAGACGCCAGTCATCCGTACCGTGGAACCTGGCGGTTTCTCGAACGATTTGTCCGTGGCTATGAAGCCAGCATTTTTTCATTACCCCAGTTTGTTCAATTATTGCCTCATCCCGCTTATATCATTCCGCCCAGTATTGACCCGTTGAGTGACAAGAATGTGGATATGGCTCAAGATGAATTAGAATCCGTGCGGTTACGTTTTGGCATCGATCCCAATACACCCATGATCGCGCAGATTTCGCGCTATGATCGATTTAAAGATCCGCTGGGTGTCATAGAAGCCTATAAACTGGCCCAGCGTTATATCCCCTCCTTGCAACTGGTGCTGGCCGGCGGCGGGGCAACCGATGACCCGGAAGGAGATGCCGTACTCAGCGAAGTTCGCTCGGCGGCCGGCGATGATCCCAATATCAAAATACTGCTGTTGCCGCCTGATTCGCACCGCACGATCAATGCACTCCAGCGGCTTGCGGACATTGTTCTGCAAAAATCAACAAAAGAGGGCTTCGGACTGACCGTAACCGAAGCCCTGTGGAAAGGCAAACCGGTTATTGGCGGCGATACCGGCGGCATTCGTTTGCAGGTGATAAATTTTCATACCGGATTTTTAGTCAACACGCCGGAAGGAGCCGCGTTGCGTATCCGTTACCTGTTTAATCAACAGCAAAAAATGCAGGACATGGGACTTAAAGCCAAAGAATTTGTACGTCAAAATTTCCTGTTGACCCGTCAATTGCGTGAGCACCTGACCTTAATGGTATCACTGCAACATGGCGCCCTTGACCGGATTGAATTATCTTGAGACCGGCTCATGGCAACCCACCGATTCCATTACATGCCTTTTGGAACCCGGATTCTGGATGACGGCAGAATCAATTTTCGCTTATGGGCGCCGGGCGCCGATAAAGTGGAATTATGCCTGCAAGGACGCGCACCTGAAATCAGGTTGCACATGGCCGCAGAAGCGGATGGCTGGCACGGTATTACGACCGAACTTGCCGGTAGCGGGTTTTATTACCAGTATCTCATCAACGGCAAGGATTATGTTCCCGACCCGGCGTCCCGTTATCAACCGCAGGATATCAATGGTTCCAGCCAGGTGATCGATCCTGAGGCATGGGCTTGGCAGGATGTTGACTGGAAAGGCCGCCCCTGGGAAGATGTGGTGTTTTATGAACTGCATGTAGGCGCCTTCACCGAAGAAGGGACTTTTAAAGGAGTAAAAAAACGTCTGGATTATCTGGTCGATCTGGGCGTAACCGCCATCCAGTTAATGCCGATTGCCGATTTTTCCGGACGACGAAACTGGGGTTATGACGGCGCGCTGCCGTTTGCGCCCGACAGCAGCTACGGGTCGCCCGACGACCTCAAGGATCTGATTGAAACGGCCCATACCAAGGGCCTGATGGTATTCAACGATGTGGTTTACAGTCATTTCGGCCTTGAGGGCAACTATCTGCATCGGTATGCGCCGGCATTTTTCACGGATCGCATTCATACGCCGTGGGGGGAGGCCATTAATTTTGATACTGGCCACAATTACTGGGTGCGCCGGTTTTTTATCCACAATGCGCTTTATTGGCTTGAAGAATATCACTTCGACGGTTTGCGCATCGATGCCGTCCATGCCATTTTTGATGACAGCTCACCCGATATTCTTGAAGAACTGTCCGAAGCGGTTCATCTAGGACCGGGATATGATCGTCCCGTCTATTTGGTGCTGGAAAACGACAATAATATGGCTCATTACTTAAGACGCGATCCATCCAGACCTTACCGTTATTACGATGCCCAATGGAATGACGATATTCATCATGCTCTGCATGTTCTGTTAACGGGAGAAACCGAAAGTTATTACCAGGATTATCGGCAACAACCAATTCGCCATCTGGGCCGCTGCCTGACCGAAGGTTTTGCCTATCAGGGCGAATCATCCGCTTATCGGGACGGGAAACCGCGGGGCGAACCCTGTTCGGATTTGCCGCTGACGGACTTTGTATCCTTCTTACAGAATCATGACCAGGTCGGCAACCGCCCCCTAGGCGAGCGTATCTCAAGTTTTTGCGCACCGGAAGCCTTGCGCGCGGCAACCGCGATCTTAATATTGGCGCCAGCGCCGCCGTTGTTGTTCATGGGAGAAGAATGGGCCAGCAGCCAAGCGTTCCCCTACTTTGTAGACTTTCCCGAAGAATTAAGCGAAAAAGTGGCTCAGGGCCGGCTGCAGGAATTTGCCAAGCTCCAGAAGTTTAGCGATGATGAAATGCTCCGTAAAATACCGCGGCCCGATGACGATCAAACCTATCTGTCGGCCAAGCTGGCATGGGATGAGATAAACCAGGCTCCGCACCGACAATGGCTTGATTATCATCGGCATTTACTGCATATCCGCCGCCGTTATATTACACCGAGAATACGCGGAATGTCTGGCGGCCAAGCCCAATTCCAACTCTTGAATGAGCGGGCATTAGCCGTGCGATGGCTCCTGAACGATGGTTCCACGCTAATGCTGGCGGCGAATCTGGGCAATGAGCCGGCAACAGTTGACTGGTCTTGTGCCGGGGAGGTGCTGTTTGCCAGTGATTCCGACTTGAACAAAAACCCGGATCAAGGTCGTTTAAGTCCCTGGACAGTCATTTTTTGCCTGGAGGAACCCGGCACATGACCGGCATGACAGCCGGCCTTCCCATTCCGCAGGACAGGGGACCGGATATGTCTGAACTTTCCCTTCAGCAAGAAGGGCCGACCATTCCCGTGTCGACTTATCGCCTGCAATTTAACAGGCAGTTTACTTTTGCCGAAGTCGCCCGCTTTGTTCCCTATCTTCGCCAACTCGGCATCAGCCACTGTTATGCCTCCCCTTTTCTGAAAGCCCGCCCCGGCAGCAGTCATGGATACGATATCGTCGATCATAACGAACTGAATCCGGAAATCGGCAGCCATGAGGATTTTGAGCGTTTTGTCGCCGAATTACAGCGGAACGGCATGGGCCTGATCGCCGATATCGTCCCGAATCACATGGGCATCATGGGCAGCGACAATATCTGGTGGCTTGACGTGCTGGAGAACGGCCCGGCATCGTGCTACGCGTCATTTTTTGACATTGATTGGCACCCCATCAAGAAAACTCTGCAAAATAAAATACTGATTCCTGTCCTGGGCGACCATTATGGCAATGTATTGGATCAGCAGAAACTGACACTCGTTTTCGATGCCGAGCGGGGCGAGTTCAGCATAATCTACTTTCAACACCGGTTTCCCGTCGACCCGCAGACTTATCCTGTGATCCTGAGTTCGCAACACGAACAATTACTGAATGCCTTTGCCTCAGACGATCCGGTGTTTCTGGAATATCAGACCATCGACAACAGTTTCAGCAAATTGCCTTTACGCACGGAGACGACAGAAGAAAAAATCGACGAACGCAAGCGGGATAAAGAAGTCTTTAAAAAACACCTGGCCAGACTCTGCACGGACAGTCCGCCCATCATCCGCTTCATTTCCTTTCGTGTCGCGGAAATTAACCGGATTACCGGAGACAGCGGCGAATTGCATGCGTTACTGGAACAGCAGGTTTACCGGCTGGCTTATTGGCGGGTTGCCGGCGATGAAATCAATTACCGCCGTTTTTTTGATATCAATGACCTGGCCGGTCTGCGCATTGAAGATGGACAGGTGTTTGAGGCGACCCATCAGCTTATCCTGTCACTGATTGAACAGGGCAAGATAGAGGGACTGCGTATCGATCACGCGGATGGCCTGTACGATCCGGTAGCCTATTATCAACACCTTAATAAGAGCATTGCGGCGATTTTAAACAGAAATACCGGTCAGGATAGTCCGCCCGTTTACATCGTCGCCGAAAAAATTGTCGCCAACTATGAATATTTATCCAGCGACTGGCCGATCCATGGCAGCACAGGCTATACGTTTACCAATATCGTTAACGGCGTATTGATTGATGGTTCGGCGGAAAAGCCGCTTTCGCGCGCTTATGTGCGATTTATAGGGTTTCGTCAGGATTTTGACGAACTGGTCTATCAGGCTAAAAAACAGGTCATGACTTCCGCGCTGGCCAGCGAATTGAACGTACTGGCCAATCAGTTGAGCAAAATCGCCGAGCTGAGCTCCAAAACCCGCGACTATACGCTCAACTCATTGCGGGATGCCTTGTCGGAAGTCATCGCCTGCTTTCCGGTTTATCGCACCTACATCAACAGTCCGGCCGCAAGCAAAAAGGACAGTCAATATATTAACTGGGCGATTGAGCAGGCCAAACAACGAAGCCGGGCGGCTGATAAAACGGTGTTTGAGTTCGTTCGAGACATTCTGCTGATGGAACACCAAGCGGTTGTTCCGGTTAGGGATATGCTGAAGTTCGTCATGAAGTTTCAACAGTATACCGCACCGGTGATGGCCAAAGGTTATGAAGATACCGCGCTTTATCAATATAATCGGCTCATTTCCCTGAATGAAGTGGGCGGCGATCCACGGCAAATAGGCAATTCGGTCAATGCCTTCCATCACTTTAATCAGGAACGGGTTAAGAAATGGCCACACAGCATGTTATGTCTGTCCAGTCATGACTCCAAACACAGCGCCGATGTGCGCGCCAGAATCAATGTACTGAGTGAAATTCCAGAACGATGGCTGACAGCCGTATTACGTTGGCGACAAATGAACAAATCCCAAAAAACCAAAATAAGCCGTACGGCCATCGCTCGCAATGACGAATACCTGTTTTATCAGGCATTGCTTGGAACCTGGCCATTAACTCCATTGAATGATTCAGAGCGGGCGGATTATCTGGATCGAATCCGGAACTACATGATCAAGGCAATTCGTGAAGCGAAACTCTATACCTCCTGGATCAATCCGAATGAAGACTATGAGCACGCCGTCAGCCAATTTGTTTCCCATTGCCTGGATGTCACTGAAAGCCCGCTTTTTTTACAGGATTTCACCGGCTTTGAGCGGCAAATCCGAAAACCCGGTTTGTATAACGCCTTGGCGCAAACTCTGCTGCAGTTGACATCACCGGGCGTGCCGGATATTTATCAAGGCAACGAGTTATGGCAATTCAGCCTGGTCGATCCCGATAATCGGAGACCGGTTAATTTCAACCAAAACAGTCAATTACTGACAGAGATGGAGACTCTGTTGGCGCAAGCGGATTTTGATCGGCCGCACTTTATCAATTCATTATTGGACAATATGGAAGATGGACGCATCAAGCTTTTTGTAGTCATGCAGACCTTAAGCTTTCGGCATCGCCATGCCGCCCTGTTTCGGCACGGAGACTATCTGAAAATTGACATCCACGGCCAGTATGCCGATCACTTGCTGGCCTTTGCAAGAAAGGATCAACACAATTTTGCTGTTATCGTGGTGCCCCGTCTAATGTCGAGCCTGTTTAACACTGAGACAGGCGAACTGTTGGATAATGTCTGGACGGATACCTGGCTGGAATTACCGCTGCAGGCGCCAATGCGCTACCAGGAACAGTTTACTCAATGCCTGCCTAGGGCCCCGGCGGCTGAAGGATATCGTCAACTCTATGTTCGAGAGTCATTAAGGTCATTTCCTCTCGCCATTTTATCGGCCACCTAACATTGAACCGTACCGTGTAAGAGGCGCTGATGATGAACCCGGCTGTCTGCAGTGCAGAGGCTTGCTGTATTACTATGCCGTAAGGTCCAATCATCGACACAATTATTGACTCGAGATAGCCTGTAATTGCCGGTCCGGACAACTATTATGTTAAACTGCCACTTCCAATGGCGAAAACAAAAATTCGGATTAACCTTGGCTAAAATCATTACCGTTACGGCCAATACGGCCATCGATTTTTTTATTGAAGTCGATGGACTTGCAGACCGGGATAACTTACAGGCTAAAAGCAGTACCGAGTTTGTGTGCGGCAAAGGAATCAATGTGGCCAAAGCGGTGGAATCACTGAAGCATTCCGTTATTTGCCTGGGTTTTGCCGGACGCAAGTCCAAGCATTTGTTCAATGAACTGGAATCCGATCTGCTGGAAGCCGATCTGATCGCCGTCGAGGGAAAAACGCGAACCAACATCACGCTGTTCGATTCGAGCGAAAACAGGGAAACCCATATCAGAACAGCCGGGTTTACCGTGACCATTGACGATTGCCTGACGCTGATCGACACCATTGATACCAATATCACTGCCGGCGATATTGTGATTCTTTCGGGCAGCCTTCCGCCCGGCGCACCCGACAATTTTTATCAAACCATCATCGAAAATTGTCACAGAAAATCGGCCATTACTTTTTTGGATTCCAGCGGCCGCAGTCTGCTTGAAGGCTTGAAAGCCAAACCCTATCTGACTAAGCCTAATCAACAGGAACTGGAAGAAATCATTGGCGCAACCCTGCCGGATGAACAGGCCATAGTCGCTGCCGCCCGCACCCTGATCGATCAAGGGATCGAATGGGTCTATGTTTCGCGAGGGCATCAAGGGCTCATCGCGGTGGGCAAGCATATTGCGCTGTCGGCCTGCATTTACCAAAATCCAGGCAGCATAGTCACCAAAATCGGTTGCGGCGATGCCATGATAGCCGGTCTGGCCGTCGCTAGACTCAATAGAACTAGCCTTGATGACACCATAAAACTGGGCGTTGCTTGCGGCACGGCAAATCTCTATTCAATCGAACCGGGCAGGCTTGATAGGGACAGGGTATCCGACATAGTCAACCATATAGAAATTTCAACACTATCCACGTGTTGAAAAAGCCCACTCCTGGACTTTTCAATCCGTTTTCTTTAAATGCGCTTTTAAGAAAGCTGAATTAATCAGTTAGCCGATTGTCGAAATTTCATTTAATTTCTCACAACCAAACCTTAACCGTATGTCTATAGATAGAGTCATCGGCGTTCCAACCATCATTAGGCGCCTCGTAACTCACTATTTCACGTAGCGGTACTATTCCCTGGAAAAATAACTCCATTTTTCCAGGGACGAAGAACAATTGCTTTACTCCTGCACTGTATCCGATATTCGTTGACCGCACACGGGTGCATGTCACGTTACAGTCGGATCTTTTTCAAGTTTTGTAATGTGGAGGTCACATGCATGACTGAGAGGATAACAACGATATGGCCCGGTAAGCCTTATCCCTTGGGAGCGACCTGGGAAGATAAAGGGGTCAATTTTGCCTTATTTTCCGAGCATGCCGAAAAAGTGGAGCTCTGTCTGTTCGATGTCAAGGGTCGGCACGAAATTCAGCGCCTGGAGATAAAGGAACAGACCCACCAGATCTGGCACTGCTACCTGCCCGAAGCCCGGCCCGGCTGGCTTTATGGCTACCGTGTTTTTGGCCCCTACGCACCGGCGCAAGGGCTTCGTTTCAATCACCACAAATTGCTTCTCGACCCTTACGCAAAAGCGATTGTCGGGCCGTTGCGATGGAACGATGCCTTGTTTGGCTATAAGATAGGGCATAACAAAGAGGATTTGTCTTTCGACCGGCGTGATAGCGCCTCGGCTATGCCGAAATGCCAGGTCATCAATCCGGCCTTTACCTGGGAATACGACCGGCCGCCGCAAATTCCCTGGCATGATACCGTCATTTACGAACTGCACGTGAAAGGATTTACCCAGCTCCATGCCGAAGTACAGCCGGCTTTACGCGGAACCTATGCCGGCCTGGCAGCAGAACCCGTTATTGAGCACCTGCGCAGGCTCGGCGTAACGTCAGTGGAACTGATGCCCATTCAAGCATTTGTCGACGACCGCCATTTGTTGGATAAGGGTTTGCGCAATTATTGGGGTTATAACTCCATCGGTTTTTTTGCGCCGGAGGGACGTTATGGTTGCGGCGACCCGGTGAGCGAATTCAAAACCCTGGTCAAGACCCTGCATCAAGCCGGTATCGAGATCATTCTGGACGTGGTCTACAACCATACCGCCGAGGGCAATCAGTGGGGACCGACCTTGTCATTCCGCGGCATCGACAATATGACGTATTACCGCCTGACCCCGGACAATCCAAGGTATTACATGGACCATACGGGCTGCGGCAACACCCTCAATATGACGCACCCCCGTGTCCTGCAGATGATCATGGATAGCCTGCGCTACTGGATACTGGAAATGCATGTAGATGGCTTCCGTTTCGATCTCGCGTCGACGCTCGCCCGCGAGTTGCACGAAGTGGACCGCCTCAGCGCTTTTTTCGATATTATCTGCCAAGATCCGGTACTTTCTCAGGTCAAGCTCATTGCCGAGCCTTGGGATTTGGGCGAAGGCGGATATCAGGTTGGCAATTTTCCGGTGGGTTGGGCCGAATGGAACGACAAGCACCGTAATGAGGTTCGAGCCTACTGGAAAGGTGAAGGCGGGCTGATCGACAATCTGGCCTACCGTCTGACCGGTTCCAGCGATCTTTACGAATGCAGTGGCCGAAGGCCTTATTCCAGCATCAACTTCGTCACCTCGCATGATGGCTTCACACTTCATGACCTGGTGAGCTACCAGGAGAAACATAACGAAGCCAATCTCGATAATAATCAGGATGGCTCTGACGATCACACCTCCTGGAACTGTGGCGTGGAAGGCCCATCGGACGATCCCGCCATTAGAAGCTTGCGTGCCAGACAGAAACGCAATCTCCTGACGACGCTGCTGCTTTCCCAGGGCGTGCCTATGTTGCTGGCGGGGGACGAGATGGGACGCAGCCAGCAGGGCAACAACAATGCGTACTGCCAGGATAACGAGATCAGCTGGCTGAACTGGGAATTGCAACCCGAAGACCGGGAACTGCTTGCCTTTGTGCGGCAATTGACCCATCTGCGCAAACAACATCCGGTTTTTCACCGTCAACATTTCTTCCAGGGCCGACCCATCAAAGGCATAGGAATCAAAGACATCATCTGGCTCAATCCGAGCGGCCAGGAAATGAGCGAAGAAGAATGGAATCAATCCTTCGCCCACTGTTTGGGCGTCTATCTCGCGGGCCGGGGCATCGATGAACGGGATCAGCACGGCCAGCCTATTCTGGACGATGATTTTCTGTTGCTGCTGAATGCCCATGATGGAGAAATCCCTTTTCTTCTTATGAATTTTGATGCGGATACCTGCTGGCGGCTGGTGCTGAATACCGCCGGCACGGAGGCTCCAGGTCGTGATTACCTGGCCGGCGAGCATTATGTTCTCAAGAGTCGTTCATTGGTTCTATTCACACAGGAAATCAAACCATGAAACGTTATCCCTTCATTGTTTTCTGTTGGCTGTTGTTCTGGTGTTTCTTTTCGTCGGCGCGTGCCCAGCCGGAGAGGTTGGGTTGCCTGCCGCTTGGCAACCCAACTTTTTGGGGCTTAGATATGTTGGATTAACGATAAAGCTATTAACCCAACCTACCCGACTAGGTATCAATATCGCTTCTATGCTGGCTGGCATGGGCGTTGTGGGGCTGACGGTCGGATTCGGTGCGCATCAAGACCCTACCGATCAAACAGTGGGAAGTGGGGCGGGAATTCAATCGCCGAATGAAGAAACGGTTCGACCAATGTTCCATCGAGATCCCTTTCACCAGCCTTACCGTCTTTATGAAGGATGGCGAGAAAGGCCGGCTGTCGCCTGGCAATGCTCAAAATAAAAAAGGAGAGCATGGATATTGATCCAAAAGTATTGTCAAAGGACTGAATCATCTCATTTAACAGCGCCCGCTCGACAATCGGCAACATTAGGAGGCATGAAATGCGACAACAAAAATCAGCCATGCTTATATCCTGTATTTTCTTTGCGGTTTTGGCTTTCCAGTCCGGTGCTTATGCCCAAAGAATTGACGAAGGTTCTTACCACTACCCTTATATAAATCCGTATCTGGCCACTGCGACCGTCAGCCTTTTGCAAGGCACCGAAAATCCGCCAACGAGCGAAATAAAGGATCTTCGCGTCAAAATATTGGCTCAACGGAATGACGTTTATTTGCTGGAAGGGATGGGCGAGTTGCGCTATCGCTTTTACCAACAAAATGGACCGGCTCCGCTTATTTTCATCATTCCGGGTTTAGCCGGTTCGGCTTATTCCGGGACCGCAAGATTCCTGGCCGAATGGTTTGCGGCGAACGGATTTCATGCGCTCATCCTGCCTTCCCGCTTCAACTGGAATTTCACGCTGGCGGCAAGCACTTCGGGATATCCCGGCTATATTCGGGAAGATACTCGAGATCTCTATTCGGTGCTGCAACGAGTATTGCATGATGTCAATAACCGGTACCATCCCCAAATCGGGAAAATCGGCATGCTGGGCATCAGCGACGGTGCGTTGTACACCGCTTATATCAGCGAAATGGAATCAGAAAAACGGCAAATCGGCATCGACACCTATCTTTTAGTGAATCCGCCCGTCGATTTGTTTGAGGCGGCCAGAAAAATTGACCGTATGGCCGATATCGGCAAGGAATATGGACCCAAGCACAGGGCCTATCTCGAAGCCTATAGCTTTGGCGTGCTGGCGGAAGCGCTGAGGCATGATATCAACGATCCGGATTATTTTGCGGACTGGAACAAACGCCTTGGGCTCACAGACAGACAGATCGAATACCTGATCGGGAAAACCATGAACGATTCGGTCGGAGACTCCATTTACGTGACCGGTCTTGTCAATGATCCGCCGATTTTGAAAACTCACATCAGTTGGGGAAAGCGCAGCGAACGGATGAAAGAGGCGCGCTCATTTGGCCTGATGGGCTATGTGGAGAAGTTTCTTATTCCCAGGTTAAGGCGAATCTACAACAAGGAAATCAACCTGAAATCTTTGGATACAATGAATTCAATTCGACGCATATCACCCTTATTGGAAAAAAACCAGTCCGTATTTCTCATGCATAACCTCGATGATATTTTGATCCCTGCGGAAGATATCGCGTATCTGGAAAGCATCTTTGGCAGGCGCGCCATGATTTATCCGCACGGCGGACATCTGGGCAATTTGTGGTATCCGGACAACAAGAAACACATTCTTGACGTATTCAAACCCTTATTACAAGGTAAGTCGCAGTCAAATCTCAAACGTTTTTGAGATGATCTTCAGAAAGAGCAGACTGAAGTAATGAAATAGTACGAAACAATTCTACGAAATAAAGGCCCTATCAGCTTAATCATGCGTCCCAAAAAAATGTTGATACATCAGTAAACATAAGAGGGGAATTTTTGAACTGATTTTGACTACGTTGAGTCACATTTTTGTGATGTTTAGCTTTTTTATTGGCTTGACGGCAGATTAATAACCCGATGTCGAAATAATTTTTTTACTATTAAAGACTAAGGTGATCCTATGTATATCAATGCAAATGCGCTTCTGTCTCTGGTCGCAGGGATTTTAATATTGATTCGTCCGGCCTTGTTAAATTACATCATAGCCATTTATCTCATCATTATCGGCATATTGGGCATGGTCAGATGATTTTCTCAATGTAAAACGCTGATTTTTTTTTGATTTCCATTAAAAGTGTCTATTTCACAGATGCGGACCGAAGCAGTCAGAACATTTCTGGTTGGCAACGGCATCGCGCCGGAACGAATTACCGCCCAAGGCATGGGAGAGGATTACCCGATTGCAACAAACTCAACCGCTGCGGGACGTCAGCAAAACCGCCGTGTCGAAGTGACCATAACCGATATTCCGGAAACAACAGTGCCCACTATTCCGGGCCGAGGCATGTGACGAAAAAAGCATCTTGACACTAATTCATTTTCAGACTCCGGCGCTGCCATTTAATATCGCCGATAGTCTTGAACGATAATGATGGGATTTCGGAGCTTTTTACCATCACATAGAGAGTAACCACATGAGGAGAAATATCATGAACAAGAAAGAAGCCTATCAAGAGAAATTCGATGCTCAATTACAGGAATGGGGCGCCAAGATTGATGAACTAAAGGCCAAAGCGGACAAGGCAAAAGCTGAGGCCAAAATCGAGTATTACGAGCAAATCGAGGGGTTGCAGGCCAAACGGGCGGCTGCACAAACTAAATTTCAAGCATTGCGAGAGTCAGGTGAGGAGGCATGGGAGGAGCTCAAGCCGGGACTGGAAAATGCATGGGATGACCTTAAAACCTCGGTGGAGAAGGCTGTTTCAAAGTTTAAATAGGAGCCTTCCATTATTGCTTATATTGCTTAACTTCGTTTGAGGAAGTTAAGCAATGGATCAGGGAATTTTTCCAATTTTATTTGATTTTGCGACAGGAGAATTAACCATGTCAACATATAGTCAATCCCGCCGAATCGTATTGCGCAGCTTGCTTGCCTCCGGATGCGCATTGTGCTTGCCGCGTTTGAGTGTGGCCGAGGCCGGCAAGTTAAGCAAGACACAAGCGCAATATCAGGATCAACCGAAGGATGATCAGAAGTGCGGCAACTGCATGCACTTTATCGCGCCCAATTCCTGCATGCTGGTCGATGGAAATATCAGTCCCGAAGGTTGGTGCAGGCTTTGGGTCAAGAAACCGGGTTGAGTAGCCCTCGCCGCTGAATGCGACCGCCAATCTACGGTTATCTGTAATGAATGGCGGCCGCGGGCGGCACTCTTGCCTTTCCAGCCTGTAACCCGAGGAATACGCCAATGAAAATGAATATCTCATTAAGCAATATGGAGTCGATATTCTCATATTGATTATGCCCCAGCTTCTGAATCTTATCGTAGCCATTTATCTGATCGTGTCCAGTACGCTGGGATTAACCTCCAGACTTTGAAACTATATTCACAGTTATAGGAGTTGAATATGAAAACGAACTATTTAATCATTCCGGCATTAATTTTGTTATTGATAAGCAGCGCGATGACTGCAGACGAGAAAGAGACCGAGCAAACTTCGGATGCGTGGCTTAAAGCGAAAATCGTGACGACTTACGCGTTAAGTGAGCATCTGAATCCTTTTTCGATAGACGTCGATGTGGTCAGTGGCGTGGTTATCTTGACTGGTACGGTAGAAAATGACATCGAACGGGAATGGCACTTACTTAAGCTATAACCGAATGAATTAAAAAGAAAAGCTGGCACG